>CAVYXL010000001.1:0-34682 GCA_963772505.1 Candidatus Bathyarchaeota archaeon
ATCCCTTAACGTTATTTCCACCCTGTTTGAGTCACTTATTGATGAATAACTGACCGTCTCCCCCGCAAAATTAACGGTTTTCTCTTGTCCTAAAGGCATGGACGAAACGCGCACGTAAACTTCTTTTTATTCGTTACAGCAAAACCTAATATTACTCTTCAATTTAAGGCACATTAATTAAAACAAGCTCAAATACTACTCCCCTGCGCTGCACTTACAGCTAAAAAAAGTTCACCAAACCTAGGCTAAAGATTTGAAAGTAAGCCGTTTGGAATCCTTTAGGCAAAATCAAACATTTCTTGCCGTTACCACTATTCAATTAAATAATTTTGAGATTTTGGTTGTTGAGTCTTTGGCTAATACCGTCGACGGTTAAACATGTGGGTTACAGACTTGATTATGGTTTTGCCTAAACTTGGAGAGAATGCGAACATAATTATAAACGTACCAATTGCAACCTCGAAAGCGCCCACGAAAGGCACATAAGCCATTTCAACCAAATTTGTGTTCTGCATTGAAGTAATTCCATTTGATATCAATCCTAGACCTACCAGAGAACAAACTAACATTCTAAGCATGGAAGGAGTTAATTTGTCATATTTTCATTTCACCTCGATTTAACTCTGTTGTTTGGGGAGCCATCGCCTATTAAATTTCAATTAAATCGGTTGCTTATTAGTTATTTCGACACGTAGTTGTCTAAACAATGGATAAAAGAAAAATGAAAAAAAATATGATTCCTTGAGTTTAGTTAACATTTAGGAGCTTAGCAAAGATTCTGGTTTGGGGTTTTGTCACTATAAAATGTTATAGTCCAGTTCGCAAAAGCTCCGTTTTCTATTATTATTTGTCTTTTTTCAGGGTCTATTTCACAATTAGAATTATTTTGATTATGGGTTTCATGTAGATATAAGGTATTATGGGATATTGTTGCTATTAGCTATTGCACAATAATCATTTACAAATGATGATGCACAAAAAAACCGCGCTTATTTTTAGGGTGATTAACGGTTAATTTGCCTTTTTTGCTTACTTTTAACGTTAATTGTATTGGAATTATTGAAAATAGTGTTGATTGATAGAGTGCTTTTATGGTTTTACCGAAATCGTATTTGCCAACTGTGAAACCTAACACCACAACTATAACATTGTGGTCTATTAGCCACTGTTTAACTTTTTTTGACCAATTAGGAAAACTTGTTATTATTACCCATGTTTGTTTATGCGCTGGGTCACGTTCTATGAAGTGATTGAATTTCTGCATTATATCCGCGTCTTTATACCAAGTTGTCTTTTTGGGGTTAGTGTCTTCTATAAGATAGTTTTCGGCTATATGGTCAACTCTTAGCCCTATTGAACTTGGATAGCCGCTAGTTGAAAAGTCGTTAGATTCAGTTTTTAGTTTCATTCTTTGCGTCAAGAAATTATGTACGGGTTTTTCTAGGGCTAAACCTGATAATTGTCTAGCAGTTAAAACCATCGGTTAGCTCTTGCTAAATATTTTTCTTTCATAATGTTACATCTTTTAGCTTAAAGCAAGAGCTTTTACATCATAAGATTACGCTTATGAGGTATTAAAGAAATATGTTTTCATTTTTTCTTACTTAACTTACAGCTTTGGAGTGGGTTAGCCGACTCCAGCTAAAGATGAACGATAATACAATACGGTTCTTAATAATTTAAAGATTATTATTTCACTTTTTAGAAAGTTTTGTTGTAAAAATTACAAATTTTGTGTGTTTTTTAGAATATTTTTATATACTTAATTCTATAATTCTATGAATTAATAGACGGTTCAAGCTGGAATCAAAATGGAAAATAAATTTAAACCGTCTAGCGCTCAAGTAAGCCATTTTCATGCTAACAAGCTGAAGCAAATATCCGCTCATAAAAATCAAAGCGGAAACAGAATTTTAGAAGACGCAATTGATGCAATTTATTCAGGTATGTCACCTTTGTACCAACCTGCCATGGAGAGTGGAGATTTTATTGATTACACTTAACCGTTACCCCTTTCATTAAAGCCGACATGGTTTCTGGAACTTTCACTTGTTCAATGAATGCTCCAGAATCAGAAACTGATGCGATTCGAGACCGATTTATAACCCAACAGTTTTCCGAACTGGATGCTAAAAAAGAAGAACGAAAAAAAGAGTTTGCAAACCATGAATAGCTGTGTAGTATGTAACTCTCAATTTTTACCGGTCGAGAAAGAAACTGTTTGCACTCAATGCCGCCATGATTACCGCGAATTTATGAAATCGTGGTAAGTTTAAGCTGTGAATATTATGACAGAAAATCAAGTAAAATTCGGTAAACGTGACCAAATCGAAAAGTTCCAAATGGTTCAATGCAAAAATTGTGGACGTACCATGAAAGAACTTTCTCTAAATGCTCCAGAAGGAGTTATCAATGATAAATTAAATGAATTCTCAGAACTTCGCTGTTCCGAATGCAAACAGCCATATGCTAAAACGATTTATTGAGTGATAATTTATGGAAAACCAAAGTTTTAACGATGGTCGAGTGACCGTGAAAATAGACCACAGCGCGGTAGAACTTCAAGAGAGGGAACGCGCTGATAAAGCAGAAGCAAAAATTCGAGAGTTAGAGCAAAAAGAAACGGATAGAATAAAAGCAGAGTTTGAAGAAAAGAAGCAAATGATTTCTGAAAAATTCCGCGATATGGTTTCGGACGAAAAAACTTTAGCTATGGCACAACGATTAGCCGAGCAAGAGCAAGAGGCGCAATCAATTCCCAAAAAGAAACCAGCTGTGGGTGTTGTTGGAATTCCAATTACGCCTCAAAGAAAAGGTTATTCTGATTTTGGCGACATGGTTAATGATTTACGTGCTAGAGAAGGCACAGAACCTTTGGCTCACAACGCTCTAAACAAAATGTTTGAAAAAATGCTTGAAGAAAACCTCAACGGGTCTCCTTTGGGAGTCATGGGTAAATTCAATGAATTTACTGGAAACCAAGAAAGAAGCCTAGCCGACATCTATAATGAAATGAGTCGTCGAAGACGCAATCTTGGAGAGAATTAACCATGTTGGACGCAGAAAATAAACCGTATCTTTTAACTCAAAATGCAACGGGTGAAACTCGAACCCGACCTGAAGACGCTGGATGGAGCCGCTCAATAACCATAAAAGGCATTTTTGGAACTGAGAAATTCCTTAAACCTGTACGTGGCAGAAAAACTGTTTCGGGCATGAAAACTTTTAACGCTTGGCTCTACCGCGAATATTTTATTAAACCCCACACATGCGAAAACTGCAAAGAATGGAAAGAAAATGGCACGCTAAAAGAGAGCGTTGATTACTATCGCAAAAATTTAAGTTTACGGACTCATTTTTTGAAGATGTATGCTAGGAATCTACGGTTCTTTTGCAGATGCCGACTGTACTCAACTTCATGCCGACTGGGATAATTCAAAAATATGGGTACTCAAAAAAGAAGAACCAATAACTACTGAGGAAGTAGTTAGGCGCTACATGTCTGGTGCCATAGATTTCATAAGTGATGGAAGTTTAATTCACTTGCTAGAGCAAAAAATGGGTAGAACACTCTAAAAATAATGGGTGCGGCGCTGGTTCTTACCACAAAGGGCAGTTTCTTCCCCTTAGTGTGGACTCATTCCAGCGCCAAACCCTCCTTAAATAACGGTGGTCTGGAGGTTTTAATTCACTTAACACCATTCCACCCTTTAAGCTGTTGAAAAATTTGGTCAATAAAAAACAAAAAAACGATAACAAACAAAACAAAGGTGTATTAGATTGGAAATTAGCCATTGATTTTGACGCGTAGCAAATACTGAATGAATTTTAAGCTTTATATCCAAATACTAGCCACAAGATAAATAACAAAGCAGGAACAAGCGATACTTTTGCAGCTTCAGCCAAAGTTCTTGTTAGCACATTCATTTTCTTGTGGTTTTGCAAGAAAGTTTGAGGTTTAAAATACCCCTGACTTGATTCTATAAAAAATTTTAGGGAACTAATTGCTTCATTCAATTTAACTGGGTGAGAAGAAAACAACGTTAAAGATAAGTTATATAAGTTATTAGAAAAATCTTTAGACTTATCCGTTTGCTCAATTATGGCTCTTCCTATGCCAGCCCCTTGTTCGTGAATTTTGTCAATATCTCCCAAAAAAACGTCTCGTAATTTACAGGTAAAATGACCAATCTTTACTTTTTCCATTTCAGAAAACGGTTTAATAAATTCAGCCATTTTAACTGTAAAATAACTTGCTTTTAGCAAATCCCCTTCTTCAAGCGACTTAGCAGCATTAACAGCACTGTATAAGCAAACAATTTTACAACTCCTTCTCAGTTGTTGTCTAAGTATGAAGACTGAACCAATGTAAACCGCCGCCACATAGACACACATGAGAGCAATTAATGTGGATGAACCAATTGGAAGAAAGGAACAGTTAATATTATCATGTAAGGAATAATAATAACTACTTGAATTGTTGCCATAATAATTGAAGCCCTAAATTTGGCATGTCTTCTTATTATTTTACGAATTTTTTCTTCATTTATTAACTCTTTTTCAAGTTGTTTTTTTGCTTCTTCAGAGATTACTATTTCCTTAGACAACTTAACGCCAAATTGTAGTAATGTGGGTAACAATTTAAATGTAATTAATTTAAAAAGATTCAAATTAACAACATTCCAGTTGCAAGTTTATATTTCAAGTCTATGTAAACCCTTAAAACTGGATAGCGTTAATATGATTCTGTAAGTGACCTAATGTCGGAGATACTTCAAATAATCTCATTGATTTCTGGTGTTATCTCAATAGGTCGCTTTGTTAATGATGTTTTTAAAAAATAATCTAGTGTTCGAAAATATGTCAATTTTGGTAGTTTCAAACTATTAATAATTGCTAGGTTTCACGTAAAACTGTGATATTTGTGGGAGATATAACACTAATTTTTTTTCAGCATCAAGGTAAACCCAGATGCACAAAACAACTTGATGGCAAAACTTAAAACTACAAAGCACTGAATAATGAAAGTCATGAACAATTGGAAAGCTATAGCTTACATTTTTTTGGGTATTGGTCTTATTGTTTTAATAGTTGGTTTGCTTGAAGGCTTGATACTTGTTTATGGGGCAAATTCTATTTCCTTTGGGCTTGGTAACATAATTTTCATTACATTCTTACCTCTTTTTGTTCCATATTTGGGATTTGGGTGTATGTTTTTTGTTATCGCTGGAGTAGGTTTCTATGCAAGTAAACCTCAGCCACGTATGTGTCCATCTTGCGGTCACCCCGTAAAATACATTCATGAATACGATAGATGGTATTGTGATTACGAAAAAAAATATTTAAAACAAGAGACGGAGAAAGAAATTTAAGCTTTTTTTCAATATTTATTTTATAAATCTTATCAAGCAACTTAGCGATGCAAAAACTTAAAGCTGGATTGAATCATAATAGAGATTCAGGTCTCAAATTTGGCTGAATCTAGAACTCACTTTAAAATCAAGAAAGGGCAAATTGAAATCGAATATGAAGGCTCTGCATCGGAAGTCAACAAACGTTATGACAAGGCTTTTGATTGGGTTAGCTCACTAAAAATTGACAAAGATTTAGAGTTGAATCTTGACAAGCAAGAAGACGATAACAACAAAAAACTTGAAGATAAGAAATCGAACCGAGGCGGTAAGAACAAAGCTATCTACCCCAAATATATCCAAAAAGCAAAGACTGACGGATTTTTTAAGATAAAGAAGACGATAGACGAAGTTATGAAGAAGTTCGGAGATTATGGAGCGCCTATATCAGGAAAGAAAACTGAAATTAAGAATTCATTGAAGTACGATATGAGAAAACCAAACTCGAAATTACATGCCACTAAGGAAAATGAGATATGGACATACTGGGAAGATTAGCACCCAATGTCAGAAAAAGTTGAATCTTTCTATCAAGAACTAAAGGACTTAAAAGCCAACATAAACAAGAGAACGAGCAAAACAGTAGCTGATAATTTATTCAAGTCAAAGGTTGATAGCTTATATGAACGATGGAAGGTAGAAATTCGTCCACTATCTGAACAATTAGGCGCTAATATTCAGTATTCTAAAATTGACCGATTTATTGAGGAATTACGTGCTGAATCAGATAAAAGACAGGCGGAAACTTCTGTTTTACAGTTTAATGCAAAATACCTTGTTGATTCTTTTTTTGATAATGTCATAGTGGTTATTAAGAAAAACAAACCGTTAGAGCCAACAAAGGAATTAATGGATAGTGCAAAGTTCTTAGGGCTTGATACTAACTGGTCAATTGCCACTTGTGCGTTACAACTTCAAGAGGTTTCAATAAAACTTGTTGCAGGAAAACTTGCTATTGACCTTAGCCAAACAAATGTTGAGAAAATCCTAAATTCAAAAGTTCAACCTAAAGATTTTGGTTTCAACCAGCAGTACGAAGCCTTTCAAATAGAGGTAAAGAGATTAAGTAAAATAGACATGCCTGAAATGACTACCCATTTTCGGAGAATGAGAGTGAAAGTGCTTCATGAAGGTTACAATCCACAAAAGGAAGAAACAGATGCAATTGCTAGTTTTACAATCGGTCTGATGAGTAAACTAGAAAACATATGTGAAAAAATGAAGTAGCTAATACTTTCCGAAAATAACGGTTTTTCCCAGCCCAAACTCCCCCGCCCCTTTAACAAATTGACTTTTTTCTTAGCTCATAGATTTTTTTACTTTTTTCTTATGGGACTTAATTGAAACCCAAAACCAAAATAAGAATAAAAATTAAAGTGTTGGGACTAATCGAAGTAAAAATAGAAATTAATTAACTATGATAACCTTGGTTATCAAACCCTATTTTCTCTTATTTTTTTAATTGTTTAAATTCGGGAAATACTTTTTGCTGAAAAGTCGCCTTATAGAAGGGCAATTGGCTGTTTTCAGAAAAAGCTTAAAAATGCCCATTTTCCCGAATAAGCCCGAACCAGACGTTTAAATTCACCATACTTTTTTAGAGTCCCAACGTATGGAGCGTTAAAACGCATGGATACAACTAAAGGAACAGCAAAAAACGATAATGAATCAGTCCATAACAGTTTAACAGACATCTTGGCAGACATTAAGGAACATCTTGGAATTGTTCTAGTTGCTGAAGCTGGACATGGCAAAAGCTACGCAGCGTTTAGCATAGTTAAAGAAGCATTGAAAGACCCAAACTTAACTGTAATTGTGATGTCGCCTTCAAGCATTTGGAGACGCAATTACGGGGCTATAAAATGCGTTAAAGTCGGGACATCTGAGTTTAACCCGATTTTGTCACATGACGAAACTAAAGCTGAATCTGTTCAATTTCTAAGAGACACGATTCACATTGACCTAGACAAAAAATGGAGCTACATTAAATCTCAATGGCTTGAAGACTTGCTAAAATCAAAACAGAGTTTTCTTTTCGAAATCAAATACAAAAACGGTAGACGCATTAAGGCTTTTGAAAGCATCGTTTTAGAATTTCTTTACGAAATGCAAAGTGCAGAGATTGACAGAAACCCAGACTACAAACATCATTATTTGGTAGTGCTTGAAGAAATACAAAATTGCTTTGGAACCTACAGTATGAACAGCGATGACAGCTTAGAGTTATTCACTATTTTTACTCAGTCTCGAAGCGATGCTAACCTTCATTACGTCGCTATTGGTCAACGTCTCAATGATATTAGCTGTAAAGTTGTTGAGCGCCTTAGACCATTTATTGGCTTAACTTTAGGCGAAAACAGCTTAAGAAAACTTAAAGCTATGATTCCTGATGACGAAACAAAAAAACTGATTCAACAATTACCTAAGCGGCACTGGATTTATTTAGACGGCAAACTTAACCCAGAAATTGAAGTTCCAATATTCAAGAAAGAAGGAAAAGCCGAAATGATTAAGCCACAGGTACAGCAACCAAAGCAACCTAAAAAAGTCGGTTTCTTTAGAGCGCTCTGGAATTTCGAAAAAGCTAATTATGAAAAAGGAAAAGCTAGATATCAAGCCGCACACAGCAATCAAAGCTTCGACCCTAGCGTTAATGACCCTCAAGACCCAGAAGCCACAGGCGAAAGTGATTTAGAAGAGGATGAAGCCCTATTAAATGAAGAAGATATGGGTTGGTAAATTCAAAGTTTCTTATTAGAAAAAAAATATGGAGTATGAAAAAAATGAACGTACCTAAAACGGAAAATAAAATCGTGACTTGTCAGAGAAACAAATCAAAAATAAATTGTGACTTGTCAGAAAGTCAAATTAAAGTATTTGCTACATGCCAAGCTTAAGCCGTCGATAAGTATTATAATCCACATACTCAATGAAAGGATTTTCCGTTTGAAATTTAACAGTAACTTTCTGCCGATTCCGCTTATCAATAAGTTGACTTGTTGTTCTAAGCAAATATGCATCGCTTCCTGCGCCTGAACCGTAACTTGCAACCAAGATTCGTTCGTCAGGCTTTGCAATATCCAAAACAGCCGCCAAACCGGTTAGTGAGCAACCGGAATAGGTGTTGCCGATCTTGTTAATTTGAAGAGAAGGCAAATATTGCTCATCTTTAAAGCCTAGTTCTTTCGCGATCTTAACTGGAAACGTTGGATTAGGCTGATGTGCAACAAAATAGTTTATGTCATTTGGTTTAAGATTTGAGCGTTGCATGATTTTGCTGGTTGATTTGCGAACGTGTTTGAAGTAAGCTGGGTCGCCTGTGAATCGTCCGCCGTGCATAGGGAAAGGTTCACCGTCTCTACGCCAGAAATCGGGGGTGTCCGAAGTGCATGAGTACCAACTTTCAACTTCAGCAATTACATCTTGTTTGCCAAAAATGTATGCTGCTCCGCCAAATCCAACAAATGTGTCTAGTTCACCCCCAGGGCAACCTCGTGGGGCAGCTTGAGAGTTATCTGCACCGATAACTATCGCATATCTTATGCCTGAACGAGGATAATTGACCAATGCTGATGCGTCTTTAAACATGCTTGCAGCCGCCTTGCAGGCAAATTCTGTGTCAACTGCATCAACGCTTTGGATGTCACCTTCTTCTTCACCAAGTTTTAGAACTTGAGCAACTTTAGAGGAGATTGGTTTAACTGCATAAGGGTTAGATTCGGAACCAACATAAACTTTCCCAACCAATGCGCTGTCAACGCCTGAGTGAATTAACGCTAATTTTCCAGCTTCTACAGCGGCGGTTACTGCGTCTTCATCTATGAATGGAACCGCACGTTCCATCCCAGCTTCTTTTATTCGAAACTTTGAAGTGTAGACGCCATAACCTACCACTCCAGGTATCTCATAATCTTTAGTTGGTGTGAATATATTGTAGTCTTGATGTGGATAATATTCGTCGGCCAAAGTAAATGCCAAAGAAATTGTTGGGATCACGTCGCTTTTGCCAACTGAATAGCGCCTTCTAAAACGAGGAACCACATCTCTGCCTTCAAGGCTTGAAAAATCAACATCTGCACCATTACATATCAGTTGATCGGTTATTCTTGCCGGAACTCGGATTTTACCATCATGAAAAGAAACAATACCGTAAATGAAACTGGAGAGTTTCATGAATTTGTTTGTTGGTTCGTTAATGTAGGTACATAATTCGAGTTTGCCTTTATCATAAAAAAGGTCGATGCTATCCATTTTTCCGAAGCTTTTTCTGCCACAATGCGTGCAGTAATCTCTTACTTCAAAATATTCATTTCCGCAGGTTTGACATCGACTTGCTTTTAATCTGTCACCTAAATAAGAAACTCGACGTTCTATGGGTTCACTACTCAAGTTTTTTCTCTCCTAGAACGGTGACGTAAGCTTTTGTTCCAAAGCCCTCATATTCTAAAACGCAACCAGTCTTCTGTGCATCATTAATTTTTACTTGGCGATCGCCAGCTTCACCTCTTAACTGACGGTAAATCTCGAAGATTTGTGCGCCTCCTGTAGCTCCTAACGGGTTTCCATCAGCTTTTAAGCCTCCGTTGGTGTTAACGAAAAGTTGTCTTCCCTCGATGTCATAGCAGTTTTGATCGTTTTGGCAACCTTCTAGAATGCTTTTCCAAGCAGTGCCTGGCGCGCAGAATCCCAAGTCTTCAAGTGAAACAAGCTCCATCATGGTTGACTGATCATACACTTCAATGACTTGCATGGCAGAGAGTGCAGTTTTAGACATTTTAGACGCATTCTTCATAGCAAGTTCAGCTGCAACAAAGTGGGATAAGTCCTCTCTTGCTGGATAATTCAGATAATCAGTTGCTGAAGTGCAGCCTAAGACAAAAAGTGGATGTTCATTTAATTTTTTAGCAACAGTTTCGCTTGTGAGAATTAAAGCTGAAGCACCATCGGAAATTGGGGCAAAATCATAGAGTCCCAAAGGTTTATGCTCTTTTTTTCTTGCGTTCAAGACCTGGTCAATGGTTATTTTTCTATGGTATTGTGCGTATTTGTTTTTGGTTGCATTAGCATGATTCTTAACTGAAACCTGAGCTAAAGCGAGGTTAAGTTTGTCAAGTTTTTCGCCCGTTATGTGGTGCTTTTTTATGTAAGCTCTAAGCATAAGCTCATGGTTTGACTCGGGCGTTCCACCAGCAAAATAACTCCATGGATCATCCAGAAGCATAAGATCATCGCGTATTTTGTCCCAGCGATCAGTCATTTTTTCTATTCCGCCAACTAGGACAGTATTGTATACTCCAGCCTGAATGGCATGGCAAGCGGTTAATAATGCAGCGCTAAAAGACCGAGTTACCTCCATAGGCACATGAAGTTGCGTAAGTTCTGAAAGAAACCCTTCTTCTAAACCCAGTTTATTTGTGATTGGGAGAAAACAATCCGACATGTAACAAGCTTCTAGGTCTTTGCGTTCTATGTTACATTCATTTGAGGCGGCGAGCCATGCTTCCTCAATAAGCTTTTCTGGTTCTTTGCCGTAATGTTCGCCAAACTTGGTTCTGCCAACAGCAACAATGGCTGGACGATTTTGCAAGTTCTGTTCTCCCAGTTATAATAGCATTTATCCTCTTCTGAAAAGACTATTAAGGGTTTGCCATATTTCCCATGAAAAATCGACTAATTAATATTATGGAAAGTTAATTACTTTTATTGCGAGGGGGATCATGTGGGAATTGCAAATGAAGTAATTATGGGTATTCAAGAGAAAATCAACTCAGTTTTTTATAAATGTGAACACATAAAAGAATGTGGAAACATTTCTCCACAATGCGCAAACGGCGGAAACAGTTACTGCGGTGAATACAGAAAAAAATCAAACAGAAACATTAAACCTACGCAGAAGAGGCGCCGTTAATCTCGTTTATGGTTATTTGACGTTTTAGTTTTGTTATTAGTTTTTGCAGATGTAGGCTTAACTCAACAGAATAGACTGGCGCACCGGTTAACACTTGATAACCGCCTGGAAGCGTAGATAAATTCTGAGCGGCACTCAATCGAATTTCCTCAAGCGACGGTAGTTTATAGATTATTTTGCCTTTCGCCATAACCTTAACAAGCAATGGATCACCCGCCATCTTTTCATCCGCTAAAGCGATAACGTCTTTTTCGTAATCGCCGATCTTATTTTTGAATCTATAAACTTGTTTTCTACCTGGCAAAGTGATTTTGTCTTTGCTTAACTTCATAATTGGCGAGAAGTCACTCTTGGCAGTCATGGTTTCGCAGAGTTTGTAAATCACATCCAAATATGGCCGATCGGCTGAAGTACCCATTTTTGTTCCCACCCCAAACGAATCAATTTGGGCGCCATTTGCTAAAAGTTCTTGTATTTTGAATTCGTCTAAATCGCCGCTAGCAAAAATCTTTACGTAATTCAAGTTTTGTTCGTCTAGAATTTTTCGTACTTTCTTGCTGTCTTCCCCTAAATCACCGCTATCTAAACGCACTCCCCCAAGCTTAAAGCCCTTAGCCTCAAGCTCTTTAGCGACAACCGCTGCTTTTTCTGCGCCTGAAATGTCATCGTAAGTATCGATAAGAAGGGTTGATTTGTTTGGAAAAGTTTTGCTGAATGCTCGAAATGCATCAATTTCTTTTGGATAGGACATGATAAATGAGTGCGCCATGGTTCCGAAAACTGGAATACTATAGAATTGTCCGGCAAGGACATTACTTGTACCTTGGCATCCTGCTATGTAGCTACTTCGAGCGACTTTCATTCCTGCATCAATGCCGTGTTCTCTTCTTAAGCCAAACTCAATCACAGATTTGCCCTTAGCAGCTTTCATTACCCTTGAGGCTTTAGTGGCAATCATAGTTTGTAGATTAATCGTGTTTAAAAGAAAAGTTTCGACCAATTGAGCCTCGATTATGGGCGCAGTTACTCGAATTAAGGGTTCGTTTGGAAAAGCAACAGTGCCTTCTGGTACAGCCCAGACTTCTCCCGTAAATTTGAAATTTCTCAGGTAATCCAGAAAATCCCATTTAAAACCCTGTTTTTTGAGGTAAGCTAATTGTTCTTCTGTGAATTTGATTGTTTGAAGATACTGTAAGGCGTCTTCTAGCCCTGCAAAAAGGAAGTAGGAACGGTTTTCAGGCAATCGCCTAATAAATAAGTCAAATGTGGCAGGCTCAAAGTTTTCATTATCAAAGTAACTTGCACACATTGTTAGCTCATAAAAATCAGTGAATAAGCTCATGTTCCCCTCTTTAAGGTAGCCGAGAAAACTTTTCATGAGTTAGTAGTAAAAAAGCTAGGGATTTAATGCTTTCCTACCAGATAGTTTTATCAATTATCATCATCAACAACTAATGGTATTAGCAGAACAACGATAGGATACAGTATTGGTGTTTTTCTTCTGTTCCCCATCATTATTCTATAAACAAGTGGGCGATTTGAACAACAATAAAGTTATTGGAAAAAAAAGGCTTATCAATAATAGCCTGAATCCTGCCGAATTGTTGCGAATACTTTTTGTTTGCCTTCACTCAATAATACAACTGTGAAAGTTAAGTGCCTTTGATCTCAGACTTTGACCCTTGGCATTCTGGCCTCTGCACCTGTGCGCCAAAGCTAACATTTAATCCTTACACAGGATGTGACCACCAATGCATTTACTGTTACGCTTCAAGCTACATTCCAAGTTTTAATGATTGTAGACCAAAAAAAGATCTTCTTGTACAGCTTAAGCGTGAAGCAGCAAAACTCAAGGGTGAAACTATCTCAATAGCCAACTCATCAGACCCTTACCCACGAGCCGAAGCATCCGTCGGCTTAACTAGACGCTGCCTCGAAATTTTGTCGGAGAGCAACTGCAAAATCCAGATCATTACCAAAAGCAATATCGTCACCAGAGACGACGACTTACTAACCAAAATTCCTTCAACTGTTGCATTAACTATAACCACTGAGGATGATAACACAGCAAAACTCATCGAACCGTGGGCGCCTCCGCCGTCTCAAAGGCTCAGAGCAGCACAAGACTTACTCAAAACAGGCATACCCGTTTCGGTAAGATTAGACCCAATAATCCCCTTAGTAAACGACCAACCCCAAAAACTCATTACTGAGCTCGCAAGCATAGGCGTAAAACATCTAACTTGCTCAACTTATAAGGCTAAAGCAGATAATTGGATGCGATTTTCCCAAGCGATGCCAAAAGTTGCAGAGAAGCTAAAGCCACTTTATTTTCAGCAAGGCGAAAAAATTGGCGGCAGCGCTCTTTTACCAAGAGAGCTAAGATACAAGCTTCTTAAGAGCATAAGGGATTTGGCAGAAGCTAATGGGATGAAGTTTGGTGTTTGTCGAGAAGGCTTCGCACAATTAAATACTGCAGCGTGTGATGGCTCTTGGCAAATGTCCGAAAGTAAAGGGAGCAAATAGAATGCAGAACCGCGTGGTTATGCTGGCAGATTTTGATTATTTTTTTGCACAATGCGAAGAATTGCGTAACCCAACCTTAAAAGAAAAACCCATCGTAGTCGGCGTCTATTCAGGACGTACCGAAGAAAGCGGAGCAGTAAGCACTAGCAATTACATCGCAAGAAAATATGGCGTTAAATCCGGCATGCCCCTTTTTTTGGCAAAGCGCAAATTGGAAGGCACAGACGCAATTTTTCTACACGTTGACCATGAATACTACGAACAATTAAGCGATCGTGTAATGCAAATTTTCCATAACTATGTCTCTGATATGGAACAAGTAAGCATTGACGAAGCTTACTTGGACGTGACGGAACAAGTTCAAGGCAGTTTTGAAATAGCAAAAACATACGCAGAAGAAATAAAGTCTGATGTAAAAAATCAGGTTGGCATCTCTTTCACAATAGGAGTTGGACCAAACAAACTGATCGCTAAAATCGCCTGTGACAGCCAAAAACCCAACGGCTTAACAATCATCACCCCGGACGAAGTCGGATGTTTCTTGTCGCCGTTGCCTGTTGACCGATTGTTGGGAGTAGGAAAGAAAATAAGTGCCAAAATGGAATCCATTGGCATAAAGACTATCGAGGACCTATCGAAAATTGACATACAAAGGTTAACTGCAATTTTCGGTCAAAGCTTGGGTCTTTATTTTTTTAATGCAGCTAGAGGAATCGACAATGAGCCTGTACGGGAATCAGGAGAAGCAGAATCAATCGGTCGAATGGGCACACTCAAAGAAGACACCCATGACATATCGGTAATAATGGCGAAGATCAAAGAGCAAATTGAAGATATTTACAATGAGTTTATCACAAAAAATATGAGTTTTCGCTTGGTTGGAATAAGTGCAGTTATGACTGATCTTTCGGGCAAAAGCCGCTCGAAAACTTTGGATAAACCAGCAAAAGATAAAGAAACAATCATCAAAGGCGCCCAAGATCTTTTTGAGAAATATCTCAAAGAAACGGAACTCCCAATCAGACGAGTCGGAGTCAGAATCGGTAGCTTTGTTAAAGAGGAGCCACGCCAGAAGCAGTTAACAAGCTTTTTCCAGTCAAGCCAAAATTAAAGCAAAGTTTTTCTCCAAGTAAGCCCACTTTATCTTGGGTCGATTTTTTTGTCTTATAAACCAGAGAAAAAGAAGTTGCCGCCAAACCAACAAGTTACGGACCACATTTTGCGATGGGGCACAGATCATCCAGGAATAAAATCAACTAACCCCCAGCTCAAATTAGAAACATACACATTAACAATTGAAGGTGAAGTAGAAAATCCCGTGAAACTAAGCTGGAATGACTTCATGAAACTGCCAAAAACTGTTTCGACCAGCGATTTTCACTGTGTCGAAGGATGGAGCGTTTTAGATTGCAAATGGGAAGGGGTCCATATTCGTGAAATTGAAAAGCTTGTCAGACCAAGAGATGTTGCGAAATCGGTAACTTTTGAATGCGCTGATTCATATACCACTTCGCTTTTCCGTGAGGAACTTAGCGATGACGATGTGCTTTTAGTTTACAAGCTCAATGGAGATGTTCTGGAGGAAGGGTTGGGCTTTCCTGTTCGCTTGATAGTTCCAAACAAGTATGCATATAAGAATGCTTTGTGGGTTGTTAGTTTGCATTTTACTCGTGGTAAAGAACTGGGTTTTTGGGAACGACGAGGATACAACGACAACGCGGATGTGTGGAAAAATCAGCGGTTTAATTTGTGACGTTCGTTATTATTAAGAATCTTTGCATAGTTCTTTTTGAGATTTCGATTGTTCGATCAAGGGTGTTTATTATCGAAAATTGTTGCCAAATGTGGTGAAATGCCAATTTCAACAGATGAGTAGAGAGGTTATTTAAAAATCAATCAAGCTTAATGGATATTTTTTGTTAACAATAAGTTTTTGAATGAAAAAGTTGCTATTAAGATTGTAGCAACGTTTATAAGGATATTTTAATACTCACTGCTCTCTTCAGAGGTTGAAAATAATATGTCTCAGAAAAAACAAGCAAGGCACAGTCCTAATTGCCAGATAACTGCCGAAAACGCAGTCATCTCAATAGATAGTAAAATATCAAAAGTGCCTTCGCAAAAACAAAAAGAAGAAGCAAAAAAAATTCTCTACATAAACAGAATATAAAAAACTGTTTTTAATCGACTTTTTGCCGTTCTCTACAATCTATACTTGAACATAAACGGCCACAAGATAGTTGACTTAAGTGGAAAGTTTTATACTTAAAGCCCATTCAAGATGGTACTATAAGCCTTAAGATTAAAAGTTTCACCAAATGAGCAGCTATGTTTGGAAAAGACGAAATAAAAAAACAACTAAGCGAAAACTACCCGCTTTTAAGCATTATAATTGGAATTACGCTTATTTCGCTTTCAATAGGTCCATTCCAAAATGGAGATACTATCTGGGAGTTTGGAGCTGCCAAAGGTGTTTTAAAATGGGGTATTCCTTACGTTAACAATTTTGGCAACATAATTAATCAGCCCCCTTTGGGCTTTTACATCGAAGGACTATTTTTCAAAGTCATTGGCACTTCATTATTCAATGGCACTTTTTTAGTAACTGTGCTTGGGCTTGGCAGCACAGTCATTATCTATAAAATCGGCAAGGAATTATACGGCAAAACTACAGGACTGTTTGCGGCTACTCTTTTTGGGTTGAGTCCATGGGAATTTGTGCTGTCGAGAAGTTTTTTGATTGACGCTCAATGCTTGTTCTTTAGCCTCTTTTCTTTTTACGTTGGAATCTTGGCAATTCGCAGAGGTTCGGTCAAGCTTTCTTTGGCTTCAGGAGTTCTTTTTGGAGCTGCCTTGCTTACAAAGTATTTTGCTGCTTTCATGCTTATTCCGCTGTTTCTTTTCTTCGTCTATTCAAGGCCAAAAAACGTTAAACTTTTTTTCAGCCAAATAACATCTTTTGTTTTACCGGCATTATTGGTTTCTTTATTTTGGTATCAAGCAGTTTTGGGAAAAAATATATTTTATATGTTTCAACACAGCGACTTCAGTGGTTTAAATTTCAGTGGGGTTAATTTGTCATACTCTTTTGTTGGCGCCTTTTTATGGAATTATGGATTAGGTGCTGTCTTTGTAGTTACAACTGTTTTTTCGTTGTTTTTACTTTTTACATTCAAAAAAGAACTTTGGAATGCATTTCGTTTTGACCTCATTTGTTTAGCAACAATCATGATCGTCTTAATCGTTAACATGGTATTAGGAGTAACGCTAAATCTTCAAGCACCATACTACAACGCGATCAAGTATGATTATCAAGCATTGCCTTTCTTTTGCTTAATGGCAGGATCAATAGCAGGCAAGTGTCTTTCTTTGTGGTTTACGGCGAAACTCAAAACCAAACTTAACAGAAAACTGGTTATAACTGCAGTTTTAATTGGAGTTTTTCTGCTATCTACAACCATACTTGTTAGCATTAATTCAGCCCATTACTTATCCACATCAAACTTTCTGCTTTTCAAAGTGACTGCGGATCAAGCCGTCGGCTATTCTCTTTTTAATTATTCACCGATTAACCAGAACAGCGTTTTAATGAGCCTTCAGTATGTCGGTTTTGCAGTGCTCTTTTCTGGATTTCTATGGCTAAGCAGGAATAAACTCCATGGTTTCCTTGCACTGTTAAAACTATTGCACCAACCGCGTTGAGACAAAACTTTAAGCCATAAGAAATAAGAGACAAACTCAAGTTACTAATTAGTTAAATTCGAATCGCAAGCCGGCTAAAAATATGGACTTTACTGAGGCAAAACTTGGAAGAATTTTCGTTCTGAGACTTCGCCAAGACGACTGTCTACATGAGGTTATCGAAAACTTTTCGTCGCAAAAGCAAGTTTCAAGCGCGTTATGCTTCTTTTTGGGCGGCGCTGAAAATCAAAGCAAAGTTGTTGTAGGGCCAATAGAAGGAAAAGGATGCACAATTGATCCCATGGTCACACTTTTGAAGGGTGTTCATGAAGCCTGCGGTGTAGGCACCATCTTCACAAATGACGAAGGCAAGCCAAAACTTCACATGCATGCAAGCTTTGGAAGAGATGACACAGCAGTTACGGGTTGCGTTCGAAAGGGAGTAAATATTTGGCTGATAGGCGAAGTAGTCATTCTAGAGTTAACTGGTTCTACCGCTAAAAGAACAATTAACAAAGATAGCAGTTTTGAAGTTTTAGAAGTAAAATAGCCATTTAACCTAGAAAACGAACAAGGAATAGTCGGTATCCTTTGTTGTTTGCAAAATCGCCGAAGAAAGGCTGATCAAGCGGATCGCCGAATCTGTGGGTATTGTAAATCAGTGTTTTAACCTGAGTGTAATCCATAGTAGAGTTGAAAAATAAGGTATGCGGTCCATAATCAAAAAGAATAATATATTTTACATTTCGTTGTTGACACTCAAGCACAAATGCGGTTATATTAAAGTTAGGTGTAAATGCGTCAACTGCTAAGTCGGGGTACTGCCAAATCTGGTCTTTGGACATGTTTGCAGGCAAATAAAACCTGAACATATCTTGATCCAAAAGGTTCGTTGCGCAAACAAGCACCGCTGACTGATTTTGATCTAAATGGCCAGCCAAATAGTTTGTTGCTTCATCAATTGGAATATGAATTTGATCCCGGGCAGTCATCAAATAGGAATTATAGCTTGCATACGCAATTGTTGAAGCAATAATAACTATAAAAAACAAAGCTACAAGTTTTTTGTTGCGGATACCCCTGAGTCCTATCTGGTGAGGTTTCCAAGCGTGGATTCTACCGTATAAAAAAACGATAAAACCTGCCGCTGAGATGGCTAAAATCGGGAAAACAGGATCTACATAACGCCATTGCCTGTTTGGAACAAAAGTGAAGAAAATGTAAACTGTTATGAACCATGTGATTAAGAATATATCTTGTTTTTTTCTTCGGTAAGCAAACAACCCTAAACCGCATAGGCCTAGGATCATAATGGGCAATGAGACGGGGTTAACTGGTGCGTAGTTGTAGGGCCAGGTCATTTCGATTAGGTAGAAAACTGGAGAAAAAAATCTGTTGCTATAAGATGGTCTGTTTTCCGCGCCGCTTTGCATAACATAGGTTATAGTCTGGAATTTTGATTGACCGTTGAGTTGATAGATCATTAAAAACCATGGTGCCGCCACCAAGACGGCGATTACAAGTATGATTGTGAGCTTGAATAGGTTAAGTTTCAATCTTTTTCTTAGTAGTAATAGTATAGTTGCTAGCATTGCTATGGCTGCCACTAAAATTTCGTATTTTGCCAGAATTCCTATGCCCAACGCTAAACCACTGAAGATAAGCGCTTTGTTACTGTTTTTGGTGATCCAAGAATAAAATAAGAACATTACAAGTGTAAAAAAGAATATGAGCATTGTTTCTATCATGGTTACTCTTGAAACCCAAAAGAATCCAGGCATTGTCCCAAGCAGAATACTTGAAAGTAAAGCGTTTCTGGATCCATACATTTTGTTGGCAAACTCATAAACAACCCATAGGGCAAGTAAAGCAAAGGTAACAGAAACTAATCTACCCGCGATGGCTGTTACACCAAAAATTTGTAGGTAACCCGTTGTAAATAAGTCAAAAAGTGGCGGGTAATAACCATAAGTTGTCAAATAAAGTTGCGTTTGCCCACGTGTTAAAAGCAGACCACCGTACAAATGGGGCATTTCGTCCCACTGCATGGACATATAACCCAAATAGTACACAAGCACGCAGGCGTAGATTATAGCGAAAATAAGGAAAGCAATCCGCCACTTGTGCGTTTTAACAGCAAGTTTTAACCGAGAGCCTACAGAGGAGTTAGCCAATTGTTGCTTATCGGCGGGGGGTATGCTTAATTCTTTAAAGGTTTCTTCTCTCCTCTTAACCAATCCATTAATTTAAACCATATAAAAAAGCGTTTGTTAATTCCGCTTTAACATATCAGCCATATTACCCAAAGAGACTTATGGTAGCAATTGAAAATGTATGAAACTAAGCTCTCCAGAAAATAGCCTCAATAGGATGGCAAATGCCCAAAATGAAACTTTCAATCGTGATTCCCGCTTACAATGAGGAAAAACGAATCAAAGCAACTTTGGAAAGCTTGGTTAACCGATTCAACGGTTCGTGTGAAATTATTATTGTGTCAGAAAGTAGCGATAAAACCGATTATATTGTAAAGGAATTTTCTAAGGATTCGGCTGTCATCAAACTTTTGTCTTCAACTCAAAGGCTGGGAAAAGGCGGGGCTTTCAAAAAAGGCGTTAGGAATGCTACAAGGTGAAATCATAATGTTGCTTGATTCAGATCTGCCCGTTCCGATTTCAGATGTTGAAAAAATAGCTTCATTGATGGGGAAAGTTGATGTTGCAGTGGCTTCACGAGAAGTTGAGGGAACAAAAATCTTGGTTTATCCGCCTTTGGCAAGAGTCTTTGCGGGTAAAGCTTTTTCAAGAATATTCAATACCTTATTCAACCTAAATGTGAAAGATACTCAATGTGGCTGTAAAGCATTTAGAAAAGAGGTTTTAGAAAAAGTTCTGTTTAATGTTGAAAGTAACGGTTTTGAGTTCGATGCAGAGCTTTTGTTTAAATGTAAACGAGCAGGGTACAAAATAAGTGAGGTCCCAGTAACTTGGAGTTATAAGCCTGATTCGAAACTTAGCCTTTTTCAGGATACATTAAAGATGGGGAGGGGGGTGCTAAAATTATGGGTGAAAACATACATAGTCACGCAGAAGACTTAGAACGCATAGAAGAATCGGATTTTTGGAGCAAAGTCAAGGCGAACCTGGTTCTGAAACTCGTTGAAGGCAAAAAAATTTTAGATGTTGGCTGCGGGTCAGGGCGTATTTCCAAATCGTTGATAGAAAAGGGCTACGATGTAACCGCAATTGACACTGATTGCAAAGCGGTTGAAATTACCGAAAAAAAAGGAATCATTAGCTTTGTGGCCGATATATCTGAATATCAAACTAACCAGAAATTTGACTGCATAATACTTGGTGATATATTAGAACACATTGAAGATGACAAGTCAGCCATGCGAAAAATCCGCAACATGCTAACCCCAAATGGTTGTATAATAGTTAATGTTCCAGCATACCAAGCCTTGTTTAGCAAACATGACGTTTCCTTGGGGCATAAACGGCGATACTCTAACAAAGAACTAAAAACGAAACTTAAAGAATCAGGGTTCACCATAGAATATTTTAGGCATTGGAATTTATTGGCGCTTCCAATTACGATTTATATCAAACTTTCAAAAAAAGACTATCCGCATGAGCAGGTTTCAAACATGAAATTTCTTTCTAAACTTTTGGAAAAGTGGCTGCTGGCAGAATCAAAAATTAACTTTCTATTTGGGATTTCAATCTTGTGTAAAGCAAAAGTTAACTAATTAGAAAGGTTAAGCTGCCTAACTCAGCCTGAAGATAGTCAGAGATAACTCTTAGACTATAGACCGTGATAACTTAATCAAACATTTTAGCGATGCATTTGTTTCTTTATCATTCTAACAATTCGATGGTATTCTAATGAAACGTTTTCATAAACAGGAACGGCTTTTCCAAAAGGCTCACATCTGCCCTCCACAATGGCTCGGGTGATGGCTTTAACGCTTGGCTCATCTGAATCTATAGCTGTGTATGCGCAGCCTATTTGTGGTCCATAATGAGAATCAGTTCCGGCAACACGTACAAGACCAAGTTTATTCGCGGTCTCCTCCGCCTTTCTTACGCTGCGTTTGAATGGGAATGCTCGAGAGTTTATTACTTCGATTGCATCAAATGTGCTGCAAACTTTTTCCTTCAGGGCGCCTTTGAAGTACACGTAGGGGTGACAGGCAATTGCGACTCCGCCCGCTTTATGGATCCGTTCGACTGTTTCTGGAGCGCTTAAGCCTCGGGGGATAAGCTCTTTTACGTTAAGCGCAACAATGTGTCCGTCCGCGCTGGAAACCTCCATGCCGGGGATAATTAGGAAATCTGTTTCTTTAGCAATCTTATATGCGCCGTCAAGAGAATTGTGATCTGTTACTGCAACGGCGTTCAAACCGCGTTTTTTGGCATAATAAACTAGGTCTCTTGGCGTTATCAATGAATCTTTTGAGTATGTAGTGTGAACATGTAGGTCGGCATTAATTTTCATTAATTGACCTTCTCATTATTTGGGTTGGCTTCCCAGTTTAGCCCTAATCTGAGCCAATTGTTCATCAAGCTTCGCCTCGTCAGCGTCGATTTTTTGGAAGAGAGGTTTTGGTTTGTTGATTTTGTGTCCTGTTTCTAGCGGTCTCAAGGCGTCAGTCCAGTTGCTCTTTTGAACAGTACCTTCAAGGTTTAATGTTTGCCATAGTTGCTGCGCTGTGTCGGGAATGAAAGGTTCTGAAACAACCGAGATTGCTTTCACAACTTGCGCCGTAACGTAAAAGATGGTTCCGGCTTTTTCCTTGTCAGTTTTCATAAGGTTCCATGGTTCTTTGTCGTTGAGGTATTGGTTGCCAATTCGGCTTATAGCAATGAGGGTGTTGGCGGCGGATTGCAACCATGAGCTTTCAATTTCTTTAGCAGCTTGCTCAACCTTCTCTTTCACCGCTTGCAGCACTGCCTCGTCATCCTTGTCAAGCTTTATTGGTGCTGGAATTGTTCCGTCAAACTTGCTATTAATAAATGAAAGTGTGCGGTGAATAAAGTTGCCAAAAGTATCGTTTAAGTCAGCGTTGATTTTATCGATAAAAGCAGTCCATGTGAAGTTTGTGTCTTTGCTTTCTGGGCGAGTAGCTATGAGGAAGAAGCGCCAGTAGTCAACAGGGAACATTTCTAGAGCTTCATCTATCCAGATGCCCACACGTTGGCTTTTGGAGGCTTTTTCGCCTTTAAATTGGAGAAATTCGGTGGCAGAAACGTTCCAAGGTAGATTGTATCCTTGACCTGACGCTAATAGCAGAGCAGGCAGGATTATTGTGTGGAATGGAATGTTGTCTTTGCCAACAAAATATAGTGTTTTGGCTTGATTGTTAAACCAGAATTCCCGCCACAACTCAGGCTTACCCAACCTTTGACTTTGCTCGATAGTGGCTGAAACATAGCCTAGGACAGCGTCAACCCAAACATAGATGGTTTTGCCTTCCGCACCTTTGAAAGGTGCTGGGATCCCCCATTCGACGTCACGAGTAACAGCACGGGGTTTTAACCCTTCTTTTATCCAGTTTAAGCTGAAATTCTTCACATTAGCAGGAAGTTGCTGATTCTCTTTAAGATATTCAGTTAATGGTTCGGATAATTTTGAGAGGTCAATATACCAGTGTCGGGTCGTTTTCACCGCCGGTTTATTTTTGCAAATTACACAGTAAGGTTCGACCAACGCTGTGGGCTCAAGTAGTCTACCGCATTTGTCGCATTGGTCGCCTCTGGCTTTTTCGCATCCACAATATGGACATTTGCCTTCCACAAAACGATCGGGCAGAAATCGCTGGTCGTGCTCGCAGTAAAGCATCTGAGTTTCTTTATCGAAAATGTACCCGTTCTTTTCAATTTCCAGAAGGGTTTTTTGCACAAACTGCTTATGTATCGGGCTTTCGGTGCTGGTATAATTATCAAAAGATGCGTTCCATCTTTGGAAGAGTTGAGCTACTCTGGCGTGGTTGCGGTCGGTTAATTCTTTGGGTTTAATTCCCTGTTTTATGGCTTCTACCTCGATGGGTGTGCCATGGGTGTCTGAACCACTCACCATTAAAACGTCGTCACCCTTAAGCCTGTAATATCGGGCTGTAACATCGGCTGATAATACTGAGCCGACAAGGTTACCAAGGTGTGGTGTAACGTTAATGTATGGCCATGCAGATGTAACTAAAACTCTTTCAGGCAAACGTGATCTCCAACAAACCGTTCAGCGCCAACCTTATTAAAATTACTATAATGTTTCAAATTGCCATCTTACTGAAAAATGGATAATTAGAATTTAATTTTTAAAAAGGTGCCAAGAATTTGAGTTATTCTTTGCATTCTTTAAGGTCGCGTAGTTCTTGCATAGATTTGTTTAAGATAGCTGTATCCGAATACGATTTAACGGCGGAAACAGGCAAACAAACGACGACTTTTCCAAGAAAAGGTCTTTTGAACCCCAGCATTCTTGTCGATTCGTCAGTTAAACCGATGTAAAAATTTCTAATTTGCCATGTATTCATGTCTAATTCAGCACTTTCAACTTCACCAAGCAAAATGGCGTCCGAAGTATAGGCTTTTTTCCAAAATAATCTGCTAATTTCAACCATATACAAAAAACCTCACTAGTAAATTTATTAATGCAACTATATTTGCTTGTCGGCTAAGCAAGCCACAAGAATGTTTTTTATATTGGAAAAATTCTAGGTATAATGATAATTATGTCCACTTCTCAAAATAAGCTTTCTCCTGAAGAAGAACGAGTTATAGCAGGCAAAGGCACAGAAATGCCCTTCACAGGCAAATACTTTGCATTTTGGGAGAAAGGCACCTATGTCTGCAAACGCTGCGGAGCCAAACTTTACCGTTCAGAAAACAAATTCGAGGCAAACTGCGGATGGCCAAGCTTCGACAAAGAAATTCCCGGCGCAGTTAAGCGAAAGCCTGATCCTGATGGGATGCGAACTGAAATTGAATGCGCAAACTGCGGAGCTCATTTGGGGCACGTATTTGTCGGCGAGCATTTCACTGAAAAAGATACGCGACACTGCGTGAATTCGATTTCGATGGAGTTTATCCCAGATAAAGAAAAGTAACTGCTTTTTACGCTACTTTCTGTTATCGCGGGCTCTCAACGTTACGGAACACTTGGTGTGAGTTGCTCTTTAATTCAGGGTTTGTTTAACTTTTCATTTAGATTTTAGTTTAAATTATTAAAAGTGTAATAGTTTGGTTTTTTCAAAACAACTAACGAACTAAACAAGAGCTCCATTGAAATGCTCTATATAGTGAAGAAGACCTCTCCCGCATTTTTATCCAAAAACCTATAAAGATATCGTAGTGCTGACTGAATATGATTCTCTGAAGCAATCTAACTTGGAACTGTATTTGCCGGTTCATCATCAAATCAAGCTTCTTGAGTTCAACTTCAGAACCATTACGTCATAGTCCATACTGCCACAATAGCATATCAAAACGTGGAGTTTTATAATCTAGTTACATCAACGAAATAAAAATCTCCTGCTTATCAAAAAGAAATAGCATCATGTAGCACTTCGTTTCTAAATAGTTTTTTGAGAAGTAATCGCACATTGTTTTTCAAATATGGTCCACATAAGACCCTGATGAGGTCTTCTTTTTTTCAGGATTCGCTGAGTTCCGTTTTTGCGATTTTTCGCCTCTATTTTTTTCCAAAACATTCACGGTAAGGTATCGAATAAATAAAACTTTAAGATATGTGATTGTACATTGTCAGCTACATTTTCGTATTAATCAATATTTACAAGGGACTCTCGTTGGAATCATATAATATTGTAATTCTAATGTAGAAGTTAAGTCAGCTCTAAATATGGTATTTCAAGGAATAACTAAACATTAGCCTAAAGGAATCAGTGATATCTTGAAAATCTAACATTGTTTTTTAAGGTCACTTAAACGGAGTACGCTTGTCTTTTATAGTTAGAACGTAGTATCAGACCGTCAGTTTGGCTCACATTTCAATGAACTAATTTCACGCCATGAAGCAATAAGAGATTTTAGTTTTATCAAAATCATTTGAAATAAAAAATTAACAAAAAAAGAAATGGAGATTTACTTGTTGATTACTGTAGTGGTCGTGGTTACGATTTTTGTTACTTTTTCTTGGGTAAGGTTAACTACGACTAGTGCTCTGCCTGTTGTGCTTTGAAGCATTACGTTTGCTGTTGTAGCTGAGGTTACTACATTGCCGTTTCCATCAATGATTGTGCTGATGACTGGCCTAATTGCAGTTATGTTGTAGCCTTGAGCCAATAGAGTTTGCACGTCTGAATCATTAGTAACAATGTTAGTTACGTTTGCTGTAAAGTCAGAGCTCACTTGGATAGATCCAAATCCTCGAGGCATCATTCCAATAGAAAAGTTTCCTGCGAACATTCCTCTTGGACCGCCAAACCCTCCATGCCCTCTAGGTCCCCCGAAACCCATGTCACCGGTGATAAATAAGCCGCCATTGTCTGTTGCATTTACAGCTGAAAGTGTTGGACCCGACGTTACATCAGATGCAACCGCAGCAGTCGTATTAGCTTTAACATTCGAGTTCATAGCAAGTGTGAGTGAAGTGGCAACTGCAGCTAAAACAACAACAATCGAAATTAACGCTAAAAGTTTAACTCTTCTATTCATGTTTTGTTTTTTCGCCTCCTTAGTAAAAAATAGTTAATCAGTTAATTATTAAATGGTTTTTCAGGATTAGACCCAAATTAACCCCTAATTTTAGTCTAAACTTGCGTGTCTGGGCATTTTAAAAAACGAACCATATTTGTTTCTTTTTAAAATTTGCTAATTGACATAAAAGTTAACGTAAGGCGCTCCTGAAGATAGAATCCGTGAATTCCATAATTGGTTATTGACTGGTTGTCTTGGTAAATCAGGGTTTGAATTTTGCAAATTAACGATGCAGATGTCTTTTCGTTAAAAGAAGAAGAAGCTCAATGGAAGCGCACTTCTTCTTCTTCTTCTTCTGCTTTTATTTTTTTAGTTCGGGCCTCTGATTATTCAAGTTTTAGCCTGTTATGAATCCGAATCAGCAGGATCCTTTACCTCAAAAAAAGTTCAGATTAAAATCTTAACTGAACTTTAGGCCCCACTTATTCTTGAAAGCATAATCGCCCAAATCTTTTCTTAGCGGCACAGGAGCCTCTTCAGAGGGGTACCCTATCAGAATCAACGCTTGAGGCTCAACTTCCTTAGGAATTTTCAAAGTATCCCTAACGCTTGGTTTGCAAAAACTGGGTGCACAGAACCAGCATGCCCCCAACCCCTTAGAAAAAGCCGCGAGCAACAAATTTTGTATGGCAGCGCCTAAACTTTGGACAGCCAAATCGCGCTCAACATTTTGTCTTTCTTTGTCGGGTTGCTTGTACATGCCCTCCATCGTGAAGCAAGCAAGAATTACAACAGGCGCAGACGCAAATCTCTCAACTCTCGCCTCGTAAACGTCTTTTCCAATTTTCACTCCGTCTTTTGCCATGTCGGCAGCCCACGATTGAGCCATACCTTTAGACAGTACCCTCTTAATATCGGGGTCGTCCAAAATTATGAATCGCCAAGGTTGAGCATTATGCGCTGAAGGCGCCCAATTAGCTGCGAGTAAGATTTCTTCAATTAAGTTTTGTGGGATCGGTTTGGTTTGGTATTTTCTGATGCTTCGTCTGTTTTTAATAGCATCAATTAGTTCTTGCATGAAAAAGAGTATGTTTGATTGCCCTTTTATCCCTTAACGATTTAGGGACGGTTAGGCTCCAAAATGACCTTCAATGATTGTCCCGCCTCAGCCATTAACCTGAAACCCTCTTGAGCTTCCCTCAGACTAAGTCGATGCGTAATCATAGCCTTGATATTCAATTTTTTGGTAGCCAAGACACGCAAAGAATCTTCTAAATCGTTTGGTGCTGCGCCATAACTGGTGCGCATAGTTATTTCGTTTCTCCAAAACTGATTAATGGGAACCGGAAGCTTTACGGTTGGGTCTGGCACAGCAAAAAACAGGATAGTTCCACCGTTGTCTACGCATTCTAACGCTGACATGGCTGCCGATGTGGCTCCGGCGCAAACGACAACTTGGTCAGCTAACCTTCCTTCGTTGATCTCTTTTAGCTTTTGAGACATGTTTTCTTTTGCGTTTAAAGCCTGAGTTGCACCGAATTTTTTGGCAAGCTCCAGCCTATAAGGGTTAATGTCAGCGACAATGATATTTTGTACGCCTTTGAACTTGGCAAGTTGAGTGTGCAATATTCCCGCTATGCCGGCGCCAATTATTAAAACTGTATCTTCTTTTTGCAAGTTAGCTAAGCGTTGACCACGGGAAACACATGCCAAAGGTTCAACAAATGTGCCTTCTTCAAAAGACATATCGTCCGGCAGTTTGTAGATGCCAAAATCAATATTGATTTTTGGAATTCGAATGTATTGCGAGAAGCCACCGGGATAGTAGTTTGTAGTATGTAATGTGTGGCAGGCGGTATGGTTTCCCCTTTGGCAGAAACGGCATTGATTGCATGGAACATGATGGGAAACAAAAACGCGGTCACCCAATTTGACACTTGTAACTTTGCTGCCTATTTTATCGATAATGCCTGTGGCTTCGTGCCCCAGCACAATTGGAGCTTTTGGAACACGGTACCATTCTATAACGTCGCTGCCGCAAATACCACTTGCCATCACTTTCAACAATGCTTCGTCTTCCCCGATTTGGGGAACTGGAGATTCTTGAATGCGAACATCATGGTTGTTGTAATAGACGGCGGTAAGCAAGCGTTTTCACCAAAAAAAGGTTTAGGCTTTGCCTGCTTTTACTTGATTATACAGATCTAAAGCTTCCTGGGGCGTGAAGTTTTCGTGTATTATGGCTCTTATGGCTTTAATTGAAGCCACGGGATTTTCTGTTTGCCAAATATTCCTTCCCAAATTAACGCCTATAGCGCCCTTCAGCATGCCGTCATAGACAAAATCGAAAACTTCTTTTTGGGTTTCAGTTTTAGGTCCACCAGCCATAACAACTGGCACTGGGCATCCATCAACGACCTTTTCAAAGTTCTCTTTGCAATAATAAGTCTTTACCACACGTGCGCCTATTTCGGCTGAAACTCTGGCAACTAACGCTAAATATCGGGCTTCTCTTTTTTCAAGTTCTTTTCCAACAGCGGTAACAGCCATAACGGGCACGCCATACTCTTCACATTCATCAACAAGCTTAGATAGGTTGCTAAGGCTTTTATTTTCATATTTTGTTCCTGCAAAAACAGACATGGAAACCGCGCTTACGTTTAATCTCAGAATCTCCTCAATAGAAGTGACTACGCTTTCGTTAGCTAAGTCTTCACCTACGACGGTTACTGCGCCTGAGACTCTTAGAATGATTGGTTTTTCGATTGCTGGGTCGATGCAGTTGCGCAGAACCCCGCGGGTAAGCATGATTGCGTCGGCGTATTGGTAAATCGGTTTTAAAGTTTTTTCTGGCTTTTCAAGACCATGCGTTGGTCCTTGGAAATAGCCATGGTCCACGGGTAAAAAGAGGGCTTTCCCATCTTTTTGAATGAGTCTACTTAAGCGGTTTTTCATACCCCACTCCATATTAATTTCTCCGAGGAAGCTTTTGGTTTAAGAATTTAATAACCTTATGCTTAATAGTTTATTCAAATGTCGATTTATGGGCTTGTGTCGGCGAGCGATGAGCGATGTGTGTTTGCACAATTGACCAGTCTTTGTGAATAATTATGCATAAATCACAACCACACTTATATTTTACTATTCACATAACCAGTAAACTATAAAAGAGTTGAAAAAATGTACGCATGTCCCCAATGTAAAACGGTGATGGAGTCAAAAGGAGAAATGTCCGAAGAAAGAGACATTATTTTTTATCAATGCCCCAAATGCAAAAATATCGAACTCCACGCTCCGAAATGCCGAGGCGAATTCAGAATAGACTACCCTTGAGGTTCGTCTGTGTTTTCTTTCAAACCTGGTTTCACAACGAGGTAGCCTTTTTCTATTAGCCAATGGTGAAACTGCCACGTTGTATAAAGGCAGGCGCTACTGCAGCTCTGCCTTGTCTGCTCATATTCAGGTGAAGATTCTGACATTGAATTTAGCTTTATCTGAACTGGGCACTTTACGTCCTTGCAGAATTCCCTGCGTTTATACTCAATAAATCCTTCAGGAATCATATGCATCGTTGCTTAATGATCGTTAAAAGTAATTAAGCATTGTCGGTAAGCAAAAGTCGTCGTATTTTTTTGTTTCATGCCGTAAACGCAAAAGAATTATTGAAATCTCAACTTGGTAAGCTAGTATGTGCTTTTAAGAGGGTTTCCAATCTGTTGCCTGTATGCCCAAACTTTACCTTCTAGGCGGAGAAAACGTCTTTAAAAGAAGTGCACGGGAAGTAAACGAGAGAGCATTCCAAGATGCAGGAGAGCACCCAATTGTTCTCGTGTTTTCCTGGGCGAGGGCGTCATTTGACAATTCGTATAAGAAAAGGAAGACGCTAATTGATTATTTTCTAAGTTTAGGCGCTAGCACCATCAACTTTGTAGATTACTCCGATTCAAAAGAGTCAATTGCTAAAAAAATGGATGCTTCAAACTTAGTTTATCTAACGGGTGGACTCGCAAGTATCTTAGTTGAACGACTAAAAAACATAGGGGTCGACCATTTGCTATCGGATTATGGGGGAGTAATTATTGGAAGAAGTGCCGGAGCATTAGCTCTTTGCCAAAAATGCATAATCACGTCTCGTAGCAACTCCAAAACCCAAATCATTACCGGCTTGGGCTTGGCAAACATCATGCTAAAGGTACACTATGAACATGAAAAGGATCCCACATTGCAACGGTTATCACTTCATGAAAAAATTTTTGCAGTACCTATGGGCTCAGCACTTGTTTATGAAAATGGAGCTTGCTCATTGATAGGAGATGTCTATTTGTTTGAGGATGGCAAAAGGCGAAAATTAGAGGCGCTCTCTTAATTTTTCCGTAAGAAGCCTTACAAGCTCTTCCTTGTCGTTTTCAATGCGGCTCCAAAGTTGTTTAGTTTCACTGTCCATAAATGCGTCGTGTTTGTAGTTGTTTTTTATGCGCCACAAACTTCGGTTCTCAATTGTCAATTGTTCCATCAGGTTGTAAGTATTGTTGTCAAGGATGCCCTTTTCGTCTGAGGGTTGTTTGAGTGATTTTGGATTTTCACTTTCACTTTCGTTTCCCATATCCATACAAACTGCGTCTTCCTGATTTTCGTTTGAATCACAAACTAATACGTCTGTATCTCCTTTGTTTGATACTCTCGTAATAACATCCTGATTTTCTTCAACCAAAAAAAATTCACCTCCAGAAACATTACGTGTCAAATAGCTAAATTATCACACTTAAGCGTATGTGATTGCAGAAAGTTGGCAACAACTGCTAAAAACTATTAAAAAAGTGAGATTGCAATAATTTTAAGAACGATTATGAGGTCTTGCAGCAACAGCTAAAACAGTAGCCGCTAATATCAGAACCAAGAGCACTGCTCCAAAAATAATTAATGGAATCTTAAACCCAGGCTCGGAATGCAACACTGCAGTTGTAGGTAAACCTCCCAAATAAGCCGCCAAGAAAATAGACACGAAAACGACGCCAACCGCTTCAACGGAATACAAAAGCATGTTTATTTTTTTGTTAATAGAGGCCATTTTCAGTCGTCCATTAGTTAATGCTAATTCACTAGATTAAATTTGTATTTAATATTAACTTTTCTTAAGTTTGATTCCTAAATCCTAAAGTCGAATGTGTTAAACCGCAAATATAATATACTCAGATTGAAACATTTTGATAACAATCATTTGGTTGAAGCCCATGACCGAAAATAAGTTTTATACGCCCCTAAAAATCGGATTATTCGTAGTGGTTTTGTCTTATTTCCTCTTCACTTTGCATGCAGTATTTACACTTTCATGGTGGGGCGAATGGAACAGAATAGGCGGCACGGGGCACTTTTTATTTCCAATTTACGCCGAGGACATTTCCGCATTCGTTGGAGACGCTTTCAGATTTGCAGCCAGCATCATAGCACTTGCTGCAATCGTCTTTTACTTTGCCAAGAAAAACGTTTCAAAACCAGCTGCATACAAAATAGTGAAGGGAATTTTGATTCTTGAAGCAATTTATTGGTTGGGACTTGCGACCACAGCTTATTATGAGGTTCAAGGTTTATTTTTTAGTCGCTCTTTCAGTCATTTTACCTCTACATTCATTTTGAAGTCATTTGGGACAAGTGTGTTGCCAAGCGTGCTTGAATCCATCGCGATTCCAATTGTCCTGTTAATTTTTGCTTACAAGGTGAGCCTAAACAAGCCTTTGAAAGGGGCTATAAGATGGGGATTAATTTCAGGCACACTGATTATTTTTGTTTTTTGGCTCACAAACACTGGATCATGGATTGGAGCAATTGATGAAAAAGGAATAGGATATCTCAATTCCCATCCTCAACACATACTGAGCTTCGTCTTAACCGCAGTAGGATTATTAGTTTTGGGGATCTATTCAGCGGTCTTTACATTTAAATCCAGAAATGCCACAACTCTGCAAGAACTGAACCTGAAAGGTATTGGTGTTATTATCTTAGCGCTCGGCATGTATTTCTTATGGAATTATTTATCGTGGATTTTCTTTGGAGGCGATTATGTTTGGAGCAGTTGGTATGCATGGTTTTTGGGGCACAACTTGGATTTGTGGATGTTGTCACTTCCGCTACTTGGGTTACCATTGCTTTTCAATGAGGATCGACCAGATAATAGTTCTGAACAGGCTACAGTAAATCAAGCATGATTTGACAAAAGATTGAGTTTCTCTAACTCTTTTTTTATGCATACTTATGCAAAAATTTTGTTCTTAGCGTTTGCCCAGCACTCAGTCGATAAAGATGAAATCAGCTTTTGTTGGGGTTATTCTCGAATTTCTATCATCTACTGCCTTTGTAACTCAAAATAGTTGTGCGCGACAAACCCGAAGTGAAAAGCAAAGGCATTTTTTAGAAACTTCGTTTGCGTGCGGTCTCGCTGCGACAAAAACAACAGCAAAGGCAAGCCGTGGCGATCTATCACCTATCCGTCAAGACCATCAGCCGTTCATCCGGACGAAGCTCAACGGCGGCAGCCGCCTATCGCGCAGGGGTAAAGATAACCGACGAACGCACCGGCCAAATTCACGATTACAGCCGCAAAAGCGGCGTCGAATCCGCCGAACTTATTTTACCAGCTGATGCGCCAAAATGGGCGGCCGATCGATCGGCACTCTGGAACGCCGCCGAACAATCCGAGACCCGCAAAAATTCGACAGTCGCCCGCGAATTAAAATGCCTTACCCACCGAACTTTCCGCCGAAGAACGGCGTCGACTTGCCGTCGATTTTGCGCGTGAAATCGTAGACCGCCACGGCTGTGCCGCCGATGTCGCCATTAGTGCCCAGCCGGGAGGAACAACTACAACCATCATGCCCATATCCTGTGCAGCACCCGAAAACTCAGCCAGGACGGCTTTACCCAGAAAACCCGCGAACTAGACGACCGCAAGACCGGCGAAGTTAAGCGCTGGCGAGAACGCTTCGCCACCCTCCAAAACGGGCGGCTACGCGAAAGCCGGGATAGATGCCAGAGTCGATCACCGGAGCCTTGTGGCTCAGGGAATAGATCGAGAACCGACCCGACACCTTGGGGTTGCGGCAACCGGCTACGAGCGGCGCACCGGAGAATCAAGCCGGAAACGGCAAGACTTTGAGCGGGAAGTCGCCGAGCGGCTGGCTCGCGCCAAACTTCCCGGAGAGTTGGAACGCCAAGAGAAAGAAATTGACCGAGCCCTCATCGACCTGTCAGGCGATTTGGCAAAAGCCAAAGCTGACCGGCTTGCAGCGGCTTTACGCCAGGACGATAAACAGACACAGCAAAAACCCGTAGCGAATCCTGTGTGAGCTTGCAGCGAGTTCAAGCGTGGCTTTTTTGAGGAAGCACGGGAAGCCTGGCAAAAAGACGCGGTCGCCTGGCGTTTAAAAAAAGCAGCGGATTTCACCCAGGAATATTGGCAATTAAGAGGCCAGGAACCCAAAGAACCGCTTATTTTAGGGGAAAAAGAGTGGCAATCGGAGCATGGCTTTTGGGTTGATCAGGTCAACGCCAAGAAGGGCGAGATAGATAACAGCAAAAAACAAGCGACAGACGCACAGGCCGGTAAATTCGACAACGACACGAACAAGTTATGGGATTCGAACCGACAGGCCAGGAACAGCCGAAAGAGAACGTCCTGATCTTGCCCAAACATTGAGGGAGCGGCAACTTGCCGAGCAACAGAAAGCAAGAGACGCAACGAAAGCAGATATGGCCATATCCGCCTTTAAGGCACTCGCAGCAAAACGCGAGGGCAAGGCTTTAGGCTCCGCGATAGCGGCGAAAAACTGGAATGCGTTGCCAGAAGGGCAGAAGGCCGCTATTGATGACTTCAACAGTCATTCGCAAGCCGCGCGGAGCGCTATCCTGGAGGTCATGCGCGAAAACATAAAAAGCGCGCCGGCGCAGCGGAAAAGCTCATGCAGCAAATTGAAAAAACAAACGACCAAGACAAGGCATGAGTCGTTAAGCCGGATATCTGGTGGGCCCGCGTTTTACCACCGCTGAATCGGCCTCTGGGGGCTTTGACGGCCCCCGGCTCGATTCATCCGTGGATAACGCTATTCTGCAAGTGGCTCGTTATTTTGTCTACTGTTGGGGTGTTGTTATAAACGTGGGAAGCCTTCATTTTTCCTTAGGGATCAGTTTTTAACATGAGACAAAAGGGTTCAATTTGTCTACTGTCAAAAAAGTGAGAATTTTTGACATCAATTGACTAATTGGTTACCATTTTATCAAATTAATATATTTGAGGTGTAATCAATGGGTCAAGTAATTAGAATTCCAGAAAACCTGTATCGGCGGCTAAGTTTTCATGCCAAGGGTTTTGAAACCCCTGCAAACGTAATTGAAAAAATGCTGAATTTCTATGAAGAAAAAAAAGGTGTTGAATCTACAGTTGATGTTGAGGCAGCCAGTAAGGTTTTCTGATCCTTGAAAATAATCTACTATCCGTCAGGTGAAGATAGT
>CAVYXL010000002.1:0-107084 GCA_963772505.1 Candidatus Bathyarchaeota archaeon
AGGCACACAACAGAACAGAGTTGCATTAAACTTCCCGAACGGTCTACCAGCAGTTTCAGATGCAAGCCAAAGCGCATGGATGGAGTACGTTTACATGCAACAGTCCTTCCCACTAAATGTCACTAACGGCGTACCCGTAACCATAAACGTTATCGATGCTAATGGAAACTACAGACAAATTGGCAACACCACCACAGACCCAGCAACCGGGACATTTGCCTTCACATGGACACCAGACATTCAAGGCCCCTACCAAGTAATCGCAACCTTTGGAGGAACCAATAATATACAGCTACTTCAAGTGCTTCAACAAACTTCTATGCAACCACATCAGCACCAACTGCAACAGTTACCGGGAGATCAGTACCAAACATCATCAGCCGCTGATCTTTACTTTGTTACCGGCAACCATTGGTATAGTTGTTGCAATTGTAATCGTAGGCATAATTCTTGCACTGCTGCTATTGAGAAAGAAATAAATCAACAAAAACACTCCTTTTTTTTGTTTGTTTTTATTAAATAGCAGTATTCTTTATCTTTAATCTAAACTAACTTTTGTAACTGTGCTATTTCCTTAACTCCGTAAAAACTTCAAACAACTTTCAAGCAAAAAGCACGCTTGGTAGCGATGTACATTCAAAGTCGACTAGCACAAAAAGTAAACAAGTGATGAAACTGCTAATTGACACACTTAGTCACTATTCTCTCATTGTAGTTGAGCTATAATACTGTGTTTTTCATACAGCATCAAAGGGCAGCCTGCTGTAAACTTTGTAGAATTTAGATAAAAAGGGTTTTTAGGGTTAATAATTATTTAACAGTTAAATGGGCTATCTGGGCTTTCTTTTTTGACGGAACTTTTTCGTCCGTCCACAATAGCAACCACCCAACAGAAACGTTAGTGCCAGGAAAAAGGGGCTATAACAAACGTAGTTAATCTATTCCGTTTTGCCATCATACCTTATCGGACGATTAGTTTTATCCTAACTTAAAATAAATTTGTAAGAAGTGCATTTCGCTAACTTTGTCAACTCGAATTCGTACATTAAAAACGGGCAGCTTTTGTTTATTTCTTCATAAAGTAACGGCGAACTATCAGCAGACACTTTGCTTGGCTAGTTCAAAATGGTGGACGTCTACTTGTAACTAGCTTGAATATATGGTGACATTTTTCACAATTATATGCTTCAATACTAAAAACATGGTTCTTCAAAACTTTTGAAGGTTTGCCAATATCGGTACCACAACTGGGACAGTGAGCCATTGGTTATCAACTTTCACTTTGGGTGACTTCTAAGGATAAGAATCTAATTGACAGAAAAAATGCAATGCACATGAGTTATCCCTAACTAATGAATGCTTTTCTTTTGCAATAAAACTGTAGATCTTGACTATCAATATACTGTTTTCCAATGGGTATTTCTTCTTAAGGTTCAATTTCTGTATAAGGCGCAATGAAATTTTCCTTGACTTAATGTCTCTCTATCCCTAACATAACTCAAAACGTTACCAACTTATGCCTCTTACATGTACTTATGATCTGGGAAAGGGTACCGCAAATGGTTGATGAAGTTTTCAGACATAATTTGTTATTTAGTCGTTGTTTGAATATTGAAGTTCTCGCGAAATTTTTTCGCATTTATTTTCAAGAGCCGAGACTTCGATTTGTAGGGCATTGATTTCCCTATTCTTTCTATCCATTTCTCTTAACAGTCTCTTTCGGAGATCTTGCTCTTTTGAAAGTAGGTCTTGTTTGCGATCTATGAGGTCGTGTTCTTTTATTTTTATTTTTTGATAGGATTCGTAAAGTTCTGAGATGTCGAGCGAATCGATTGACTGGGTTGGAAAATCTTCATGCATTTTTCTTAATTTTTCGAGAACGGAAGCGTCCTTTTGTTGGAGTTCTGCGGATGAGATGGCTTTTCCTATAACGTCGCCATGTTCGTTCTGTTTTTTCTTGGATGTTTTGTAATTATCATTTATTATGTGTAAGAATATGTTTTGTTTTTCTTTTTTCATTGTCGTGCCCAAGGTTACAAAGGAAAGTGGATAAGATTGTATATCGAATTATTGATAGACGGGTATGCCTAAGGCTTGTTCGAGTTCTGTGCATTTATTTTGCAAGAATGCGATTTCCGATTTCAAACCACTTATTGTTTTTTCCTTGGAGTCGATTTCCTCTATGGCCTGATTTTGTAGTTCGCTTTCTGTTGCCTGCAATTCTTTCTTTTGACGGAGTAACTCTTGTTCTTCTATTTTGATTTGTTTTAGATTTGCTATCAAGTCTGAGATGTTATGTTCTTTTGGCATTGTTTCTTCTGACTGATCTTCAGCAATCGTTATTTTGTTTGATTCTAACGCTTGCTCTTTTAGCAAAACTTCAACCATTTAATCTCACCAAGTTTATGTATTGAATATTAATATATTGTATATAAATGTGTTGCAAATAACCTTCGGTCATTCCCTACGTTGCGCATTGCTATCCGAAGAAGCCCATAAATGTGAAATAATACAGTCAGGAATGCCGCTACCAAGTAAGATCACTAATTTGTCTTTTTCACATAAGTTGTGCATGTGGTTGCCCAGTCACATATATTTAAAACCATATTTTGCCTAAATTAAGTTAGTTTTTTGGAGGTGAAATTGAGTGGTTGAAACGCACATAGAAAACTGTGAATCAGCAACAGGGAAAGAACCTGTTACAAAAATTAACGTCAGCGAGATAATAAGCAAAGTAGGCGAGTTCGTAAACCAAATTAAAGATATGTCTGGCAATGGTAAACCTATGGATGTTAAAGTAGATAGCTTCAATTTTTCATTCGGAAAAATGGACGACGAATATACTTTAACTTTTAATTCAAAACTCGCAGTTAAACCAAAAGAAGCATAATGATTAGTTAAGCAGAGCTCGAGCAATGTTCAATTCAATTAAGATGCCATTGTCACTAATCGCACAATTTCAGGTTACAACTTGTTAGAGTCGCTCACTGTTCTGTGCTAGTGTTTTTTGATTTCTTTTTCCCCGAGGTTATGAGGTCAGAGTCAAGAGTTCATCCAATGAAAACTCTGATTAACGTGCTCTGAAATCCTTTATCTAACTAATCTTTACGATTTAGTTTGTAGACGCTATTTTTATTTTTCAGAAGTTCTTCCGTTTTTTCTATTTTAGGATTTGATTAATACGCGGTTTTGAACAGTTTCGGTTATTATTGGCTGAAGAATGTATAGTTTATTCGTTTAGGTTGATTTTCTTTCTTCAAAAATTTTGTCATTATTAGAAATTTTGTTTTTCAATTTTTAACGTTTATTATTTGAAATTATTTGGATGTTCCCAAAGTTTTAAAGCATCGTAATGGAACTATGTTGGCAAGTTAACTGTGATTGCTTTGACTTTAAGTTACCATTACATGCAGCTTCCACGCGAAGTCATCGTAGGAAAAGGAACATTAAACCGCATTCCTGAAGTTGCAAAACGGCTAGGTCTTCATGGGAAAGCTTTGGTAATGTCTGATCAAATATGTTATGATTTGGCTGGAAAAACGGTTTCAGATTTTCTTGTCCAAGCTGGTTTGTCAGTTGATTTTCTTCTAGTTAAAACTATGACTCCAAGAGACATATCTGAAATTGAAGGTCAAATAAAAGAGTTAAACCCGCAAGTACTTTTCGGGGTCGGCGGGGGAACCATAATTGATGCTGCAAAAGTTAGTTCTGGTAGCCTAAATATCCCATTCATCAGCATACCTACAAGTGTCGCTCATGATGGTATCGCGAGCCCGTTAGCATCCATTAAAGGTTCAGATAAACCCTATTCAATATTGGCACAGTCACCACTGGCAATAATCGCCGATACAGACATTATTTCTCAAGCACCATGGCGGTTTGTAATAAGCGGCTGCGGAGATGTCATCGCCAAATTCACAGCCGTTAAAGATTGGAAACTTGCCCATCAAGAAATCGATGAATACTATGGGGAATACGCGGCAAGCTTAGCTTTAATGAGTGCAAAAATTGTAATTGAAAACGCAGACTTAATAGTATCTCGCAAAGAAGACGGGTTACGTGTGCTTCTTGAGGCTTTAATTAGCTGCGGAGTTGCCATGAGTATAGCGGGAAATAGTCGTCCCTGCAGTGGCTCAGAGCATTTGTTTAGTCATGCTTTAGACATGATTAATCATCGCCATGCTATGCATGGGGAACAATGTGGTGTAGGCTCCATAATGACGGCTTATCTTTACAAGTCAAATTGGCAAAAAATAAGAAACACACTCAAGCTATTAGGTGCACCAACAACTGCAGAAGAATTAGGCGTCAAAGATGTTGATGTCGTTAAAGCGTTGGAATTAGCCGCAAAAATAAGACCTGAACGCTACACAATCCTGAATAAGCTAAATCTTAATTCTGAAGCTTGCGAGAAAACAGCGAAGGCAACCGGAATAATCAATTAACTTAGAAATAAATGATATTTGTTCAGTTAATGTAATCTGATTTTATAGCTTTATTTTTTGATCTATTTTTTTAGACAATGCTAAAACTCAAAAATTAATAAAATAAAGAAAAGAATTGGTGGTTTTGGTTTTATGGTGTTTGAACTGAAGGTTCAGCAGTGGCTATTGGCATTGGCGCGGGTTTGGGTTCAGCTTTGAACGTTTCAACGAATTTAGTCTCAGTTAACTCAGGAACGAATTTCTGTATGTCTGTAGCGATCCCTCGTTTGTAAATTTCGATGTGTTCAATGTAGAAGGCATCCTCTGGCATGTCAATGGTTAAACTTGTATCTTGTATTGTTATTTTGAACTTGTTTTCTTCCACTATGGGTATTCTGTGGTGGATAAGAGCCCCTATTTTTTCCTCTTTGCTCTCAAATTTCTTAGTTACGGTAATATCGTAGACTAATGTTTTTCCAGCTAATGGAGGGTTAAAATCTAAAAGGACTCGTCCTGCGCCAATTGAGCGGACAACTGCGTCTTTTCCTTGAAATTCGATTTGTGCTCCAACCACGGGGTTAATTTCTTTTGCATAAAGTTGTTTGATTGGAACGCGCTTAATTTTTAGTGGATCTCTTGGTCCAAAACCTTTCTCTGGTGAAATCTCCACAGTTGAAGGCTTGTTTATTTCCATTGTAGTTAATGCATCGTCTAACGGTTTTAGTACCCAGCCTACTTCTCCAACAACTACTAGTTTGGGCTCGTATATTCTTCCTTCTTTGAAGAGGTGTTCTTTCTTGGCGACATCTTCTTTTGTTGTGTCGAAAACTTCGTTTGTTTCCTTAACTTTCGCCACATAATCGATTAGTATGAAATCTGCTTTTTGTAGGGCCATTTTGAATCATCCTTTATCTTAACGGACGATGTTTAAGTTTCAAACGCGAATAAAAACTTTGTCCAGCTAAAAATTATTTGCTCTAAAATCATGGACATTTTGTGACTGCGATACTCAAAAATCTGTTTTTTAGGTGCTGATTTTATTCTTTCTTATTATTTGCTTGAGCAGCCAGTTGTTTTTATACATTTTTCCTTGTTGGGTATTCCGATAAAGCTTTAAATTATGCTTAGGTCAGAGAAAGGTGGCGAACAGGCCTTAATGTCGTTTGTTTGCATTTGTGCCGGGGTATCCTAGCCAGGCAGGGAGCAAGCCTGGAGATCCCTTTGCGGGGACCAATTAGCTTGTGGCCTCTCGGGGCCGCGGGGGTTCAAATCCCCCTCCCGGCGCCAATTTGCAGTAAAACATTTCTGAGATCATTTACCTAACAATAATTAGTCCTCATGACTCTCAAAGTTCGAATTGAAAATTCTGATTTTGTCTTTATGAATTTTGGCGAGCTTTTGATCTCTTAATCAGTAAAATCTCATCATGTGCCAATGCAATGCCCGCAATAAGCAAATCGTTTTCATTTATCATTCTTCCGGGCTCCAGTAACTCTTCAAAAAGTATGGCGGCCCTTTTTAGCGGCCTCTCTTTCGAAAGAGCAAACGATCACGCTAGAGCCAGCCAAAAATTTTATTATGACACTCGTGTCCAGAAGTGTCACTCAAATGTCCTGCCGTAATTTGCTTCTCTCTCGGAAGCTATTTGGTGCTTTAATAGTTCAAGCGCTTGTTTATCATCCTTCAAGATACCAGCCAAACTCATGATGTCTACTTTCTCTTCCTTGGGGCAGAGGTTTTCCTTAATTACTTCTGAAAAACTTTTTTTACCTTTTCGTTTTAGAAGAAGTTCGTAGACTTCGTTTGAAACGGAAATTTGTCTAGCCATCTATCATCGATACATAATGTATACATGCATAATAATGAATTTACCCCAAGCTCTGCATTTATGTCAAGGATACCCTAATAGCTGAACGCAATAAAAACATAAAACGGTTGCAAAAAACTCGTAATCAACGTTAAACATCTCGCTCGTTGGCTAAGGTTTTTATCATTCATTGGAAATTATTTTCTCTGCAACACTTTGGGGCTGTCGGCTAGCTTGGTCTAGGCTTGTAGACTTGGGCTCTATAGACTCCGGTTCAAATCAGAATATCTCAATAACATTGTGAAAATACTTTCCAACCGTTTGAAACGAGGATTAATTCTTTTCTTTTAGCTACGGTTTTGAACCCTTTTGGGTATGGGGACGGGCAGCCCCACCATTGTTCCCAAATTAGAGCTTAATTCTGCTTTAGAGGCCAATGGATTTAGCATTCAATGCTCGATAAGGTCAATATTGGCTACCTCTTCGAATTTCCTGTGGTTCCTTAATTTTTTGAGTATAGGCAATGACGTTCTTTAAAGAAAGAAATCTTTTATAGCTAAACATGCAGAAACGATATAGGGATATTTTATGAAAAAAGAATACAAAGAATTAATCTTACCAATTCCAAGATCAGGAAATTATATGCGATTTGAAGAGTTGGCTGAAATGTTGCGAAATCATGGAGTTAAGGAAAACACAATAAGTCAAATTTATAAAGAAATTGAAGATTCAAAGTCAATTGATGCGTCAGCAGTCTAAACTGAGATTATAGGTCTCAGTCTCCGTTTATGACATTTTTCTAGATAATTTTCTATAGTCAAAGTAGGCAAAAATTACCAGTATTGCCGTCCATGTTACGAATATGCCATGAATTCCTCCTATGAAAATGAATTCTGAAATCAATCTATTGATAATCGAAATGCCAATTAGGAAAAGGGGACCAATTTTATTTTTTCTAACAATCCAAATCAAAGCAATAAGGTTTAGAAATGCAAAAACAGCGGCATCTGCAACAGCTATTGTATAATTAACTGCTAAACTGAAGCGAGCATAAGGTTCGCTCCCCACTGGATGGTTTGTTATCCAAAGAATTATTGAAGCAACTTCACCAATAATTGTTAACGCAGTAAGAACCAGCAGGATTTTGTGTGATGAGTCTTGCATGTCTCATCTAAGTGTGATGCTGAAATAAAAGCCCTAACAATCTGCCTCAAAAAGAACCAAATCCACAGCAGTTCTTGTTTCCCAAGTCTGTTTATGATTGATTATCCACGAATCTTCGAAAAATGTGAAAGACTTCCTTTATTTGATTTTCTGCAAAAATAATTTGAAGATAGAAGGGGCTTAGAGTTGTGTGGATATGCAAAGGGTGATGGCGAGCCATCAAATGCATTCCCTCTGAGCCCATTCGCTATTACCGAATATTTGACTCTAAAGCTTTATGAAGGCTGAATTCATATTTGAAAAAAAGCTGCATATAATCAATTTAGATGATTAAATGCGCAAAGCCGATTTACTTACGGTTCAAATTCAGTTTCTTTGAAAGAAAAATAAAAGCTAACTTAGCTGATTGTCATCAGTTAGACCATATTTTTGATTTAAGTTTCCCAGAAGTATTGACTCGAAGGCGTCAGTGCGTTGGTAGAAATAAAATAACGCTCACTATCTAGTAATAAGCTTAGCTTATGTTGATTAACATAATCTGTTATTAACAAAAGTCCGCTGCTATTAACTAACTCTTTTTCAATCGTTAGAACAAATCCATCACTAATGGTATCGAGCATTTTTACATCTAAACTAAAATTTGCCCCAATTTCCCGTTTATAGACCATAGCCTCAAATATTTTCATTTTTTTGCCCACCTGCCAATTTGTTATTCACAGGAGCCAAAAATATTTGGACAGGTGATACAAACTTGGTTACTTAATGCAATGGTCACGAGCTCTCTTAAGGGTTCTCCTGAGGAAAATAGAAAAAACTAGTTTTTCCATACAAGTTTTTCATCTGTTAAGGCAGCATCTTAGTCAAGATTCTGTGTTGAACAAGGGGACTAGAGATTATCATGTCTGCTGTTGCTCTGTTGCAAGCTGTTGGAATATTGTATAAAACGGCTAGTCTGAGAACAGCTTTAACATCTACATCATGCGGTTGAGATTCGAGCGGATCCCAGAAGAATATCAAAATATCAAGTTTCTTATTGGCGATTAAAGCTCCAAGCTCCATATCTCCGCCGTAAGGTCCGCTTTTGAGCAGATTTATTTGCAATCCCGTTTTTTCAACTATTTGTCGTCCAGTAGTTCCTGTTGCATAAAGACAAAATTGAGCCAACGTTCCTTGGTTGTAGTCACACCACTCAACCATATCCTTTTTCTTGTTATCGTGTGCTACAAGTGCAATAGTTTTCATATGCTTCTTTCCAATTTTTTATCAAGAATAAATAAGGTATCGAATAAAAAGATAGATGATCTCTTTATGCACATTTATTTGTTGGAAAAAGCGTTTTTCCGCTTTTCAGATTACCGTTTTTCTAAAGAAATAATAGAATAAAGTTATTGAAATGACATATAATGTTCCTGACAGGAAGAAAGGCGCTGATAAAAGCCCCATAGCCATCAGGTAAGCTCCTAAGAAGCTGCTAAGGGCGTTTGGTAAACTCCATACTGCTGAATTTATTCCCGACGCCGCTCCACGCTCATCCTCTACAACTATTCCCATTATCAACGACTGCTCCAAAGGATTGGACATGTTTAGTAAGGAACTTCTAAGTGCGTAGGCAAAACCGGCAGAGAGGTACCCTGCAGATACCGGAATAATAAACATGAAGATTGTTGAAAACCCCTGCGTAATTGTTATTGCTTTAACTAAACCTATTCTTTTGGCAATCGAGGGTCCAGCTAACGTAGCTACACCCGTTGCTAAACTTGATAGTCCCAATATGGGACCGCTTATGGCATCGCTAATGCCGTATTGCAATCCCAGCCAAGCCGCCATTAACGGAACCACCATACCTGCGCCAAAAGCAATTAACCCACTAGTTAAGACATACTTGGACAGGGGGTCTTTAGATTTATGCGGAAGCATCCTTATCCAACTTACCCCATGTCTCTTTTCCCTTCGATGTTCGCTTATTTTAAACATAAACAATGTTGAAGACAAGCTAAGAAAAGCCAAAATCAAGTAAAGTAGCACATGGCCTTCCTTATTAGTGAACCCGATTGTTTCAAAAACCATTATTACTGGAATTATTAGGCTACCTATACCAAATGCGATAGCCTGAACAAAACCAAATAGTGAGTAAGCATCGGTTCTTCGCGATTCTTGAGCTTTTTCTGCTAGCAACGCATTCGCCGAAGCTGCAAAAGCTGCTTCAGCTATCCCCTCAGCCATAGCAGCCGCCAACAAAACGCCAATGTTGGTTGTTAAGGCAAAAACTGCGATTATGGCGCTTGCCAATATATTTCCAATTATATACAACTTTTTTCTGCCGTATTTGTCTGCTGCAACACCCAAGGGGATACTTGCTACAAAAGCTGAAACCCCCATGACCGTTACGATTAGACCCATAAGTGGAATAGACAAACCTTGTACTGAAGTTAAGAAAAAAGATAGGTCAGTGTAGAACATGCCATAAGCGGCAAACGGGAGCACTGCTGAGAAAATTAGGTACTTAGCCTCTTTTGGCAATTCACGAAAACCAGTAAACAATACAAATCTCCAGCGTCAACTGCGCTCTTTACTTCCTAGTAAATTTGACGCGTTTTGACTTATTCTTTACTGTTCACACAAGCAAGCTATTTACGGTTTAAAGAAGAAACTGCATGGAGTAAAGCCGTTTTCTATGTGACTAGTCTATATACTTAACAGTGTATTAGTAATCTATTGTCGGGATAATTCAAGAAAGAGTACAACCTGCGCTCAGAAGAACAGACTTTTTCAAGACATTTTCTGGCAAATAACTTGATGAGGGGAAAATTTGAATCAAAAAAAGCCAACGATAATGGAGCATCTTGCGTTTCTTTCCGTTAAACAAGGTGTTTATCTTGCGGAACTTTACGAAGCTATGGTAGCAGCAAGAGAAAAAGGAAAAATTAAGTGTCAAAATCTAATGGTTGAATATCGTTGCAGTGTAAAAGATGAAGCCATCTTTCTAATTACAAAAGACTCCAAAGTAGTTTTACAATTCAAAGTTGCTGAAGAACTTCTTCTAAGAAAAGACATCTCATTTGAACACTGGATGGACACAGACAAAGTACGCAAACAAATGAGCAGACAAAGCATCTCGCCAAAAGTTTCAGTTTTGGTTCAAGATCTAAGGCATGGCATGAAAAAAGTTAATTTAGAAGCAAAAGTCCTCGAAATTCCAACCCCTGCAACCGTTCAAACAAGGTATGGGAACAGCGCCAAAGTCACCAATGCTTGGATAGAAGATGAAACTGGAAAAGTCAAACTTTGTCTTTGGAATGAACAAGCAGAACTCTTTAACGTCGGCGACACTGTCCAGATCAAGAATGCTTCAGTTTCCACATTTAAAGGAGAAAGACAACTGAGGCTCGGCAAAAATGGAACAGCCACTGTGCTTCCAATTCCAGCCACTTGAAAAAAGAAATAGGCACCGTGAAAAAAAGAATCCGCATACAGCTAAATTTTTCTTTTTAGATCCAAAAAACACTTTTTAAAGTGTATCAGGCTGTTTTATCCATACTTTAACATTGTTTTGTATTCGAATTCTTGATTCTGTCTGCATCAGTCTAATTTGCGCTTGGATTAATCTATCGTCATTTGTATTAAATTCTTTTTTTAATGCATCTTCCAGTTTAGGTATGTTGATGTGTTCTGCTACGCCAACAATGTTCCAGAATTGTTTCTGTATTTTTTCACGTTTCTTTAACGATTCTTTCTTCGAGTTAGTTGTCATTTTTATCGTTGTACACGGTCTAGAAATGGTTTGATATCAATGTTTTGCGAGCTGGTTTTGTTAGTTAAAGGGCAAGCAAAAAATTGTTTTATCCTAAGCTCCTCAGAAGGTAGTTTTGTTAAAACTAGCCAGATTTACAAAAAACTTGTGCAGCGGAACCGAAAACTAAGTTGAAACCTTATCTTCAGGCGAAATGAAATGTTGCCCTAAGAGAACTCGGAAACCGCTTTCTCGGTCAAGAATTGAGCAGTTTCCAAACGTCTCGTTAAAAAGAGCAGGCAGGGCTTTCGCACCGATTTTAGATCGTATAACCATTTGGAAAGTGCCTTTGTCCGCCAGGATTTTTGGGGCTTGGGTCACAATTGTTTTCACTGTTTCCATTCCTGCACTCACAGGAGGATTTGAGAGAATGCAATCAAACGTTAAATCTTCCACTGGCTCATAAAAGTGGCCATATCGAACTTCAGCATTTCTTATCTTGTTTAATGTCAAGTTCTTTCTTGCCAGGCGCACAGCTCTTATGTTCACATCGGTCATTAGGACTTGAAGCTTTACATTTAGAGCCGCTGCAACTATGCCAACAGCACCATATCCACAGCCAATATCAAGAATGCATCCTGTTTTTGGCAAAATCATTGATTCAATCAGTAACCGAGTGCCTAAATCAACTCGCCTCTTTGAAAAGACACTTGATGCAGTAAGAAACTCGAAATTTCTATGGCAAAGGGTGGTCCGAACTAACCCGAACCTTTCTTTAGATTTTGGGTCAACTGCAAAATAGTGTTCTGTGTTATTTTTGTCCTGGTTCATTTGCTTTACCGCTTTTCCAAACCTTTGGATAAGTGCCCCTAATCATTAGCACTCGCTCAAGCCCAGCAACAACACCATGCTTCAGATCTAATATTTCCTGAGTTGAAACAAGCGCTCTTCCCAACGCCACAGCTTCACCCTTCAAAGTGAAAATTGCTAAAATCGAACCCTTCTGAATACCGCTTTCAACTTTGCACACTCCCGGAGCGGTCAAGTTTGCGCCATGGCACAACGCATCAACGGCTGAGTCACGGACAACAATTTTGGGCAACAAAAATAGCGCCTCCTCCATGGGGACAATGAATTTATGAAGGATTTTTTCGTCTTTTTTCTCTCGCCACTCACCAAACCAGTAAGCTACATCGTGCAAAGTGACTTTTGTAGTGCTGTTTTCGGTAAATGATCCTGATCGTGTTCTGCGTAGTTCTTGCATGTGGGCGCCAACTCCGAGGATTTCGCCTATGTCAAAGCAGAGTTTGCGTATGTATGTTCCTGCTTCGCAGCCGACTTTGAAGAGAACATTTCTTGCGTCAGTTTCTATGTAGTCGATGTAGTAGATGCGTCTGGTTCTTAGTTGACGTTTAACTGAGGAACGAAGGGGTGGACGTTGATAAATTTCGTCCTCAAATTCGCTTAGAACCTGTTTAATTTGATCTTCTGGAGCATCCTTGTGAAGTTTCATTACGCAGACGTATTCTTTTCCGCTGTAGAGAAACGCCTGAACAACTTTCGTGGAATCCTCCAAAGTTATGGGTAAAACACCTGTAACTTTTGGATCCAAAGTTCCTCCATGCCCGATAGCGGTGACGTGCATGATTCTTTTAACCCATGCCGCAACTTCATGGCTTGTCGGACCAGCTGGTTTATCAAGATTTATGGTGCCGTACTGGATGTATTGTTCTGCGGGTCTTTCAGATGGTAAATGTCCATATTTGGGGTCCGTGGTATCCTCTGCTTTTGTCAATATTTCACGTTTAATTTCCCACGGCGGGGTAGATCGAGCCATCTTGCGTATTTTCTCTCCTAATTAAATGTAAGAAAAAGAAATTAGAGGTATTAAAGCTTAAACTATGCAGTTTTCACAGGTTGCGTCATTTCTTGCAGTTTACCTGCTGATTCCAAGACAGAAGCAACTTCTTCATCTGACGCGCCACGTTTAACATCAACTTTATCCTGCAGAGGCATAACATGGTTTATGTTAACGCGTCTCCGCTTGATTCCAGTGACTTTTTTGGGACCTGTTACTAAAACAAAGCTTTTATCCATGACGTCTATTACGACGCATTTTTTGCCATTATCTCGGCCAACTTGTTTAACGCATATTCTGCCAACTTCTATAGCGGGCATGTTTTTTTGTCTCCTTAAAAACAGAATACATCATTCGGCAAATATAAGCATAACATATTCTTAAGCAAGAAAAATACAAGTGCAAACTATAGAAATAGCTGAGGTTGAAAAATGTTAAGCGCCAGTTGAGTCTAAACCCTGCAGCTCACATCATCTTTCCTTAAGTACTTTCAAACCTTCTTTGACGTTATCTCAGACGTTCGCAGTTGCTTATTGGCTCAGTTTGATGTGACCGTAGAGCGTGTTCCTCAACTGGCAAAATATACTTTATCGTGACGAAATATAATGATATGTTGTTACTTTGGCACAACAATAAAACATTATAAACTATTTTAAAACCGACAAAAGATATTCTTAGTTCCGCCGTTTATGCATATGCAACCAGGTCAAAGGTTTAGTTTTTTAGTTAAGAGGCAAAGAAACTTGGGGAACGCATTTCTTAGAGACAATCCAAAAGAGACCTGAACAGTAAAAGATAGCCAAGAATTAAATCAACTTCATTGATGTCGTTGGCGTATGCAAAAAACTTAAACAATACCCTGTTATCAGTTACGGTGCTGGTGCCGGGGTATCCGAGCCAGGTCTAAATAGGTGGCCAGATAAAAGATTTACACCTAAGATATGGAGGAGGACTTAAGATCCTCTGGCGCAGGCCTTCGTGGGTTCAAGTCCCACCCCCGGCACCACTATGGTAAAATATACCGAGGGTTTACGAAGGGTGATTTTTAGTACTTCTTTTTGCGGAAAAGTTTGCTGCCGTTGAAATCGCAGACAAAATCAAAACCTGCTTCCATTAGTAAGCAGGCTTCTCCTTCAGTTTTACTGGGCTTCTAAGTCAGCTTTGCCATCTATTACGGATATTATTAGTCAAGGTTAAAGGATTATTGAATCTTCTCAAATGTGACATTGGTGGAACCTGAATTGGTAAGCGCCTCTTTCAATGTGATATTTGGAACCCATTTAGTTATGCGGTGCTTTTCTTTTAAATTAAAATTGAAGTTACAGAGGATGTTTTTAAGTACAATAAGCAATAGCCACGCGCTTGTAAGATTCGGGTAAGATTTGGAAATTACTTTAAAAGCTATCTTTTTTAAGGAAAGCTGAGTCGGACAAGTCCCAAGAAAAAGAACTCAGGAAAACATTTTGCATCTCAGAAGAAACGGAAAAACATTTTTCATTACAGTAATAGCTATTGCATTATGTCTGGCGCTAACCAGTTTTTCGCCAATGGTTCATTCTGAAACAAGCAACAGCTTCACCTTACCATGCACCATCAACACATACGGAAAAGCGTGGGATGGCCAACTGGTCTTTGACCTGTCAGGAACAGGCAATTACTTGGTTGTTATGAACACAAACGGCACATTAGTAAATTTCCGTGAATCTTCAACTGCATACGGCGTCGCTTACAATATTGCGCCAGAAACTATAATGTTTCAAGGTGAACCTCAAGTAGATGGCGCAGGGTCAGCCCCAACTTACGCCACTCATTTCTGGAATTTTGTTACAAATACGACTGAAGATTTCCCAAATGTCATTGGTCATCATGACCTTCAATATGACCCAATTAGCAATACTTTCCTCACTTTGCAAAGCTACCTCAGATATGTTGGAGGTAACCCATTTCTTTTCGACAAAATTGTGCAGTATAATCCAAATGGTACAGTTATTTGGAGTTGGGACACTTACGGTCACATACCAATCAGTGAAGCATCCACATTCAATGAAACAACAGAATTTAATGGGGTAAAAGCTGTAGATTTGACTCATGCGAACTCTCTTGATTGGGACTACAACAATGGAGTTATATACCTAAATACGAGGGTTCAAAACACTTTTTATAAGATTAATCAGACCACAGGTGACGTGATTTGGGCTTGTGGCGAATTTGGCAATTTTACTCTTCTTGGGGATAATGGCACTGTAGTTTCTAGTTTATGGTATCACAGTCATGACACCAAAGAAATCGCTCCAGATGTCTTCACGATGTTCGACAATGACTACGATAATATAACAAACCCTGATGATTGTCATAGCCGAATGATAGAGTTGACGTTAAACGAGACAAGCATGACCGCGTATGTAAACTGGAGTTGGGAAGCCCCAACACAATACTGGAATGATTATGCAGGCGGGACATTGAAGCTTCCTAACGGAGACTTATTAGGCGACTTCGGGGACCCGTCGCATCAGGATCCTCAAAACCAACCTTGGAACTTCAATAACACCGGTGCAGTTTTTGTGGAGGTGAATCCAGCTGGACAAGTAGTTAGAACTTGGACTTTTCCAGTAGGCTGGTACGTTTACAGAGTTGAATTAGCAAATATAGTTCCTGTTGTTACTCCAACTCCATCAGTCTCGCCACCTTCGACAGGCTCAATAAATTCTAAAACAATGATCACCAGTGTAGTAATTGTGGCAGTTCTCGTTGTGGTTGTAGTATTAGCTGTCGTTCTCTACAGGAGAAAAAGAGCAGGCAGCTTTAAAATTGTTGATAAATAGAGCACCTAATCTTTAGTGCTCTAACCCAATTCTAAGTAGCAATTTTTTATGAAACATTAATTCAATCGGTTGTTGATAATTCTCGTCATTATATGGATGGAATCAACCAATTTCTTTCAAATCAAAAAAGTGTACAACTACACGGTTGGTGAATTTGTCAATCGTTCCATCATTCAAGAGAAACTACAATTGTCTTAGCTTGAAAGGGCTTCAACAAATAGGAATGAGGCGAGACATCTCCATAACTGTGGGGTCAAAATACACCCTGAGTTTTCTGAAAAATTCGGTTTTAAATAACCAGTGGTTTAAATGATGTTATAAACATGTATTGCTAATCCTAGAACTAAGACAAAAGTCCAAATGGCAAAAGTAGGTAACATTAGTTTCCACATTTTTGAACATCCAAGTTCTCCTAAAGGCTGAGTTACCCATGAAATAATTATGAGCAACCCTAACACAATTGCTATGATTCCAAAGATAGTGTGTAACCAAACAACAACTGACTGAATTGATAATTCGCCCATAATAGCTAAACTACTGCTTAAAGTTGGAATCATTACTGAGAACACAGTGGAAAGGTTTAAGGCAAGTGCTATGATGGTTAGAAAACCATGCATTATGAGGTTTCTATTTTTAGTTCTTATTCTGTAAGGGTAGACTCCTATTACGAGCAAGATTAATGCTATGACTTGAATGACAGAAACTACATTCCCTTGAAAGTCAAGCGCCATATTGTCAGCTTATACTATAGAAGTTATAATAATTAGTGGTTCGAGAAGATTTTAGCTGAAGCGCACCATAGATACAATAATGTTGCATTTTTGTTTTCATTGCGCAGGTATCTGAACACCTTAGAAAATATTCCTTTAAAAAAAGAGGGGAATGCGGGTGAGGTCTCCACTGGACGGAGCGTTCAAGTCCCACGCCTGGCACCACTTACCCTTCTTTAAAATAGAAGTTGCCGAAAACTCCTATACACAACTGCCCAACTGTGTTTGAGTGCACGTATGTTTTGGCCTTAGTTCTTGGGGTGCTATCCGTTCGTGGAGACTACCAGCAGAAGGCAAGGGCAACGTTTTAGTGCCTAAGCCATGCACAATACGCTTGATCACCGTGCAGACGCCCAAATATCACATCTACATCGAGTATAATGAGCCTGACAAGTCTGGCTTTCGCTTCAACGTTTCCCATGCAGAACTAATGGGGGCATTTCAAGAATCATTTGCCAACGGGGAACCCTTCTGGTTTATGGGACGTCTCCTTAACCCAATTAAAGTCGCCAAAATCGTTATCTTCTGGTCTTACAAAACAGCAGACCAATTGTTTTTACCCAACCAAGAAAGCCTCATAGCAGCTAAGGACAAAAAATACCTTATTGACAACGTCCTCAAAGGCAAGGTTATCGGCGTTTACCTATGTACGGAGAAATTTGTAACCCCAAAAAAATCGGTGCAAGCTCCACAAGCTCAAATCGTAGCTTCAACTCCTAATGGCTTAATGCGGCGAATAATCGTTGTTTCTGGAACAGATGAAACAATGAGGCAAACCATCACTGGAGCTTTGAGAAAACTCGGACTCACCGCCATAGTCATGAATGAACAATCCGACAAGGGCAAAAAAATCGTCGACCGCTTCGCAGAATACACGGATGTGGGCTTTGCTTTAGTGTTGCTTTCGCCTGATGTTTACGTTTACCCGAAAGGTGAAGAAGCTACAAAACGCGAACGCATCCCAAAGCAAGACGTGACTTTGATGTTTGGCTTCCTATTAGGTAAACTTGGGAAAGATAAGGTGCTTGCCTTCTATAGGGAAAGCCCAAACTTCGCCTTTCCAATGGAGTTTGATGGCATTAAATTCACAGCTTTAGACGACCGTGACAGTTGGAAGCTTGCCCTTATTCGTGAACTCACCAAATGCGGCTATACTGTTGATGCTGAGAGACTTTTAAGGTAAGATCACAAATACTACAAAACCAATATTCAGCGCTAAACTAACAAAAACCAAAGCACGGTTGTCGCATAGTCGGTAGGCAGCTTTTCAAGCTGGGTATACGAGCTCAAGTCCCGCCGCGCCACTTCGGAACCCCCGCGGAAATCTATTTATTTTTTCAGATATTTCTTGACAATAATCTTTTATGCTAAAAATAACCACTAACTTTCATGCACAAGCAAGAGAATTTGGCAATAATACAAAAGGTTAACGCCGAAACCTTTGACGATTTTTTGAGTTTAATTAACAAACTAGCTGAGTTTGAGAAACTGGCTCCACCTGATGAAAAAGCAAAAATAAGGTTAAGAGCGGACTGTTTGTCCGAAAACCCCAAATATCAAGCGTTTATGGGAAAAGTTGGAGATAAATATGTTTCCTACGTCATTTTCTTTTTCACATACTCGAGTTTTCTTGCCCTGCCAACTCTTTTTCTTGAAGATATTTTCGTTCTCGAGGAATCCCGACGCCAAGGCGTCGGCAAGAGAATGTTTGACTTCTTGAAGGAAACCGCTAAACGTGAAGGGTGCGGCAGGATAGAGTTTACAGTTTTGAAGTGGAACAAGTCAGCGCAAGAATTCTATGAAAAGAACAAAGCCCACCGTTTGGAATGGGATTTGTTTCGTTTGGTAAAAGAAGATTTCTAGTTTGTCTTATCTGAAAGTTTGTTCGCTTTTCTCTGGAGAAAGGTGATTACTGCATCTATGAGGGCTTCGCAAGCAAACCATCTTTCTTCCAGGGAGCTATCATATTCTAATTCGTCAAGTTTTTTCTGAAATAATTTAATTTGCTTTGTTACTGGCTCTTTTTTTCTGTCACATTGGTCCTGAATTTGGTTTTGGGTGACTTTGAACTCCAAAATAACCAGTTCAAGTTCTCTTTGTTTTTCATTTAATTTCTGGGATATCTCAATTTCTTTTTGTTCTTTGGCTTTTTTTGATAAGCCGCGGAAAAGTCCTGTTTTCGCCCGAATTATAGTTTCTTGCTCTTTTTTTAGAAAATCTATATTTTTGTATAGACGTTTAAGTTGGCTTTTTTTTCTGACTTTAATTTCGTTAGTAACCTTGGCATATTCTGTGTTGATTTGTTTGAGGCGAGCTTTCCATGCGGACAGGTTTGTTAACTCTTGGTCAACTGAGTTTTCCCTGTGGCGTCTGTTCTCGAGTTGAAGCTTAATGTTTACTATCGCTTTTGAGCGTTCACTTACAAATTGATCATCTACGCTAATGTTAGGATTGGACTCAAACTCGTCCAGAACAATCTCAACATCTGTTAGCCAACGCTCGAAGTGCTCGCTGAACGGTGAAGAACCAAATCTTTGATTGCCCAGAGTATGCAGTTGCTTGAGGGTTGCTTGAGATACCTCTTTTTCTGATGCAGTGTTTTTGCCCTCCAGTATTGATCTGCCCGTGCGTCTGTTGCGTCTGCTATCCTTGCGTTTTTCACGAAAAGGTTTTTTGTTCGAATGAAAAACGCCTTTGGTTGACTTTATCCGAGGTTGATAACCCATAAACAAAAGGTATGATTCTTGAAGTATTTAGTTTATGCCTCTCATGTCTATCATTTAGTCTTCTTGCCCGCGTTGTCGATAGGCTTGCTTTAGGTTTGAAATTCAGATATTGCCTTTAGGATGAATTGTATGATAATATCCTCTTTTAATCGCTGTCCTGTGACTCGTTTATGCTCTATCATATGCATTTTTATTGCTTTGTCCATTTCAGGCAAATCTGGGACAATTAAAATACTTGCTCCACATGAACATTTGAAAATTGGCATTGTGCTGGTTTTTTTACTTTGGGTTTCAGATTTCCTTATCTGCGTTTTATCTTGCTTGTTGGCCATTTTTTCACCTTCATTGCGGTAGGAAGTATTCTGTATTCAGATAGACTTCATCACCTCAAATAATGGTTTTTGCAAACCATAACTCGCTTGTTTAGCATCCACAACTTCGCAAGCTTGTTAACTACAACTGACAAATTTTGTCATTCAAACTTCCTAAACAGACTTATATGCAATTTACCGGTTAAGCATCAAACTGTTAATGAGTTGCAAACGAAGCGTTATTGGATATTCTGGATCGATTGGTTTAACCTAGCTTGCTCTGAAACCTCTCGCTCTGTGTTAATTTTGGTCTATGCTAAATGTCAAGATGCTATACAGTGCTTGAACGATTTAGAAACAAGTTAAAATGTCGAAGAATTTGGTTTGTCTTGTTGTCTTTCGACTGGTTTTGGTTGACCTGTGAAATTAGAATAAGTTCCTTTGCGATCGAACGTGGCAACTAATTCTTTGAAGTTAACGATAATTAGAGATAGCAATGTGAAGAAAGGAATAAGTGCATACAAATAAAGCGGCGTGGTGACGGCGGAGGCAAAAACCATGCTCAGAAAGTTTGATGCCATGCCCGGATAAAGAAGCATAGCATTTGATAATGCTAATGCACCGATAAAACTTAAAGTTGCTTCTTTGAGGTTTTTGCGATTATACATAATAAACAATGGAAGTGCCAATAATCCGAACCTTGGATCAAAAAAACCGAAAGCTAAAGCAATTCCAGATAGGTAAGGTTTGCCTCGGCTGCCAAAGTAAAAGCTCAGCAATAAAAGAAATGTGAGAAAAACTTTGGCTTGCCCTTCACCCCATTGCCAATAGTAACTTGGAGATAAGCCCTGATTTACTGCGGGGAAAGGCAGCAACAAAGCCACAACCATTACTGCGAAAGCCACCGCAACGTGCTTGTTGCCCAAGAGCTTATACAACATGTACGCCATTAGAGGCAGAAGCATAAACTGAATTATGTCAAAAGCCAAAAGTGCCTGCTGATAGTTTAACGATAATAGTGGGGAAACGATTAGGAGGAAGGATGGCAGGTACTTGTATTCTTCAGGATGAGGCAGAATAAGCGGTTCCCCATCATGTAAGATTCCGAAATTGTAAATGTGTGACGGATTATTCCAGAGTCTCCAAGCGCCCATGTAATACGCTGAGAAATCTTTAGCCAATGGCGTGCCAGTACTGTTTATTCCTGAATTTATGGTGTAAGTCTGTGGGTAAGCGTCGATGAAAGTGTACAAATTCAATAATATAATCACTGCAACTGCTGTGATTAGAACAATTTTAACTAAGTTTGACCGAGGAACCATCGTTAACCAACAGTTGTTGCAGTTTTGAATCTAATATTTTTGAGGCACATTTATAGTTGATTGTTGTCTTGTGATTTCTTGTTGTATTCATTTGGCTGTAGTTTTCATCGATAATTGATATTCATGTCCTAGTTTGTATGACAATAGTAATACGAACAATAATCCTTTTATTCGATCTCGACGCTCAAGAATCAAACGACAACATTAAAGATGTATACTAATGATGCGCCAACAAAGCAAAGCCAAACAAGTTGCAATAACAGCTATGGTAGCAGCAATCTACGCAGTATTATTTTTTGGATCCGCCCCCGGCATGTTACCAGGATTCACACTTCTCTACCTTCCAGTCATTTTACTAGGTGTTTTCCCAATATGGTTTGGCTGGAGTGGACTGGCAGGATGCATGATTGGCGCTTTTATCGGTGGAGTATATGTCGAGCAAGTAGCTCCTTACGCAGCATGGGTAGAATCGGTAACTGCATTAATTATATTTAGCTTAAACTGGATTTTGATACCTCGGAATGCTACAGAAAATAAATCAAAGAGAAATCTAATTCTTCTTCTAGCCGGATATGCCATTTCTCTTTTCATTGGAACTGCCTACATACTTTGGCAATACACCTATCTCTTCAACATTGGGATTATGGCCTTTAGCATACTTGGCGGATTTTCCTTCATAGTTGTTCTTTTAGCAACCTATGGACTCAACTTGGTTATTCAATTTGCAGTTTGTCCTGCCTTGTTGAGATCCGTTACGCCTAGGTTGAAAAGCTGGGGGGTTTACTCTGGCAACTTTATGGAATGGAGACAGTTCAGAGCAAAAACTCAAGTAAAGCAGCTCTAAAACATCTTGTTTTTCACCTATTGAAGTTTTTAAAGCGATTTGCGTTTTTACGGCTCAAAATGTTTGCGCCTGATGAGTAAGCAAGGCTTTTAAGTTATCTGTAACCTTAAAAGCAGTCCTGAGTGCCAGACATGAAAATAAGAATAATAAATCTTACTCCCGAATTACTTATTGAACTATTGCAAGGCAAAATATCTAACCTTAAATCGAACCTTCCCAGCGACGCTGAATTATTAGATTTAAAGTTTGACTTATTTTCAAAACAGGTACAGGCAATTGTTAGAAGCGACAGCTTTGAGGACATAGCCGAATCCTACCCAATCCCAGAATTCAACCTAAACAACGTTGCAGAGACAAAAGTTGCTCCTAAATCAATCTTAACTGTAAAAACAGAATCTAAACCTGAGCCTAGAATTGCGACTGCAAAGACCGTAGAACCAAACAAGACTGCTATCAAAATGGAAAATGAGTTTAGCCCCGATCAACGTAAAGTGCTCAGTTTCACCATAAAAGGCGACTATGTCATAGTAAAGCCTATTCAGTTTTTGAAGGCGGAATGGGAGGATATCAACGAGGTTGTAAGAAGTTTGGGGGGCCGTTGGGTGAAGGGCGATATCATTAGTTACTGGGAAATTCCTCTTCAGTAATCTGGGGAAAATTCTTTAAACAAGTTATGCCTAAACAGAGGTACGGATGTATCAAGATGGCCAAAGCAGGTAAACCCCTAACAAGAAATTCTTTAATTTCTACGCAAGTTATAGATGCAAATGGACATTTGGTTGGAAAAGTTGCAGATATTGCTTTCGAAGTTGGAAAATCTGGTGTCTCCTTAGCAGTCGAGACGGAAAAAGGGGAAACCAAAATAGTTGAATGGGCTGAAGTTCAAGCTGCATCAGATTTCATAATATTAAAATCAACACCTCCTCAACCTGAAGTCGACGCCCAACAAGAAACACAACAACAAATAATGCAGGAACAAACAATCCAGCCACAAGAAACAACTCAACCACAAGCATCGCAAGTACTAATTAAGCAAAAAACTCCGCCTGTCTGCCCATTATGCAGTAGACCTCTTACATGGATACCGCAATACAAACGATATTACTGCTACAACGACAAAAAATATTTCTAAAAAATTCTCAATTTATTTTTTATTTTTATGTTGATTCGTTTGGTAATGGCTTTTCCAATCTTGTGATGGTTCCGTTTTTCCCAAGTCGAAGCTGCCTCTCACCCTTAAAGCTGGCAACATGCGCATTCCTAACTTCAATCCAATCTCCCAGCGACACCGCATTTACTTGTTGATCCCAAAGGCAAAGCATAACTTTTCCAGTTTCATCTCCAATGCAAGCATTTGTGACAAGGGCATTGTCTCTAAATTGAGTATGAACTTTAGATGGCTCAGAAGTTTTGAGCACTTCAGCTATCACGTTTATTTTTTTCATTCCTTCCCGTAAGTTCCCTATTTTCACATGAGAAGGAGTAGGTGTTTGTTTAGCTATTTCTTTGCGAATTCTACTTGTATCCATTGAGTTGTCAAAAGAGACGTCAGTTTTTGAAAGCATTTCCTCAGCAACTCGGAACTGGGAAATAACACTGTCGCCTTTCTTGATTAGAAAAATAGCTTGGTCGTTTACGCTGCCTCTGTATTCGACCGTTAAATCTTCACACACTGATTTTCCCTGTTCTTTGGCTTGAATTAAAGCCTGAAACAGCTCTGTTGGGTAAACATTATGCTGCGCTGAGATGAACGCAAGCTGATCTTCCAATGTAGGCTTCTTTGGTTTCATACGATTTTCTTCTCCTGCAGCGAATTATCTTGAAAAAAGCAAATCATCGGTTTCAAAATTTACTTTTCTCGATTAACTCTAACTAGTTACTAATACTCACAATAACTATTTAGGTTTAACGACAAAAACGGGTTTTTTAAGCGAAATCTTCTCAATATCATTAAAATCATCCACCAATCAATTTTAACCCAAAAAGCAAAAAGGCAACAATTAGTATTACATTATTAGAAACTTTTTATTTCCAACGCTATTTGGTGTAAATAATCATGGAAGAACTTAAAAAACTAACAAAGGTCCAATTAAAAAACTTCGATAAAATTTTCTACCCTAAAATCAAAGTTAACAAAGCACAAATAATCGAGTACTACATTAAAATGGCTCCCAAATTATTGCCAGTTATCAAAGATAGGCCATTAGTATTGACTAGGTATCCTGATGGAATTGAAGGAGAAAAAGTAAGTTTTTTTGAAAAAAACGCTCCTGAAGGCACGCCCGATTGGGTTAAAACAAAAACGATTTACTCACCAACATCCAAACGGGACGTTCACTATATCGTTTGTAATGACTTAGATACGCTTATTTGGCTTGCAAATTTAGCTGCTTTAGAAATTCACATGCCATTTTCCAAAATAGACGATTTAGAAAGACCTGATTTGCTATTTTTTGATGTCGATCCTGAACCTCCAGCTAATTTAAGTGATGCCGCTGAAGTAGCACTTTTGCTTAAAGACAAGCTTGATGACTTGGGTTTAACACCTTTTGTTAAGACTTCAGGCAAAAAAGGGCTCCATGTTGTAATTCCAATTAATCCAGACCACACATTTGAAAAGGTCAGAGGATTTGTACACAAGATCGGAATTGAATTGGCCAAAGAAAGCGACATTATTGTTTCAGAATTTAAGGACACAAAGAAACCAGGGAAAGTTTTTGCGGATTATCTACAGAATTCTCCTTTGCGAACAATGGTGGTTCCCTATAGCTTACGACCTACCCCTGACGCAACTGTTTCAGCACCCTTAGATTGGAGCGAGGTAAAGAAAGGAATAAACCCTTCCGACTTCAATATTTTCAGTGTAGTTGAACGCCAAAGTAATCCGTGGAAAGACATTTTTGAAAAAAGATGTAAATTGGAGATTTAGTTATGGCTCAGAAAAATGTTGAAAAAAAAGAAACTAAAAAAGTAAGTGCTCAAGCACCAAGAAGGTCAATCTGGTCAGGCAGCATCACTATAGGCTTAGTTAATGTTCCAGTTAAGTTATACTCCATGATTTACGACAAGACAATAGCATTCCATTTCTTACATAAAAACGACGGTCAACCGTTAAAATATGTTAAAATGTGCACAAAAGACGATCAAATAGTTCCTTGGAACGAGGTTATTAGAGGTTTTGAAGTTTCAAAAAATGAGTATATTACTTTAGATAAAAAAGAGTTGGACGCTGCCAAACCTGAATCAGATAGTCGAATTAGGATCAGCAAATTTGTTGATTATTTCTCAGTTGACCCCATTTACTTTGATAAAACCTATGCGTTAATGCCCAATAAAAACAAAGAATCCTACAGTTTACTTTTAACAGCACTTGAAAAGAAAAATAAGGCTGGAGCTGGACGCATAACCCTTCGAACAAAAGAATATCCTGCCTTGCTTCACGCTTACAAAGGTTCTCTTGTTTTAACAACACTGCGCTACGCCTATGATGTTGTTGATCCGCAGGATTTTGAAGAAGTCCAAAAGCTAAAAGAACCTGAGAAAGCCGAGTTGGACATGGCTGTAAAAATAATAAGTGACCTCTCTGGCGAATTTGACATAAGTGACTTTGAAGATTCGTACATGAAAAGAGTAGAAGAGTTAATAGCGCAAAAAGTCAAAGGCGAAAAAATCACTATTGAAAGGCCGCCAGAAGTTGAAGCTAAGGGTCTCATGGTTGCGCTGCGTGAAACTCTCAAGCAGTTGGAACAGAAATGAGTCGACATATCTATAGACCTATGCTTGCTAAAGTCGCTCCAGACGCTTTTACAGATAAAGACTGGATTTTCGAAATTAAGTGGGATGGTTTCCGAGCCATCTCCTATGTTGATGAATCTTTCAGTGTTAAGAGTCGGAACGAAAAAGAACTTAAATATAATTTTCCAGAGCTATCTGAACTAACAAAATTAGGCAGCAACATAGTTATCGACGGCGAAATAGTCGTCATGAGCGAAGGAAAACCTGATTTCCAAGCCCTTCTAGAACGAGGTCAGGCGGTTTCACAAAGCGAAATTCAAAGACAAACTAACAGAGCCCCAGCGACATACATTGTTTTTGACATTTTAGAAAAAGATGGACAATCTCTCACTAAGCTACCGTTGATGGAAAGAAAACAAATTCTAAAAGATTCACTAAAAGAGGGATCGCGGGTACTTCTTTCGGATTTTATTGAGGAGAAGGGTGATGCATATTACAAACTTGTTTTGGAGAAAGGTTTGGAAGGAGTAGTGGCGAAAAACAAGGAAAGCCAATATGAGGAAGGCTTACGAACGGGGAGTTGGTTAAAAATAAAGGAGCTCAAAACTTGTGACTGTGTTATTTTTGGTTACACATTGGGAGCGCAATCTAGAGGAAAAACTTTTGGGGCACTACTTTTAGGGCTCTACAACAAGGATGACAAGCCAGTTTATGTTGGGAAGGTTGGAACAGGGTTTACTCAGGAAATGCTGGGAATTTTAATGGATAAATTTGATAAACTAAAAACAGATAAAGAGTCCTTCAAGCCTGAAACAGGCGACAGAGTAACTTGGCTTGAGCCAAAACTTGTTTGTGAAGTCGCTTTTCAAGTTGTCACAAAAGATATGAGGTTACGAATGCCTCGTTTCAAAGGTTTAAGAGAAGATAAATCGCCAGCTGATTGCACTGTAGATCAACTAGTCGAGATTAAAAAAACTGAAACTGATACAAAAGACGAAGCTCCTAAAACGAATCTTTCTGAGTATTCTTCAAAACGGAATTTTGAACAAACGCCTGAGCCGTCAGGAGGAGAAAAAAAGCTAGAGAAACAAATTTTTGTCGTCCAAGAGCATCATGCAAGAGCACTCCACTATGATTTTAGATTGGAAAAAGATGGTGTCTTGAAAAGCTGGGCGGTTCCAAAAGGAATCCCTGAAATGCCAGCACAGCGACATTTGGCAGTGGAAACAGAGGATCACCCGTTTGCATACGCAAGTTTTGAGGGTTCAATCCCAAAAGGGCAGTACGGCGCTGGAACAGTAAAAATCTGGGATAAAGGACATTATGAAACTAAATTCTGGGATGAAAATAAGATTGAGGTTACGCTCAATGGTCAAAGACTAAAGGGACGCTACGTTTTGGTTTTGCTTAAAAGAGCAAATGGTGACAAGAAAAATTGGCTTTTGCTAAAGGGCAAAGATTAACATGCTTAACCTCCATTTGGGCACCATTGGCTGGAGCTACAATTTCTGGAAAGGCAAATTTTATCCAAACAAAACTGCTTCTAAAGATTTTTTATCATATTACGCGACCAAATACGACACAGTTGAAGTTGATAGCACATTTTATCGAATACCAACCGAACAAGCCATAACAAACTGGAAAAAACAAACTCCTGACAACTTTAAATTTTCATTCAAGTTTCCCCGTATCATCACGCATATAAAAATGCTGAAAGATTGCGAGCGGGAAACAACTATTTTTCTTGAACGAACAAAGTCGCTTGGTGAAAAGCTTGGGCCACTGTTACTTCAGTTTCCGCCTATTTTTGGAATAAAGCACTTGCCTGATTTAACTGATTTCTTGAAAAACCTTCCCAGATCGCATCGTTATGTTGTAGAGATTAGAGACAAAGGCTTCCTGACTCAAGAGTTTTATTCGCTTTTAAAAACTACCAATGTTGCCTTAGCATGGGTTGATAGCCCATTTATGCCCCAAATCAGCGAGATAACCTCTGATTTCTTATATGTTAGATTGGAAGGTGACCGAAGCAAAGTCAAAGGGACTTTAGGTGAGATCGAAGTCGATAGTGTCGAAGGCTTGAAAATGTGGGCCGAAAAAATAAAGCCTTTTCTTGCCCGAAAAATGGAGGTTTATGGCTATTTTGGCAAGTACTATTCCGGTTTCCCTCCTTCAGATATAAATGCCCTTTTAAACCTGTTGGGCTAATATTATTTTGAAAATAGAAAGTTCGGAGTCAAAGAAATGTTTTTTAAGCAAATTCAGCAGCATGGTGATAACTTCTCATACGTCATAGTCGACGAAAACAATAATGACGCCGCCATCGTCGATTCAAGCTTTAATTCTGGTGAAATAATAAAGGTCTTAAAAGATAAAAAATGTAATTTAAAATTTATTATTAACACACATGGACATTCTGATCATACTGCAGGTAACGCTGAGTTAAAGTCGATTTTTGGAGCAAAAATAGTTGCTCATAAACTATCAAAAGTTAATTTTGATATAGGAGTAGATGACGGAGATGTATTAACTGTTGGCAAAATTGAATTAAAAGTAATTTACACTCCAGGTCATACGGTGGATAGCGTTTGCTTTTTGGTTGATGACAATAAACTATTGACAGGTGACACATTATTTGTTGGCGAATGTGGACGAACTGACTTGGCAGGAGGCAACTCAAAGAGTATGTATGATAGTTTATTTAATAAACTATTAAAACTCAACGACGCTACTCAAGTTTACCCTGGGCATGATTACGGCTTAAAATCTTCGTCAACGATAGGTGAAGAGAAAAAATCAAACTATGTTTTACAACCTCGAAGCGTCAAAGATTTTATTGACTTTATGAATCAACCTTAGGCGCTCGCCTATTTCTTAAACTAACAATCAAAATAATCAAGATCGAAATGATGACAAAAGTTAAAATCGGTAAAAAGATGTCAGGATGAAGAATTATCTCAACATCTAAAATTAAGTTTTGATACAAAGTATTATCCTGAAGTGTGTTAGGTCGAGCATTTTGAGAAGACACAGGTAAATAGCTATATTGAATGTCTGACGGCAAAACCACAAAATCAGCTTTTAACCAATCGCTAACAGGAGAGAAGTTAAATTGGTTTGTCATCCAAGCAAAAGTGGTGGCGACGCCATACATATCTAATGTAGAGATTGACTTCGCAGGACCAAGTAAAGCAATATCTGGAAACATTACGTCACCGGAGCTATTGGAATGACCCAAACCTAATGCGTGTCCTAATTCGTGAAGGGCAATATTTTGCATGTCTCCATCAATTAAAGTTTCACCATGCTGTGTATGAGTACCCAAATTGATGTCGCAGCTGATGATTGCATTAGCTTCACTTGTTACCGTTGTTAACCCAATTTCATTTGCTGAACCTGGCAAGTTACTTTGGGTCCAATTTATGTAGATATCAAAGCCCGGTTCTTTAAAATCTGAAACAGTCGGCTCCAATTTAAGATTAGAAAGGTAAGAGTAACCTGCATAATTGGCGGAAAAGTATTGTATAGCATCATTCCATTGGCCAATTGCTCGAAGCGTCGAGTTTACAAAGATAGGGTTCCACCAGGATTCGTTGTTTGGAGGTGTTAAAAGAATTGTTAGTGTTGACTTATCCCATGCAATACCCGGAATATTTAAAGCGTAAACAGTTTGATTTGGGCTTTGAGCTTGGCTTATAGCAAAGCTACTTGCCGACAAAAACAAAGTTGAACACAATAAAAATAGTAAAAGGATTCTCATTTAATTCTCTTAAAAATATTATTGTTGTCTCCTTTAAGTTTATTTCGACAAAGCAACTCCGTTGAATTAGTTTTCTTCCATAACAAGCAAGCACGCAATTGGCTGAAAAAACAGAATTCTTTTGTAAGGAAAAATCTCCTTAAGGTTAATTTACAAAAAAGCTATTTTTGTCTCATGGTAGATCAAATTTAATGATTTCTTAAATAGACGGTTTCAAACTAAATCGGGTTTATTGAGATACTTTTTTATTGCTTAACCTAAGTTGGATTACTAACTATCAAGTTTGCGATTGTGAACAAAACTTAAAAGGTTTAAAAACGATTAGTGAGCTGTAGTATAAAATGCTTTCATCTCTGATGGCTAAGCCAATTTTGGTAAATTCAGAGAATACTCTCTGCTTTGGGAATAACCTCTTATCAGAGATTATACAAGCAGCCCCATCAGTCAAACCCGAACTTTCAATGGTCAACCGATCACTTGAGGGTGCTGCATGATAGTTTTTGATATCATTTCAATTATTTTGCTTTCAATTTTGCTTTTTTGGACCGTATACAACGGCTCAATTATTTACGTAGGTGTCAGAAGCAGACGCAAGAACGCTGTTATTATTCACCTCGAAAATAAAGATGTTCCAAAATTCTCGATTATAGTGCCTACAAAAGACGAAGAATTAGTTATAAGTCGCTGCCTAAACGGAATTCTTGATATAGACTACCCGAAAGATAAAATGGAAATAATCGTTGTTGATGGAAATTCATCTGACACTACACGCAATATATGTTCGGAATTCATGGAGAAACATCCAGGAATAATTAAACTCATAAATGAAAAGCAATCTAGAGGTAAACCCGCCGCTCTAAATCTTGCATTATCCCAAGTTACGGGCGAAATCGTCGGGGTTTTTGATGCAGATAGCGTTCCAGAAAAAGACACATTGAAAAAAGTTGCATCATACTTTAATGATAAACAAGTAACAGCTGTTCAAGGAAGGACCATTTCCCTTAACGAGAAAAAGAATATTTTAACACGAGTAATCTCATCTGAAGAAAAAGCATGGTTCCAAGCACTACTTAGCGGAAGAGAACATCTGAAATTATTTGTTCCATTAAATGGGAGCTGCCAGTTCATTCGACGAGGTGTGCTGGAAGAATTACATGGATGGGACGAAAGCTCATTAACCGAAGACGTAGAATTGGCATTAAGGCTCGTCGAGAAAAAATATCTCATAAAATATGCACATGATGTATGTTCAGCGCAAGAAACCCCTAATGGCTTAAAGGACTTAGTCAAACAAAGAGTCCGCTGGTACCGAGGGTATATGGAGACAGCTTTAAAATACGGGCGGCTTCTCGAGAGCTTAAACAAAAGGACGGTAGATGCAGAAATTTCTATGGCTGGACCATTTATGATGGTCGTTTCGCTGATTAGCTACATAAACTGGTTATTGATTGTATTATTCTATTCTGCAAACAGCCCAATAATTAATTTTACAGGATTAGTAATAGCTTTAACAGCTGCTTCTTTATTCTCAATTGGTATTGGTTTAACAGCATCTGAGAAGCCAATTAAGCTCAAAAATCTTGCCTGGATACCCTCAATTTGGGCTTATTGGATGCTTCAAATGTTTATCGCAGGATGGGCTTTCCTAAAGTTAATATTTAGACGCAAAAGGGTTTGGAGTAAAACGGCCAAAAAAGGCTTCGTAACATCCAACTTAGACACAAACAGATCTTTTTAAATCGATAAACACAATTATAGTAAATGAAAATAGCAATTGTGCTGATTTTCTTTCCATTTTGGTGAGCCATTTTTGATTAATTACAAAAAAATTAGCATTGTGCGGAGATTCAATTTTATTTCTTTACATGCCACCCATAATGTTGACCCCAAAAAAGGCATTGTTAAAAATAGCGTGCGATTTAGCAGGAAAACAAAAGGAGTGTTAGTTTTTGCGATTGTAGTTGTTCTATTACTTTCTGCTTTTGCGTTTTTGACTAAACTGGAAAATTCCAATGGAGTTACTACAAAATTCTACAACCCCGCGATCCTTGCCATCTGCCACTGGCAATAAATCTCAATCAACCAATTCACCAACTGAAATGCCCAGCGAATCTTCATCACCAACACTGACATTTACGCCAAATTCCACAAATAATTCAACAACAACTAACACAGTTAATTCCGTCTGGTTGGCAACAGCAACAAATTCATGGAATTACTTTCAACCTGGGCATGGTGTTGATTCTACCACCGGGCTTCCTTACGCCGGCGGCGCAAGTTTTACTGGTTTTACCGATTGGGATCTGGGCGTTTACATTCAAGCTGTTATCGATGCACAAAAAATGAATTTGACAAGTACAGATGGAAATTGGGGATCAAATGAACGATTCGAGAAGATTATTAGCTTCTTGGAAACTCGCCCATTAAATTCTACCACAGGTTATCCCTTCTGGTTCTACGATGCAAGAACAGGAAACGACTATCACGCTCTGTCAGATACATCTAAGACAACTGTTGATACTGCAGATACTGGACGGTTGCTTGTTGCACTCATCAATCTAAGAAATTTTGACAGCAACTTTACAGATCGTATAAATCAAATAGTTCTTGATGGACGATCGAACTACGCAGCTTTAATACCTGGCATTCTGAGTAGCGCCAGCTCAAACAGTATTTACGATTACTATTGTAGTTTGGGGTATGCAAGTTTTTGGTCCCAGCAATTAGGTGTGGTTCCAAGTGAAATACTTGATTCTATATTTAATTCGGAAAATGTTACAACGATACCTGGGAATGTTTCATTGCCAGCTGCACAAATATCCTGTGATCCTCTGTTCTGTTCAATTTTTGAAGTACAAACCAATGATAGTAGATTGATGACTTTAGCTAATCAAGTATATTCTGCGCATAAATCATATTATAATGTTACAAACAAATACGTTGCTTTTAGTGAAGGAAATAGCGCTTACGGTTACATATGGGAATGGGTTGTTTTGCCTGACGGTCAGACATGGCAAATACAGAATCAAGCTGACCTTGGAACCAATAATTATTTGAATGTAAACCCAGTGATTTACACCAAGGTTGCTTTTAGTTTCTTAGCTCTTGACAACTCAACGTTTTCGCAAAGTATGGTTGCTTTTCTAGATCAAACTTTGCCAGATCCTTCAAAGGGGTATACTGAAGGTTGTGATAACGCTAAAACTATAGTTTCCTTTGTTGGCAGCAACACAAACGGATTAATCTTGGACGCCTCGTTATACGCTATGCAGAATAATCCATGAAAAGGTTATTTTTGGTTTGAACATGAATTTCAAATTCGCAGCTAAATAAATTTTATCGAACGTTAACTTTTTGAATTTTGTCAAAAATCTTGATGGAGTTTAAGTCCTATAGATGTAGCTTCTAATGCGGTATTTATGCACAATACATTTAAGGTTTGAAGATTGCTTTTTTAGCTAATCATGGAAAATCTCGCGAGGCGTAACATCCGTTAAACAAAAACTGGGAAGAGACAAATCTCCTTTACCTTGCAACCCCCTCAAAACGTTTAAGGAACAATATTAAATGATTACAGAGAATAGGCTAATTGATGCAGTGGTTTTCTTAATCAAAACGTCTACTTTTAGAACCATGAGCAGAGAGAGTAGAATTTGGAAACGTTGAGGTTTCAACTGTTGAAAGTTTGTTTTGTCTCCTCTTATCCGCCTACTCATGCTCGCTTAAGTGAATATGCCCAGAACTTAGTTGCTGCTCTGGCAAGCAAACCAGAGATAGATGCTCTCTATCTTTTAGTTGACAAAAACAATTCTTCAGAAAAAGTGATGCAAGAAAATCCTAAAGTCAAAGTTTTTAGGGTTTGGAAAACTGACAGTTTATTTTCAATTTTAAGCGTAATGTTCTACATTTTAAAGTTGAGACCTGATATTGTTCATTTTAATGTGTCCTTCCAGAGTTTCGGGAAGAACAAACTTACGAACGCTACCGGGTTGTCCTTAATTCTACTTTGTCGACTTCTTGGCTTTCGTGTTGTCGCCGGAGTTCATACACTTGCAGAAGTAACGGATTTAGAAAAATTTGGTGTAAAGTCAAGTTTACTCAATAGAATCGGGATTCTTATGGCTACTAAACTTATTCTTTCCGCTCAAACCGTGGTGGTGCTTGTCAGGTCTTATAGTGAGGTTTTGAAGAAACGCTACGACCATAAAGGCGTTTATTACATTCCTCACGGCGCTTCAGTTGATTTGGAGTCAAAAGAAAATTCTAATGAAAAAGTCATACTAATTTTTGGTCATATGGGACCACATAAAGGTCTCCCATTAATGTTAAAAGCTTTCGAAAAAATAAGCAAAACAAACGTAAACATCAAATTGATTGTTGCCGGTGCAAATCACCCAAATTTTCCTAATTATCTTGACAGAATTTTCCAAAGAAGAATATTCCAAATGTTGAGTTTTTAGGTTATATCCCTCAGGACAAGCTTGGATCGGTTTTTAGAAGGGCTTCAGTGGTTGTTTTACCTTACAATGCTGCACCTGGGACAAGCGGTGTATTTCATCTAGCTTGTGGATATGGGCGGCCAATTGTGGCTTCAGATTTGCCTGAAATTAGAGAATTGGTCAATGATGGGGCATCAGCAATTTTGGTGCCTAAAGGTGATTTGCAAGCATTGATAGATGCGATTTTGGCTATTTTGTTAAATGAAGAGGTAGCTTCCAAAATGAGCAAACAAAACTTAAATTTCGCTAAGAAAGAAAGTTGGAGTGCAGTAGCAAAAGCTTACCAAGATGCTTATGTTGCACTTTTGAAATCTTGAGGGAATTATGCTCGAAAGTTAAGGTTTGCTAGTTTAGGAGTTTGCTATGAACAAAAAGATTTAAGATGTTGATTTGCGCTGCAATTATTTTGCTGGTTGCTTCGCAAGGTCTTCAGCTTATTCTGAATACACAGATATCTATTCGGACCCAAATTCTCAGCTAAACGGTGCCGTTGGAAGTGAAACTTACTGGGTGAGTTTGGCCACTAACGCCTGGCAATATTTCCAGGTGGGAGCCAGCGTCGACTCTGTAACTGGGCTACACGGTGCAGCTTTAAATTATCCTTATTTTACAGATTGGGATTTAGGCGTTTACATCCAAGCAATCATCGATGCAGAGAAACTTGGTATTATCAGCAACGCCGGAGCTTACGGCGCCGACTGGAGATTTAACAAAATATTAGCGTTCCTTGAAAATCGTCCTCTGATGAGTGATGGTCAACCTTATGCTTGGTATTGCACTAATGGACAGCATAAAGATAACATACCTCAAGTGGCTACAGACACTGGCAATTTGCTTGTATCGTTAAGTAACCTCAAAATTTACAGACCTGATTTGGCAAGTCGAATCAATTACATAGTTTATAACCGAACCAATTATGAGCCTGAATGCCAAGCTGTTGATGCGTTAGCTGGCTCTGTTAATATCTATGACTATTATGTTGCAAGTGGATTCGCAACCTTTTGGCCGAACCGATTTTCCTCAGAAGCAAACAACATTCTTGGCAACATCGTTAATGCTTCAACAGTTCAAACATATGGTGTCATTTTGCCAAAAGCTAAGATAACATCAGAGCCTTTGCTTCTTGCCGTTTTAAATTTTCAGCACCCCGATGTAGCGCTTCTTAACCTATCCAATCAAGTTTACTTGGCAGAGGAAGCAAGGTATAACGCTACCGGCAAATACACTGCTTTTAGTGAAGGAAACATTGTTGCAGCAAACGATGTAAATTACGCGTGGGAATGGGTAGTTTTGCCTGATGGACGCACCTGGGTTATAATGAAAGATGAAACATCAGTTATTACTGGAACACCGATTGTTTACCTAAAGGTAGCTGTTAGCTTAGAAGCAATTTATCATACCAATTTTACTCAAAGTATGGTAACCGATATTGAACCACAATTATTTACACAGAACGGTTTTAAGGATGGAGTTTACGAAAACGGACAAGTCGATCCCTCAGTTATAGATAAAACAAATGGAATGATTATAGCGGCTGCATTATACGCAATAAATAATGGCTCAATCGCTTCCTAAATTATTTTATAAATTTTCATTCTTATTTTCAGTTTCGTATTTTTGGTTAAATTGCATAGCTCAACGATTTCAGCTTAACCTAATTTTTGTACTGAACGATGCAAATTCAGGCAAATGTTTAACTGACTAAAAAGTTATTTTTTACCTACCTTGGCATCAAAAAAACTATTATTTCCATTATTTGCCTTTGTAATTCCTCTCTTGGTTAGGTTTATTCCTGAAATTTTGATGGGCCCATACGTAGTCGGCTTTGATACCATGGGATATTATATCCCTACTACTCTTTTGTGGCTGCATGGCGGGGTGAACATTTGGAGTCTCATTGCCACAGCACCTTTACTATATACTTTAACTGCTGGATTGACTTTGGCTGGTGCTCCGCTCATTTGGGTGCTTAAGGTGCTTCCTCCTGTGCTTCTTGGCTTCTTAGGATTAGTAATGTATGTTTATGCTCGACGAGGCTTGGTTGGTCGCCTAAAAAAAGCATTATTCCTGCGTTGATTGGAACATTATATTTCGTGGCGTTACGGGTTTCTTGGGATGCATTTCGAGAAGAGATTGCTCTAATTTTCTTTTTCCTGGTTTTGACTTTGCTTGTTGCCAAAAGTGAGGCACATGAAAAGTTTCCTTGGAAGCGCTATGTAGCGTTTTCTTTGGCTCTTGCCGCAGTCATGTTATCAAATCAGTTTGTGGCTGCTCTCATGCTTGGAGTAGTCCTATTCACAGTTATTTACAAGTTGGTGCGTAAAAGTCGCATCGATGCTGCACATATAGTTTTATTTTCGATCCCAGCAGTGATACTTTTCTTTGCAATTTTCTATTTGAGCCCTGCAATACCTGAATACCGTTTGATTTTTGGTTTTCCTGCAACACCTGATGGTTGGTTAGCGCTGTTTGGTTATTCTTCCTACCCTGCAATGTTGACGAGTGAAGCAGGATTTATTCTATATTGTTTTGTGCCTTTGTTACCATTGGCTCTTTTAAGTGTGCGTCGATTTAAAAACTTCCAGATTCAGAGTTGGATACTTTTGATTTTGGTTGCAGCATTTATTCCCATAGTTAGTCCAAGTGATATGCGCCTTTTAATGCTGCTTACTTATCCCTTAGCGTTTTACGTTACTGAAGGCTTAAGCAGGCTCAAGCTGGTCAACTGGAAACATTTCAGGATAACGTTCCTTCGTGTTGGCGTAGTTTACCTTGTTGTGATGATTGCTGTTTTGAGTTTGGGTTTTATGGTGATGGCTCCGAGCGCTCCTTTTCCCTATTTTAGTTCAGGAACGGACGTTAATGGTTACATTTATCAGATTCCGACCTCAATGCTTCAGAACACTATAGCCATTGGCGATTGCAAAGATACAGTAAATGCTTTACAGTGGCTTAAAGATAACATGACTGGCAATGGGGTTTTGCTTACCCATAGGACTTTTTATGGTTGGGCGCTTAGCCACATTTAATCTGAATCAATTGTTGCTTTACGAATTATGATAATCCTATTAAACGCGGCAACGAACGCTACGCAAGAAGGGTATAATCAAATATATCTTATATGGTGGATAAATGGAAAAGGATGGGAGTGGGCAACCAACAGTGCCATCGTCATTCCATGAAGTCTACCAAAGTGGAAATATTGCCATTTACAACTATAGTTCAAATTAACTAAGGTTGAGTTGAAAATCTGATAGACTCAAAAATTCGCAGATGCAATTTCAAAACATAAATTAGCAAGCGATAATTGCAGTAGGCATACGCATAAGAGTTGTTTTGATGCCGATTTCAGCTCATCCCTTTGACGTGTACGTTTGGTATAAAATTTCAAGCAACATTTTGAAAAATGGACCCTTAAGCTTGCAGTCTTTCCCGCCATTATGGTACTCATTCACTATATGCTGATTCCAGTAGCTTACAGTTATAGTTGGCTTCAGGGATTTTTTCACCGGGTGCTATTCCGATGGCTTCTCTTCCGTCCGCCTTAAACTTTTACCCTACTTTTAACGTCAAGTTACGTTCCAGGAATGCTTTTTGATTCAATAGTCAAAATTCCCTTTCTTGATTTCAGACATAGCAATAACTTTTCTTCTGTACAAAATAGTTGAAGAATTAACAAAGAACAAAGGGCTGGCCGAAAAAGCAGCGTTTCTTTGGTTTCTTAACCCATTTGTAATTTGGATTTCAGCTGGTTGGGGGATGTGGGACACTTTGCCTGCGCTTTTTTCTTTGGCTGCATTCTTCTTTTTGTTAAAGAAGAGATTTGCGCTTTCAGCAGTTTGTCTCAGTTTAGGCGTGGCTTCAAAATTGTATCCTGCTTTATTCTTGATCCCATTTGCCTTTTTTATCCTGTAAATCCGTTTCATTGAAACAACCAAATGGAAAATTGTCTTGAAGTTTTTTTCTGTTTTTCGTCGCTACTACGTTTCTTGCTTTTTCTTCCATACATGGGTATGATCACAAGCTTTTTCAGCAATTACTTTTTGCCAAGTACATCATTATCTGGGGCAGTAGCTAATCAGGTCAATAGTCCCTTAGGTTTTGGTCTTACTTATTGGTCGCTTTATCTACTAAATCGGCTAATTAACTTGCCAATAACATCTGCATTTGTTTCTTTTGTCGATTGCTTCGATTGGGTTTGTGTTTGTTGCATTGGTGTTTGTTTACTGGCAAACGAGCAAAATGAGTTTTCGAAACCCACCTATGATTTGGCTTTGGTAATGCTTTTGCCCGTTCTTGCCTTGTTTCTTACATACAGAATTATTTGTGAGCAATTTTTTATTTGGGCATTACCATTCTTAGTCATACTGTGTATCGGAGGACAAGTAAAAGCGAGCTATTACTGGGGGATTCGATAGTGGCGTTACTTTACGCTGTATTGAACTGTCCGCTTCCCTTCTTCTTTTTGCCTTTAGCCCCATGGTATCGCAATACTTTGCTTGGTATTGTGCACGGTATTTGGGCTATTGAACCGGTAAGAATTGTAAGTCTTGCTCTACTAGGTTGCGTTTTTTCAATTTTGCTTATTTTTATCGTGTTGAATTTGGCACAGAGTCACGGCTATGGAAAAATGAATTTGAAAAAATCATTAAACTTCGAAGCAAAATTGCAAGGCTCTCAGCGGCTTCTATCGAGTTCAGAAACAACTGATAAATTTAGAATTTAAGCGTGTTGTCCACGACTTAGTTCTAAATATCGCAAACAATTGAAATAAAATGCTTTTGATAAAATTTAGCTTTACAGACCAAGTTTGACTTTGCCAAAAGTACGTTTTGAAAGATGAAATGTGAATTGAGAACCATTTTTCAAGTCCTTTGAACAGAAATTGAATAGCCCTTGATTTAACGATGGGTATGGTACTTGTTAACTCATAACGCTCTTAAGACCTTCAAGTGATTTCTGAATCAATAATTCGTTTCTTCTAATGAAAAAATTAAGGCGATTAAAGGGCTTTTTCCTAGTAAAAGCCCAAGATTATGGGCAAATGTTAAATTCATAGATTGCCTTTAAACATCACAGTGCCTCAATAACATGATTCAACCTGGCTTGAGCAAAATTATAGTCAAACTGAAAGGATATTTTAAAGAAAATTGGGGGTCTCCCTTTATCATTGGATTTGTGATCCTTTTACTTTCAGCTGCCGTTTCATTATCTGACACTGTGGCTGGTCTCGCGTATTATACTTTGGTTGTTGGAGTCTTCCTCCAACTTGTTTGCTTCCTAAAATATAAAAAGAAAATTGGCCATGAGGTGACCGTTTAACGGGGCAAGTAGAATTATCCTTTGTTATCCCAGCATACAACGAAGAAGAATGTATCGAGGAAACCCTCGGTGCGATAGACACAATTATTGCCCATAAAAAATTGCCTTATGAAATTGTGGTAGTTGATGACGGCAGCCAAGATAATACTTTAGCAAAAGCAAAAAGATACGCCGGCAAAAATGGTCATGTAAAAGTCGTAAGCTACGTAAATAACGCTGGAAAGGGGTTTGCCGTAAAAACTGGTTTCATGAATTCAAATGGGAACATTGTGGTTTTTGCTGATAGTGACATGGAGATCGATTTAAATGTCATTTCAGAATACATTGACGCACTGAAACATGGCGACATAGTCATAGCTTCTAAACGCCACAGTAACTCACAAGTTAAAGTACCTTTGTCAAGACGAATTTTGAGCGAAGGGTTTAACGGATTAGTGCGTCTTCTTACCGGTGTACCTCTCAAAGACACTCAGTCTGGGCTTAAAGCGATGAAGAAGAGTGCCTTTATCAATATTTTTCCTAGATTAGCCGTAAAACGATATGCTTTTGATGTTGAGTTGTTAGCTGTGGCAAATCTTTATGGCTTAAAAGTGGTTGAGATGCCCGTAAATATAAAATTAGAAGCAAAATTTAAACCCAGAGAGATGTGGCATATGTTTATCGATTTACTTGGAATTGCTTATAGGCTTCGGGTCATCCATTGGTATCAGCGACCTCTTGCGGAGAAAAACGGTTTTCAAAACATGATTTCATTTATTCTAAATGAACGTTGATTCGGTTTGGTTTTTAGATGACATCACGGCCGCTTGAAGATATGCTTGCAATGGGTTCTGACGAAATAACTTATTGGGATTTAATGATTAAGGATGAAATTGACGATTTTCTTAACTGCAATACAACAAATGTTTGTTTGCTTGATATTGGGTGCGGTGCTGGAAAATGGGACGAGTTAAGTTCACAAATTTTTGCAGAAAAAAAATCATCCAATAATTCGATTATTGGTCTTGATCTCTGCAAATCTTCCGTTTTAAAAGCTAAGAAATTGAATTCAAAGAAGGGGTACGTGAATTATATAGTGGCTGATGCAGCTCACACACCTTTCGCTCCAAACACATTCAACTCCGTTTTTGTGATAGCACTCTTACACCATTTGTCTAGTTATGAAACAATCCAGCAAGTGTTAAGCGAAATTAAGAGAGTTACGAAAGGAGAGATATCAGTGTTATTAGTTGAAAATACTGTTGACAATCCTTTCAAAAATCTCTTGATAAAGGGTTGGAAGACTCATAAATCTTCTGAATTACACTTAGAAGGTTTTACATCAAGCGAACTAGTTAAATTATTGAAAAGTAATGATTTTAAAGTTGTACAAAGTAAGTATGAAAATCTTTTTCTGGTTTATGTTTGTACTATTTTAGGTCTTTTTAGGATAACTTTGCCGAATAAGCTTATTTGTGTGTTACACAGATTAGAAAATCGCCTCATACAAAGTGCTTTTTGGAAATACTGCGCAACTATTCATTTACTGACGAAGGTACGTTCTCCATAAAATGGCGCATTTCATTATTCATTCAGTTTAACTATTATTATTTAGGCGGTTATTTCTTAAAAATCGGTTGACAATGCAAATACTTAATATTTGTAAGATTCGGATTTATACAGAATCAAAGAGCTAGGGGTGTTCCGGGTAAAAGAAACAAGAATTTGCATGGTTTCAACTCTACCGCCAGGTGGTGGAGGAGTTTCAACTTATACTAAAAACCTCTTGGACTCTTTCGATTTACCCAACGCTAAGATAACTGTTATTTCCAAAAAAACTAAATCAAAAGAATCGATGACTGAAACTTTTCTTAATAAAAAGATTGGTGTCTTTCCTTGTTGGACTTCTAGTTTTTTTTATCCTTTTCAGATTTTTAAAGCATTGTGTCGTTTTAGGCCTAACGTCATTCATATTCAGCATGAGTATTTTATTTTCGGAGGAACATTTTCTGCCGCTTTGTTCCCATTCTTAATGTTGTTTACTCGATTTCTTCATTCAAAAGTAGTTGTAACTCTTCATGGTATTGTTAATCCTTCAGAGATCAAAGACCCTGAATTGGGTATAGTTGGCAATAGCCAGGTTGGCGGCTTAGCATCTTATATGGGTTTATTGCTAATTACGCGCCTAATAACTGACAATGCAGACAAAATAATTGTGATGAATAACACTCATAAGAACGTCCTCATTCAAGCATACCATTGTTCACCCAAAAAAATAGCACTGATACCCCATGGAGTTCCGTATAGTCAACCTATTGATCAAGATGTAGCCAAAAAAACATTGGGACTAAGCGGCTTCAAGATTGTTTTGTACTTCGGTTATATTACTAAGTACAAAGGGATAGATATACTCATCAAAGCCTTCAAAAAAATAGAACTTTCAAATGCAGTCTTAATAATCGGGGGAGCCCCGCACCCACGGCTAAAAGATGATCAAGAATACCTAAAATTCTGGAACTCAGTAAATAAAGAAATGTCTGAGGATAAACGAATAAGATTTATTGGCTTTATTCCAGATTCGCTACTGTCCACATATATTTCAGCATCCGATATTGTTGTTTTTCCTTACATCGCCTCCTTTTCGACTGGAGGCCCAATGAACATCACTCTTGGACATTACAGACCTGTAATTGCCTCACGGGTTTCTTCCTTTAGCGACATCCTCCCGACGGGTGCTATTTTTAAAACAGGGTCAATATCAGATCTTTACTTGGCTCTTAACAAAGCGCTTACCGATGATAATTATAAGAGAACTCTTTCAGAATGTACACGAAGTATTGCCACTGAGCGATCCTGGGCGAAAGTTTCCAAGGCTACCACCGATCTATATCTCGATCTCTTGGAATAACAAAAATCTTAAAAACCTTGTCGATATTGCAATAGCAAGTTCAATCTTCAAAGGGTGGCTTAGGCATGAAATGGAATAACAAACGAGTCCTTATAACCGGGGCAGCTGGCTTCATTGGTTTCAATCTGTTGAAAAAGTTCATTGATTTGAAAGCTCAAATCGTAGCTATGGATGATTTTTCTTCTGGTAAATCATTTGAAACCCTGTCGAAAATGCCTGTTGAGATTATTCACGCAGACGTTAGCGATAGTCAAAGTTTTCAAAAAATACCTAAAGACATAGATTTTGTATTTCATTTTGGGGCTCCTTCTTCAATTATTCTTTTCAACAAAGATCCTGTTTTTGCTTTAAGCAGCACTATTTGCGGGTTGAATAATGCGTTTGAATTTGCTAAAAGTGTTGGGGCCCAGAAGGTAGTTTACCCATCAAGTGGCAGCGTTTATGGAGTTGCTCCACCACCTCAGTCTGAGAAAAGTTTAGCTAAACCTAAAAATTTGTATGGAATCACTAAATTAGCTTGTGAAAGGATCGCTGAATGTAATTACAGTTCTGTTCCCAGTGTTGGATTGAGAATTTTTGCGGGTTTTGGTCCTGGAGAGGAGCACAAAGGCGAATATGCAAGTGTAATAACAATATTTCTTAATAGCATGATGAAAAATGAGCCGCCAGTGATTTTTGGTGACGGTACTCAGAATCGAGATTTTGTTTATGTTGACGATGTTGTTGATGCCATTGTGCAGTCGGCAGAGAGAACAATTTCCAATACTGTAATAAATGTTGGCACTGGCAAAAACCTGAAGTTTAACGAAGTTGTCCAGGTAATTAACAAGCTTTTGGGAAAGAATATCTGTCCTATTTACGTTCCGACGCCTGAAAAATACTTGGGTTACACTTTATCCGAAACCACTAAAATGCATGAAATGCTAGGTGTTTATCCAAGAAGTCCTGAGGAAGGCATTAAAGAATACTTATCTCATCTGTGAAGTTCAAGTGATATAGTTTGAATCAAGCGTTAGCTGATCCATTAGTGTCAATTATAATTCTTAACTATAATGGTGCCGATGTTGTAACAAAGTGTGTCCAATCTGTTTTGGCAACTGAATATTCAAATTTTGAAGTTATATTTGTTGACAATGCTTCTGTTGATGGAAGTTATCAATCGATTGTTAATCAGTTTGGAAAAGACCGTCGATTGGTTTTTGTTAGGAATAATGTTAACCAAGGCTTCGCTGAGGGCAACAACGTCGGCTTGAAATATGCTAAAGGTTCATACATTACACTATTAAACAATGATACCGAAGTTGAGAAAGACTGGTTAATCGAAACAATAAAAGTCGGAGAATCAGATCAAAAAATAGGTATCATTCAAAGTAAATTATTTTTCTGGTATAACCGTCAAATACTGGAGAGCGCTGGCGCTTTTATAGATAAAGCCGGCTATGGATTTGAACGAGGATTCGTCATTGGCAAGGACATGTACAACACTGTAGATGAAGTGTTTTATGCAAACGGAGCTGCAGTAACTATTAAGAAAAAAGCTCTCGAAAAATTGTGTACGACGACAAAGCTTGAGCTTTTTGATGCTGATTATTTCTTTGCATACGAAGACGTCGATCTCTCATGGCGAATGAGATTAGCTGGCTATAAAACTGTTATCGCCCCAAACTCTATTGTCTACCATCGCAGAAGTACGACAACATCGCGCAAAATAGGCAGACTTGTTTTTCACCACTGCAAAAACCGCCTATTAACTCTAATCAAGAATTACAGTCTAATTTCCCTTGTTCAATATCTCCCATTACTAATCATACTTGAAGTGGTTAGAGCCTCCTCAAACTTAGTTAGTGGAAAATCTGAAATTCCATATGCAATGCTGAAGGCATTTCTGTGGAATTTGACCAATTTCAAACAAAGCTGGAAAAAACATGTTGCAGTTCAGTCTCTTGTACGCCAAATGCCTGACCAGTATGTTACCATGTTAATGAAGAATGTTAATCCGGCAAGTTTAATATATAATCAGAGACTTTATCAAACGTTCTCTGCAAAGACAGGAGTAAATCTAGTTAGATGATTTGCTCTAGTAAATGAATATGCTTCGGATTGAGAAGATATCTATCAAAATAATCTGAGTTGGCTGTTTCGAGATAATGTCTAGAATCGATTTGGATAATCCAAAAGTAGTATTGGCAATTGCCGGTCTATTTTCAATGGTTATATCATTTGTTATTCTTAGACAGCTTCTTCTAAACTTAAATGGTGGCGTCATTGAGTCAATCGACATTCAATGGAACCTATACTATAACATGTTTGCGCTTTGGTTTCATACTTGGAACTTTTATACTGGCGGAAGCCAAATAGTCTTTGTAAGCCAATTTCCACTTTATTCCTTGGTTTTACTTTTCAAAAATGTTGCCTTAGCCCAACGAGTAACCTACTTTTCGATTATTTCATTAATAGGCTTTAATATGTTCATAGTAACTTTCTATTCTTTAAAGAAGATAGCCCAAAATACTGCCGCCTTGTATCTTGGCTCAATTGCAGCTAGTCTTTTCTACGTTTTAAATCCTCTTGTTATTACCGAAATCTTTCATATTTCATTTTTATGGAGTTACTCTCTCTTTCCATTAGTATTCTACTTTACTTGGCAAGCCTTAAATTCCGTTTCGCCACGAAAAGTAATAGTTAGTTCACTTTTGTTGGGTGTATTTTTTGCTTTCATGACTGACGCTTGGGGCATGATTGTTGGCGCTTGTCTCTTCGCTATATTGGCTCTTTCAACCATTGTCTTGAATTTTCGCAAAAATCTTACGAGACGATTTTTTTCAAATCTACTTCTTGCAGTGTTGATTACTGGGTTGGCAGCATTATTGCTTGCTTCTTATTGGTTACTTCCTTATTTAACGCAAAAAGCTTCGGGGCCAGTTTGGGATCCTTTTTCGGCAGCAAACCTTTTTATAAACTCGCAAGACGGTACCTTGCTTAACCTTCTAGGGTTTCATAGTTGGAGTACACAGCCCTTTCTTGGTACTATTCCTCTATGGATTTCTAATCCTTTGTGGATTAGCGAAACGTTAATTGTCTTGGTATTTGCAGCTTTTGCTATTTTGATTCGCAGAAATAAGTTGACTTTGACACTCTCTGGTTTGCTTGTTATAGGCATTTTTTTAGCCCAAGGGACAAAGGGGTTCTTTGGTGAATTTTATTTATGGGTCACTTTTTACTCTCCACGAATTATTCCCAATCAAGCGTTTCTTCTAAAATATCCTTACTTGTTCTTAGCTATTGTTGATTTGGCAACTGCACTTCTAATCGCTGTACTGATAGTTGAAGCGTTTGGAAGAGCCAAGTATACTGGATTTTCTGTGAAACGTTTTTCATCAAGATTGAAAGGTTTTTCTTCACCAAAATTCATGACACGTTTTTCATTGAAATTCAAACGTTTTTCACCAAAATTCGTGAAATGGTTCTCACTCAAACCTTACACTTCAGCAATAGTACTTTTCTTCCTAATAATGTCTGTAATAGCTTTGGTTGGTGCACCATTATTAACGAATCTAAACGGAGCACTAAATCCTGTAGTCTTACCCCCACAATATAACAATTTAAATCAATATTTAACATCTCAAGGAGGATCATTTAGAGTAATGTGGGTCCCTCAATTAGCTGATTTCACATGGAGTATAAGCCAAAATCAAAGCCTTGCAAATAAGATAGAGTATTGGGCAAGTGGCGTGCCTCCTTTAATGTATGGATGGGGCATATCACCTTCACCTGACTCAAGTTTTCTGGGAAACATGATATACGATTATTTGACTGGATATTTAAATTCGAATCAGTTGTATTTGGGCAAGCTTTTGGCGGTAGCTAACGTTAAATATATTGTTTTTCACTTTGACACCCCTGAGTCCAAATCTTATCCCAGTGTGGAAAAAGATCCTATGTATCTCAATCTCACTTCGCAAAAAGATTTGAAACCGGTTTTCCCTGAGGGTAATAAGGATAACCTTTACACTTTTGAGAACATGGATATGTCTGATTATTTTCAGACTTTTTCGAAAGTAAATTTAGTTGTAGGTGGATTAGATACACTGGGTTCGCTTTCTTCTATTAATTCACTCAATCCTGCTGAATCAGCGTACCTTTTCCTCGAAAACCAACCTATTTCTAATGACACTCTAACTTCCATTTTAACAGCCAACGGCATAGAGAAAACTCTGATTTTTTATGGTAACAAGACGTTTAACGATCTTGTCTTAGATACTATTGATAGTAGCGCACTACTTGCTCCAGGTGACTCTTTTTCTAACACAGCTATACCTTATGGGCTAAACGACGTAAATGATACAACGCACTACTTTACTCCTGAAACGTCGAGTTGGACAAAAGACTCGGTGACAAGCTTTTTATGGGCTCCCACAACTTTACCCTCCTTATTCAACGCCTCCTCCCCCCTTACTTCAAGTGACAAATATGACTTCGGACTTGGCCATAGCGTTATCTACTCATCCAATTCTAATTCCCCGTTTGCTTCTGATTTTAAAGCTGACACTTCAGGACAATACGATCTTTGGGCTAGAGTGTTATTTAGTAAAAGCGGAGGAAATTTGAGTTTTACAATTAATGCCGCTGGCATCAGTCCAATGGAGATTAATACTTACTCGACAGTTTTGACCGGTTTTAATTGGGTTCATTTAGGCGAAGTAAATCTGACTGCTGGTTCACATACGCTTATTATCACTAATAAAAGTGGGGCGAGTAATGCTGTAAATCTTATTGCGATGCCAACTACGGCTGAGCTTGCAGAGCACGAACAAAACTTGCTTGATTTGATTAATAAATCAGGTGCCACAATAGCTTACGTTACTGGTGAACCGTTTTTGTCGAATTCAACGCCACCTAATGACCAAAGTACTAGTACCAATAGTACCTCTTTTTCAATTTATTCTCCCCAGAACTCTTCATACGTTATTAACGTTCAGACTAAGCAAGCATTGAATAATGAAAATTTAGAAGTGTTTGTCGATAACAAGCCTTACGCTATCAGTGCCAGCAATCCATCGGATGGCCAATACTGGTATTCAACCGGGTCAATTAACTTAACCCAAGGTTCCTATAATATAAGATTCAACTATGCTTCTTCAGTTATCATTGATAATTCAATCATATATTCATTGACAAATTCAAATAGTTCATCGGAAAACCTCGCATCCGTATTTGGAGGTGGCGTAGAACATTATGTAGTTAATTACGAAAAATCTGGTCCAGTGTCTTTTTCTGTTAAAGTTAAAGCCTCGTCTCCCTTCATTTTGGCTTTCAATGAACCGGCAGATGATTCTTGGCAAATTAATGCTTCTGCAACGCAATTGGCTTCAAATTCATTGAACAATGCCTTCTTGATGAACGGCACTAAAGGCAATGTAGTAACTTTAAATCTCTTTTATGCACCTGAAGCATCCTTGCAATTAGGCGAAAAAATCACAGTTGTATCATTCGTTTCTGTTTTAGCAATAATCTCTGCAATTTTCGTTTTGCCCAGAATACAGAAAAAGCGACACTTAACTAAACCTGTTACTCAAATTTCTACTGAGAAAAACGAGTTGGGATCGGCTGGGCGAATATGAGACGTTTACGTTTAGGTTCAATTTTGCTCATTATTCTAAGTGTCGCATTAATTATTGTTCCTGCAATCTCCCAAACCATAATCAACATTTTTTTAATTCTAACTGGGACTAAACTTGATTTGCCCGCCATTATTTCTTTATTTCAAAACATGTGGCTGATCAATCTTATTCCCAAATTAATCGGCGCAGTTATCTTAGGCGTGATTATTGTTTGTAGCCACTTGATGGCTGGCTCTTCAAAGATTAAACGGCAAATGAGCAAAGCTGGGGTTTTGGTTCTTGTTGGCTTGATGCTTGTTGGAGCTGTCTTTTTAGATGTTCCAGTTGCCAAAGCCGAAGCTGTTGCAACTACTAACTACGTTTTGGGCACACCTCTTCCGATTGCTGACTACTATGTTGGAAAATACTCAACCGCATCTTATTTTGCTATAAATGGTTCAAATTTCGTCAACTTGATGTTTGAAGTAGGAACCAAGGCTTGGACTGATTACTCAAGCAATTACACAAAGATCGAGCAGCTTATTTTAGAAAAAATTTCTTCTGGAACAATTTACCTTAAAGAAGTACCATTCGACTTGACATTAATGAGCAGTATTCCCGCCAATGTTTCTGTTATCTGCAATATTGACGGTGCGATTAGTACTTACATTAATCCAATGAGCAATCTTGGATCACCCTATACTGTTTTAGTTGGTTCAGGGAATAATGCTGGCTACTTTACTGTTACTGACTCAGGAAACCGCATATTTTTGACTTCATCCAACGCAAGCTACGCAATTCAAACTGCGGTAAACTCGATTTCCGAATACGGAACTGTTAATGTACTATGCAATATCACGGTAACAGCTCCAATAACAATTTTGAAAAGCATAAATTACGTTCAGCAAGGAATTGCAAACCTGCAATCGGACTATTTGATTATCGGCAATTCAACCAAATGCGTTCAAGGCTATACCATCACCATTAATGACATTGAAGGCGATGGAGTGCACAATGGAATCACATTTGTAAATGCAATCTATGGGCAGATCAAATACAACTTTATTGATAGTTGCAATTACGCATTTTATTTTAACGCCCAACCTGCTGCTTTCAGCTACCCGTTTGGTGCCGCAGAAAACACCATAATTGGAGGCATGCTTGGGAGCTGGAATGGTAATAGCACAATAGGCACGACAAATATTGGCAACACCGCAATTAAATTTGCCGACAATGACGGTTGGATGGAAGGAAACCGATTTCTCCAAAATGGCATTCAAGGATACAAAGTTGGAATTGATTTTGGAAATGGAACTAAACAAGGATACACGTGGTTTCAAGGCTTCTTTGGATTAGAAGGCGATCTTAATCCGATTGACATAATTTGGGGAACAGCAACGCATGAAACCATTTTTACGTACTATACGGTTCCTGAGATAACTAACATTCCTAAAGACTGCGTCGTTTTAAGCCCCAACACTTCTAATCAATTTACAGGCCCCACATACATGAATGACACAGGTATTCAAGTTACGCCGAATAATGTTAACAAAACAATACCAATTGGGGTGAATAGTGGTTGGGGGGCATCACAAATTTTCTACTTCACAAGCTTATCTAACCCTGATTTGGAAAACTGTGCAATTCCAACACAAATAGGCATTGTACGAGGTGGCACTTTTTCGGAGAAAACGTGACTCTTAGAATTAGCATGGTTCACAATGATGGGACAGTTGCAGATCTTGACAAAGTTTATACAACAACTGGAACTGAATGGCTTAGCGGTAGCGATTGGGTTAAACTAATACAAGATAATGAGCCAATACAGTATATCGTTGCCACAGCAATAACGCCCGCAAGCTCAACGAATGTGACCCTTAGCATGGCAGTAATCGCATTCTCAATTTAGTACCTGTCAAACTTTAACAGAATTGGATTCGATCCATTCTCTTTTCCGATACTCTATTTTTAACTTCATTAAAGATCCTCGAGGATGGCATAAGATATAAAGTCGAATTATTGTTAATCATTGGAATTGACAAGGAGACCTCCTGTGGCACCTAGAGAATCTTCCAGAATTTATACAGCTAAACCAATGCTGGGCAAATTTAAGTTGTCATCGTCCGATGCCATTCTGGATGCGGGCTGCGGCTACGGATTGCGCTCGATTGAGATAAGCGAAAAAATTGGCGCCCACATAGTTTCGATTGATTTATCATCAAGTTGTCTAAAATCCTTTAACTCTGATAAAGGCAATAAAAATATTGATATTATTCGAGCTGACGTTCAGAATCTTCCATTGCAGGATATGTTGTTTGACAAGATTATTTCTGGCGATGTTTTGGAGCATGTTCCAAACGTTTCAGAAACATTGGATGGTTTCCAACGGTTGCTTGAGAAAAATGGAATGGTATTTCTGTTGGTTCCTTCAAGTATTTCGGAAAAACTTTTTTTGAAACTCGATAGCAGTCACGCTGAGCGCATAGGTCATCTTAGGATTTTTGAATCCAAGCAATTTGTAAGCCTTGTTAATAATGCAGGCTTTTGTGTTGTTGATAATTATAAAGTTGAGTTCTTTAGAGCTTTTTACCATCTATTTCAAATATTATTGGGATCAAAGATTGAACACCAGACCGGTCGGGTTATCCAAGATAACTCTGGCTTAACAATCATGTCTAAGATTTCACGCGTGTTATTTTACTCGTGGCTAGGAGACATTTTTGAAGAATTTGGAAAACATATTTTTCCAAACAGTTTTGTCGTGATTGCAACAAAAACATAGCCAAAGCAATTTAACAATTGCGATTTGAAATGAAAGTTAACTTGCAAAAAGATTTGCAAAGGAGGCTAGGTCAAGATGCTTAAAGCAGCCTCAAAATTGCCTCTGGACGTTATCAAACCTTGCTCGTAAAGTTCTTCAGTTATTGTTGCTTTGAATACCATGCTATGGTTCGCTTTAGTCCTTGCTCGAAAGAAACGTTAGGCTTCCACCCGACAAGCTCTTCAAGTTTAATGGTGTTTGGGCAGCGTCTCTTTGGGTCATCTTTTGGTAGCGGATGAAATTCTAAGTTTGATTTGCATTTTGTTATTTCCTTTACTTTTTGAGCTAAATCAAGTATTGTTACTTCTTTGGTATTGCCCAAGTTTACAACTTCACCTTTTGCTTTCGAGTTTGCAGTCAACAGTATTAAGCCAATAACAGTATCACTTATGTAACAAAATGATCGAGTTTGCTTTCCAGTTCCATAAACGGTTATGGGTTGATTAGTTAATGCTTGTAAGATAAACCTTGAAAGGGCCCTGCCATATAATCCATCTTCGCGAAGCCTTGGACCGTAAGTATTAAAGATTCTTGGAATTCTAACATCTAATCCATATTGCTTCAAATAAGACATTAGTAAGGCCTCAGCGAAACGTTTTCCTTCATCGTAACATGATCTAGGTCCAATAGGATTGACTTTTCCCCAGTAAGTTTCAGGTGTTGGAATAACCTCCGTATCGCCGTAGACTTCTGAGGTTGAAGCGAAAAGCAGTGTAGCATCGCATTTTCTTGCTAGCTCTGCCATAGCAAAGCTGCCTAAAGCACTAGTTCGCAGGGTTTCAATTGGGTGCGCTTGGTACTCGTCTGGAGAGGCGTGTCCTGCCATGTGAAAAATAAAATGAAACTTTTCTTTACTTTCAAAAGCGCAAACATCAGTACTTACAAATTCAAAAGAAGGGGTTTTGGCTAGGTGCTCAATGTTTTTGTTTCTCCCAGTTGATAAGTCATCCACAGCAGTTACTTCAGCGCCAAAACCTACCAGTACATCGCAAAGCCAACTGCCGATAAAGCCTGCACCGCCTGTAACAAGCACTTTCTTGCCTGAGAAAACATCTCCCTTAACAATGCTCTTAATCTTTTCAATATCTTCGCTTATTATTTTGTCCATCATGCGTTTGCTCTCTTGCTAAACTGTTTATGCGAAAGTTCTAAAGCTTCCCAGTATCTTTCTGGGCTCCCTATGTCTAAATGCATATAGCCCTTATCCAACTTTATCGCATATACTTTTAAGTCATCATCAACAAGTTTCTGGATTGCATCTGTTAGCTGGATTTCTCCATTTTTTCCAGGCTTTGTTGACTCTAAGGCTTCGAAAATTATTGGTCGAAAAACGTACATGGCCATTATTGCCCAATTGGTTTTGGGTTTTTCAGGTTTTTCAACCACTTTTTTTACTTTAATTATTCCTGCCTCTACTTCGTCTCCCTCAACTATACCATATTGTTTGGGGTTTTCAATCTCCAAAACTAAAAATGCAGCATCTGCCTTAAGCCGGTTAAAAGCCTCAATGAGTTTCTTCAGGTAATCCATATTTTTAGATATAATGCAGCTATCTCCAGCATGAACTAGGCAGCTTTCATTTTGTACGAAAGGTTGAGCCATCAAAACAGCATTTCCGAATCCTTTAGGTTCAGGCTGATTAACCCACATCGCTGTTGAAGTCTCGAGTTTCTGGTAAAAATCTTCTAAATCGGACGCTTGCCCATTTTTGCCCATGCCTTCAAGTGTCTGGATGCAATGTAGGTCAGGTGTGAAGTGGTCTTCTATGCCCCGTTTGCCTCTGCCAACAACGTAGCAGAATTCTCGAAGTCCAGCATCATACAATTGTTCAAAAACTAATTGCACTACAGGTTTAACCGCTAATTCTCCATTTGATGTTTTAGAGAAAATTGGAAGCATCTCTTTAGGTTGCTCTTTCGTGGCAGGAAAAAGACGTGTACCTAAACCTGCGGCTGGAACAATCACCTTTTGAATCAAACGAAACCTCTCTCTCTTTTTTGATTCTATCATGTATTCAAATATATTAATGAAGCTTTAGAGAAACAAAATGTTTATATGTGCTATCTACTCGTAAACTGACTATCATATTTTGGTGAATGTAGACAGTTAAAAAAACTAAAATATCATTAAAAGGGGATTGGCTATGTTGGTTTATGTACCGCTATTGGCTTCGCCCTCAAAGGGTGAATCGTAATACTTTTCGATGTTGATGCGAGTAAGTTAGTAAGATTAAAGAAGACCATTATTTCATAAATCAAAACTTGCCTGAAATTTAGGCAGATATTTTGGAGTTGACTAACGCAGACTTGGAGATTAACCATTAGCGATTTAGAAATAAGGCATCAAAGACAGTTATGCAGATATTTCAAAAGCATAGCGTTTGTTAGGATTTGAACCAAACGTTAACTTGCAAAAGGGGCATTAAAGATTTAGTCCAGTTCAAGTTTGGGATAACTTTAGATTAAAAATTTGTTTTCGATCCGGAAGGATTCAATAGATTGTTGCTTGAAGAGTATTACAAATAGCTTGTCTAAGCGGTTCTAGTGTTATTTCCATTACGCATCCTTCGAGACCTTTGGGATCGTCACGTTTCCAAACCAAGATTGTTAGCTTTGGGATTTGTATTCGTCCGTCTTTTTTCATTTTAGCATAGAAAAACTGCCAGACACTTCCAGCGGTTGAATTCTTTATGCCTACTTTTAAGACTTGGTCAGGCTCTAATTTGAATTGCCATCGAATCAGCTTTGGAATTTGTACTTTGCTACATTTCTCAACTACTCCCTGAAACGATACCTTTCCCGTTAACGGCAAAACATCACCATCAAAACAACTTAAGACATTTTTCCACTTAATTTAACTTTATTCAACTTTTTATGACTTCTATCCACTTTAATCAACTTAATACAACTTTTATCAACTCAACCTGCAAACAATTTAAACCCTGAATCAAGAAAGCAAACCAAAACACAAACAAAAAAAATTGCACAAAAATCCAGCAACAATTTATTCATTGCTTTCAACACCAAAAATGATAAACACCACTATACCGACACAATTAACTTAAAACTTACAGCTGCCTGAAAAATAAAATGACTACCAAAACTACAGAGATGGCGAGAGTTTCAGCTAAAGGCGGTTTTCACCTTTTATGGGGCTTAGTTGTCTCCACGTTGATTTCGGCTGTAGGTACAATAATTATTGCTAGGCTTATTGGGGGCAGATAACTATGGTTTATACACTGTTGCCCTTACTGCTCCAAACTTGATTTCAACTTTTCGTGACTGGGGGATAAACTCAGCGATGATAAAGTATTCAGCGCAATACAACAGCGAAGCAACCAAAGTAAAATAAGAGGCATTTTTGTTTCCGGATTAATATTTGAGGTAATTTTAGGGCTTATCACTTACTATTGTTTCTTTTGCTCTTTCAGGCTTCTTAGCCACCAACTTTAATCGTCCAACCATCGCTCCACTGATTCAAATCGGCTCTTTCTTCATCTTGGCTGGTGCGTTGATAAATGCGGCAACTGCAGCATTCACCGGCATGGAAACAATGCACCTAAACAGCATAATGCTAATAATACATTCAATACTCAAAACATCTCTAATAGTCGCACTAGTTTTGTCTGGGATTAGGCACCATAGGCGCAGTTACAGGCTTCGCAGTTGCTACCCAATTGCAGGAATAATTGGGTGTATTTCTAATGTTTACAATATACAGAACCTTACCTAAACCAACCAACCTCAAACTGAATATTATTGACAACAACAAAACTCTATTAAAATACGGTTTACCCGTATCAATAGGCGCTATTCTTTCAGGATTTTTAACTCAATTCTACAGCTATATTCTCGCAATTTACGTATCAAACAATGCCACAATAGGCAATTACGCCGTAGCAGTAAATTTCGTTGTTTTAATTACGTTTTTCGCTACTCCTGTAACAACAATGCTGTTTCCAGCATTTTCAAAGTTAGATCCCCAAAAAGATAAAGCACTTTTCGGAAATATTTTTCAATACTCTGTAAAATATGCTTCGATTTATTGTTGTCCCAGTCGCAGCTATGGTTATGGTTCTTGCTCAACCAGCCATAGCTGCCATATTTCACAGATGATATGTACAAGCGCCTTTGTTTTTGGCTATTGTTGTCAATAACTTATCTCTATACTGCTTTTGGCAGTTTAAGTGCAAGCAACTTGATTAATCGGACAAGGTTATACAAAATTCAATTTGAAAATGTCAATACTTACAACTGCGATTGGTTTTCCGTTAAGTTTCATTTTGATATCTAACTTTGGGCGTCATAGGCTTGATTGTTAGCTCGTTAACAGTTAGTCTTCCAGGCTTATTCATTAGTTTACGATTCATAAAACAACGCTTCGGAGTATCAGTGGATTGGGTTTCTTCAGCGAAAATTTTTTTTTCTTCGGCATTAGCTGGCATTTTAACCTATTTTCTTACTACTCAACTTTTATTTTCCAATCCCATAACAATCATAATTATCGGCGTAATTGTTTTCTTGATTATCTTCATTTTTATTGCTTTAGCTTACTAGAACCGTTAACATAGCTGACATAACTAATCTTCGAGAAATTGCAAATGGACTTGGCTTCCTTCGAAAACCATTGAATTTATTATAAGTTTACTGCAAAAATTAATGAAAATTCTGCAACATTAAATCAATAATTACTCAATACTAAATTCAAGTGGTAATTGTTTTCTCTTAGATAAGATTTTGGTTTAAAGCTTTTTCTTTTTTGGCTATTTGTGAAAGTGCCCTAAATTTGCCACAGTAAGTTCCTCCGACATGTGTGCATGTATAGCTTGAGTTTGAATAAAAATTGCAGGACCCATTGAATTGGCATTGTTTTTCTCCAAGAACTTGAAAAGATAGACAAAATATTAGAATTGAACTGCTTCATTTTCGGATTCCACTCAATCACTAATTTGTAATTATGCCTTGTCATCGCTAATAGAATTATGTGGCTGTGTTGATACAATCACAGAAATAAAATGGTGATCAATGCGATTTTAGGAACAAAATTATCAATAAAACATAAATTGACTTGTGAAATATTATCGTAGACATTGAGGTCAAGTGCATAAACTTATTTAAGTTCGTATACCAGCAAATCATAATTAACCAGTAATAGTTAGGGATTGATATGAAAGCACTTGTCTTAAGTGGCGGTAAAGGCACTAGGTTAAGACCTTTAACTTTCACCTGCGCTAAACAACTAATACCAGTAGCAAACAAACCCATATTAGGATACGTTCTTGACCAAGTCGCCTCAACAAGCATAAAAAAAGTCGGCATCATTACCGCTCATGAAACTGGACAGTTCGTTAAGGATTATGTTAAAGATGGCTCACACTGGGGACTCGAAGTTGAATACATACCGCAAGAACCCCTTGGATTGGCACATGCAGTCAAAACCGCAAGCAAATTTTTGAAACAGGATTCATTTGTTATGTGTTTAGGCGACAACGTTACCGGCCAAGGATTAAACGCATTTGTGAAAAAATTTAAAAGTGAACAACTTGATGCCCTTATTATTCTAAAAGAAGTCGAAAATCCGTCAAGTTTTGGAATAGCTCAACTAGATGAAAAAGGCAATATTGTCCGATTGGTAGAGAAACCAAAGACACCCATGGGTAATCTTGCCATAATCGGCACTTACCTTTTCTCCAACAAAGTTCATCAAGCCATTGAAAGAATCAAGCCATCCGGGCGCGGTGAGTTGGAAATTACTGATGCAATTCAAGAAATGATTAACATGGGCTTTAAGGTGAAAGCCGAAATCTTGAATTCCTGGTGGCTAGACACTGGCAAAAAAGATGACATCTTATCAGCCAACGCCAAAATACTTGACACATATGTTCAATACAACGTTAAAGGAACCGTAACAAACAGTACTCTTGACGGTAGAGTCAAAGTTGAACCAGACACAAAAATAATAAATAGCACAATACGGGGACCATGCGCAATCGGAAAGGGGGTATTAATTGAAAACTCTTTCATTGGACCCTACACAAGTATTGGCGATTGCTCAACGATAGTTAATTCTAATGTTGAATATTGTGTCATCCAAGAAAACGTTTGCATAAAAGATGTTGAAAGACTAGAAGATAGTTTAATTGGCAAAAACGCAAAAGTCAAAAGAAACCAACGAAACCGAACCATCAAGTTGCATATAGGAGACTTCTCAGAAGTGGAAGTTTAAGCAGCCCTACAATAACAACTATTATAAACATTTTTGGAAACTATGTAACAAGCAAGCAAGGGATATTGATGCTAAAAGGAATACGAATCAAACCAATAAATCGGTTACCCGACGAGAGAGGGTTTTTCTGCGAAGTCATGCGCAAAGATTGGCAAGAATTATTTGAAGAAGATACAGTTGCCCAAGCAAATTTCTCATTTACTTATCCAAACATTATACGTGCGTGGCATAGGCACCTTAGAGGTCAAACAGACTATTTTCTGGCGCTTAAAGGCTCTATAAAAATCGGTGTTTTTGACGAAAAAACCGAGGAACTTAACGAAGTAGTTTCAAGCGCTTTAAACTTGCAAGTTGTACGTGTTCCTGGTCATTACTGGCATGGTTTCAAAGCCCTTGGAGATGAACCAGCTATGCTTTTGTACTTTACAACAAACCTGTATGACCCTGCTCACCCTGATGAAGAACGCAGACCCTGGAATGACCCGACTCTTATTCCTAAAATTATAAATGGCAAGAAAGAGGATACACGTGTTGGTAAAGCTTGGGATTGGAATTACCTTCCACATAAGTGATGAATTATGAAACTGTTAGTTACTGGTGGTTTAGGTTTTATCGGAAGCAACTTTTGCAGGTACATGCTTTCTGAGAATCCTGATTGTGAATTGATAAATGTTGACAAAATGGGAATCGGTGCTAACCCTGCTAATCTTCATGATATTGAAAATGACAAACGTTACACTTTCATTAAGGGTGATATTTGTAATCCTCAGCTCATCAACCGGATTGTTCATCAAGTAGATGCTGTAGTTAACATCGCAGCAGAGACTCATGTGGACAGAAGCATTTCTGACCCAAACGTTTTCTTACAGAATAATACGATCGGAACTTTCACAATTTTAGAGGCCATACGCAAACACAACCATAAAGCCAGACTCTTGCAAGTATCCACTGATGAAGTTTACGGCGAAGCACTCGAAGGCTCTTTTACAGAGAATACTCCGCCAAAACCCTCTAATCCTTACTCAGCTTCTAAAGCCGCCGCTGACATGTTCGTTTTATCTTATCATAAAACATTTGGCTTAAACGTGTCTATTACACGATGCACCAACAATTTTGGTCCCTACCAGCTTCCAGAAAAACTAATTCCAAAAACCATCATTCGCGCGCTCAGAGATCTTCCAATTCCAATCTACGGTACGGGAAAAAATATTCGCGATTGGATTGATGTTCAAGATCATTGCGAAGCAATCGCCACAGTTCTCAGCAAAGGAAATGCAGGAGAAATATACAATGTTTCAGCTGGAAACGAAATTTCCAACATTGAAATTGTCAAAAAAATCATTGGATTACTGCATAAACCTGAGAGTTTGATTACTTTCGTGGAAGATCGTCCAGGACATGATACACGTTACAGTTTGGATTCCTCAAAGTTAAGATCTAACGTTGAGCTGGAAAACAAAGTGTGGTTTTGAGAAGTCTTTAGAATCAACTGTTCAGTGGTATCTTGATAATGAGCATTGGTGGACACCGTTTGCTACAGAAGTGATTCTTCATCCAACACCTTGGAAGCTGAGTGGTTCTCATTGAAGCTTTTAATCACTGGCGCAAGTGGACTCTACGGCTCCAAACTGGCCGAGCTCGCAATCCAAAAAAATATTGAGGTGTATTCTTGCGATGTTCAAGAGCTCAAGGTTTTCGGTAACTTTGTCAAATTTGACGTTTCAAACAAAGAGTTGGTTACTGAAGCGTTTAACCGAGTTAAGCCCGATGTCGTAGTTCATGCTGCTACCCTAACCGACGTAGATAAATGTGAGCTAAATAAGGAGCTTGCTTGGAAAGTAAATGTTGAAGGCACAAAAAACATTATTGAAGCTGCCAAAAACACGGGCTCCTTTGTCATTTACATATCAACGGATTACGTTTTCAACGGTGAAATAGGTAACTATAAAGAATCAGATGAGCCTGCCCCGATTAATTATTACGGATTAACAAAATTGAAAGCTGAAGAGCTTGTAAAAACGCAGGAAACCTATTTTATTGGGCGCCCAAGCGTGATTTATGGTTCGACACCTGCTGCTGGAAAAGTCAACTTTGCACTTTGGCTGATCGAAACGCTCCGTAAAGGCGAACGAGTTAAAATTATAACTGACCAGTGGAACACGCCAACGTTGAACACTAATTTGGCTGAGATGACTTTGGAAGTCATTGAACGTAAATTAACTGGAACGTTTCATCTTTGCGGTGCCACACGGGTTAGCCGCTTCGAATTTGCAGAGTTAATCGCTGATGCTTTTGGCTTAGATAAAAGTCTGATTGACCCAGTTTTGTCTTCACAGTTTACGTGGCCAGCTAAGCGCCCTCGGGATTCATCGCTTGACACCTCAAAAGCCCAGCAAACACTACAGCATAAGCCGCTTAAGATGGATGAGGCGCTGAAAAGATTAAAAATTGAGCTTGAGCTTGCCTAAAAAGGATCTTAGCAGTTTTGGCGAGCTATCTTTCTTTTATCCTGAAGTAGTAAGCACCAGCGTGACTGCGCCTTCAAAAGAGGTTTGAGATGATTGCACGAGTACTGTTATTGTTACTGACGATCCTTGCATGAAAACTATAGGCGTTGGGGGCATTACGGAAACAATCATGAAGCCCGGTGTTGAAGTCGATATTTTGATGATTGAATCGGGCGATGCGGATATGGCTTCTGTCAATTTGAAAGAGTACCAAAATTCTGATCCCTGACTTAATGTAAGCATTCCGTCCGGTTGGTTTGTAACGGCCAGCGTTTGAGCGGATGGTCCAAAATTATTTTGGTCTGTACTTTGGTAAACGAATTGAAGGTTCATTGCTGTTATGGTGTTGCTTTGGGGCTGGAGAGTCGGAATAAGAGTTGGACTGGGTGTGGTTACAGTTGTTGGTTGTGCGGTTGGCGTTATCGTCGGAAGTGATATAACGCTTGGGGTTGGCGCTGCTCTAAAATTATTATCAATATTACTGGTCGACATGGAGAGAAACGCAGCGAATACTAAAGTCACAATTAAGATGGCCGCAACCGCGACTATTATTATGTTGTTGTGGCGTTCTGATCGCCTATAGAGTAACTTATGGCTGTCCATATTTGAAGGTTGTAATTTGTTTATTGGATTTGCCTCAGTAAATGGTTCGGTGCTGAATTTTTTTCCGCAATCTTGACAAAATGCACTTCCAATAGGGTTAATTGAACCGCAGAATGGGCAAGTTACTTGATTTGTATTTGCATCAGCCATCTTTTTCACCGATACCAAATGAGTTAGAGGTTGAATCAGTTATTAGGATTCATTTTTAAATTGTTCGATAGATCATGGAAAACTTGGTTTGGCTCGCTTAGTTGATGAAGATTGAAAAATTTGATCTCCATCAAATTGAGTTTTTGGTAATCCTGCAATTTGCGGAATTTTTCAGTTCTTAATGCCCGTTTTCTGATAACCAACTTATGGATTGAGAAGGAAATTGAGTACCTGCATCGCAGTCCATTAGCACTTTCTATATAGCATAGTTTCTTGATTCCGATAGTTGCCAGGGAATATCGGATTTTGTCGGATAATATCACGAATTGTCACGTAATGTTTCAACCTGCAAAAATCCAGCGCAGATTAAAAAAACAAACGCAATGGAAAAAAAATTCTTCAAAAAACCCTGACATTTTAGGGGCAAAAGATATCTACAAAAATAGTTATTGTAATATTGGTTATGATAATGAAAAATTTTTCTTGCTTATTGGTTTTAGTGATTTTAGGTCTTTCTTCTGTATCAATGTTTGCTATATCAGCAAATGCGCAGCAAACTAGTTCTTGGCCGATGTTCCATGCTGATGCATCTCATACAGGCTACTTAACAGGCAATGGACCCACAACCAACCAAACATTATGGGCTTTCAAAACAAACGGCGCAATCTGGTCTTCTCCAGCAGTTGCCAACGGTATCGTCTATGTCGGTTCGTTTGACCACAACTTTTATGCAATAAACGCAACAAACGGAAACAAAATCTGGAGTTACCCTCTGGGTAGTCAAACTTTTAGTTCACCCGCTGTAGCTAACAATCTGGTTTACATTGGGTCAGATGACCAAAACCTCTACGCATTAGACGCAACGACAGGCACCCTTGCTTGGAAATTTACAACTGGCAACGTAGTACAGTCTAACCCGACGGTTTCAAACGGAATAGTCTACATTGGTTCAAGTGACAATAATCTTTACGCGTTAAACGCTACCACTGGGATTAAGTTGTGGAACTTTACAACTGGGGGCGATGTCATTTCTTCCGCTGCAGTCTCTAATGGAGTAGTTTACTTTGGATCTTACGATCGCAACGTTTATGCTCTTGATGCTCGAAGTGGAGCTCAAAAATGGAATTACACCACTGGCGGAGACGTGGAATCCTCTCCGGTAGTAGCTAACGGTAACATTTACTTCGGAAGCTATGACAACATAACCTACGCATTAAACGCCGACACTGGAACATTGCTTTGGAAAGTATCGACGGGGTACGATCAATGCGTCCAAACTTCTCTAGGCGCTGCTAATGGACTTGTGTATACAGGCAGCGCATTTGACAAAAACGTCTACGCACTTGACGCAACCACAGGCGCCACAAAATGGAATTATACAACGGGAGCCGGAATTTTCACAGCACCAGCAATTGCTGGCAACGTAGAATACGTTGGTTCTTTAGATAACAAAACATACGCCCTTAATGCACAGACAGGCGCTTTCCTATGGAGCTACCAAACAGACGGCAACATTTATTCTTCTCCAGCAGTAGCCAATGGAGTATTGTACTTTGGATCCTACGACGGTAACCTTTACGCGGTCGGACAAAACAGCGCTGCAAGCAATTCAAATAATTTAAGCACAAATAACGTCCTTTACTATGTGATTGTTATAGCGATCTTGATTGTGATAATTATTGCAGCTGCACTGTTTCTAAGAAAACGCAATACCACAAAACCTAATGAGATGTGAATTTGGTAAAAGTTTTTGTGATTTATGATTCAAAATATGGCAACACAAAGCTTGCGGGGGAGGCCATCTTGGAGGCAATAAGAGAGGTTGAAGGCATTGAATCTGCTATAGGCTATGTAAAAGAAATTGGTATTGGAAAATTAGCTGATTATGACGCGCTTGTTCTGGGTGCGCCAAATCATATGGGTAGACCCTCTCAAACGATGAAGAAATTTCTTGTTAGCTTAGCTGGGCTTGATTTGAAAGCAAAGAATGCGGCTGTTTTTGGCACTTATTCGGGAAGAGTGAGGTCGCCTGACAGGGCAGTGAAAAAGATAGAGCAAATATTGGAAGAAAAGTTGCCTAACCTAAAACTTATTCTCCCAAGTTTATCCCTGAAAGTAAGAGGAGTAACCGGTCCTTTGGTGGAAGGGGAATTGACTAAATGCAAAGACTTTGGCAGAAAAATCGCAAATCAGCTAAACCAAAAACAATAATCCACTAACTTTTTTGTCCTTTGTAAATAGAAAATCGTCGAATATGAATCTTTTTTTCTATCAGTTTGGGACTTTTTTAGACTTTTCCGGACAACTCTATCCAGAATGGGGAAATTGGGACTCAACCTGCAGACAAATCAAACCTTATACCAAAGCAATCAAAAGCAAAGAGAACAAATTTGCGCTCCTTTTTTTGTTGAAGTGCAGTTTTGGATATGCTTTTCTTTTGTTTGATGGTATTGATTTTTCGTTTTTGCCTTTTTTTGACGAATAATGACGAATATTGACGTTTTATGACGGATAATGACGGTTAGTGACGAATAATGACGCAGCCTGCAAACGTGCCAAGCTCTAAATCAAAAAAACAACCCAAAATAAGCTGAACAAAAAATAGTTGTTAAGATAGCTTTTTTATGTTTTCTTGCAGATTCTTGCGTTTTCTTGCGAAATCTTACAAATTCTTGCAAATTATTGCGCCACCTGCAAAGAATTTCAGGCCTAAACTGGAAAAGCAACCCAAAACACAACCAAAAAAATTGTGTGCAAACATCATTCAATAAAATTTACTTCTTAATTATTCTTACAGGTCCACTTCCTAACGCAAAATGTTATTTGTAGGCTTTGTTATCTTTTGGTTATTTGGAATGCAGATGAATCAATCCAGTATTAAGCAGATAGCAAGACAGCGAATACAGATACTATTTGAGCAGGCAAAAAAGACTTCGAACAAAGATGCAGAATTAGCTGCAAAATACGTTAAAACCGCAAGAAGAATCGCTATGGCCGCAAAAATCCGTCTACCCATCGAGTTTAGACGCCAAACCTGTAAAAACTGCAACGCCCTGTTTGTGCAAGGGGTTAATTGCCGTGTTAGGATAAAGCAGAAAAGGGAGTCTCATGTTGTAGTAACATGTTTAAACTGCGGCAACCAAACCCGTATATTATTAGGTAAAAAGAAGGAGCAAAAACAACTTGAGCAAGATAACAACCCGAATGAAGCGACATGTTAGGCACGTATTGAAAGATGAGAATCCAACTATTTGGGTTGGCAAAGAAGGCTTAACTGATCAGTTAATAGGTGAAATTGAGAAACAACTTCAAAGAAACAAAATGGTTAAAGTTAGAGTTTTACCCGCCGCTTTGCAAGGAGAGGTTACGGCTCAGGCAATAGGCGCTCAAGCTGCCGAGAAAACGGATGCTGCTTTAGTTGAAGTTAGGGGTCACGTGTTTATTCTGTTTAGGAAACGCAAGGCAGAAGAAAAAGAAGTCACATAACAAGAAATTTTTTTAAAAAAATAGAAGTTTAAGAAAAGAGAAATTGGCCGTTGAGCTTTCAAAATGGCGTCATTTTATGCATTGTTTTTGATTTGCCAATGTAGGCTGCTAAAGCTGTGGCTGCTACCGCGAAGAATACGAAAACTAATGCTGTTGGAAATTCCGGAACTGCTGCGTTAACCTTAACATTGCCCCACATGCCCAAAGCTACGTGTCCATCAACTTGGCAAACATAGTAGTAGTTTCCAGCATCGCCTACCGTGAATGTGACTGAAGCACTTGCTCCAGATGCGACTGGATTGCTTGTTGATGCAACTTGTGCATTCCAAAGAACAGTGCCCGTTGAAGATTTAGTATCGACGATTGCGAAGTTGTGTGCCATGGTTCCAGCATTATGTAGAGTAACTGTTACTGTGTCTCCAGAGGTAAAAGTCAGAGTAGGCCCTGGAGAAGATATGCTAGATGCGCTATTGCCAAATCCGTATGTACTGGTGCTTTTTTCTCCAGCGTATATGTCTACTTGAGTGGCTGCATGCACAGGTATTGTTGTAAGCACGACTGAAAGTAACGCGACCGAAAGCAATATTGCAAAAACTATAGATGTTTTTTTCATAAAGATATCTCATAAATTTGTTTGAAAGTTACGCTTTAAAATATTTGTTGTAGTCTCTAAACAACAACAATTATAGACTGTTAATGATGTTTTATTCAATGGGTATCAATCTGCTGGGCATTGGCTTTAATGGTGCGTCAGCCTTAATTCCTATCAGATAATATTTATATTAGGCTTCATTGTTTAACTGCAAGGAAAAACAAGGGAAAAGAGTATCTTTGACGACTCCTCATGACGTTCCAGCTTCAAAATTCATCGATCGTTTAGCAAAGTATCTTAGGGAAAATGTTGACGAAGTTCAGCCTCTTCCATGGGCAACTTTCGCTAAAACAGGTAATCATGTAGAAAAGCAACCGCAGAATCCAAACTGGTGGTACACTCGAAGTGCATCCATTCTTCGTAAAGTTTACATTCATGGGCCAATCGGACTGGAGAAACTGCGTTCAGATTACGGTGGAAGAAAAAATAACGGTGTAAAGAAAAACCATGCTGTTAAAGCAGGCGGTAATAACATCCGTAAGATTCTGCAGCAACTTGAAACTGCAGGGTTAATTCAAACTACAAAACCCAAAGGCAGAGTTATGTCTCCTAAAGGTCGTAAGCTTCTTCAGGAAGTCGCTGGAGACCTCAACAAAGAAATAGTTAAAACTATCCCTGAGCTCAAGAAATATCAAGGCGAATAGTGAAGATGTCGGATGATCAGCTTGACCAAATCCGCAAGCGAAAAATGTTGTCAATGCAACAAAGAGCAGACAATGAACAAAGACAATCTCAACAAGAACAAGTAGACGCTCAAAAAAACGCTTTGCTTGCAAAGATATTGGCGCCTGACGCAAGGCAGAGACTAAATAACCTTAAAATGGTTAAGCCCGAGTTTGCTGAGCAAATTGAGCTGCAGCTGATTGAAATGGCGCAGACAGGAAAGTTGCCCATTCCGCTTTCGGATTCGCAGCTTAAGGGTATATTAATTCAGCTTCAATCACGGAAGCGAGAACCAACAATTAGAAGGATATGAAAATATGGCACGAGTTAAACCGACAGCAAAAAAGCTTAGGCTGGCTAAAGCTAGCAAAGAGTCAACGTCTGTTCCAACGTGGGTAATTGCCCGCACAGACGGTAAAGTTAGAAATAACCCTAAGCAAAGACGTAATTGGCGTACAAGAAAAATAAAGGCATAGGAGTAATTTTACGTGGTTAAAGAAGTCATAGAAGAACAAAAGAAAGCTGAAGAAGAAGAAATGCCGGCAGAGTTAACTGAAGAAGAACCTTCAGTGGAAACTACTGAAATAGAAGCCGCGCCTGAAGAAGCCCCTGTAGAAGAGGCGACGACGGAAGCTGAAGAAGCAAAACCGAAGAAAAAGAAAGCAGAAGAAGAAATCGTTGAAGAACGAACCTACACTGTTCCTTTGTCAAGAGCCCTGAATAGACCGCCAAAGAAACGTGCTCCACGCGCCATGCAACTGCTCAAAGCATTCATAATTAAACATATGAAACTCGAAATGAAGGTTCCTGAGGAAGAGGAAGAAGAAGAGTTACCTCAACTGATCATAAGCCAGGAAGTTAACGAGAAAATCTGGGATAGAGGCATAGAGAAACCCCCAAGGAAGATTCGGGTTCGAGCCGCAAAAGACAAAGATGGCAACGTCACTGTTTACTTAGCTGAAGCCCAATAATTCTTTTTTAATTTTTGTTTATTTTCTCTTGTTTGAGTTTGAATATTTTTTTCTTTGTGTTTTGGGTGGCTTTCTTGATTCAGGGTTTAAATTGTTTGCAGGTTGCATCACTATAAGTCATACGAAGTCACCAAAAGTCACTAGGAGACACTAAAAGTCGTAAAAAGTCAATTAGGTCAAAAGTCCAGAAGTTTATTTATTTTCTACATCAATTTGTTTCAATATAGCTGACAGGTCCAAAAAGGACAGAAAATTTTGTGGATCAGAACCCTTATTCATTCGGCAAAAAATAGTGGGTTAAGCAGATTTAGCCACGCGCTAATATCGATAAGAAGCAAAAACAGTCGGGAACGCCTCATCGCTATTAACAGCTAAACCCACTTAACCTGGCTCCAAGCGAACTCGATGTTAACTGATTATGGTGTTAAAATGATGTTGCCACATAAGGAAACATAAAGTAAATGCTTAATTGAAACGATTTTTCTTAACAACTTTCATTATTATTTTTCTCTTGAAAATCACAGCTTGTCTTTTTTTCAATTATCAATATTTAAATTCTAATTTTCAAACAATAACTACTTCGAAACAATTGTTAAACTATTATCAGACTGTCCAAAAACTGACTTAATGAGCCTTTAAGGTAGACAAAGCACAACTGTAAAAAAAGAACATATTCATAAATCAGAACCTATCGCGAAACTTTGAAACGATTGCCGCATTCTGGACAAGTGTAAATAGCCAGATAAAAGCTAGAATTTTCTATTTTTTTGTCTGGTCTGTCAACTTCATTTCCACAATTAGGACATTTTTCGTTTATTGCGCTTGATTGAAAATTAATCACCTTCACTGATAACATTTAGATTAGCTAAAAATCGATAAAAGAATATGTGCGTCTAAACCAGCAATCTCAAGTTTTGAGTTTCTGAGTTAATCATAAGTGATTTTTCGATCAGAAAGAATCCAAAGTAATTACTAAATCTAAGGGTAAGGTTTGGTTTAGCTGCTATCAAGCGCATGACTGTTGCTTTAGGTGGAACTGTATCTTTTGAGAGGCAAGTAGGAAAAGGAACGACTTTGATTATACGTTTGGAGCAAACATAAGAGCGAAGGTTAGTTACCTAGCATTGAAAAACATTTTTCATCATTAAATACCTCAAAATGCAGTTCTTTGCTATGAAATTTTAACTTATATGTTTCAGTTGACCGCAATCTAAAAAAAGGAGTATGCTATGAAACTTCGCCATCAACGTTAATCATTAGGAGAAATAATTCTTGACTGTTTACTTATCTAGCATAGTTGGAAGCGCAAGCATAGGCGTCTACGCATTCGCAACTGAAAATATTGTTATGATTCCCAGAATGGTTCCTCAGGAGAAAGCTCAAGAGTATGCTGATTGGTTAAAAACCAAGCTTCTTTACACTGCCATTGGCGGCTCAGTTCTAGGTGGCGCTTTGGTTTGTGCAAACTCACAGGGAATGGTCCTTCCAAACTTTGTCCGGCAAGAAGAATTAGAGGCAATTAAATCAGTTTTTGAAGGTAACATCACAATTATGGAAACTAAAAAGACTGCTTTCGGCAACCTGGTGTTAGCAAACGATAAAGGCGCAATTGTGGATCCACGTTTCAAAGATACTGAGATAACCTTAATTTCAGACGCTTTAGGCGTTGAAGTTGTGCCCACAGAAATTGCTGGATTACCCTATGTTGGTTCTTTAGCAACCGCAACAAACAAAGGCGTATTAGCTCACCCACTCCTAAAAGATGAGGAGAGAAAAATTCTTGAGGATGTTTTCAAAGTTCCAGTTGATGTCGGCACAGTTAACTGCGGGGTACCCTATGTTGGAACAGGTTTGCTTGCTAATTCACATGCAGCAGTAGCTGGTTCTATGACAACTGGACCCGAGATGTTTATTATTGGGAATGCGCTGGATGTGGTGCAGGAAGATGAAAAATGAAGGCTTTCAAAGTAACCGGCCAAATCCATAAGCCAAGGCTGTCAACTCCTTTTGTAAGGGAATTGTTAGCTGACAAAAGTGAGCATGCAGTTGAGAAGGTTTACGCTGAAATTGGCAGTAGACACCGAGTCAAAAGATGCCACATAAAAATAGGCTCAGTTGAAGAAGTAACTGCCGAACAAATAATAAATCCAATCTTGAAGAAAATTGTACTTGCTGGAGTGTAAGAACTTGGCGGAAAGAGCAAAATCCGAAGAAGAACTTCGCAAACTCAGTATGGAAATGCGTTATCTGGAGCAAACAGCAGATGCTCTGCAACAAAGGATAAGCATGGTAAATGCTGCAATCACAGACATAAGTTACGCAAACATGACACTTGACGGAATCGAGGCGGAAAAGGAAAACTCTGAACTTTTAGTTCCAATCGGCGGAAGCTCTTACGTAAAAGTTAAACTTGCAGACACGAACAAAGTAGTTATTGGTTTAGGTTCAGGCGTATCTATAGAAAAAACCGTTCTAGAATCAAAAGCAATGTTAAAAGAACGGTTAGATGAATTACAAAAAACCATGAACTCTGCTCAACAACAGTTTACTCAAGTAGCTGACAGAATAAACTCAGGTCGAAGCCGACTTGAAGCTTTGCTTGGCGCACGAGAAGGGAAACCTTGAAGCGATGTTTGAGAAGCTCAAATCTGGTTTTAAAGGCTTAGTAAACAAAGTAACAACGACCGAACTCAAATCGGAAAATTTAAACCCCATTTTATCAGAATTCAAAATGAGCCTTTGCGAAAACGATGTGGCTTATCCAGTTGCAGAAAAAATCAGCGAGGACCTAGAAAAACGCTTAGTCGGGGTCCAAGTTAAACGCTTGGAAGACCGGAAAAAAATTGTTGATGAAAGCCTCAGACAAGTACTTTTAGATGTTATGCTTACAAACAAAAGCATTGATCTGCTCAAAACTGCAGAAGAGAAACGCAAGAAAAAAGATCCGCTAGTTTTAATGTTTGTAGGCATCAACGGCACAGGAAAAACCACGACAATTGCCAAGGTTGCACATTTTTTTGGCGGGAAAGGCTACACTGTGGTGCTTGCTGGCGCTGATACCTACCGCGCTGGCTCAATAGAGCAGCTAGAAGAGCATGCCAAACGCTTAGGTGTACGAGTGATTAAAAGCAATTACGGTGGCGACCCTGCAGCAGTTGCCTATGATGCTGTAAATCATGCAAAAGCTCATGGAATTAATATCGTTTTAATTGATACGGCTGGACGAATGCAGACTAACCAGAACTTGATGAATGAGCTTATCAAAGTCAAACGGGTTGTTGGTCCAGACTTGACAATATTTACCGTTGATTCTTTGATTGGTAACGATGCAGTTCAGCAAGCAGAAGAATTCAACAAAGCAGTCGGTATAGACGCAACCATCTTAACGAAAGTAGATGCTGACGTGAAAGGTGGCTCCGCCTTAAGCGTCACATATGTGACTCAGAAACCGATTTTATTCATTGGAGTAGGACAATCGTATAAGGATTTGGAACTCTTTAATCCTGAAAAATTCGTTAACATGGTATTGCGGTGAGTTAAGGCTCTTCGATTTCTACTAGTTCAAATCGGATTTTACTTGGGTAAATCCAATAAGCCTTAATAAAATCTTCAATACTTTGATCGACATCTAAGACTTCAAAAAAATCAATAAAATCCTTGTCCACGCTATCAAAATTTTTTGCTGTGTGCACTCTTAAATTAGCTAAATATTCCTTATCCCCCCCAAGCTCATTCATAGAAATAACATCTGGTACTTCAACAGCAAACATCAAATTTGTTAATACATCTAAAACAGCAACTTTGCGTACACTTTCATTTTTGGTTTTAACAACAATTAATCGTTTATCAAAAACTCTGAAATTCCAATCAGTTCCCAAATCTGAAGAAGTAGACATAAAAGCCTCACTATAGAGATAAGATGTTTTCAGCTTTAAAAACTTGAAGGGTACAAGGACTGCTTAGCAAATATGGCTCCAAAGGCTAGTTTTCTTTCTTTTTATTGGTTAATACATCAAGAAAGATTCACGCTCTTTCAATGGAGGAAGAAAGGTTGAGTTAGGTTTTGACTTTTTTCCATTTAGAAGAATCACGTAAATTCACAATAGGTGAATCGTCTGTAATTCCTGTTAGTGCTTGAGTTTTTTCTTTGTAGTTTTTCTCTCCCACTTTTGCTTTGCATTCTTTAGAGCTAAACTCCACGCTATCCTCAAGCTTTCGAATTGTTCTGCCTAATCGGCGCTCGCCCTTTGTAGCTGTGCATCTTCCCATTTTTGGTCAATGTTAATTGAACGTTAAAGTTAAAAAACCCTTCCAACAAGTAGTTAATAGTGACTTTTATGAAAACAAAATGCAGAACCATAAAACAAAAAGTGATAATTCCGGCGTCCCCCAAAGATGTTTATGACGCTTATACTGACCCAAAAAAACACAGTGAATTCACAGAAAGCAAAGCAACAGGTAAACCTATAGTTGGCGGCAAATTCACAGCTTGGGATGGTTACATTTTTGGAAAATATCTTGAATTAGATGATGGAAAACGAGTGGTTCAGGAATGGACATCAACTGATTTTCCCAAGGGCTATGGTCCTTCAAGGTTAGAGTTATGTTTTAATAAGGTCCCAGAGGGAACAGAGCTTGTTATGGTGCAGTCAGTCGTTCCAGACGAAATAGCGGATGAAAGCGCGGATGGCTGGACAGAGTGGTATTGGGATCCGCTTAAAAAATATTTTAACGAGCAATCAAAAGCTTAATTTTGCATTTGAAGCTAAATCAAAAACATAGTTTCTTTTTTTGGAATTTTAAACCATTGTTTTCATAGAAATATGTTGAGCGCAGTTTGTTGCTGTTGCAGGTGCCGAAGTTTTGAGGGCGGATGAGCTTTATGTTATCATTTCAAGGGACATGTCTTTTTGCTTATAAAAATAACTAAAATATCGAGTTTAATTATTGATTTAATCTCATTTATGATTCATTTTTGGAATTACGCTCGTAGGGCTGGCGGTATAGGTCCTTGCGCTTAGAAACGCCATTCAAGTAACCCCTTGCGAAGCATAGTTAACAAAGCTAAGTGGTTGGCTTTTCAAGAAATCTTAAAAACGACAGTGACTGTTAGGTTTTCTATTCAGGAAGAGAGAGAGAAAAATGAAAAACAATGTATTAGGGTTTATAGTGCATACCCTAAATCTGAGAAAGCTTTCAAAACCTGCTGTTCTTTGCATTGCGGTCTTGTTCATTGTCAGCATGGTATCGGTTCTGGGTGCAAGCGGCGTTCAAGCTGCATCGACACCTGCGTTGCATACGTCGGAAAATAAGATACTTGACAGCAACGGAAACACCGTTGTTTTCCACGGTGTCGACTATACCTATTTTATTGATGGTCCTCAAGGCAGCTGGATGCTTCCAAGTGGCCAAATCGAATGGAACGTTTGGGATACTGCTGCAGTTAACAGTAATCTTGACCAACTTCAATCCATGGGCGTTAACTGTGTTCGGGTCCTTGCCACGATTCAGTGGTGGACACAGAATACAGATGGCTTCCAAAGTAACGTACAATATTTCATTGCTCAGGCAGCTGCAAGGGGAATCTATGTTGACTTTGTTTTCTGGAGAGTTTCAAGTGCTAGTGGTCAACCGGCTTTGCCTTATCCGCCCTACGATACTAGCGGCGTCATAAATAGCGTGGGTGACTTTGTTAATTTATGGACAAGCGTTGCAACTTCACTAAAGGCATATCCCAACGTGTTCTTTGAGTTATACAATGAGCCTAATGGAGACGCAGCAAGCTGGTTTGGCGCAACACAACAATGCATTACAGCGATTCGAGCAACAGGAGCAACAAACCTAGTCGTGGTCCAATTCAATTACGGTGTTGGCATAGATTTCGTGTATTATAACTCTGGATCGAAATGGGGAATGGATTGGGTAAATCAGTATCAATTGACTGATCCATTAAACAACTTAGTTTACAGCACCCATCTTTACAGAACATCCTTCTACAGTGACTCTAACAGTAGCGACGGATATGCGTATTCCACAAGCGACATGACCTGGGCTTTAACTCAATTAAGTGTCATAGGTTTCAATAAGCCAATATGGATAGGTGAAATCGGCTGCAACCTTTGGGCTTCAAATATGAACAACGAATATGCATGGTTCGCCAATACTTTAGCACTCCTTAATCAAAACGGTATAGGCTACTGCGCTTGGGCATGGGCTCCTTGGGTAACCGGAACTGAATGGGCTTTAGTAGATGGAAGTGCCAACTATAATCTAAACCAGGCTGGACAAGTACTTGAGCAGCAAATTAAGGCAGCGCCACAGCCATCATCCGTACCAACGCCAACTGTAACTCCAACGCCAATCGCAACTCCGACTCCGATACCAAGTCCAATTATAACACCCACACCGACTCCAATTGCAACACCAACGCCAATCGCAACTCCAGCTCCAACACCAACGCCTGATCCAACTGCTGTCCCATCTCCTACACCCGATCCAACCACAAGTCCTCAGCCAACAACCACCCCAGTAGCAACCGTCTCACCAATCCCAACGCAAACAGCGCCAACTCCAACGCCGACTGCGGCACCAACGCACACTCCAACTCCAACCTTAAAACCTACAGTAACTCCAACACAAATCCCAAAAACATCCCCGACCCCAACCACTACAACCCCAAAACCAACAACAAACCCTTCACCAACACCAACCCCCAAGCCAGTCAACCATTTCCAAAGACATTCATGGTTCTGGAGCAGCTGGATATTCCTAACCATGATGTGTATCGCCACTCTGCTATTCGGTTCATTCTACCGATTTGGATAATTGTCAAAAATCAATTTTTGACACCTCACTTTCTTTTTTTGTCTTGATTTTTCCAAAAAGGCTTACTATTTCGTTTTTCCTCGAGTGATTAATTCATGACCGTGGATGAGAAAATTGATTTATTTAGCGGTTACTAGCAAAGAGAAGTTTTTAAGGTAGCATACGGTTGTTTTCTATGTAGCTTTTTATCATTTTTAAGTGAATCGCAAGAGAAGGTTTTTCAAACCATGGGCCTAAAATCCTTTGTTGAAAAGCACCCTTTAGCTCTAAGGTGGCATTATGCACAATTCAGATGGAAATTTATTGATTTTCATTTTTCATGGATGCAAAGGGCATGGTTAAAAAATACAGATTTTAGCATTATTGGAAATGATTGTATCGCAGGATCCATTTATCATAAGTTTGGTGTTCAATACAAAAGCCCCACAATATGGACGTACATTTTTCCAGATGATTACATTTGTTTGTTGGAGAATCTTGAGTGGTATTTGAACCAACCAATAGAGTTTAGGGCAAAAAGTCAACATGTATGCGTTTTGACAGATAGTGCAGGTTGTGTATTGAACAGATATCACAATTATCCGATAGGGGTGTTAGGCGGAAAAGTGGAAATTCAATTTACTCACTGCAAGACTGAAGTTGAAGCGTTAGATCAATGGAACAAGAGAATTAAGCGAATGAACTATGACAATTTGTTCATTGTTTTTAATGACGATTCAGAATTAAAAGAGGAGTATTTTGATAAATTTACAAAATTAGATTTTGAGCATAAACTTTGGATTTCAAAGTCCAAAAGAGTCGGTTTTAACTACGCGGTTTTTGTTAAGGATTATCTCAGTGGAGCTAACAATTTTTGCTTTAGAACATGGGAAAAATACGTTAACTTAGCTAAATGGTTGAATGGGTGCGAAGATTTCGTGAAGGCTTAATTTTTTTCCGTTTGTTTCGATCAACCAAAAAACCACTTGGGTGATAGAGGGCAAGTTATTGTTTTCGAGGAAATGCCCAACCGTAGAATTTGACGAAGCCTTGGAAGTACCTAAAGCGATCCCTTGTAAAGTGCAGTTAACAAAGCTAAGTGGTTGGCTTTTCAAGAAATCTTAAAAACGACAGTGACTGTTAGGTTTTCTATTCAGGAAGAGAGAGAGAAAAATGAAAAACAATGTATTAGGGTTTATAGTGCATACCCTAAATCTGAGAAAGCTTTCAAAACCTGCTGTTCTTTGCATTGCGGTCTTGTTCATTGTCAGCATGGTATCGGTTCTGGGTGCAAGCGGCGTTCAAGCTGCATCGACACCTGCGTTGCATACGTCGGAAAATAAGATACTTGACAGCAACGGAAACGCCGTAAATTTAAGAGGTGTTGGTCTAAATGGACCTGCCCCTGCAACAATATTTTGGGGTCCAGGCTACAATGACAATACCGGTGACCAATGGATACCAGGTACCACTTCGATGGATCAAACGTTCCAAGCTTTGCAACAAGTGTATCATGTAAACATGGTACGCGTTTTCATTTATCCTAGCTGGATTTGGAGAGACAACATATCGCCTGCTCAAGAGACAGGCTATAGCGGTTATGGCTCAAGCTCCATTAGCACTGTAGGCTACCTGCAAACCATGTGCACTGAAGCAGCAAAATATGGAATTTATGTTGATATGTGTCCATTCCAAGTTACACCAGATTCAAGCTCATACGGTGGGGATCCATACTGTACTCCTAACAAAGGTGGCTCTCAAGGGCTTCCTCTGCTAGGTTTCGATTCGCAGGCTACCGCTTTCTTTTCAGCAGTAGGCTACGTAAATAATGAGCAGGGCTTCTGGACTGCATTTTGGACAAAAATGGGAAATGACTTTAAAGCATACCCAAACGCAATCTTTGAAGCTTGGAACGAAGCAGACACAGGAAACAGTCCAAACACTATTCCAACAGAATACATAACTTACCTATCGTTGATGTTCAACGCGATTCGAGGTACAAGCGCCACAAACCTAATTTTCATGCAATGGCAATTCGGCTGGTTCCCAAACGGCTGGGGAATGAACCTAAGCTGGGCTTCACAAATAAACACTGCATTATCAAACCCAACAAACATAGTTTACACAACCCACTTTTACTACTACGCGCCCACCGACTTAACGGCCTTATGGGCTTCTGTTGGAATAGATTATAACGGGATTTACAAGGCTTTGCAAGGTGCTTGGCAAAGCTTAGGTGTAAATGCTCCATTGGTAGCTAATGAAGCAGGCGACTGTTCGTATTACGCAGCTAACATGCAAAATGACAATACCTGGTGGAATAACATCTGTCAAGCAACAGCTAGTTTAGGTATAGGTTTAGGTGCATATTATTGGGCAAGCCCTATCACCAGCGGAGGACTGGGCTGGCTTGATGAAGCATTAATCTCAGGTCCATGGCAAATGGGACAATCTTCACCGCCACCTAACACATTTGGACAAGAATTTATCAACTCCAATCTAAACTCGAGCACCACAACAACAAGTTCTTCAACCCCGGCACCATCAGCCACTCCAACGCCTTCACCGAGTTCAACCCCGCAAGCAACTACCATACCTTCTCCCACCCCAATTTCTACATCTCCAGCTCCACAACCCACAAATAACCCAGCAGCCGTATCCTCTTCCAATTCAGCTCCATCACCTTTGGCAACCGCATCGCCCTCAAATGATCCAACGCCGACTAGCTCTTCAACTTCGGCACCATTAGCCCCATCAACATCCAATCCGGTGCCATCTTCAAAATCCATTGCAACTACTACAAGCCCGACACCTCAAATAACTCTGCAACCAACATCAAGCCCTTCACTCACACAAACTACGCAGGCGACCAACCATATCCAAAGGCAATCATGGGTCACCGAAGTGTTTTCAGTCTTTATGCGTGTCACAACTTTGTTGCTTGGATCTTTTTTGCGGTTTGCGTAAATATCAGAAAATGAAATTCTGATTATCCTTTTCATTTTTTTATTGAAGAATTATTTCGTTGCGTTTTAGCTATGCCTGAGAGTAAAAAGATACCTGCTGAGGCGATTAGTAGTATTGTTAAAGATGAAAACAGTCCGTTATATTGTAAAACTGTTGCTAGGATTACTCCGCTGATTATAGGTCCGATGGTTTGTCCAATATCCATTATAGTACTTAAGAAACCCATTGATGTTCCAATCAAGTTGCTTGGAGTTAAGTCGCACATCAGAGGTGCAGTTGAGGAAATTACCATGGCAAACCCTAAACCGTAACCAATCGAAATCGCTAGAAGCAGTCCAAACTGTGTAGTGAAAGGAACCGCAAACAACAGTGCTCCACTGATGATGCATCCCAAAGTGATTGGTAAACGCCTGCTGTTCTTGTCTGAGAACCGGCCAATGATAGGTCTTGAAATAATAAGAGAAACGACCTGCACACCCATTACAACAGAGACGGCTAACGCGTTAAAACCTGCAACTTGAATCATATATTGAACCAAATAAAACTCCACAACACCGTAAACGTAGTATTGAACCGCCTGAATAAAACTCACAACTAAAGCACCCCTATTGCTGGCAATCTCTACCCATCCTCTAAACATTTTACGCGTAGCAACCTTTGCTTTAACGGGCTGTGAAGGCGAAGCCGTTTTGTCTTCAGAAAGCACCAACAAAGCAATCACAAATGATATGACTCCTGCAGCACCAACAGCCAAATACAAAGTGTGAAAACCGTAGCCTGTGACAAACAATATTGAGCCGCCCAAGAAAGGTGCAAGCCCACGTCCCACCGCGGTGGCTGAGTTGAAAGAGGAGATGCGTTCACCTCTATTGGCAGGATATCGTTCAGCAATTGTAGCTTCGGCGACAGGAACAAAAATTGCGGTTGCAAATCCATGGTAGAAGCGCACAAGCGACAATTGCCACCAATTTCCCACAAACAGATAAAGGAAGGGTGCGGAAGCAAAAACAAATGTGGCGAACAGGAGCATTTTTCTTCTGCCCAAGATGTCTGAGAGCGATGCTGCTGGGAGGCTTACAAGGATTCCTGGGATTGTGGAGGCGGCTGCAACTATGCCTGTTAAGTCAGTTGGGGTTCCAAGGCTTATGGCAAAAGGGTTTAGTACGGGATTCTTAGACATTGTGCTGCTTAGGATGGCGAAGGCACCCATAACGCAGAGAACCCAGAAATATCTGTCGCTAACTAATTTAGCAAGCTGCATCAACAATCAACAGTAAGATTTTACGCAGGTGATATTTTGCCTTTTGCCTTAGTTCAGATTAATAATTGAGTCTGGCTAATTATCGCTTGTTTATATTTGATGGTGGTGTGCTACAGTCACAAAGGGTTAAGTTCACACTCAGGTTATTGCTATATTGAAGCTTTCTTTTGAATGGAAAGTAATTAATAATTTTCTTCCATAAGATTCAAGGAGAAAAATTTTTGATAGCTAATAAATTGCCTGATTCTTTGCCTGATAAAATAAAAATGTCTTATTTTGAAAATCAGAAAAAAGAATGGAAACGAGTAGTTGACATATCTGAAGAAGGTCTGACCGAAGAAAAACAAGCAGAAATTATTCTTCACTGGAAAAAAATAAATGACGATGCTAAAGAGCGGATAAAAGAAATTGACAGAAATCTAATGCTGTTAAAACCCTAAAAGTGCTTGGCGGAAATTGAGAATTATTTTTAATGTGCGCTGTAGGTTGAGGTTACATCTTGGAATGAGCCGTCTTCGAAGGCGTAGATTTTAACCGTTGTCCCAATATTTCCCCAGCCCCAGCTTTGGTAGCGTGATGGGTTGTTCCAAACTTTATCGGATGGATCAACATGTACCCATGTTCCATTGTAGTAGTCTTCAGCCCAAACATGAATGAAGTTCCAATTTGATGAGTCGGCTGCAACCACTAGCCTGCTTGGGTAGCCAAGTGCGAGGCATGCAGAAACATAGACAATACTCCATTGAACGCAGATGCCATCGCCGCTGTTTAAAATTTGCGTTGGGTCTTCAAACCAACCATTTTGGTCTTGGGCAAAAGTCATCTTAGTTTTCTGCCAAGCGAAGAGGTCAGTTTGATTATAGTTTGTATCAAGCTGAGATGCCATCGCGGCTTTGGTTTGGGTTGAATTCAAGTTTTTCATTATTGCTAAGTAATGTTGCGTAAATGCATTAAAGGCTGGGTTGATAGCTGGTGAATTTGGCGCCTTCTTCTGAACGGGGTTCACGATGTAAGCTGCACTAACTACAATTACTATTAGAAGCAGGGCTGAAATGGTTATTATCCATCTTCGGGTGTGCTTATGACGTCTTGTTTGTGGCGCTTTCCTATTGGGGCTCATAGCAGCCTATTAACGGGTAATTCTTCTGTAAAAGTCTTGCTAATACCAAAAGTTCTATCTTATGCACTTTTACAAAGAATAAAATTGAGCGCACGCTGATAAGAGGGAATGGAAATTGAGCCCTCTCTATCCGGAGATGTCATCCAGTGAGTTTTAACTATTTTGGAGTGTTATCGATTGTGAAGTTGAAACCGAAATTTGTGAGTCTGAAGCTGCGGTAATACTTAAAGTCAAAGAATTTGAGCCAAGTGTTCCGCTAAGATTGAGGTCGAAAGTAGAACTTGAGCTGTCTGAACCCCCGTTGCCTGAAGCTTGCGCGTTAATTTGTGAACCAGAACTTGTGCCAGCAAAATTAAAGTTTACAGAACTTGATGTCTGAATTTCTTGACTTAGACTCTGTGGGACGCTTCGGGGTGTTATAGTTAGATCCAACTGTATGTTGTTTCCGCTCTGTTGAACAGTGCAGGTAACATCCGCTGTGATGGTTCCTGAGTCTCTACCGCCGTTTTGGTTTGGCATGCTGACAGAGAATTGGCTGTTGGTTGAACTGTATTGCCCTGTTGGAGTGGTTATCGATGGATTATTGTTAACAATGCCTTGGCTGTTTCCGTTATTATTGCTGTTTGGACTTCCTGTTGGTCCCTGAATATTATTTCCATTTTGATTATTGTTATACGTGCTTGTTGGTCCTTGATTGTTGTAATTGTTATTGTTTGGATTCACTTGTGTGGGGTCGCTATTGCCATTTTGGTTATTGGTGTTCTGATTGTTTGTTCCTTGATTGCTGCCTTGCATCTTTTCCATAAGTGGCGCGACAACAAGAAAACTCAGAGCGCCGCCAATTATCATTCCCACTAAAAGAGTTGCACAAATAATTGCGAGAAGTGCCGCGATTCCCACCGAATGTTTTTTCTTTTTTGTTTCTTCTCCCATAGCTAGTCATTCCTTGAATTCATCCAAAAAACCTATGTTGCTTAATAGCTTTCAGAATTGAAAATCAATACTTAACTTACCTAATCTCGAGCTCAAGATTGGAACAAATTGTATTGTCGATTCTGTAAAGTTTTGTCAGCAAGTTAAAGCAAAAAAGCTTAAACTCGCAAAAATCAAATTGGCGCCAAAAAATTGTTCCGCTTTGTAAAAACGTTGAAATTCATTTAAACTAATTGCGTGGCTTTACGTTCATTATTAGTGGCTAAGTTCTACATTGCATAAAATATGCGCTTGAACTTCCGAATTTAACCGTTTGGTAGTGTCCACTTTTTGTATTCTTTTCTTAGTGGACTTCGAATCTCGCATTTATTTCACTACTTAATTATGGAAGAGACGACGACAAATTTTACAAATTTATAGTCCTGTTAGTGGCTGCATTAGTGTTGTATGTAACTTATGCTGGTTAGTAGTATTTTGATTCTTACTGTAATTGTTCTCGAATGATGTGGGAATGGAGTGCGGTTGCGTTGAGAATTTGGACGAATTAGCCTATCTCAGCGGTTTGAACTAACTATTTGTGTTTTCGGTTACTTTTAAAGGAAACTTTACTAAATACTCAATCTAATAACCTCGTTAAGCCGAAAGGGATCATTCTTAAGCCCATGCTTTAGACCTGACACGCCCACATTGAGAACAACAATTAACGATTTCCCCATTTTCGCTTATTTTGACCTCTAAATATTTTCCTTTACATTTTGGACAAACATCAAAATTCATCATCATATTATTTTATCACTTCCAATAAAATCTTGAACACGTCAAAAACAAACAACCAAACCTTCATGTTTAGAAGCTTATCTTTTCTACAAAAAGAACATTGAATCTGTTCTAATATCTAGTTGGCGCTGTCTTTTATTCATGTTTCGGTTTTTGGTGTGACACAATTTGTTTATACAGAATGATGGGATGTCAAGCTTAAACGAAATTGTCGCGGACAGAACGGATTTCTGAAGTTACGTCAAAAATTTCTCAAGATATTCAATGAGTAACGCATAAGCAGTTGCTTCATCTGGGCCTATCCTGATGTTATCGTGGTCAATGTTAATCAGTGCAGTTCCTTCATGTTCTCCAACCGGATTGTTGTCTTTAATTCTAAGAATACATCGAGTAATTCTGTCTCCTTGTGCTTGAAAGGTTAGCAAAGGAAATTTTACCCCTGGCAAATGCAAATCGTATTTTCCAACAGTTCTTGGTTCAATGATGAAATCTCCAGTCTCTTCAAACTTTAGAAGACTTTGGAGAAGTGATCCTTTGTATTGAGGGAATCCAGATTGAACTTTTACTTTGGCTTTTTTCCTCACTTCGTCAATCTTGCTTGATATAGTGTCTTTGTCCCAAAGTTCAACATTTAGCTTTTGAGCGTCTGCCACCGTTTGCTGAGTGAAATAAGTAGTACATAATAGAATAGATCTTTGGCACCCAAAGTTACTCTTTCCTTCCAACGCTATAGATAAAATAGCGTCTGACACCCTGTAAGTTTTCGGATATCTTCGAGCTTGAATAAAAATCACCTCGCCATCCCTCTCAGCAATCAAATCAACCCCCAAATGAGCCGGATGTTTTTCTTGATGGAATTCATATCCCAATTCTTCAAATAGCCATTTAATAAAAAATTCAAATTCCTTTTCTGAAAGAGAATCAACTGAACAAACGCTTGTTTTAAGAGAAAACTCTGATTTGTCGGCTTTTTCCAAGATTCTCTTGACAGATTCTTGCGCATTTTTGCTTATTGGTTTTTGGAAATATTCTTTTTCTATTCTAGCAGCTAATTCATCTGCCTTGTAATCGGGAAGCCCAAGTTTCTGTTGCAGGAGCTGTCTTAAATCAATGTTTGGATAGTGCTCTTTAATTTCTTCCAAGAGTCCGTTGAACTTGAAGTAGGATCGCATCTTAATGCACCTTTATTTTGTCTTTCGAGGCATGTTTGGGGCATAATTGGTGTTGAAACTCGTCGGTGTATGTGAGGTTATGTTTAGAGAAAATTTTGCCGCATACGTCACAGTAATCGTAATGAAAAATGCAGACGCTCGAATCGTCATGGCTGCATTTGAATTCTAACAATCGACTGTGTTTTTTACCACACACTGAACAGACAAACCCTGCATCTTGTTCAAAGTATTCATTCAAAGTCTCGTCGAGTTTTAGAGCTGCTTTTTTTGAGTAAATTTTTGCTGTATCGATAGATTGTCTAATGCAGTTTCCGCAAACGTAGAGGCCATCTTGGGTTGCATAACCTTCAGAGAAATTATTTCGGCATGTTGGACAAGTAACTTCTGGAGTATGATTGACGCCTAAGATGATTGTGGTATGTATGGTTGAGTTATTGTCAAGCTTTAGTTCAAAACTAATCTTTGTTGTGTTGATTACAAGTAGGTTGATGAGTTTAATTGCTATGTTGGTTGTTAATGATTCTTCTTCTCTTTTTAGTAGTGCTTCGTAGGTGGCTTGCCATTTCTGTAGGTCTAAATCGTATTTACTGTTAATGATCTGTTCGAGGCGCTCCCGTCGAAGTCTCTTATCAAAGCTTCTTAGTTTAGCCTCTTTGTCCTTGATAAGTGGCAAATCAAAAATCGCTAATTTTTCTTTAATGAGAGCTTCTATTTTTTTGTCTGCAACTGTTTTTAAGTCAAGAAAAATCGTTGGTTTAAGTTTGACTTTAAAATCTTGAATCTCAAGTTTTTGGTTATACAAAATATTTTCTTCTCTAAAATCTCCAGTGCTGACAATATTTCCCTCTTCATCCATCAATAATATAATCAAGTCATCATTGTTTAGTTTCAATTTATTTCGAAACGTTGCCGAGAAAAAGTATTGATAATATCTAACAGGCTCATTTTTGATCATCTTCACCGAAACAATTTTTCCATTATTTATTTGGTGGTGACAAACTTGGGTTTTTTCGCAGATACTAACCCATTCTTTATCGACAGTTACTTTGGTGCAGTCTTGACAAGTGAAGGGCGAATCTTTAAAGTAATTTTTGAGAAGTGTTTCAAATTCTCCTTTCAGATTTACTTTAATTTGGCAAAGAACGCCGTTTTCGATGCATTCACTTAATATTTGTTGGAAGGTTGGACTTCCAGTCGTCATTAAAAGTGTTTTTTTCTTTCGCGCCACTGCAGGTTCATAAGTGTACTCGGTAGCACTTGGTTGATTTGGAAATTTTATTGTAAAAACTTCATCAGATTGCTCTATTAACTCGCCATTTTTGGATTTGACAAATGACTTTACAAAATTATGAATTTTGGTATTCGAATATTTTGCACTCAATCAATAACCCCTCTGCTGAACTTTTCTGCCAACTCTTGATTTTCTCTACAAACATTCAAGTCAGTGGCAAGTTTTTCCAGATCTTTTCTGATGTCAACGCGCGAATTGCTTCTTAACAAAATATCCATTACTGTTTTCTGTATGTCTTGTGACCCTTCTTTCAAATCTGCTAAAACGGTTTCCATTTTACCGATTGTCATGGTGAATAACTCGATTTTTTGATATAAAATATGGAGAACATAGTCGTCGATAGTATCTTTAATGCTTAAGTTGAAGACAGTGACATCGCGGTCCTGTTTGTACCTGTGGATTCGACCGATTCTTTGCTCAATTTTCATTGGGTTCCAATGCAGATCATAGTTGAACATTACGGCGCAATTCTGAAGGTTAAGTCCTTCTGCTGCAGAATCGGTTGCAATTAGATATTTGATTTCACCTTTTTTAAACAGTGAAATGACGTTGTCTCTTTCATTTTGGCTCATATCGCCCAAGTGAACGGCAGCTTTGCCAAATTCGTGATCTAGCATTTCTTTGAGTTTGCGTGCTGTAATTCTTCTGAGGCAAAATATTAGCGCTTGTTCGTTTGGGATTTCGTTGAGAACCTGTTTTAAGAGTTTAATTTTTGAGCTTTCAATATGTTTTGCCATTTCAATTAGTTTGTTTGTCGCTTGAGTTTCTGAGGGAAAGCGTAGCTGTCTTTTCTGCAATGATTCGATTGAGGCTTCAGGTGAACTTGAAAAAGACTGCTGAAGAGCAATTGCTTGGAAGACTAGAATCGCTTTGCTTTGGGATTCGCTTATTTTTCTGGTTGGATTTTCCAGCATTAAGGTTTCAATTGTTTTGAAATTATTTTGGTAAATATCTCGAAGGTATTCGGTTGCTTTATCAATAAATGTTCGTTCGTTATCATCCGCTTCTAGCGTTCTTGAATCTACATATCGCTTCGTAAACGGTATACCGGTTTGTTCTCTTCGAGTACGACACATTACTTCGCGAAGAATTTGCCTTAACTGATACGCACTTTCAGGTTTGATAACGCGGCTTTTAGAGTCTTGCGCAAATCTAGAAACAAACAAGCGTTCACTATCAAAAACGCCAGGTTGAATCAAGTCAACAATGCTAAACAAGTCAGTTAATTTATTACATAATGGCGTTGCTGACAGAAGCAGGAAATGGTTCTTTCTCAGATTTGCTAAACACTCTCTTCCTTTGCTGTGAGTGTTCCTAAAAGCGTGAGCCTCATCTATAACAATTAAATCCCAGGTTCGACTTGCGAACTCATTGAATTTTCTTACCATAAGATTATGCGAACAAATTATTCTGTTGCTGGTGCCGACATCAACTTTGTGGCCATTAGCTATTGAAAAGTTTTCTTCAAATTTTTCAGCCATTTCAGTTTTCCACTGGGATAGCAAGCTTTTCGGAGCTACAATAAGAATTGAGTTTATCTCATCTCTTAGCAGCAACTCTTTCATAATGAGGCCCGCCTCGATTGTTTTGCCAAGCCCAACTTCATCAGCAAGTATAGCGTTTCCATTCATTTCATTTATTACTTGAAGGGCAATCTTCATTTGAAAATTGTAAGGTACAATTTTAGCTCGCAGGGCATCTGCAGAAATTAATTTGTCAATTTGACACGACCGTTTGAGTTCAAGCGCTTCGAGATGAAGTTTGAAAGTCTCAAAACTTGAAAATGATTTCGTTTCAATTAATCGTTTTATGTTATATAGATCGGAAAAACTGCAGAAATATCTGTGCGTGGCTTTTCCATTTGGTGTTTCTTCTTCAAACTCAAAACTTTGGGTTGGACTTGTGTTGGATAGATCTGTTAATTGTTTGTTTCGCAGTTTTTTCCTCTTAGGTTTTGCGGGGGGCGTCTCCGTTTTGTTGCTCTCGATTTTTTTTGCGGATGATTCTATGCTTTGAACAGCTGTGAATTTTTCACAAATATTACAGTTAGAATTAGAAGTTACTGCATCGGGTTGTTGATCCTCGCTATTTGTTTTGAGCTTAACAGGCAAGCGTATCGCCCTCTACTCGATAGCTTACTATAAAAAGATGAATGGTTAAAGAAATAATTTCAGCGAAGTCTAAATAATACTAGAAAACTATTTTTGATTTTAATGATGTTTAAAATCTTAGAAACGATTATGGAAAAGAAAAAAATTAGAAGGGAGCTTTTCGATCAGGTATATCGATCTTTAGCTGCTTCTTTAGTGCCTTGTATCTGTTTCTAACTGTAACTTCGGTGACTCCAGCTGCTTCTGCTATGTCTTTTTGTGTTATCTTTTCATTATTCTGAAGACAAGCGATGTAAAGTGCTGCAGCAGCCATACCCATTGGATCTTTTCCTGCAACAAACCGTTTTCGTCTTGCATCCGCAAGTAATGCGATAGCTGTGCCTTGTGTTTTGCCTGAAATTCTGTTTTTCTCAGCAATTTTTGATACATATGTTAAGGGGTCAGAGATGGGCATGTGAAAATCAAGATCTTGCAGTAAGAGTCGATAGCATCGAGCAACGTCCTTTTTGTCAACAAGGCTTGCTTCGGCGATTTCGCGAAGTGTTCTTGGGGATCCACTTTTTCGGCAAGCAGCATAAAGTGATGCTGCGGCTATGGCATTTATTGATCTGCCTCGGACCAAGCCTTTGTCGAGTGCTTTCCTGTAAATGACAGCGGCTTTTTCTTTTATTGGTGGTGAGATGGCCACTTTGCTTGATAAACGCTCAAGTTCAGCCATTGCTTGTGCAAGGTTTCGGTCGATTGATGAGTGGACTCGGCTTCGTATTTGCCATTTTCTTAGGCGCCACATTTGTAGCCGTGTGGACAAGGGCAGTTTTCTTCCAAAAGCATCTCTATCGACTTGGCTAATGGCTGTTGATAATCCTTTATCGTGAATTGAATATGATGTGGGCATGCCAACGCGGGTTCTTGAGGCTTTTTCTTGTTGAGTGAAAGCGCGCCATTCAGGTCCTTTATCCATCATTTGTTCATACACAACAAGACCGCAGTCGCCACAAATGGTTTCGCCTGAGTCGTAGTCATGAACAAGGTTGTTGCTTCCACATTCAGGACACTTTTCAACTAAATGCTGAGGTCCTTTTGGAACTTCTTTTGTTTTACTCATTTCACTTATACTCATAATTTAATCTCAATTAATTGCTCAATCGTCATTGAATCACTTGAAGCCATTTTAGAGGTGAAAAGTGATGATGCGACCTTCGCATTATAATTTTGAATGTGTTGTCTACTATAAAGGACTATGCCTGTAAGAACGCCAGATTTGCCGTGTAAATAGTAAAAATTAGGCTTATGTCTCTGAATTGATACCAGTTAGTTTATATTTGATAATGCCGAATGAAATTCAAATGTCAAAAAAGAATGAACTGGAAAAAACGTGTCCAGAATGCGAAGAAGAAATGAATGCAGTATATGACAAAAACAAGAAACTGCTATATTGGGAATGCACTGAATGCGGTACACGTCTTTCTGCAATTAAAGAAACACAAAAAGAAAAGCCCTAACCCACCTTTTTCAGACAAATGTTTTATGCTGCTGATTTTTCAGAAACTAAATTTGATTCAACTTTAAGGTATCTGTCTTTTAGTTTTTATCAGCTTTTAAGTCAATTTTACCGCATTGGGGACACAAGTAAACTATCACGGGCAAATCTTCGCTTCCAAGTTTTTCTGGATCTTGGGCTGTTGGTTTATTTGATCCTTCCCATCCTTCAATTCTAAGCGTGGTTCGAGTTTGGGACATCTCGATGTTACATGAGGAGCACCAATAGGCTAGATCGTTTTTTGTTTCAGTTTCTTCGGTTTTTTCTTCTTTGATTGGTGTACTGTTGATCTGGGTTTTTTCAACGTAAATTTGTTGAGACCCATTTTCAGTATTCCCTAAGAACCGGCAAGGCGTCGCACAATTCATTACAAACATGCAAAGATAACAACAGGTCATCTTCTCTTCATTTTTGCATCGAACCTGCCTGCTTGCCTTTGCTTTCTCGTTTTCGGAAACGGCTAGACATAATTTCTCGCTTGTTAAATATTCGCAGCTATTGGCTAAGTCTGACATGTTGCTTTCTTCCTGCTGACTCAATTCATTATGCGCGTTTTGCATATGTGAGTTTTGGTCTGAATCTAAGAAAATTCAGTTTTAACACGAAAATGTTGATTACAAGTGGGGGAATCTGCTTAATACAGGGAAAACCTTTCAACAAAACTGTTTGTGCCGATTACGCCTCTCTTCTTAATGCAACCCCGTTAAGAGCCTTATGTTTGTTAGCTGGGAAAATTCTTAGCGGTTTAGCATCTGTGAAATTGAATAAATTAAAATGATGATGTGGCTTCAAATTGAAGATACGACATCACCATTTTTCTTTGTTATTCTTGAAATGCTTAATCCTTTCTTTGATTAAGCATGAATTTGTTGAGGTTCCATGCCTGAGTAATGCTTTATGTGGCAGTCTTCTTTCGGGCATCCTTCGCAGGTGCTAAAGTTTACTTTCTGGCATGGCAGTGTATATGCTCTGTCCATTTTGTCACTTCCTTTTGTCTGATTGTATTATGTAGTGTGTCTTGATACATCAATGATGCTTAAAAGTTTTACTGAATAGTGATAACAGTAAAATTAGGCAGGTTACCGTTGGTGGCTCCTTGGGGTGGCTAAGAAACTTTTGGAACCGAACTTTGAAGAACGATGAGCAAATTGAATTTCGCACACTCTGTATTTTAGTGGTGAATGAAGCCGGCGCCTCTTCCAGGAAGAGGTGCTTGAACACTTGCATAAATTGCGAGAGCGATGCTCCAAAATACGTCGTCGTGGCTGCCTTCTGGATGGCTAAATCTTAGGTGGCCTGTTTTTAAGAGTTCGTATTTTTCAACGTTAAGTTCAGATGTTAATTCTACATCGTATATTCTTTTTGTTGGCACGTAGGGGATTTTGATTTCTTGATTTCGCATTTTCTCTCTTAAGATAGTTGCCATTTCTTCTTTGGATTGTACCGTGAATGTCACTCCTTCGACTCCTCGAATGCCTCCGCGGACCATGTCTTCAACAATATAGTTTCCCACACCAGTGATGTCAGCGTATACAGAGTAAATGGTTTTCCAGCGATCCTGAAGACTCTTAATGTAACCAATAACGCTGCCATATGGCGTTTTTAATGGAAAACGATGAACATGCACAACTCTTGTGATTGCTCCAAGCTTTTCAGCCACAACAACCACGCTAAAATCCTGTTCTTTTCCAAAATCAACTCCAATATGAAAGTCACCTCTTGGCACTGCTTGAAAATCATAAAGTTCCAATTTGCTGTCTATGCAGTTGATGATTAAGCTCTGGGTTAGCCAAGCGTCAACATCTTCAACGAATTCACTCATGAATTCTCTTTGAAAACGTTCAAAAGGAAGTTGACTTCGCATCTCATCAATAAAGCTCTGCTTGATTAACCCGCTGTTCTTGACGTCTTCGCATGTTATTTGATGTTTGCTGAACTGTGGATTTTGGCACATTCGGTAAAAGACGCTGTCTTTGCTCCATGGTGTGCTTGAAGCGATTAGGATGCCGTCTGTGGTTGCAAGCATTGGGTAGAGCACGTTGAAGAAAACTAAGTTGTCGTCTCGAAAGAAGGCTGCTTCGTCACATATGACTTGGTTTGCTGTGTATCCTCGTAGGAGTTGTGGGTTGTTTGGTAGTGCGATGATGCGTGAGTTATTGTTAAGTTGAATTATTGTTCTTTGAAGTTTCTTAACAAATATTTTAGAGTATTTCGGTGGAAGACTTGTTAAGAAGTCAGTGATGCGGTCACTCATAATCATACTTTGACGAAGGCTTGGAGCAATAATTAGTGTCAAGGTTTTTTTGTGTGTCAGCGCGTACCATATGGCTCTTAGAGCGATGGTTGTTGTTTTTCCGCTCTGGCGACTCCAGACTACTACTATGCGTTTGCTTTCATCTCTTAGCAATTCGGTTTGGTAGTAAGTCGGCTTAAAGTTGAAGAATATTTCAGCGAAAAGAGCTGGATCAGTTAGGGCTTTTTCCATCTTGGGGTGAAGGTTGGTCTTCTCCCTAAATGCCTGAAAATTGCTCTTTTAAGTTCTTCATATTGGCCACGCTGCTTATTTGCGATACGCCTTTCAACAAAATGCATTGAATAATTGTGTCTTCTTATGTACAAATCACAAGGTTTCAACATATGTCAACATACTTTCATGAACCGGGGGGTCTATCAAGTTCTGTTTGGCAGATGGTTTCACATTGCTTAAGAACAAAGCGAAGAAACGACACTCTGCAGCAGTAGAGGGGAGGGTGAAAGTGAAGTTGATGATTCTGCAACATCAGGCTTCTTACTCTATTGGTGTATTCAGGTGAACTGTAAAAGTAGGCTTGTTGGAGCTTGGTTTTCTCTGTTATGATTCTTATGAAGTTGGCTTATTTCGTAAGATATAATAGATTGTCTGTATTTCTCATTGACATGCAAGTCTAAGCGGGGGTGGAAACTTAGGTCAAGGCAAAGGCTGTGGGCGCCGAGCAAAAGTTCGGGCAATCCTTCGGGACACTTCTAAGATGCCGAAACAAAGTAACTTGTGAAGGCGGAGAAGGGCTTGATCCTACGTCCGCGAGAGGTTTCAGCTTAAAAGCTTCTTTTTCTTTTCTAAATAAACTCTATTTTTTCTGTTTTCTGATTATTATCACGGTTGTGGCTGCAACAACTACTGCTATCCCTATTGCTACAATATAGTAAAAGTTCTCATTAGGCATAATGTTTTTTGCAAATTCTGCAGTTGTAGGAGATTCAATAGCTGAAGTTGTCGGAGTGCTCGTAGCTTTTAATGAAGGCATAGGGGTCACAAAAACTGGTGGCGTAGAAGTGGGTTCGGATACGGGAATGGACGTTGAGGTTGTTGTTGGGTTGGGTGAATTCGCTGGTGTGGATGCAGAGCCTGAAGTAGGTAAAGGAGTTACAATCGGGGATGGGATAATTGTAGATGCAGCTGTGTAAATAGGTGTTGGGCTTGAAGATGGTGTTGTTGAAGGAAATGGGTTTTGTGATGGCGTAGGCGTCGGAGTTGGATTTGGTTGTGTTGAAGTTTGTGTTGGTGTAGGTGTGGGGCTTTGAGTAGGTGACGAAGATGATGCAAAAGCGTAAATATTGCTATCATCTGAGCCAACGTAGACTATTCCGTTTGCTATTGCTGGAGATGACTCAATTCCCATGCCCCTAAAGATACCGGGTGCGTTATAACTCCATATCTTGTTTCCCGTTGATGAATTCAAAGCATACAGGTTACCATCCTCTGAACCTACATATACTAAGCCGCCAGCAACGGCTGGAGAAGAGGAATATATCCGAAGGAAGGACACAGTATTGAAGCGCCAAATAATGGAGCCTGTTGAAGCGTTCAAAGCGTAAACACTACCATCCCACGAGCCCACATAAACTATGCCGTTTGCAAATGCAGGAGAAGAATTGGCCTGACTTATTGCAGTGCTCCATATTATAGAGCCAGTTGTAGCGTTCAAGGCATACATGTTTCCATCCTCTGAGGTTACGTATGCTATGTTGCCAGCAATAGTAGGAGACGATTGTATATCACTTCTTGTTGCGTAGTTCCACAGGCGCGTGCGTGTAGTTGCATTTAAAGCGTATACGTTACCATTATCGGAGCCAAAGTAGACTATTCCGCCAGAAACTGCCGGAGAAGAATACACATAGTCACCAGTTGAGTAGCTCCATATCAGGTCGCCCGTTGAGGCATTCAGAGCGTACACGTTACCCTCCGTTGAGCCTAACCCTACGTATACTACGCCGTTTGCGACTGCAGGAGAACTAATCGCTCCTAAAAGTCCAGTTGAATAGTTCCATATTTTAGCGCCAGTCAACGCATCAAGTGCGTAAACGTCGCCATATCCTGAGCCCACATAGACAATTCCGCTACTCACTGCAGGCGATGATTCAACAGAACTACCGGTTGTATAGCTCCATACCAAAATGCCAGAAGACGCATTTAATGCATAAACTTTACCATCATCTGACCCTACATATACTAAACCCGCGGCAATGGCAGGAGAAGAAGAAACAATTCCACCTGTTGTATAATTCCACAATGTCTGGTTTGTTATTGGAGCAGTGGATGTGGAATAACCGGAGTGGTTTAGATTATTATGGAACATAGACCATGAGTTGGGATCTCCATTTGAATCGCTGTTTTGATTGTCTGCCTTGGCTATTTCTAATGTTCCAAGGTACACTAAAAACACTATACTGGTTAAAAGAACTAATAATAGAATAGTGGATAATATCTTCTTATTCAACTTTGAGTTTGCTCCCCTTCGGTTTTTCATCAATTCTTTTTGAGTCAAAACGGCAATACACTTTCTTAATACACTATAGACTGATAGAAGATAAAATGATGTGACTGTAGTGCCCCACTCACAAGCGGTTGTTACTTGAGATACATCCCCGCCTGCCAAGATATTTTTTCAACAATTTACGATGACAATGTTTGCTTGCAAGCATAAACACGTTTCAATAGCATTAACTTGATTGGCCTTTCTTCTATAAATTTTCTAATGCTTCCTTTTCCTATTTTATTTGTTGTTGACAAAATACATTTTGCAATTGGACATAAGGGATTTGACCCAAATAGCATAGAGACATTACGAGAATTCGCTTTTTGATGATTTATTATAACCAAGCGGTTGTTGGCTCAATTTGTGACAACATTATTTTATATTCTCTAAAATAATAATTGATTATCAAGGAAAACCTAAGAGCCAGCGGTTGTTTGAGCGGATTCGGCGGCTAATAATCGATAAAGTGTTACCTCTCTTCAAATTTTAACACTTACGGTATTAGCACGGGGCTGAATCCGCTTAACAATAATTTTTCACTCTAACATTATGCGGTACTTTTGTTTTAGTTAATTGATTTAATCTGTGGTTAAAGACTTGAAGGCAAATGAGACAGCTTAGAGCAAAATTCCAAGAATGGAGTTGGCGTTACATAAAATACAATATTATAGGGCTAGCTGTTTTTCTTCTAAACATTGGTCTTTATGTAATTATCTTCAATTCCTTAGGCGAATGGTCCTATATCGCGGTTAGCGTAAATGGCGGAATTATCGAGTTTGCATTAATTAGCTATTTCAATAAAACTAAAAAAGGAATAATATTTGAAAGTTGCACTTGCGCTCCAAGTAATAGCAGTGAGAAAGAATTAACAACTTAAAGAATGACTTTTTCAATAACCAGAAGACGATACTTAGATTTGTTGTTGAATCCACATATGCCCATCTTTGCTTTGTCCAATAATAGAAATATAGAACAGTTCCCCATTTTCTATTCGCATAATCGTTGATATATGGAAAGTCTATGACTGCTTCTTTTTTGCGCCCCCAATTTCATGAATTAAAAAAATCAACTTCATATTTGTAATGTTTGAAGTATTTTTATTTCATGCTGTTTAATAAACTCATCAAGTATAGTGATTTTCATTCGCAAATTAAGAGAAAGTCTTACCCATGAATAAGCTGAGCTGTGAGGAGAAACCTGACCTGAAATTAGGGCTGGCCGTCAAAGTTAGTATTGCCGCCACCTTAGTTTCATTATTTATCTACACATCCTATATTCTCAGGGGAAGCATAGACATACTGTTCAGCTTTCTAAATGGAGTTCCTGAGGCCGTTAATTATGTTACTTTTGTCGGGATAGCTTTTTGGGCTGGCTGGGTTAGTTTAATTGCTCGACTTATTGGCTTGGTTTTAGCTTTTAGTGTAGTTTATCTGCTTTGGATTAAAGCTTGGCCTTTCTTGAAACTCAAAAAAATCGTAGCAATTGCGTTAATTTTAGAAGGTGTCAACTTTCTAGGGCTCGTTCCATCTCTTTGGTTTTTGCTTCGACCAGGAACCATTAGTTTTCCTCCTTCATTGGGTTATGGATACGCTATTCAAATCTTTTTTACCGTACCTTTCCTCTGGGCGTTAGCCTATCAAGTCGCCCATTACCAAACAAGTGATCAGAAAAAACGCCTTTTACAAGTTGGCGCTCTAGCCTTTGTTGGCTACACTGTAGCATTAGTTACAAATGAAATTTCTCGATGGGCAAGCATGATCTCTATTTCAAGCATACGATTCATAGAAGGAATCCGTGCAGTGGGTTTCTTTAATGCTCTTGTTTTCATGCCATTTGCCATTGTTTTCGCCGTTGTAGGTGCCTATCAGCTTTTTCGGCAAAAAGAAGTCTCAGCCAAAACATGGTTTGGGTTATCTTTAATTGTGATAGGGTTGAATTATGCAATTTACGTATTCTACGTGTACATAGTTCATTCATTAAATACTCTGCCTTTGGTAGATATCTGGACGTTGCCACTTCTGGCCGTAGGAATTACGCTTATAATAAATGCGCAAAGAAGCAAGCGTTATATTTGCTAAACATAAAAAACGTAATGCCCATCTGGTAAATATATTTCAGTCGTTTGCAATTTATTTGGATGGACGACTTGTTCAGCTTAAGTGGTGTTGATAGCATCGAAGCTAACACGTATAAGCCTATTATAGCAAGATGTAACGCTCTTGAACAATGCGTCAGATATGATTAAGTGCCCTATATTTCGAGCAGAATTTGCTGAGCTTAATAAAGAAGATGAAAAACCATTCATCTTAGAGCACTACGAGTGACAAATTTCACTATAATTTCAAAGTGGTGCGGTTAAAGAAGTAAACTCTAATTTTTTTATTTCAAGGCTTTAAGGGTTAATTGTCCAGGTTTCGGCAGACATTATCTAGCAATCCGCTGCAGTTCAGAAATTCTTTTTTGAACTGTTTCAACTAATTGTTGTATTAGGGGTTCGTTATCCAATATTTTTTCTATACTGTCAATTCTTTGGGCGAGTTCCTCGTCGCCGATTGTAGTTCTTAGCCACTTTTGGAAGTCTCCTCGCTCGAAATGGAACCTGATTGACTGAATATCCATGTGTTCAATATCTTTTAAGAAAGCGCTAAGGGACATGGCTGTTTCGCCTGAATAATGGCCATCCGACATGAAAAAGTGGAATCCTTGAGCGTAAGGAACTGGGCGGAGGATTTTTTGCGCCTTTTCATTGCTTGTAGACAAATTGATAATCTCACTGTAACTATAAGACAAGATGCTAAAATGGTTTTGTTAGGTAACGCCTTCCAAAATTTTATACCCTATAGCGAAAGAGAAATGTTTCTGGTTTTGCCTCACATATAACTCGTAAAATAGTTACGGGATTGGCCTAATCTTATGTAATCATTTTTCGAAAGCTCTTAACAAAAGACGGTTATGGACTTAAACAAAAAAGTTGGAGAAAAAACTCTCTGTTGAATTCTACCCTATGGTTTTGTGAGAGTAATTTCCATCGTTGAAACCATTCGAGACCTGTTTTCGCCTTCTCTTGGTGGCATCTCGGCTGTTCCGATAGCGACATTTGTCACTTTAAGGTCTTTTATGAAACGGCTTCTTGTGATTTCTGCACAGTCAACTGCGGTAGTTATTGCTTGTCCTCTTGCTTTTAGGGTTATTTCTTTAATTGCGCCAGACGAGAATGCTGTTATGATTGCGAGCACGTAGCTCATTGGCGGTTTATTTCCGACGAAAATTACGTCATTAGGTTTTTGTGTCATATTCTTATCACTTCTCGATTTATACGACTTCGTCTGCTATATGGCTAGTGCCGTGTTAGCGATGACTATTATGGCCTTCCAAAAACTTAGCCAGTAAAGGGAAGGCTTGATTGGCATTGAGCAATTAGCGTTTTTATAGGTGTGACAGAATAAGGATATTGGAGTTGAAACGATTGACTTTTGTTAAAGTTGCCGAAACCTCTGAGGTTCCTCTGGGACAAATGAAGGTTGTAAAGTTTGGAGAAAAAGAAGTCGTGATAGCCAACGTAAACAACGTCTTTTATGCTATGGAAAATAGTTGTACACATATGCAGGGTGATCTTTCAAAAGGAGTATTGGATGGAAATAATTTGATTTGCCCTAAGCATAAGGCTAAGTTTGATGTAACTTCTGGCAAAGTCGTTTCTGGTCCCAAGATTCCTTTATTTTATCCAAAAATAAAAGATGAACCCACTTACGTGGTGAAGGTTGAAGGTCAAGATATTCTGATTCAAACTCTTTAACTTCGCAGGTTACCAGGGTCTTCCAAAAATGTATCTCTCATCGCGGGAAAGGCTTGGTCAGATTTTATCTGTCATCCGAACACAAATGTTCAAAATAATGTTTGATTCGGTTTATCTTTGTCACTAAGTCTTGAAAAGATGTTTCCAACATTTCCCATTTTAGGTTTCAAATAGTTGTAGTAGTGTCCTGTTTGTCACATTACTTTATTTTTCTGGCAAAGAATATTTGATATTAAAACGATTTAAGAGGTAAATGTAATTTGACGGTGAAGGAAATAGATAATTTGGCTGCGGCACCCGAGGTTCTAAATGAAAATGAAAAAGTGCGAGTTCTAAAAGTGGTCTTTAATCCTGGTGAGGTTGCCAAAATGCATCATCATCCCGACCACGTTGTTTATGCTCTAGAAGGTGGTAAGTTGAGTATTCTATCTGGAGGAAAAACTCGCGAGTTAGAAATCATCACCGGCTCTGTTAGTTTCTTTGATGCTATAGACCATGAAGTGAAAAATATCGGAAACACAATAATAGACCTCGTCGTGATGGAGCTAAAGACATAACATCTTATTTTCTATTTCAAGATTCTAAAAGTTAATTTGGACCGGGGAGGATTGAACCCAAATTGGGTCAACCATAAGTTTGCTTTCAAAAAATATGAGCGACGTCAGAAAATCAAACTCAGTTTAAAAAAGAATCTTATTCTACTCAATTTTCTTGTTATTAGTCACTTCTAATTTTTTAAGATTAAAAAAAATTTTTGTTTAGAATAATGATTTATATTATATTCGATATTACCTAAACGATAAGAATGAATATTGATCAGAAAAAGATTGCAACAATTCATGACTTCTATTTGGACTTTAATTTCATGTCCGATCAATTGAGAAGTCTTAAAGAAAAGTTTCCTTCAGGCTTAATTATACCCATCCTTGGAAGTGATATTGAAAGTCCAGGTCTAAAGAAAATTGTTGATGAAATAAATCAATGCGATTATTTGAGTAAGGTTTTTGTTGCTTTTTCATCCACGGGGTCTTGTGATTATGAAGAAGCTTTAAGGTTAAGTCGGTCTTTCAAGGTTCCATGTGAAGTAGTTTGGTGCAACAAACCAGAAGTGATAACGGTTTTAGATGAACTCAAAAGAAAGGGTCTTGATGTTACTCAGTTATCTGGGAAAGGCAAAGACGTGTGGATAGCAATGGGTATAGCATCACTTGATCTTTTTGCTTTTGCAGTACACGATGCTGATATTGTATCCTACACTAAGATGCTTCCCACGAAATTGTTATATCCCATTATTGAACCTAAACTTGACTTTTTCTTTTCCAAAGGATATTACGCGCGTATTGATGAAACTAAAAAGAAGTTGTATGGCCGAATTCATAGATTATTTATCAATCCTTTACTAGAGGTTCTTCAGGAGAAACTTCGTTATTCAAGATTTCTAATATATTTGCAGTCTTTTAGTTATCCGCTTGCAGGTGAAATGGCTCTATACAGCGACTTAGCTACTCATCTTAGGGTGCCAAGTGATTGGGGGCTTGAACTCGGATTGCTGTCTGAGGTTTATAGAAATGCTTCTTTCGGGCGAATCTGCCAAATTGACCTTGGATTCTATGATCACAGACATAAGCAAATTGAAGCCAACGAATTAATGACAACCGCTGAAGACAGTTTTGTAACTTTATTGAGAACTTTGACTGAAACCGAAAACATAGACGTCTCTGAACCTTTTCTCACTAGTCTTTATGTGGCTTATAGGCGGTTGGCGCAGGATAAAATAAGGCAATATCATGCTGATGCTACTTGCAATAATCTTGATTTTGATAGGCATGAAGAAGAGGTTACGGTAGATGCTTTGTCTTCAGTTATTATTTCAGGCGGGAAAAAATATTTGAATAGCCCAGTAAAAGCTCAATTGCCTGATTGGTTAAGAACTATGGCAGCTATGCCTGATATTCGAGAAAGGCTCAGGGAAAAAGCTATTGAATCCTGAAGGCTTAAAGATTATTGTTTTCGCAGACCTTGATGGAAGTCTCCTAAACGATAAGTATGAATATGATCAAATAGAACCAATTATCTATCAGCTTCAATCGATAAATGTCTCCATTGTTTTTGCCAGCAGTAAAACAAGAAATGAAATTGATTTTTACAGAAACAAATGGCAGATAACTGATCCATTTATAATTGAAAATGGTTCAGCAATCCTGATACCTGAGAATTATTTTAAGATACAATATGAATTTACAAGGCGGCTGCAAGGTTATAACATGATTGAACTTGGTACCGCTTACTGCATCATCCGTGAAAAATTGAATATTGTTAGAAATCGTGAACGCGCGCATATTGTAGGATTTGGAGACATGACTGCGGAAGGGATCGCAAAAGACAGTGGGCTTCCACTTTATTTGGCGCGACTTGCTAAAAAAAGAGAATATAGTGAACCATTCAAGATTATTGGTGGAAAAGAGAAAGAGGTTTTAGATGCTATTAGCGGCGAGGGTCTTTGTTATACCCAAGGTGGAAGATATCTGCATGCTCTGGGGAATTGTGATAAAGGAAAAGCAACCTCAATTTTAAAAAACCTGTATTTGCAGCAGTTTGAAAGAATCTTCAGTATAGGCGTTGGAGATAGCGCTAACGATTTAACTATGCTAAAAATTGTTGATAAGCCCTTTTTTGTAAATAAAAAAGCTGATAAAAAAGCCGTTTGGGAAGAAATCGAGTCGATTGCTCGAGCGCAATTGACAAATTTAAGATGATTGATATTTGTCAATAAAGTAGTGCTTGAGTTTTTCAAAGGTTTTTGCTTCTTCAACTACTCGTGCTTCAGACTCTTCCTCAGACTCTGTCCAAGTTTCTTTCAGGAAAGCAGCAATCCTACCAATCCATAGCACCCTCAAAGCGTCTATCAATTTCTCTCTGCCGTAAACTGGGTTTTTATGAAATTCTGCGATGAATGAATAGACCGTTTTTGCCCAGATTTCCGAAGGAAAATCAACGTTTGATTGTTCCATTAGTCGGAGTTGTTCAAATTTATTTAGGATTTCAGGTTCTAGAAATGATTTGTAAATGGTGTCGTAACTGTCATAGTTGTTTTTGAATGCTTCAATCGTTGCGGGCATGGAAACTTGAATTTGTTCTGGTGTGCTATTGCTTTTTACATCGCCGAATAATTCTGTGGTGGAATTACCCTCTATCGCCGTCCAAACTGGCTCATAGCATTCTATTGAAGTAAACATGATATTGATGACTTGACGAAACATAGAAGCTAATTGGCTGGAAGGGTCTTTGGCATCATGATTTTTTACGCCCAAACGAGCTTGTTTTACTTTGTACCCCTTTGCAAGTGCGGTATAGGTTTCAAAGATGTCGATTCCGAAACGGCAAACATCTGGAAGTTCCCACATGGAGGAATCTAAAAGGTCTCTTACCAAATCGATAGAAAGACCAAAATCTCCTCCTATAGGTTGCCTGATATCTTTGCCGAAAAGGCTTTTTGTTACTGGATAACATAAAAAGTTGGTTATTGTTCCGTCATATTTGCGTCGGTTGTAATAGGGTGCTACAAAACCTGTTCCTTCCATTGTCGGGGCAATTAACAGTTGCATCCACTCGGGAGTTATGCTACGTAAATCTGAATCTACTAGGGCAACACTTTTTACTTCTAACTGGGTTGCTGCCTCAAAAATAGCCCTAACTGCCCTTCCTTTCCCCGATATACCCATGTAAATGGCTGGAATTAGCTTTACCTCGGAAGGCAAATCTAGTTTCTTGACTGAGGTCAGAGTTTCATCCTTTGAGTTTCCATCTGACACAAAGATTACAGACTTAAATTTGGGAAAATAAGTATCTAAACCCTTGGTAACTTGAGAAATAACATAACTTGCTGTCAGCACATTATTGAAAGACGGGATACCTACCAAAATATCTGCTTTTTCAATGTCGTGCAGATATACTCGAGCATCTAACGATAGTGCAGAATCTTCTTTATTCATACTTGGTCCACCTGCATTATGCATGCATTCTAAAATAGCATTCGCTTACGATAGCGATCTTGAACTATATATTTTCAAAAAATAAAAGACAAATATTAAAGAAAATGTTAAAAACAACAGACTCACAAAAGTTAAATTTAATCTTTCAAAGCAATAATCACACACACATCGTTAACATTGGTCCCCGTTGCGCTTGTGCAGATAAGGTCCCCGAGTTTTGAGAAAAAACTGTTCGAATCATTATTAGCAAGAAATTTTTCCGGATCCAACCCTAATTGCTTTGATCGTCTTAGCGTGCACCCATCAATAATTGCTCCTGCAGCAGCTGTTGGTCCATCAACTCCATCTGTACTAAAAGAAGCAATTACGCATTCCTCTGATTCGTTAAGGTTCAAAGCGGCGGACAATACCAATTCTTGATTTCTGCCGCCTACACCTTTTCCTTTAACGATCACAGTTGTTTCTCCGCCAGCGACAACGCCAAATGATCTAGAAGTACCCATGCAAACGAAGCCTTTGCTTGAAAATTTTGCTAGTGCTTTTCCTACTTCTTTAGCCTCTCCCTTTAAAAAATCAGCCAGTAATAATGTGTTAAGTCCTTTAGAAGCTAAGAAGTCAATGGCGGCCAAGCTAGCGGTAAGGTTGTTACCAATCACTAAATTGTGAACTTTTTCAAAAACGAGATCATTTGGTTTAGGTGTCTCCTGGATCAAACCTCTTTCACCTTCTGAGAGAATCTTGCGAATGGAAACTGGTGCCTTCAGCCATAAATCATATTTTTCAAGGATTTTTTTGGCATCGCTAAATGTTGATTTATCAGGAACTGTCGGACCGGAGGCGATTGAATCGAGTGGGTCTCCCATGACATCTGAGAGCACAAGGTTTAGGAGCGTTGCCGGATACGCTTTTTTTGCGAGCCATCCACCTTTAAACGCTGAAAGATGTTTTCGAACTGCATTGATTTCAGTTATTTCGGCGCCGCTTTTAAGAAGTGCATTTGTAAGTGTTTGCTTATCCTCAAGTGATATGCCTTTGATAGGAAGCGGCATTAGACTTGACCCGCCGCCTGAAATCAGGCAAATAACTAAATCATCTTCTTTTGCTTGGTCAACTATGGCCATAATGCGGAAAGTGCCTACTACTCCTGCTTCGTCAGGAACTGGGTGGCGGGCTTCATTGAGTTCTATAACTTTGGTTTTTTGGCCTGTGCCATAAGGAATGTTTACGACTCCAGCGGTTATATGGTTGCCCAGTATCTCTTCTATTGCTTGCACCATTTTACCGCCTGCTTTGCCTCCCCCTACTACGTAAACATTTTTGAACTTTCTTAAGTCAAACGTGCAACCTTCAACCTGGAGCTGATCGTTCTCAACTTTCATCTTGGCCTTAATAAGCAGCTTAGGTTCTGCAGCGTTAGCAGCTTGCTCAAGGCACTGAAGAGCTAAATCACGACCTCTGCGAATATTTGATGTTTCTCCGTTTTCGATTAACTTTTCTCTATTTATGATTTTTACCATTAGCTTACCGTGAAATTTTTTCTAATAGTGATTATGGATATGCCTAAATAAACAATCTCGTATCTGACTATTTGAAGAAAAGATGTTTTTTCACGTACACTGTGTCCAGCGTGGATAGGGTCTCCCGAAATCTAAAGGTATGGCGGAAAGTTTTTCAGATTTTCTCTTCGCATTCGAACAAACAAAACAAGGTCATAAGACATCAAATAAGCTTAAGGTTCGCATCAAATCAACGGCTTTAGCAAAGGCTCTGAGGGCGGTCTTTTGAGTTCAAGTGCGATTCCTACCCTGCTTAGATTTCGGAGAGATTGTCTGCATACAGATTACCGATCCTCCGTCTTCAAACCTGCTTATAAAAAATGAGCTTAAACTGTAGACAAGCAGAGCCTAACCCTCGGATCCAAACGATTCCCACCACGTTTATGGTTTACAGTACTGATGGTATAGTATCCGTTTAGCCGTTTTTATAGGGGCAGCAGTTGGAACACACGCTCTTAAAAGGTAAGCCCCTATAGAGTAACTATCAATCGTTTGGACGATAGAAAATGGGATTAATAAGCTCCATTATGGTGCGACTGCTTAGAGCACAACCATTTGAAATGCAAACACTTGATACACTAGCAGAGAGTATGAAGGCAACTTCAATCCTCAAAAAAGATAGGTTCCATCGCTATTACAAATCGAGTATTCTTCCTATTCCTTGCTTAGCCTACTCTGACGCGCTTGTCTTTAACTCCAATTATTACCAAATGCTTTCGCCTTATGAAGTTCTTGCAGTTGGCGCCCACGAATTTAATCACATAGCAAAAAAACATGTTGCAAAGAGATTGCCTCGAACGGTTCTTCCCGCTGCGGTGCTTTCTGTTGTGGTAGGTTACCTGTTTTTTATTAACTCTGGCTCATTTCTGTTCATTGCATCGACAGTGTTTCTGTCTTTCGTTTTCTTTTTATTTGGTTCGTATTATGTTAACGCTAAATGGTTTAGAAAACAAGAAACTGAATCTGACCTAAGTGCCGTCGAGTTCGTTAATGGATCAGCCATGATATCTGCCTTAGCGAGGCTTCGTCCACAAAAAACCAGTTGGCTTTCTAAATTAATTCCTCATACACATCCAACTATAGAACAAAGAATACAAAATATTCAAGCAGTTATGAGCACTAAAAATTCATTTAGTTTTACTATCACTTTTGGTAATGGCCCTTCTAAGCAACAGTTAAACAATGATTAGTCGAGACCGCCAACAAATTGGCATCTTCATATGGAGAGCGCTTTCTTATTATTAATTTTATCAATTCAACGATACGCCAGCTTCATAATCTCGTAAGTTAAACATTTTACGATTGGGTAGATGTTTGCCACAAAGAATTTTGTGAGCATCAAGAACACATTGTTCTACATACAACTTATAGAATTTGATGACAACGATCAACTTGTTTGCAAAGTTGCCAAGACTGTTCGAGAGTTCAGCGAACTAATTGAAAGCGTTTGAATTTGTTTGCGCAATGGACGATGCTAAGTTGTTTAAAAAACGCAAATAACCCAAAATTGAGTAAGGATATGAGTTCGGCTTCAAGGGGAAAAAAAATTGGTTTGTCTTCTCTTGTAAATCTCGGCTTGTTCCAATTTAAACCTCTAAACTTTATCCAATAGTCATAGGCATTGGTCAATAATTCCTTGTAGCTTTCGGTCGATTGATAGGTGCAAATTAAGTTCTTTATTTGTTCAGGGTTCTCTAAATCTCCAACTTTTCCCAGTCTCCGAATTCTCTTGATATGTTTCAGAAGAGCATTCACGAATATGCTTTCTAAGAAACTGTTGAAAATCTATGTGTTCAGTAGTGGAGCTGGGGATGGGATTGTACCCTGAAAGGCTCGTGACTTCACTCGCACAATCCTCTTTTCTTTGCATACTTAGCGACTAAAACCCAAGGAGCGTTAACGTGTAAGGTTATTTTGGGAGTAATCGAAGCATGCTTCCAGTTTGATATCCGTCTAAGTCAACAGTAACATATTTGAAGCCAAGATGCTTTAATTCGTTAGTTATTTTGTCCTGAACTTCCAAATTGCAAAGGAGACCTCTTTCAACTTTTCCAACTTCTATTCTTGCCACCCGTTATGGTCTCTAACTCGAATTTGCTTAACTCCAGTTATCGCCTTTACTGCTTGCTCTGCCTTATCGATTCTACATAACTTTTCAGCAGTTATCTTTTCATTAAATGGGATTCTTGAAGCTAAACAAGCTAAAGCGGGCTTATCATGAACGCTCAGTCCCATGGATTTAGCTATTTGGCGAATTTCGTTCTTGGTAAATCCGTTAATCATCCATGGGCTATACACGTTTTTTGCTTCTTGGACAGCCTTAAACCCTGGTCGGTGGTCGTTTAAGTCGCTAAAGTTTGTGCCTTCAAAGACTGCTTCGAACCCTATTTTATGTGCGAATGCAAGGAGAGTTTGGAGAAGCTCCTTTTTGCAGTAGTAACAGCGATTCTCAGGGTTGCGGTTAAAATCTGGGTTATCCAACTCGTTGGTTTCAACCACGTACAATTTAACGCCTATGTCTTGGGCAATTTGCTTTGCGTCTCGCAGCTCTTCTGACGTGTAAGTTGGCGACTGGGCAATAACAGCCACTACCTTCTCACCTAAAACCTCGTGACTAATCGCAGCCAAAGTTGAGCTGTCTACGCCGCCAGAAAAAGCTATGATAACGCCGTCTTTTCCCTTGTCAGCTATGAAACGTTTTAGTTCTTCGAGTTTACGATTAAGTACTTGCAATGAAACCACCTATTTAACAAATTTTTCCTGCATCTTAGCAACTGCAAGCTCCGAGAGTTCTCGCAGAGGCTTTTTAGTTTTCTCCGCTAACCTCTTAAGGTCCTCATATTCAGGTTTTATGCGGATAATTTCGCCTTTAGCGTCTTTAGCAACTTTTAGCCTTACAGTTTCCTTATTGCCCATCAACTGCAAATCAACCGTGTAGATTTCTCGATTAATGATGTGTCGTTCGCAGTAGTAAACGCGGACGCCTAAGGTGCCTGTTTCGTCAATGAGGATTTTAGAGAGGCGTGGGCATCCTTTTGGTCTGCAATCACTTTGATTATTTGGCCTGGGCGATTCTTTTTAGTAAACATAGGGATAATGCTAACATCTTTGGCACCTTCACTTAGCAGTTTGTCCATTGCGTACCCTAAAATTTCGCCCGTAGCATCGTCAATATTGGTTTCTAAAACAGCAATCTCGTCTCGAACCAATCCGCTGTCCACTGAGTTGCCTATAGTGAATCTTAACACCGCAGGCACATCAAGGAACTCTTTGGTTCCCGCACCATACCCAACTTTTAGAGGCACAATAGAGGGATAAAACCGCGTAACCTCATCTACCAAATTAACCAAAATCGACACACCTGTCGGGGTAGCCAACTCGACTTCAATTGGTCCGCCGTGGAACGGGAAATTCATTGATTGAAGAATTGCCAAAGTTGCAGGTGCAGGGCTTGAAGTCATGCCATGCGAAAACGAAAAGTGCCACCGCCTACAGCCAGCGGCGTAGAATAAATTTTTGATTCAAACAATCCCAAATCATCCAACGCCACAGCAACGCCCAATATCTCCGCGGCAGTGTCCACAAGTGCCACCTCATGCAGATGAGCGTCGTCAAAGGTGGTTTTGTGTAAGTCTGCTTCTACGCTGACGAGTGTGTGAATAACTTTAGAAGCGAATTCTTTTGCTTTTGCGGATAACTTGAGGTTTGCGGCGGCTTTTTCCACTATACAATGAGTTCGCTGCCGTGTCTTCTATGGGCTGACTCGGAAGTTACGTCGATTTGTTTGGCTTTAAACTCGCCCCGCATCACTTCCTTAATTTCGATTTTTATGTTTTGGTAACCATACTCCGGTTTCTCCAGAGTTTTTATGGCGCAAGTAACTTTGTCAACGTTTGCTCCAAGGTCCAGTAGTGCCCCTAAAATCATATCTCCTGCAACACCTGAAGCCTGACAATCAATCACCAGAATTTTGTTCGATTTCAACATAAGGTATCACAAAAATCTGTTTAAATCAAGCAAGCATAATAGATATATTATCAGGCGTTTTTTAAATATTGTCTGTTTATGTCATCGCTAAGAGAAGTTTTAGACAAGGTTGCTATTGGAGAGGTTTCGCCTGCTGAGGCGGAAAAAGTCTTGCAGCTTCTTGTCATTGACGAAGTTGGGTGTTTAGCCAATTGGATGGCGATCGGGGACTACGCAAGGGGATTCCAGAAATTATTTTAGCTGAAGGCAAAACCGCAAGCGACGTCGCAGAAATTTCAAGGTATGGTTGAAAAGTGTGGGCGGGCGATTGTTAGCCGGTGTGCAAAGAGCATGTAGCAGCGGTTAAAGCGGTATTCCAAAATAGCGATGGGAATGTAGAAATTAATGATAAAGCTAAAATGGTAATAATCAAAAACAAAGACTTCAGCATTAAGCCAAGTGGGGGCAGAATCGGAATTTTAACGGCTCGCACCTCGACATCCCGATTGCTGAAGAAGCCAAACTTATCGCCCAAGAAATGGGCTGCGCTGTTACCGCATTTTATGATGTCGGCGTTGCAGGTATTCATCGATTACTTGAACCGCTAAAAGCGATCCTTGTAAGCGATGTTGACGTAATCATTGTTGTGGCTGGTCGAGAAGGTGCATTGGCGTCGGTAGTTTGTGGGTTGGTTGATGTCCCAGTGATTGCTGTGCCCACCTCGAACAGTTACGGGTTTGGCGAAAAGGGTGTGAGCACGCTTATGGCTATGTTGCAGTCTTGTTCATTGGGGTTGGCTGTAGTTAATATTGATTCAGGGGTTGCAGCGGGCGCAGTGGCCACTTTGATTGCTTATCGAGCAGCAAAATTAAGAAATAACTTTAGCTTGTGTTTTCGATTAACAGTTTGATTAGGTTTTTTAATATTGCAACAAGCTTCGATGTATCCTCAATGTAGGCAAGAGTGAGTTTTAAGGTGTTTTCGTCGGTTTTGCGGGTCGTGTGGTTGAATTTTGCGTTTGCGGTTAGGGGGCAATTTCGTCTTCGATGCCTTCGAATATGCGTTGGAACGCTCTTTAAAGGCTATTTTTTCGGATGACTGATTGTTGTTTTTTCATTGTTTTACCCTGATTTGACGGTAATACTTTTTTCAAATAAAGTAACACTTATATTTAAGTAATACTTTTTTTAACAATCGTATTACTTGAAAAAGGGAAAAGGAGAACAAAATATGCATATACCTGATGGATATCTAACAGCGTATGTTTTCGTTCCAGCGTTTATAATTTCCATTATTTGGTTGGCAATCTGTATAAAGAACGTCAAACTCACAGAGAAACAGGTTCCAATACTGGGTCTTCTATGTGCGCTTTTCTTTGCGGCTATGATGATGAATTGGCCTGTCGTCGGCGGGACTACAGCTCACCTGCTGGCGGAGCCTCCATGGGTTTAATTCTTGGACCCTTTGCAGGTGGCATCGGCATAACCGTAATCTTGGTTTTGCAGGCACTGCTTTTTGGTGACGGTGGACTCACAAGTCTTGGAGCAAACATCTTGAACATGGCAATAATTGGAGTAATTGTTCCCTGTGCAGTCTTTCTGCTGCTTTACAAGTTAGTCGGAGTAAAAGGCAACAAACTATATGCCGTAATTTTTGTGTCTGCATTCGCAGGCGACGTACTAGCAGCTATCGCAGCAGGCACAGAACTAGGGCTTTCTCAGCCAGTTTTCCAGTATGGAATCAACGTTGCAGTCCCAGCAATGGCATTAAATCACTCAATCATAGGCGTCGGAGAAGGCATAATCACAGCCATACTGGTAGGAACGCTGCTAAAACTACGGCCAGACCTGTTAATGCAAAGCCCCATCCTCAAAAGGATTCCTCAACTCCAAAACAAGGATGACGTTGAGGAGGAAAACAAGCAAGCACCAGAGCAAAAGAAGCAGGCTAAGGAGTGAGGTGAAAAACTTGCCATTAACAACTAAACGAACCATAATACTAATCCTCGCAATAGCGATGATATTCGTCTTAGTCGGCACATTCGTATTATCTTACTCGTTCGAAACATTGGATAAACAGGCAGGAAAAATGGGTGCCGAAGAGAAGCCAATCTATCATGCACCATTTGACGGCTACAACATTCCTGGCTTAGAGAATACTTGGGGTCTTCTCATTGTTGGCATATTTGGAACATTGGGGCTCTTCTGTCTGGGGCTGGTAGTTGCTAAAATCGTTCACAGCAAAAAAAGAGCCAGTTAACATGAAAGTTCCCCAGTCCCTACGGGATATAGTCGATGGTTCGGAGTCACTGGTCTATGTTGAAGACTTGAGCATAAGCGCGGCCTGATGCAAAGCATCAACCCGCTTATCAACCTCATAGTAGTTGTTTTCATGATAGTGGCTTCCCTCTTCATTTTTTCCCTTCCCTACTTACTACTAATCTGCATAATCCCATTCATTTTGGCATTAGCCTCCAGAGTCCCATTAAAATATCTTCTTTCCAGAACCCTCTGGATCCCCGCCTTCGCAGCATTAATCTCCATACCCATACTTTTTATAACGCCTGGGCAAGCAGTAACCTCAACAAACTTTGGGCTCTTTACTTTAGCAATTACATCTGCAGGAGTCACTAAGTTTTTGGTTTTCACAGTTCGTGTGTGGTTTTGCGTTGCCTCGTTGACTCTTCTGGTCGTATCCCTTGGCTTTGAAAAACTGCTAAGGCTCCTTGCTTCACTAAGAATTCCCGCAGTCATTATTCAATTGTTTAGCTTGACTTACCGGTACTTCTTTGTGTCGGTGCATGAAGTGCAGAGTTTTTTGATAGCTAAAGAAGCCCGAACCTACATCCACAGACGTACCATGAATTATCAAGCCTTAAAAGACTTTGGCGCCATCCTCGCTGCCCTGTTCATCCGCACCTATGAACGCTCCGAAAGAGTTTACCTTGCAATGAAGTCACGCGGCTTCAGCATAGAAAACGACCATAAATTGGCGTTACCCTCTTTTAGGTGGCTTGATGCGTTATTTGCATCATCGATAATAATAATATTTGGGTTAATCGCACTACTGTTATAAAAGGCGTCAAATCATGTCGGAACCAATAATCTCAGTAAAAAACGTAAAATTCAGCTATCCAGCCGGAGTGAAAGCAATATCTGACGTGTCGCTTGAAATCCAAAAAGGCGAACGAGTAGCCTTGCTGGGTCCAAATGGTTCAGGTAAATCAACCCTTATTTTGCTCATAGCTGGGCTTTTATCTCCTGAGAAGGGAGAAATCAGGGTTCTCGGTGAAGACGTAACCTCAAAATCTTTTCAAAGACTGCGGCAAAAAATCGGCATTGTA
>CAVYXL010000003.1:0-59978 GCA_963772505.1 Candidatus Bathyarchaeota archaeon
TAATTGCTACCGTTTCTTTTTCAGGGTTGATTGTGTCAGGAATAGCCAAACTTAAAAGAGTTAATTGGAACAACTCATTAGTGTGCTTGGCAAAATTGCGTTGACTAAAGGTGTTTAACTTGACTGAGAAAAAAAGTAAAGCCGAAAATAGTCATGATGAATGTGTCAGAGCCGTCGCTGAAAAGTTAAAACGCGATAATTGGAATGTTAAAGCTGATTTAGAGGGTTACGAGAAGCCATCCACGATAGGTAAGGGCTATCTGCCTGACATTAAAGCAGAAAAGAAGGGATGTTTAACTCGAATTTGCGAAATAGCTACCCCTGAAATGTTTGAAGGCAATCAGGAAGAGTATATTCGGGTTAAGAATTATTGCGATGAATATAACTTCCGCTTTTACGTTGTTGATAAGGATGGAAAACGCAAGCAGATTGATCCTGAAACATTTGTAAAAAATAAGTAGATGCTAATTAATTCTCTTTGCTAAACGATTGACTTCTTTCCGTCCTTAAGAATCTGCAGCAAAGCACTCCGTGAAGAGGCAACTTCATTATTGATAACTTTTAAAAGCACAAGAGCCACAAACAACATTACTGATCCCACAATGAGCAAATTTGCCATTATAGCTATTTCTTTAATCATAATACTCATTGCACCCGCTTTATCTGCAGCAACATCTCCCGACTACACCGTTCATGTAAAAAAAGGCGACTGGATAAAATATAACGTAAAAGAAACAGGCACTCCACCCCCGGAATTCAACATAACATGGGGAAGAATTGACATAAAAAGCGTTCAAGGGGAAAATATACATACTGACGTTTTAACCGGATATGCAAATGGAACCATTTATCCAGAAAATGGAATAACTCTCAACGTAGCGACAGGCGCAATCGGCGACGGATTCTTCATACCTACAAATCTCCAACCAGGCGATAAATACAACAGTGGCTACGAAGGCAACATAACAATAACAGGTTTTGAAAAAATTGAAGCTGGAGGCGCCCAACGAACAGTCATTACAGGTGACGCAAACCAGACTACTTATTATTGGGACAAGCAAACGGGCATCATGGTTGCGGCAACCTCAAACTTAACTGGATGCACTATGTATACCACAACAGGCGCGACTAACTTATGGCTGCCCCAAATCTTAGGCTTAGATTCAACTGCGTTTTACACGCTTATTGTTGCAATAATGATAGCCTTAGTTGCTCTTGCAGCAATTTTAAGTTGGCAACTCAGGTTACGTCGAAAAAGCCAGCTTTGGCATAAAGTGGAAAATGAATAGGAAATCTATTCTATGCTTGGATCCTAGTAAATTTAGTGCAAAAAGATTTTCTACTTATCAAATAAATGAAAGTCTTCTAAACCGCTTGGGCATAGTTATACCAAACCTTATAGGCAGCCTATCAAATAGGAAATTTAGAAGAAAATGCTTAAATTAAAAAAACAAGTTTTTGGTTCCTCGATAATTTTAAGTATATTTGTTGCAGGGTCGCTTTTGCTTATTTTAAGTGGGTTCTCAGCTTCAAGTGAAGCCTCCACCCAACTTGTTTCATCAGGGAGCGGCAATGTTGTTGTCATAGCAGATTTTAATGTTCAGGTAGATCCTGGCTCAGCGGCGTTTATGTCACGAGTAGTCTCCACTGCACAGAGCCAAAATGCAGCTGCCATAGTCATAGAGATGAATACGCCTGGCGGAAGCCTCAACGACATGCTCTCCATCATAGCCTCAATAACATCGGCGAATCAATCAGGGATCCCAACCTACACATTTATTGTGCCAAACGGCTTAGGCGCCTCAGCTGGCAGCTACATTGCAATGGCAACAAACGAGATTCTCATGGCACCCGGCTCCATAATTGGCCCAAGCACACCGTACATAATCGGGGGAACCGCATTGGAGCAGAATCATACGCAAGCTGCCATGCTTAGTTTGCTTACAAGTCTTGCTGAGAACTGGGGGCGTAACACTACCGCCGTTTACGTCATGGTTCAATCTAATCAAGCGTTTACTGCAAATCAAGCAGTAGCTATCCACGTTGCCGATGGCTTGGCTAATTCACTTTCTGATGCCCTTAACCAGTTGGGGTTATCTGGAAACCCTCAAGTTCAACTAAGTGAAAACTTGTATGAGCAATTGATCAGCGCTTTGAGTAACGCGACTTTGGACGGCATTCTTTTTCTGGTGGGCATCATCGCTATTGTGCTTGATATTTACCATCCAACTATCGTGCTGTCTATCTTAGGTGTTATAGCTATAGTAGCAGGTCTAGTTGGAGCTGAGATAATTGGGGCTTCAATACTTGGGATCGTCATATTAGTTATTGCAGCAGCATTGATTGTTGCTGAGTTAAAGCTTGGACATGGGTTTGCACTTATGGCGGGCGTTGTGCTAGGTGCATTTGGCATTTACTATCTTACGTTAGGTTTACCTTATTCGCCATCACCGATAACGGAGATTGTAGAAGTTGAACTAGGTTTACTAGTAGCTTTTGGAATAATCATAGGGTTATACATCCGATGGGTAATTGGACCAGTTAGACACCGCGCCAAACTTACGGGTCCTGAAGCCATGATTAGCAAAGTAGGCATAGCAATCACTGACCTCAAACCTAAAGGTGAGGTTAGAGTTGTAGGGGAAATTTGGAGTGCAGAATCTTTATCTGGAGACATAATGGAAGGCGAGCCAGTCCGAGTCAAGGCTTTGAAGGGTTTGGTGGTTATGGTTGAAAAAGCTCAATTATCTAACGATTCATCGATAGGCAACCAGCCTCCTGAAAATAAATAGAGACCTCGTCATTTCATATTTTTAAGAGAAAAGTAGTTGATTATGGAGAATTACTCAACGTTTTTCGTTCAAATTCTGTAAGATTAATGCTTTCTTGGTCAAGGAGAATAAAAAGCAACACAATACTTGATTTTTACGTTCGTGGTAATTGGCGGGCTTGTTCGGGATTGCAATAACCGCAGGGTTAATAATCATTGAAGCACATGTTTTAATTTAAGAACAGCACTTTTAAGATTTAGAAGGCAATCGAGCATTGTCTGTTTCTTATAAAATTGATACAGAAGTTCCTACAAGCTACTACGAAAAACTATTCGACTTCATATACAAACAATATTTGGTTCCCCAAAAACTACGTTTCACAAGCATATCTGAAGAAATTTCATCCAATAGTAAACGACTCTCCTACGTTATCATTGATGCGCAAGGAAAGCCAATGTTGCAAGTAAAAGTAGCGGGCACGGATTCAGTCAATATTACAATAACGCCTCTCGATTCGCAGGTGCCCGACAAAGTTATCGCTGAAGCCAGACAAGACGTAGTTATTGCAACTGAGTTGTTTGAGGAAAAAGCTCGGGGAGTAACATGGTATTTTGCTTGGCAGGAAGGTCAAAAAATTGTTCCTGAAAAGGTCAGGATTCACGAAAAAAGTTTTCAACGTATCTTTCTAGAAACCCAAGTTCTGCTCTCATTCGTGTTCATAGTTATGGGTTTAGGATTATTCATCGGTGTCAGCACTTTTTACCCCCAATATTTCTGGTCTGTTCCGATAATCCTGATTGCGTCGCAGTTTGTTTTCGTTTTCTTCTCCGACCGAATAATTGCCAGATCAGGCGACTGGACCATCACCAAAGACAACCCCTTTATTCATTTCTTAGAATACAAACCGCCAATTGGTTCACTTGGTACGCTAGACGATTATAAACAGATTCCGCCAGAGCAACTGGCAGCAATCAAAAATGAGGTTTACCAAGAAATAATGGTTAAACATGGAGAAATCAATTGCAGCGAAGCCGAAGGTGTCTTTTCCAAATACAACGTCTCCTGTAGGGAAGGCAGCCTGTCAGCGAAAAAAATTAATGTGTACGATGTAGTGAAGAAGGTGGCTGACCGTTTCGGCTATAAAGTACCTAAAATCGTCGTTACAAATACTATGGTTCCAAATGCTGCAGCGTCGGGTCCTAGTCCCAGCCGTGGCATAGTTCTTGTGACTACAGGCTTGCTTGTTCAGCTGGAAGAACCTGAAGTCGTTAGTGTCTTAGGACATGAGTTCGGTCACTTAAAAGGTAGAGACCCGCTTATCCTCTTTGGACTACTAAGCGTCGAATTCGTATTCCGATTCTATATACTGCTCGCACTGTTTCCTGCAATATTTTTGTCTTTACTATTCTTTGTTTACTTCTTTGCAGTTATGACTCTCATTTTCTTCATCGCAAAATTCTTCGAAGCTCGTGCTGACCTAACGTCAGCTATAATTATGGGACATCCGAAGGTTTTGGCCAATTCATTAGAAAAAATAGGTTTCCGACGCTTACTTTTTGAACGAGCGCCCAGTTTTCGGTTGCAAGAATGGCTTGGGTTAGACAGTCATCCGCCAATATACTGGAGAGTAGAACGCCTAGAAAAACTGGAAGAACCAGTGCAAGTCAAGCATCCCCTTATCCAATCAATAAAAGAAGTACTTAGAGGATTCCGCGCAACATTGTGACAAAGCCATATTTGTCGGTAATCAAAATATTTGTTCATTTTAGAAAACTTCGAACAATCTTTAGTAACGAAAAAAAATGTTTAGTTTGCGAGCCCATAGTATCCATTTTAGAAAACGTAAAATATTCTATAGAGGATGGTAGCCCGGGAGAGATTCGAACTCTCGTCGGAGGGTCCAAAGCCCTCTATGCTTGACCACTACACCACCGGGCTACAACGCTTTTTTTGGTCGGTACTAAACTCTAAGGACAATTTTTTTCCTAATAAGCGTTCTTACACATCAACACTAATATTCATCAAAAAGAACCTAACGACGCTTGTCACACCGATAATCTTTTTAAAAAATTGAGGCTATTAAAGAACAGTCTTCATGAAATTATAAGACGATGGCAGCGCGTTTTAACGGGCTGCGGATTATCTGGGTATTTAAATGTAGCTAAGCAATTTTTTATGTTATTTTCCATCGATTAACTTGATTTATCGTTGGTGAATCGAAAGTATTGTGTGCAATAACTTTATTAATACCACAAAGCTTAAATAATAGCAACGTTCATCAGCTTAGTTTGCGCGGGCCGAATGTACTATTTCTACCCTAAAATGGACATGGTGACGGTTCTACGCATGTCGAAACGGAGAGAAAAAATTGAGCAAAAAAGAAGTTAAACCACAGGCGCGATTATCTGACAAGTGTGCGGAATGCGGTAGCGAAAATCTAGTTCACGATTATGACACAGGCGAAACTGTATGTGGCGACTGCGGCTTGGTTCTCTATGAACAAATGATGGATAAAGGACCCGAGTGGCGAGCTTTTACTCAAGAAGAGAAAGCATCCAGAAGCCGAGTTGGTGTCCCAACATCCTATTCAGTTCATGACAAAGGATTATCCACAGCCATTAGCCAAGTCGACAGAGACGCTTTCGGAAGAAAACTACCTCTATCCACACGACTACAAATGTGGCGCCTAAGAAAATGGCAAATACGAAGCCGAGTCCACTCATCAATCGACCGAAACCTAGCCCAAGCCATGGCGGAGCTCGATCGTCTTTCAGACAAAGTCTACATACCTCCGCCAATTAAAGAAAAAGCTGCCGTCGTTTACCGTAAAGCTTTAGACAAAGGGTTAGTTCGAGGAAGATCAATTGCTGCAATAGCTGCTGCCGCACTTTATGCTGCTTGCCGTGGAAGCGGAACTCCCCGTACATTGCGTGAAATCGCTGAAGCAAGTCTAGTTGATAAGAAAGACGTTGCAAGATGCTACAGACTATTGTTACGTGAACTTGATGTACACATGCCAATCGCAGATCCATTGACTTACGTATCTAAAATCGCAGAAAAAACCGGAATTTCAGGAAAAACTCAAGGAGCAGCCATACAAATTCTAAGAGACGCAAGACGCAAACGTGCTGCCGCTGGAAAAGACCCCATGGGATTAGCCGCTGCAGCCCTCTACATTGCTTGCCTGCAAAATGGCGAGAAAAAGACTCAGAAAGACATTGCAGAAGCCGCTGGTGTAACAGAAGTTACAGTACGCAATCGTTATAAGACACTTAAAAAGCAATTAAATCTTGAGTTGCCTGATTAAGGCATTTTTTAATCAAACATTAGTTTCTTCTTTTTCTTTTTCAAGCTCCATAACTACAATGCCAATATAGCGGCAATCTTCACAATAATATTGCTTAGGAGTTAACCAAATAGCTAAGCTACTTGTTAAGCGAATTTTTGGACTACAACATCTTGGACAAAAAATCTGAGCCGGTTTTTGATGCTTAGCGGCTTTGAACACTTCACGTATATCATCAATTTTTTTCATGACGTTGCATCTCTGTTTATGCTTCGGATTATTGTACTTCGATGTTTTCTGTCGGATAACCCATTTTTATTAAGAATTCACGAACTCTGTCCCGATGATCGCCTTGCAACATAATTTGACCATTTTTGCTGGTTCCTCCGCACGCGCAATATGTTTTTAGTTTTTGTGCAATGTTTGCTAAGTTTATGTTTTTATCTTCCATGCCATCAATGACGGTGCTTGGTCTACCGAATTTTCGTGTTTCAAGTCTAACGCGTATTCTCTGTTGCTCTTTTTCTATTTCCCCACAAACGCATAAGTCCTTAGGGAGCCCGCACGTTGAACAAACTTCAGCCATGACACTCAACAGTGAATTGTTATCTGCAATATATAAAAGTTTCAAAATGACCGTTTTTGGGATCTGAATTCTTTTTTCAAAACAAGAGAAGATAAATGAATAACAGTCATTACTGACTAAATAGCTTTTTACAAAACATATTGATTGTTGTCACAATAACGATTAAAACAATTAGAATAACTGTCCAGAGAATTTGTGTTTAATTATTAGTTTTGTTTACTTTTTTTGCTAACTCGGCTATTTGCCCCCTAAATTTCTCGCCCATTTGTGTAAATCGCATGGCAGCAGATGGGTGGATAACTTGGATGTACTCTATGCCTTCTAACCGTGGGGTTTCTTTAGCCGAAGCACCCAGCAAAACGATTATTCTTGGTTTAATAATGTTAATTTGCACATTTAAGTAGGGTACGCAAGCCGCCACCTCATCAGGGTAAGGCTTTCTATTTTTGGGAGAAACATGTTTTACAATATTTGATATAAAAACGTCCTCGCGTCTTATGCCATGCTCAGCTAGAATCTTTGTTAAGAATTTTCCGGCTCTGCCCACAAAAGGCCTGCCTGTTTCGTCCTCTTCAGAACCAGGATTTTGCCCTATTAACATGACTTTAGCGTTTAGCGGTCCTTCGCCGGGTACCGCGTGTTTTGCTCCTTGCCAGAGCCTGCATTTCCTGCAATCATAAATTTGCTTGTTTAATTCGTCAAGTGACAATGGCATCATCTTTGTTGTTGGGGTATCACAGTCACACACGCTTAAAAAATTCGCGTTCCCTATTTTTTAATCACAGTCTTGTCCACTTAAAGGGACAACCGTGTGATTTTCTACCTAAATTTCTGTGAAGGATTATAATGTGTGAAGAATCTGAATCTGAATCGTTTATAGAAAGCGCGAGTCGTGTTCTTTTGCGCACTATTTTGGCTTTCAAACCTTTCACGCCAACGGCTATCACTTTACTTGTAAATCAGCAACTTTACACATACAAGGAATCGGGTGCAATTTCAGAACATAAAACAAAAACTAAACGTTTTGTCAAATTCCATTATCGCATTGAAACTGATTCGGACTTGACTGGCATGCAAGCTGTTCATCGTCTTGCTAACTTGTTCCCGAAACAATTAAGCTGTTTTCAGGAGGTGGTTTCATGACTGAAATGCCCGAAAAGAAAGGTCGCTTGAAGCTAACAGTAGAATTAGAGGTCAATGAGGAATTGATGGATTTGGCAAAAGATTCGATGTCAAAGATGTCCACAAAGATTCCTGAAATGATGAAGAAAGGCGGCGGAGAAAACAAAGAGTAACCATAGCAAAATCTAAACTTTTTTTCTCAATTTTTTGAAAAATTTCTTTAAACTGCTGAATAAATATGTTCTAGATTTTGAAAGATAGTAAAATCTATTTTTCGCTGGCTTTGTCAAATACCTGCGTTATCAAATATTCACGTACTTTTTCTGCTTCCATTTCAGCTTTTGCAGAATCCACCGTTTCTAGTTTATGCGCTTGTTCAATGTGAGCTTCAATAGCTTCGCTCATAAGTTTTACGTCTGGAACAAGAAGGATCTTGGCTCCACAAAAGCAATTCACTACGGAAACCGGACCCTCTATGTTTGTTTTTTTGTAAGGAGTTTTCATTGTTTTCCATCCGTTTTTTTATCTTTCAGTTGCACCTATGCATAATAAAGGTCTATTTCCAAATCTAGGTAATTTCTACCCAGCAATACTCCCTAAAAAATAATTCAAAAAAGCGCGTAATCAAATGTTATAATTTTATTGTATTAAAGTTTCCTATTAACAAAGATTATATAATTAACAAATATACTTTTTTATCAAGGATAAATATGAAGTTTTTAATTGTACAAAAAATTAAACGTGAGGTTCCAATAGAAAAATGGTCGAAACTGCTGCCACTGCAATTCAAATATTTTGATAATTTAGAGAAAGAAAAAACGCTTGAAGTTAATTACCATCTTATCGGGCACCAAGGCGCCATGCTAATTGTTAACGTTGACTCTGATGAGAAACTTTCAAAAATAATCGGTCAGGACCCAATGTTTTTTGAATGCGAGCGGGAAATCTATCCTCTCACAACTCGGCAAACGCATGAGAAACAAATAAGAGAGCTTCTCAAGCCACAACCTTAGAGGTTTAGAGATGGGTTGTCACGGCGGTTTCGCTCTTGATGAAGCAACTAGGTGCTCATGGTACAATCCAGATAGTATCCTGAAAGATTTACGCCCCGGAATGGTATTTGCGGATATAGGTTGCGGCGACGGCTACTTCACTATATTGGCAGCAAAAAAAGTTGGCAGTCATGGGAAAGTTTACGCCGTGGATGTGGATGCATCAGCAATCCAAAAACTTAACAATGAAGTGGAAGCTGAGGGCTTAAAAAATGTCATTACCAAAGTCGGTCCCGCTGAGGAAACCATTTTTTGTAATAAATGCGTTGACTTTGTTTTCTATAGTATGGTACTTCATGATTTTGCTGAACCACCCAAAGTTCTGCAAAATGCTAAACAAATGGTAAAGGCGGGCGGAAGACTTATTAATTTAGACTGGAAAAAGCAGGAAATGCCTTTTGGCCCCCCGATTAAAATTCGGTTTAACGAGGAACAAGCATCAAACTTGATTAGAAATGCAGGCTTCCAAATAGATAAAGTGGAAACTGTCGGCAGATACCATTATGCAGTTGAGGGAAAATCCGTGGAATAAATAAAAATTGCTAATTTACAATTGCGTAAAACTCAAGCAGATCCCGTTTGAATTGCTCAGGCTCATCTTTATAAGCTGAATGAGACGAGCCGTTATAAACTAAGAGCTTGGCATTAGGTAGCTTATCCGATAAAGTGCGCATTTCTTCTCCAGATATGATGTTATCTCGTGAACCCCAGACTATTCTGACTGGAAAATCAAATTTGCCGTAAGATTGAAACAAGTCTTCATCTTCCAGCGCCCTACCTGGTGCAATTAAAAACAAGCCCTTAACAGGAAACTTTGCTGCGTACCGCAAAGCAATGTGTCCTCCTATGCTTGCGCCAACAAGAATGGGCATGTTTGAGCCGAAAATACTTTTGATTGCCTCGCCTAAAAATGCTAAATTGGATTCTGGGTTTCGGGTTTTAGGTTGGCATTTAGTTTTTAAGCCATAGGGCATATCTAGAGCCAAAAAAGGTACATGTTTCTCAATTAGCAGTTTTGTTATTCCAATCTGCTCCCAAATGTCTGCGGTGTAAGATAATCCGTGTAGAAAAACAATAGGAGTGCCTGTTGCATGGGAGTAGAAGGAGTGGCATTTATAGCTCGCAACAGTTAATGTCTTGTCCATAAAGTCTAATTTGTTTTCGTTCTTATTAACACAATTATAGCCTACTTCAAATGTGCGAAAAGAATAATAGCCGTCTATAAGTTTCATTATCCGGTGATTTTCTGTCTATTAAAGTTGGCGATAAAGCGCCCGATTTCACGCTTCCTTCACAAATGGGTGATAATGTAACGCTTTCGGAGTTTCTCGGAAAGAAGAATGTAGTTTTGTATTTTTACCCGAAAGATGAAACACCGGGTTGCACGAGGGAAGCGTGCAATTTCCGAGATAGCTATGAAGAGCTAGCAAGTTTAGGGGCTGAAGTACTAGGAGTTAGTAGACAAAGTGTGGCATCACACAAGTCATTTGCAAACCATTATGGTTTGCCTTTTATACTTCTAAGCGACGAAGATAACAAAGTTCGTAAATTATACGGTGTTCCTTCAAGCATGGGATTGATTCCAGGAAGAGTCACCTATATTATTGATAAGAAAGGGGTTGTGAGGCATATTTTCTCGTCCCAAACTCAGACTCAACGTCACGTAGATGAAGCAAAAAATACCCTAAAAGAACTTGAAAAAGAACAGCTTACAACTTAGCTGGAGAGACACTATTGCTAAGTGTATATAATAGTTTAACACAGAAAATTGAGCCATTCGAACCCGCAAATGACATGCAAGTTAAAATGTACACTTGTGGTCCATCGACCTATCAGCAGGCGCATATTGGAAACTACCGCACTTTTCTCTTTGAAGATATACTTCAGCGTTACATGGAATATTCTGGGTACAAAGTAACACGACTCATAACCTTGACAGATGTTGAAGACAAAGCCATTGCGCAAGCCCAAAAAGAAAATTTAACCGTAGAGCAGTTGACAGCAAAGAACGAAGCCAGCTTCTTCAGAGACTTCAAGCTGCTAAGAATCAAACAGCCTGATTACTCCGTAAGGGCATCTTCAGTTGTAGATCAAACCTCAAAGTTGATCGCTCAACTTTTGGAGAAAGGCTATGCCTACCGATATTGCTTCGAAGGTGCTGAAAACATTTATTTTGACCCCTTAAAATTCAAAGGCTTTGGAAAACTGTCACATTTAGATATGACGAAGTGGCCAAAAAAGAAACGGCGCTTCCACAAAGATACTTACCCAGGGACGCCATGGAACAAAGGCGATTTTATCATTTGGGACGGATGCAAACAAGCCAATGTGTGCTATCAAACGCCTATTGGCAGCGGAAGACCGGCCTGGAACATTCAAGACTCGTCAATTGTAACCAAACACTTGGGGTTTTCAATTGACGTCGCGTGTGGCGGAATCGATAATTTAGTTAGGCATCATGATTATACGCTTGCCGTAGCAGAAGCCGTTTCAGGTAAACAGTTTTCGCGTTATTGGCTTCATGGAGGGCATCTTTTTGTTAACGGGAAAAAAATGTCCAAGAGCACTGGCAACGTCCTTTACACCAAAGACATTTTAGACAGAGGATACAACGGGGAGCATTTGAGGTTCTTTCTAATCTATGGTCATTACAGGGAAAAACTAAACTTTACTTGGGAAAAGTTAGGGGAAACTAGCAAAAAACTAGATTCTTTTAAAAGCATGGTTAAAGACTTGCAAGAGCAAAAATCTAACCGTTCTCATCCCGAAATGACATTGTTGACGAGCCGAATTGTTTCTGATTTTGAAGAAAACATGAACGCTGACTTGTCAGTAAAATCTGCAGTCGACAAATTGTACGAAATCATCACTGAGCTGCATAAAAATCGTGAATCATTAAGTCATAAAGATGTAAAAAATATTTTAGATGGTTTGCATACCATTGACGCAGTGCTTCAATGCATCTTTCCAACTTAGACTAAGTCACCTACAAACTTTACTCTTTTAAAATTTTCTTCCCTATGAGGCGCCATTTCTAATTCGTCACTTAAGTCTTTACCTGCGTTATGCATCCCCAAGTGATCCCCATCAAGCCAAAAACTGCTTTCTGAGACATCGTAAACTTTACCTTTATACGCTAAGTAGGCTGGTTTGCCGTTTTTTCCGTTGTTTGCTTCAAGTTCTTGTATAGTTACTTTTTTTGATTCAGTCAAAAAAATTCCTTCCTATAATTAAGAAAGTTAGAGATTGTGTTTTAAATGGTTTACGCCACAGATATTTATGCCCTATTTTGTTTGATGACCGGCGTGATTAGGCTATCCGAGAGAGCTGTTTTGAGTTTAAAATTATGGGATAAGCAATGAGGTCTGTTTATGAAATATTGCATTAAGAAGATACAGAGAGTTAACATTTTGCTGGCTAGTTGAGTTTTGGCCAAAATTTACGTGAAACACAAGAAAGACTATGGCGACAATAATGATTAAAGAGATCACAAGTGCAATTACAACCATGCTCACCACAAACATTGAATCATTTCTAAGTGGTTTCATTGTTGTTTGTGCAGCGGGAGATGTGAAAGTGGCGGCTGGCATTCCGCATTTACCACAGAAATGTGCGTTTTCCTCCAGTTTATTTCCGCATCTTCCGCAATAAGGCAAGATAAATCCTCGAAGTACCGATATAGCTTTTTTTATGATTTAAGCGTTATCAAGAAATTTGCATTTTATTTCACTCCAGAAAGATTCACTTTCACTCACCCCTCCACTGAGCAAATAACCCTATTGTTCGGTTGTTTTAAATATACCAAACATAACATCATCATCAAAGTGTGGAAATAAATGTCTGAAGAAGATGAAGAAAACCAAAAAGAACAGGAAGAAGAACAAGAATCGAATGCAACATCAGAAATGGAACTTAACAAACAAAAATACCAGTTTATAGAAGATCTTCCTGGAGTCGGTCCCGCCACAGCTTTGAAACTTAAAGAACTTGGCTACCACACTGTAGAGTCTTTAGCCATGGCGACATCGCGGGAATTAGATCCTGTTGGGGTAAGCGAAAAAAAGGCTTTCCAAATTATAGAAGCAGCACGCTCAGCCATCGGTATTTCCTTCATCCGTGCAGATGAACTTTTCAAAATGCGCAAAAACGTGTTACGTTTAAGCACAGGCAGTAAAGCCTTGGACAAAGTTGTGGATGGCGGCTTAGAAACTCAAACTATAACCGAGTTTTACGGTGAATATGGTAGTGGAAAAAGCCAGATGTGTCATCAATTATGCGTGAATGTTCAGCTTCCTCCAGAGAGAGGAGGACTTAACGGGGGAGCATTGTATGTGGATACTGAAAACACTTTCAGGCTTGAACGTATAGTGCAAATGTCAAAGTTTTTAGGTTTAGACCCGGAAACAGTTGTTAAAAACATCATTTACGCTGAAGCTTACACGTCTGATCACCAAATGTTCCTTCTAGAAAACGCAGATGAAATAATTAAGAAAAACAACATCAAGCTAATCATAGTTGACTCTTTAACTGCACACTTCCGAAGTGAATACCTCGGAAGAGAAATGTTAGCTTCAAGACAACAGAAACTTAACAAGCACATGCACAAACTAATCGCTCTAGCCCGAGCATTCAATGCAGTTGCAGTCGTAACCAATCAAGTAATGGCTAAACCTGACCAATTCTTCGGTGACGCAATCCACCCAATCGGCGGAAACATCGTTGGTCACACAAGCCATACTCGAATCTATTTGCGCAGAGCACCACATGGACCAATTCGAATCGCACGGCTCGTTTCAAGTCCGTATTTGCCTGAGGGAGAGGAAATACTTAAAGTAACCGAGAATGGAATAGAAGATGTCTCAGAAGAAGAGAAAGCTGAGAAAGCAAGCAAAAGTCGTCGTTAAACATGCCAATCCCACAAGCTCTAGTTGCACGATATTTTCAACTCATTGTCAGCAGGCAATTCACAGAAGCTGAGAGGGAGTTGGAAAGAGTTAAGCAGAAAATGCAGAAAACCGATTGGAACAGAGGATACTTCCGGGCGTTGTATGGAATGTATCTTTCACGTAAGAATAACAATGACGACTATGCATTCTTTACAAAACTTGATTTAAGCGATAAAGTAAATTTGCATGCTTATAGGAAAGAGTTTCTTGATCATATGCGTAATGGTTTGCATGGAGATTTTGACCGCGGATATTTTTCGGCTTGGGCCGATTGTATGCGAATTTTAACACGCATGGATATTGCAGGTCCGCAAAATGGTAAAACTGAAGCTACCGCAGAAAAAATTGAAACCGTTCGTAGCGACAAGAGCCAAGCTACTATTGCGAACTTCTTCCAAAAAGATAAGAAAGAATAATTTTTTTTTATATTGTTAATAATATTGTGTAGGATAGCACAAAGAAGGCTAGCCAAGAGAAAAAGTACATCACTATTGCTGTGCTCAATATTTTTGATTGTTTTTCTATCTGATCTTTGAATTGTGCTTTCAAAATGTAGTATGTTATTAAGTAAATCACTAGGGCGATTGTAAAAGCGTTAACAAGAGTGGTTATGTCATTTGGATTATGCAATAGAAAAGCGATGCCAGCACTTACGGCTCCTGAAATTATGCCTAAAACGACTCTTATCCAGTAAAGTTTAGTTATAGGGGTCATGTCGAATCTCTAATCCTTAGGGTGAGTATATTTTTGTTCTTACTTAAAAAAGATGCCTAGATATTAATCGTTTCTGCTAACAAACACCGCTGCCCCCAAGTTAATGTTTTTTGGGATGAAAGAGTTATTTTATAGTCAATGACCATTAATAGATTCCAAGTTGAGGGGTAAATTTGCGGAAAAAAGATTTCTCAAGCTTTGACATTGCAGCAGCAATTCAAGAACTCAAAGCCTTAATCGTTGATTCCCGAGTGAACAACATCTATCAACTTGACGAAAAAACCGTAATTTTCAAACTCCACAAAACTGACCTGCCACCGATTAGAATCGTAGTTGAAGCAGGTAGAAGATTACATGCAACCAGTTACGCTGAAGAAAACCCCGCTGAACCACCAGCATTTTGCATGTCGCTTAGAAAATATTTACGTGGCGCCTGGGTGGCAAGTATTGACCAATTTGAATTTGAACGGATTGCATCAATTAGCTTCCGAACCAAAACAGGCTTGTTAAAGTTAGTTGTAGAGCTTTTCGGAGAAGGCAACATCATATTAACAAACGAGCAAAATGTAATCATAAACGCTTTGGCCTTCAAAAAAATGCGTGACCGAGACATTCTCCACAACATTGTTCTTCAGCTTCCTCCTTCAAGTAGTAAAAACCCCTTTAAAGTAACCGAAACTGAGTTGGCGGATGCGCTTAAAAATGCAGGCGAAACGGAAGTTGTTAGGTCTATTGCGCGTTTCTTGGGGGTTGGTGGGGTTTACGCTGAAGAAATATTGCTTAGAGCAGGGGTTGAAAAAACCAAACATTGCAACACATTGGCAAAAGTTGAGGTTGATGAAATTTTCGGGACGCTACAGCAGTTACTTTCGGCTATTTCAAACATGTATTTGGAACCCTGTATCGTTCTGGGTGAGGACGGCGATTTCCTGGATGTGGTGCCGCTTAAACTAAAGCGGTATGAAGGCTTGAAAACTCAAGTTTACGACTCTTTCAATCGTGCTTTAGACGAGTTTTATCTAAGAGTTACTGTTGCAGAGAGGGCTGTTGACCACGTTGAAGTTGACAAGTTAAAAAAAGAAGCTGAGCGGCTAAAACGTCTTGTTTCTGACCAAGAAAAATCCTTCAACGAAGATGTGTCCAAATCAGAACGAGATAAACTAATCGGCGACACTATTTACGCTCATTACAGCGAACTTCAAACATTCCAAGAGCAACTTATAAGAGCTAATCAACAAGGACATGAATGGGAAACAATCGTCACAACCGTTATGGCTGCAAAAAAAACGGGCAAACCACCCGCGGCTTACGTTGAATCGTTTGATGGAAAAAACCTCGCCTTAAACTTTGAAGTGGACAATTTCCATTTTAGTTTTAACCTTCGGGATTCGCTTTTTGACAACGCTAACAGGTACTATGAACACGGCAAACGGGCTAAAGAGAAATCTCAAGGCGCCATCTCAGCCCTTCAAGATTCCAAGAGGAAACTGGAAAAAATCGAACATGAATTGGCGGAAGCGGAAGCTCTTAAAAGTCTTAAGCCAGCGGAAATCATAGAAGCTCTCTCTAAACGAAAGGTTGAGATGGAGAATAAAGAATGGTTTGAAAAATTCCATTGGTTTATTTCTTCTGACGGATTCCTAGTTGTTGCCGGCAAAGACACCGTAAGCAATGAGGTCCTTGTAAAGAAGCATGCTACACAGGATGATGTGGTTTTTCATGCTGAAATCGCGGGTGCACCATTTGTCGTGGTTAAAGCTGAGGGCAAAACAATTAGTGAACAAACGCTTCATGAAGCAGGCGAGTTCGCAGCTTCTTTTTCGAGAGCTTGGCGGGAAAATGCTGGCTCCGCCGATGTCTACTGGGTTAAAGTGGACCAATTAAGTAAAAGTGGCCCCTCAGGCGAATCTGTTCCTCATGGTGCTTTTGCAGTTGTTGGGAAACGGAATTGGACCAGAAATGTCCCACTTAAAACGGCTGTTGGCATAATTGTAAATGAAGAAACAAGCTATGTTGGAGGACCAGTAGATGCCGTTAAAGCTAAAACCAAAGCCTACGTTGTTCTTTTACCAGGCGATACCCAGAGTAAAGAGCTTTTGAAACAAATTCTCAAAACATTAATGCTAAAGCTGCCAAAAGAGCAAAGGGAAAAAGCGGGGAAAACATCAATTGAGCAAATCCGAGAATACGTACCCTACACGAAAGGCACCATAGCTAAAACAAACTGAGAATATTCTAAAGAAATCAAAAATTAAGAAATATGTGCGCTTAAAAGAGGCGCAATTTGATTTTATGGTTTATTTTGATTTTGCTTCGGCGTCAGCTGTTTGAAACAGATTCTTGACCGCTTTCTGTCTGTACTTTTGTGCCAATGTTTCTGCGCTGACATAGGTTAAGGCTTCTTCTGGGCACCATTTGACGCATTGTGGCTCTTTTGTTTCGTTGTCTGTGCAACTGTTGCATGTGAATACTATTTTCTTCTCTGGATGTATGTTCATGGCACCGAATTGGCACGCGCTAATGCACCATCCACAGCCATTGCAAGCTTGTTCGTCAACTCGGATTATGCCGCTGTTCTCTTCTTGGGTAAGTGCGTCTCTTGGACATGCAGCTACACATGCTGGTTCCTCACAATGTCTGCATGTGACTGCTAAGTTTACTAGTGGACCCATTCGCATTGCGCGAATTCGTGATTTAGTAGGATTGAAAGTCTTCTCGTTAACCATACTGCACGCGTATTCGCAAACACAGCAGCCAATGCATTTGTCAGGATCTGCTGTTACGAATTTTCTGTCTTGTGGTCTCACCATATTAGTTTCCTCCTTCACTTGCAGCTACCGCTTGAGGCTTTGCCGTTTGAGCAGCTTTCATTGCGTTTTCAGCTATGTACGCTAAGTCACCTAAACCTAAAGAGTTAAGCCTTTCAGTTGTAGGAATGCCCTCAGCAGTCCAGCCTCTCGAAGCATAATAATCATCTAAGCCTACAGCCATTTCTTCGTCGTTGACGCAAACGCCTTTAGCTGGTCCTTCATCAGGAACCGGGAAATTCTTTATTTTGTATGGAACATCGTCGTATTTCCGTGTGCCTTTGCCTTCGCGTATGTTAAAGAGGCGTGCGAGGTTTTCAATTCTGTCGCCATCTTTAATCATTTCTTCAGGAGTGATTGGGATGCCAGTTGCTAATGTGTAATAATTCGTCAGGTCTTTCCAGCCGTCGTAGTATGTGCCTCTGCTGAATTTACAAACGATAAGCGAGTCAATGATGTTGTACATGTAGCTTTCTTCAGTGATCATTTTACCTCTGCCTTTCTCAATCTTGAACCGGTTAACTTTGCCTTTAACGTCAGGTGAGTAAGCGCCGTTTCGTAAGTGGCATGCACCTCTAAATGAGACACTGAAACCAAGTGCCGCTGTCTTCAAGGTTCGTAAATCGTAGCCTGGAAGTTCTAAGCCTTTGATGTGGCAAGCGTATTTGTATGCGTCTCCGCCGATCATTTCAGCTGCTTTTGCAACGCCTTCGGCAAGGATGTTTCCTAGCCAACCTTCTCGTTTGCCGATTTTGTGAATTATGGCTATTAACGCTTCTGCATTTCCGAATTTGAGGTCTATTCCATCTGTTTGTTCCTTTGTAATTATGCCGTGTTCATAAAGATCCATTGCGAATGCGACGACGACACCTATAGATATGCCATCCATACCGTACTCGTTAACTATTCGCATGGCTTCAATTATTGCATCAAGTCGGTCAACTCCGCACAGTGGCCCCATGCTCCAAAGACACTCGAATTCTAACCTTGAGGTTGAACCTTTGTATGGACCTTCGGGAACAACACCAATATGGTCGCAACGCATACCGCAAGTTGCACAGCCGACAATTTTCTTAACATAATGTTCGTTAAAGTATTCGCCACTTACTTTGTCTGCACCTTCAAAGGTTGCATTCGTCCAGTTTCTTGTTGCAAGGGCTGAGAGTGAATTGAGAACTAAAACGTTTTCTGGTGTTCCTAATGTTTTGTATTTCTTGGTTGATGGCCCCTTCATCCGTTCATGAATCATTTTGATAAATTCTTTGAATCCTTCAAGGTTCGCGACATTAACGTCATGTGTTCCTCGAACAGCAACTGCTTTGAGGTTTTTGCTACCCATTACTCCGCCCATACCGCTTCTTCCAATAGCGCGGAACTCATCATTTATGATGGCTGCAAACCTGCAAAGTTTCTCGCCGGCTTCGCCAATTGCTGAAACACGGATGTAAAAGTCTCCGAGTTCATCTCGAATTTTGTCATCAGTTTCTTTAACGGTTGAGTTTTTTAGGTAACCAGCGTCTCGAATTTCAACTTTGTCATCGTCAAGCCAAAGGTATGATAGTTTTGGAGCTTTGCCTGTAATTACAACTGCGTCGTATCCTGCGCGTTTTAGGTCTGGACCAAAGAATCCGTGGGCTTCAGCATTACCTATGCCGCCGGTGGCGGGTGATTTGGAAACAACTGCGTAGCTGTTACCGCCTGTTGGTCCCATGGTACCGCTGAGTGGGCCAGTTAAATAGATTATTGGGTTATCTGGGTCATAAGCGTCGGTTCCAGGTTTTGAATTATCAAATAATAAGCGAATTCCTAATCCTATTCCGCCAATATAGTCTTTAGCCATCTGTTCTGATAATGGCTCGGTTCTTGTTTCTCCCGTTGTGAGGTTAACATGTAAAATTTTTCCAGCGTAAGCAAACATGCTTTCTCTTCCTCAGTTTGATGTTAAATGGAAGTCACTTGAAACGTATATTAAGTTAATGGCTGATTCGTTTAAAAATTCTCGACCAAAAACGACTTGTTTTTATTTACATAACGCAAAAGATCGCAAGCGAAAACTTAAACCAACCTAAAACATTTCTTCTTTCAAAGCCGGAGAAAACCTTGAACAGAATAAGAACCCTTCAACAATCAACACTTACAGAAAAACTTGACCGTTTTCTGATTTTCAATAGTTTCAACTTAACTTATTTCACAAATTTTTCAGGAGCAGCTGCACTTCTAATTCCCAAACAAGGAGAAGGAGTTCTTTACGTTTCAACAGTAAATTACGAACAGGCAAAGGCTGAAACCGAAGGTTTAACTGTTGAGCTTCTAAAAAGAGGCGAAAACATCATGGAAAAAATTGGTAACCTCGCAGCTCTCGACAAACCAACTAAATTAGGAGTTGACTCAGTGGCAATAGAAGGATGGCGTACTCTTGCAAAAGCAGTGGGTGGAGAAGAAAAACTGGAGCCATCAGGCAATGTCGTGCGTGAAATGAGAAAAGTTAAAGACAAAGATGAAATCCAACTTATTCGCGAAGCCTCCAATCTGGCGAACATAGGTATGCAAGCGGCTTCTCAAATGATCCGTCCAGGCGTAAAGGAAAAAGAAGTAGCAGCAGAAGTTGAATATGCAATGCGCAAAAAAGGTTCAGACGGCACAAGCTTTGATACAATAATTGCATCCGGTGCCAGTTCAGCGTTTCCTCACGGATCCTGCACCGACCGAATAATTCATGAAGGCGATTTGGTGGTGGTTGATTTAGGGGCGACGTACAAATTTTACCGCTCAGACATGACGCGAACCTTCATAGCAGGGAAAGTTTCGGAAAAACAAATCAAAATCTATGAAACCGCAAAGTTGGCTCAACAGAATGCGTGGCAAACAATGAAAGCTAACATTCCGGCAAAGGATGTTGATGCGGCCGCAAGAGAGGTAATTGAAACCTCGGGGTTTGGAGAGTTTTTTGTTCACAATCTTGGTCATGGTGTAGGGTTAGAAATTCATGAAGCACCCATATTGAGCCCAGATAGCAAAGACATTTTAGCTAAGGGTAATGTGGTGACTGATGAGCCGGGGATTTATCTGCCAGGTTTTGGTGGAGTAAGAATTGAAGACACGATCCTTGTCTCTGACGATGGTGCTGAGAAGCTTACAAATGGATTTTACTCTTTTGAAACTAAGTCGTAAAGTAAAACTAAAATGCCAGTTCATGGGTTTGTATAGTGAGTGTGAAAATTTTGGATAGACCAGCCATCATACTTGTTGACATGTTAAACGATTTTGTCACAGGTAAACTCAAAATTGAGCAGGGAAAAAACGTCATAGCCCCATTGCAAAGGCTAGTAACGGCTGCGAGGTTAAATGATGTTCCAGTCATCTATAGCAACGACGCTCATTATCCCCAGGATGTTGAAGTAACCCGGAAATGGGGCAACCACGCTATAAAAGGCACAAAAGGTGCCGAAGTAATTCCTGAACTTACGCCAGAAGAAGGTAAGGACTACATTGTTGAGAAACGCACCTACAGCGGCTTTTACGAAACAGGTTTAGAACCGCTACTTCGCAGCCTTTACCAAGGCGAAGGTGTAAAAACGGTGGTTCTGGGCGGTTTGCACACTCACATGTGCGTCAGGCATACGGCTGCTGATGCTTTCTTCCGAGGTTATCAAATTGTAATTGCGAAAGATGGAGTAGAAGCTTTCACTAAAGAGGACCAAGAGCAGGGTCTAAAATATTTAGAAAATGTTTACAGCGCCAAAATAATGATGGTTAATGATATAATCAAGGAAATTGTGAAGTGAAATTTTGCCTAAAATTTTGGTTGTCTATGATTCAAGCTCAGGTAACACAGAAAAAATGGCTTTAGCTGTGGCAAGAGGAGCTGAAAATGCAGGTGATATAGCAGTTATGGTGAAAAAGGCAGTACAAACAAACAGCAATGACCTACTAGTTGCAGACGGCATAATTATGGGGTCACCAACATATTTTGGGCAAATGTCAGCCAAACTTAAAGCACTCATCGACGACTCAATAAAAGTTCATAAAAACCTAAGGGGCAAAGTGGGCGGGGCTTTTACAAGTAGCGGGGGAATAGCTTCAGGTGGAGAAACAACATTGTTATCTATAGTTCAGGCAATGCTTATCCATGGTATGATTGTAGAGGGAAGAGCAGACGACAAGCATTATGGCGTTGCAGTGACAGGGGAACCTACAAAAGAAGACCTTGCTGAATGCGAAGAACTTGGAAAAAGAGTTGCAACGTTAGTTTTGAGACTTAACTTTTAACTAAATTGCGGCTTTCACCAATAATGTGAAGAATGCTTGGTTAATCCGTTAACGTGGTAGCGTGGGTTTGATGGTAAATTTTGCTCTGTATGTACAATGAGGCAGCTCCGATTAATAATGCAATAAGGCTTCCAATGAAAAGCAGGGAAACCAGCCAGTTACCGTACCTTGCGATTTCTGCCTGCCATTGCCACGGGTACCATTGAGTCCATAGTGGCCATGCCCCGATTACTTGATAGGTGAATCCTAGAGCGGTCACCAGTATTGCCGCATTTTGTTTGTTGCTAAAACTTCCCGGTTGAATATCTCTTATGCAGTACATACCTAAAATTAATGTTCCAACTAGAGTCAGAGTTAGAAGAATGGGAACTGTGAAAAACCATGCGGGAGAATAAAAATAGAAAAAGCGCCAATCAATATGCCAATCGCCCACCAATCCAGCATACATGTTAGGCATAACAAACCATAAATCAGCAACGCCGAAAAAAACCAGCAACAAACCGATTGAGAATTGATTGTTTTTAACGGATTTAGCCATGGAATAAACATTATTTTGTTGCGAGTTAGCGTCCCCCATTCGCAGCAGATCTTAAAGCCATGATGTGGTGGGCCCGACCGGATTTGAACTGGTGACCAACAGATTATGAGTCTGGCGCTCTACCTAGCTGAGCTACGGGCCCACATTTCTCTGCTCTTAATATTGCTGTTCCAAACAACATTTAAACATTTTCCGCTTTTCCAGTGAGCGGCTAATCGTTTACACAGAAAACAGTTCAGTGACCGGAAGCTTAACAATAGTTCTTCAACTAAAAATCATGGGACCAATCAATGCGAAAAGTTTGAAAAAAGAGAAGACTGACCCCAAGTTGGCGACAATGATAAAATTGTAGTTTTAAAAATCCCCAACTGTATATCAAACTGTATATCATAATGTATAAACTTTCTGACCTACCTATCAATAGGAGAGAGACAGAGAGAAAGCTGAAACCTTACAATAGCAAAATACTCTAAATATGAAGATTTTGCAAGTTGAGTAAATTTCAAGCATTATCCTAACGTTTTGTCCGCTCAAAGTGAAACAGATATTCTTGAGCATAACCAGCATATACTCCAAAGTAGCATCTTCCAAAAGCGTTAACTTTTTCGTATTCACCATTTGTTAAGGAGTTGTGGTTGGATAGTTTCTTAACAAATGCTTCAGGAAGCAGGTCGGCATAATGGTTTAGAACTATGCGTTTAACCCAAACATCCACGGGAAAAGCCTCCGTTTTTTCTAACGAAAAAAGAAGCACACAATCCGCCACTTTCAAACCGATACCTGGAAACTCCACTAGCTTTTTTCTTGCATCTAAATATGGCAAGCTTTTCAAGTAGTCAAGATCAATTTCTTCTTTGTAGATTTTTTTGGCAGTTGCCTGAACATACTTAGCTCGATAACCTAGCCCGCACTCCCGCAGCCCATTCTCACTTGCAAACGCCAGTTTCTCAACGGTTGGAAAAGTGTAAAAATCTAGCTCATCAAAAAACTTTTTTTCCCCAAACTTCGCTGAAAGTTTTTTAAGCATCAATTCAATGGCTGCTATGCTCTTGTAGGTTGCGCAGATAAAACTGATGAGGCATTCCCAAGGCACCTGCCGAACAATCCGTAACCCTTCAAACTGACTCAAAGCCTTCGTGATATAATCATCTTTGCTGATGCATTGTTTAATTTTCTCTAAATCATCTTCTAACCCAAAATAATACTTGACAAAATCTTCATCGACCCCGGCAAATTCCAGTTCAGCGCCACATTGACGAATCTTAAACACTTTTTCTCCAACAACGCCATACCACCAGTCGCCATTTTTTTTCCACCTAAAAACTTGCCCACAACAAAGCGAAAAATCCAAATCAAACTTAACATCGAGCCTCATTCTATTGCTCCAGAAACTTTTCGGGCTTAGGAACATCTGGCGTGAGTCCTTTTCGCTGGCGCAAATCAGTTATTACCTGCAAAGATAGTTTTTGAGGGATCTTGTCCCAATGGTCAAAAAATGATTGCCAAAAAGCTCTGCCCGAAGTTGCCGTTCGCAGCTCTTTGGAGAACCCGAAGGTTTCAGAAACGGGGATGAACCCGCTGATAACGCTTAGAAGTCCTTTCTGTTCAAACAAAGTTACTTTACCGCGCCTGCTAGTCAATATTCTTGAAGTTTCGCTTGTTAATTCAGATGCAACAGTAATGATTATTTTGTAAACTGGTTCTAAAAGAATCGGTTGAGCTGTCAAGAAAGAGCCAAAAATTGCCTTGCCTACTCCACGCATAACCTCGTCAGAATCAAATTTCTCACTTAGCTTTAAATCAACTAAGTCAACCTTCAAATGCCGAACTGGTTCACCGCATAAAGGTCCTGCTTTACAAGCAAATTCGAAGCCGCCAATAATTGCTTCCAAAACTTCTTCAGAAAGAGGTTCTGTTTTGCCGCTACAATCTAATAGAACATTTCGATGTTCGTCAACCGAAAGGATATCGGCTGATTCCTCCATTTCTTTGCCATCGCGAGAAATTTGAACCCAGAAACTATTCTGTTTATTTGGACTCTTCGCTAAAGCTACAATGCCCTGTTTTTCAGCGGTTTCCATGTACACGACTCTGGGTGAAGAAACATCTAGCTGTAAATTGCCGCATAAACTTTTTAGCTGGTTGAGGGCGACTTCTAAATGCAATTCGCCCATGCCGCTGAGCAGATACTGACCAGTCTCATTGTCCGCTATGATTTTTAGGTTCTGATCTTCACCTGCAAGTTTCTCCAAGCCTTCAAGCAGGATGGGAATATCTTGAGGTTTTTTTGGTTCAATCGCCAATGTGACAACGGGTTCGGAAATGTAGCAGATGCCTTCAAATGGAACCATTTCAGCCTTGTGCATTACATCTACGAGGGTTTCGCCCCCTTTTACTTCGCCTGTCAAAGTTAAAGACACTAAATTTCCCGCTGAAGCAGATTCCACTTCTTCTCTAAGAGATCCCATGTCAACGGCAACTTGGGTAACCACCGTTTCAGATAGAGCATCAACGAGATGTAACCTGTCACCTTTGTGAATTGTACCTGAAAACATTCTTCCCGTGGCAACAGTGCTGCCATTATCATCAGAAAAAACATTTGTTACACAAAAAACCGCTGGTCCATCATCACTGCATTCAACCAACGGCTTGCCAATCGATGAATTAATGTGACCATCCCAAATCTTCTCAATCCTGTAAGCTTGAGCTTCTTTTGGATTTGGAATCTTCTTTATCAATATTTCAAAAATTGCTTCGTAAACTGGCATTATTTTTTGAAGCTTTGCTCCTTCACCGTATTCATAGGCTTTGATTATGTCTGAAAACTTTACCCCTTTCTCTTTTGCCATGTTTAACGTAAAACCCCATCCATGCAATGCTGCTCCAAAAGCCACATTGCCTTGCGATCCACTTACTTTCCATTGGTTTTTGAAGGGCTCTTCCGCATTAATTTCTATAAGCTCGTTGAAGGTGTTAATTATGTGGTCAAGTTTTTTTTGGATTTGCTCCTCGCTTAGATGCAATTCAGTGATGAGACGGTCCAGTTTGTTGATGAAAAGTACCGGTCGGACGCGTTCTTCAAGGGCTTGCCGGGTTACTATTTCGGTTTGAGCCATAATTTCTTCAACTGCATCTACAACCACCACCGCACCGTCGATGACGCGCAGGGCTCTGGTGACCTTGCCTGTAAAATCCACGTGCCCAGGAGTGTCCACAAGATTGATAATGTAAGGGTTATCTGAGGTTTTGTAAAGAAGTGTTATGTTGGCCGTTTTTAGAGTAATTTTTCTTTTCTGCTCCTCTTCAAGATAATCAAGTACTCTGGCTTGACCTGCCATCGCCGTTGAAAGCAAACCTGCACCCGCCAAAAGAGAGTCGGCAAGCGTAGTTTTTCCGTGGTCAATATGAGCAATTATGCCTATGTTTCGAATAAGCTCTTTTTTGCCCATTAACTGCTGAATTTGCGCTATCTGCTTGAATCTCGGCATGCTAATACACAAACTGAATCCCATTAATGTCGTCACACTATTAAAATTTATAACCTAAAAATTCGGCGCCGCTGACTCGTTTGTTGTAGTGCAGAGGAACCCACAAACAAATATTAACAATTTTGAGAATATTAAACAGAACAGTATAGTCTGAGATATTTCAGCATGTTATGTTTTAGTTAACTTCAGGCGAATTGGCTTGATGGAGGAGGATTAATTTTGTCGCAAATAAAAGTTGCAGTAAAACAGGAATTTGACACAATTGATGCAATCATTTTCGAAGCTGCTTTAACATTAAACGAGATAGAAACAAAATATAAACAAAAAGAGTACGTTAGCTGACATTAAAATTATTTTATTATTGTTTGTACTCTGCCGACTTTGCCGTCGGTAAGCCGTACTTTAATCCCGTGAGGGTGAGTTGAGCTGTTAGTTAGAATATCCATAACCACACCTTCGGTTAACTTACCGCTCCGTTGGTCTTGCTTCAAAACAATTCTTACTCGAATACCCGATTTGATTTGGCTTCTTTGCTGATTAAGTTCCATCTATGTCAGTCATGCTTAGCAGCTTATAGTGTATTCGCACAATTAGATGAAAAACGTGATGATTATTTTAGTTCTTTAATAATTGATTATTCGCATCAACAAATATTTAATTAATAATCTCGCAGCCGTATCAGTAATTACTTTAGAGTGAACCGCAGTGAAAGTACCCATAATCGTCCCAGTTGACCAGCTAAATCAAGAGCCTTATTCTGCGGTTCTTTGCTTCCCAAATTCTAGCAAAACTGAACTAGAAAATCGTATCCAAGAGTTGAAAAGCCTCGGGGTGTCGGCTCTTGAGTTTTCAGGGTCAGCCAGCGTGTTTGGCGTTGCGGTTCCAGTCCTGGGCAAAGGCTTTGTGGGCATCGTAGTTATAGCGCATCTGGACGGTGAAAGAGTAGCTGCAAAAATCCGCAGATTAGACGCGGATCGAGCCGACCTACTTCATGAAGCAAGCATGATATCCAAAGCAAACTGCGTTGATGTAGCTCCGAAATTGATTGCGGCAAGCAAAAACTTTCTTATTATGCAGCTAATAGATGGCGACTTGCTCCCGAATTGGCTAAAGACAAACAAAGATAAGGCTTCAGTTAAGCGGGTTTTAAGGGAAGTTTTAGAACAGTGTTTCAGGCTTGACCAGTTGGGCTTGGATCATGGTGAACTAAGCAAGGCGCCGAAGCATTTGCTGGTGAACAGAAATGAGAAACCGTTTATCGTTGATTTTGAAACCGCGAGTTTAGAGCGAAGAGTGGGAAATGTTACAGCGGTTTGCCAATATCTTTTTGGCGGAAACAGTTCGGCAGCAAAGATTTTGGATGAAATTTTTGGCGAAAAGAATAGATTAGAATTGATTGATGTGCTAAAGCCTTACAAGAAAAACAAAACCAGAGAAAAATTTGAGTGCTTAATTGAGTTTTGCCTTTCTTAAAAAAGATTTAGGCTAAAATGTCAAGTAGTCTTTTCTGTTTCACTGCTTCTTTTATTTCGGTGGCTATTCGTTTGCCCATGTACATGTTTTCGCCATATTTCAGGTAAGCGTAGGGTGAGGTGCCGATACCAACGTTTGTTCCTGCAACGATACGAGCCGAGATTTCGAAGGTGAAAATTTTCAAGTCATCAGTGATGACGGTTTCCAAGCAGAAGGGTCCGATTATTCCTGGTGGTGCGAGCTCTTTGGCTTTTTTGTGTACGCTGTCGCCCATGCGCATCATTTCAGGCAGTAAGGATTCTCGGAGGACAATGGGAAAATTTCCAACAACTGTGTACGTGGGGTTGACATCTATTTCCAGCTGTTCTACGGCGGGAATTTTGCCTATGGAATCTACAGCTGATTCATAACGCCGATCCATAGCGAGTAACTCTACATCATCATTTATGATTGAGCTGAAATAGCTGGGGTAAACATTCACGCCTAAAGCGTACTCTTGCAGATGAATTTGTGGCAAGTCATCCTCTTTTAGTAAGCCGCGTTTCACTAATTCGCCAAATTTTTTGTGGAAAGCTTTGGATGAGTTGGCTAAGAAGTAGCCTCTACCACCTTTGGCACCTGGCAACTTCGCGATGACTAAGCGGTCGATGTCTTCGGGAGTCTTGAACGTTGCGGGTAACCGTAGGCCTGCTTGGCGTAGCCATTCTTCTTGGGATTTACGGTTTGCTTCCCACTTGAGCAATTGGCGGTTTCCAAACATGGGCACAAAGAGGCTGTCAGTTAATTCTTCGGTGCTCAGGTAAGCTGTAAAGGAGCCGTGTGGAATTAAGACAACATTTAATTTTCGCAGTTTTTCCTGCATTGACTTGTTTAGGAGTTCAGTGAAATCTTTAACAATGATTAATTCATCGACGAGCGGGTATTTCTTGTACATTATGGCATCTTTTTCTTTACAGATGCATACTGTGCGAAAACCTTCTTCTTTGGCTCCCTTGAAAATGTTCAGAGAGCTGTGGGAGCCCAACGTACCTATGGCTATTTTTTTCTGGTCGTATTTCTCAACTATTTTGTCGATATCTTGGCTGGTTATCATGTTACTACTTCCGCAAGCCTGCCTTCCTTAACTGCACGTTTGATTTCCATAGCAACTCGTCTGCCTGGACCAACTTCTATGCCATATTTGTACTTCATGTAGGGAGAAGTCGGCTCAACGCAGGGGCAGCCTGGTACGCGAGGGCTAACGTCGAAAACGTAGAACTCCAAGTTTTTTGTGACCGCGCCTTGAAGTGCGAACAAACCGATCATTCCTGGTGGAAATTCTTTTTTGCAGGTGTTGACAAATTTTTCTGCGGCGTCAAAGATTTTTTCTATTTGACTCTCGCGCATTGTGGCACCCATGTGACCGATTTCGATGTTTTGCGTGGGAATATTTAGCTCCATTTGCTCTTGAGCAGGCAAATCTAGAACTCCGTCAAGGTCGGTTTGAATTCGCCTATCAAAACCGAGCAGGTCGATTTCGTCTGTTAATGGTGACCAGAACAGGTTTGCGTTAAATTTAGCTCCGATAACATATTCTTCTATTACAGAGTTTTTCAACGCTTCAGACGTTATTATGCCCTGCTTTATCCTTTTATTACCCGTTTTCTCATACTCTTCAGGAGAAGAAGCATAGAAAAATGCGCGTTCGATTGCACGCTCTTTTTCTGGAACTTTCACAATTACTAAACGATCAATTTCGCTAGGCGAGTTGAAGGTTTTCGGTGTCGCAATTCCAGCTTTCTGAAGCAGGTACAATTGGTTTCGGGGTGTGTTGCGTTCTTCAGTTCGCAACATTGAGCGGTTACCCATCAAGGGCACAGCAAACTGGTTCTCTATCGCCTCATAACCAGCATAAACTGAAAACGAGCGATTTGGAACAAAAACTGTGTTCAAATCAGCCAGTTTCTTAACACTTTCTTCGCTTGTTATCTCAGAAAAGTTATCAAGCATGATAAAATGATCAAAAATGTTTTTGTAGTATTTTGTGTAGGTTTTGTCTCTGCCTTTTTGACATACGACAACGGTTTCGTAGCCTTCTTGTTTTGCGCCTGAAGCTATCTCAAGCGCTGAGTGCGACCCTAAAACGCCGATTCGAATTTCTTTGGAATTGTATCTTTTTATTACTTGCTTAATTTTGTCAGTTAACATGGTTATTCCTTCATGTAATCCTTATACTTGGCAATTATATCCGCAAGCATGGGGGCATTAAACAATTTGCGGCCTGTCATTTCATTTGCTGCCGCCATGTACATCTCGCTGATTATTGTTTTAAGTTTGGGGTCAAGTTTTGGAGGCTGCGATTTGCACAGCGACTTCCAGTCTGTAATGCCTTTGGCTTCAGCTTCTTTTTTCGCCTGCTCCATATCAGAGTACCAATTTGTTTTTTTGTAAAATTGTCTAGCGATTTCCTTACTAACGTGCACGCCCTCGTAAGTGAATCTGCATTCGTCAAGTGTCCCAACGACGTCAACTATCATGAGTTTTCTGTTTTCATCGAAAGCCAACTCTATTTTTCCATCTTCATTCTTTAATCCTGCTTTCAAAGCCATTTCAGTTATGGTTTCATCCGCTTTGAGCAGAACTGTTTTGATTTCTTCTAGTTCTTGATCGGTTAAGCCCGCTATTTTCTGTGCTTCCTGCCAAGTTAAGTATCGGTCTGTTTCTTCAAGTTTTGTGCTAACGTCAAATATTGGCTTGGTAAGTTGTTCGCCTGGTTTAGGATAGTGGTCTAAACCTAAATCTTTGAAGGTTATTTTTCCCTGTTCGAGCCGCTTGAAAATTGATGAACCTTCGGGCAAGCCATTTCTATAAATTATTTCCAGAGGAATCAAGCAGTTTCGTAAGTTTGAAGAATACATAGCATAATCATGGATTATTTTTCCGTTTACTGTGCTTGTTTTGGGCTTGTAAACACTAACCAAATTGACTTCCATAACGCTTTCGGGCTGGTTTATCTCTTTGAACTTGGCGGCTCGCCCATTTACACCAACTAAACCTCGATAGTGAGTCTTTAACCCTTTTCGCTCAAGCTGTTCAAAACAGTAAGCGCCCATAAGGCAGAGGGCTGCTCCTTTGGCGCCTATGCGATCTGGCATTTCGCCCCAGTCAAAAACACTATAGCGGTCTGAAAACTGGAATCTTCCAATGCCCATGGCTTCTGGAGTTGGTTTTTTGATAACCTCGAGATCTTTAACGCTGCCCATTTTAATTCCTCAATTATTGTTAGTTCTATCAGAGTTAGTGTATTTTTTGCTTATATCGCTTTATCTCGAAAACGCATTAAAAAAGATATAACATACAAAAATTAGAAATGCTGTTTCTTTTCTGGACTTGCCAAATTCGTTCATTGCTTTGATTTTTGAAGAAGAAAAATGTTTTTCGGACATTCTTCTTATTTCAACGAAAAATAAGTCTAACTATAAACTCAATTATTACGCCTATATAAGAAGCAAATAAGCAATGTTAATGGCGCAAGCGCTATTTTAGTTTCTTAACTGATTCATTGGCTTTCTCGAGCATTTTTTTCTTTGATGCCTGGTAATCTTTGACGTTCTGGGCAACGACGCTATCTTCTAATGCAAAGATTTTAGTAACGGCGATTGCTGCACCTTCAGGCTCAATTGTAACAACGGATCCCACGCCGCTCGGTACTCTAAGTGATGAAAAAATATCTACTCCGTTGTAGGTTTCAGAGTAAGGTGGACATGCAATTACAGGTTTAGAGGAGTTTGCATCGACAAAAGCGCTAAGAGCATTTGAACGGCCGGCAACAGTTACATAAATTACTTTTGTGTTTTCGAATTCTTTGATAATTGCAAGAACAGTCTCTGGGCTTTTATGTGCCGAAGCCACACGAAATTCATAGCTTACCCCCAAAATCTTAAGGTATTTTGCTATTTCACGGGAAAAATCCAAGTCCCGCTCTGAACCCATAACAATAACTGCTTTCCCAGTTGTCATAACAATTTTCACTGTAAAAACTAATTAAAAACTGGCTAATTAATATAACTTGATTTCAGTTGTTGCCGTCTGTCAATCACATGTCTTTATTACATAATTTACACTGTTTGTGCTTGTGGTTTTATGACACGAAGCGCTCAGCAGTCTAAAGAATTAGAGCTACTTAAGCAGTTGATTGGAGAATGGGCTGTAGGTATAGCCATGAAGACGAGTGATGGAAGAATTGTTTCTGGATGCGGTGAAATGACTGCTGTAGAAATCAGAGATGTAGGTGTAAACTCTGAAATCGATACGCATATTGAGGGTTATGAAGATTACTACGAGAATGATGTTTGGAGTTTCGATGCAGTTTCGGGCAAAGTTCATCTTTTCAGCATCACCTCAGAGGGAGACGTTCATGATCATGTTGGAAACTGGAATGATTGCAATGCCCTCGAGCTAAATTGGAGAGGAACATTTGAAGATCAAGAACTGGAAGAAAAAATAATTGTAAAATGGTTAAGTAAAGACCAGATTGAAATAAAAGAAATACATTCAGCGCTTAGCAAAATTGTTCTTACAATTGATTATGTTTTCAAAAGAAAGGAAGTTTAATTGAGCAATTCAGCTAATATTTTTGCATATTTCTCTGCTGCCGCTTGAATTTCAACAGTTAAACCTTCACCAAACTCCATACACTTTGGCTCAACTAATAACAAAGCAATTTTTGCACCCGTAACCTGCTTAATATAATCACAAAAGAGTCTCAGCGGCATCAGATGTGTCGTAATCGCGGAGAAATCTGCAATTTCTTCTGCGTCAACAAGACGGGCTTCTCCTGCACTTAGACCTAAAAATGCAGCGTCAATTAACAACACATTGGTTGGCTTAAATTCCTCTATTTCTGATAGGTAGCTTTCCGGCACTGTTTCGGCTTCAATAAGAAGAACTTTTTCCGGAAGCTTACCTTTTAGCTTTTGAATAATTTTTAGCCCTAGATCATCGTCTGTTCGGATTGGGTTACCAATACCAGCTAACACAACCTTTTTTGAATCAAAGAACCAGTTTTTTAAGTCTGTTTTAATTGGGTCATTCATTGAAATTTCAATCGAAGAATATTAGAGTTAAAACAAGAAAAAGTTTATCCTTTAACCAAAAGAGGTGGCTAAGTGGCGACGAGAGTTTTGCACCAAGTCATTATTTGCTTTTTGCATTCTTCTTTGTTGGCCAACGGGTTAACTAACGCTAACTCTCCAAGGTAGTTACTATTGGGCATTAATGCTTTTGTTTCTTCGATAGCTTGGGGCTTACTATTTCCTTGAGTAAAGAAAACTGCTACTTTTTTTCCGGACAAATCGTTTTTCTGGAGGTAGTTTATGATAGTTGGGGTCGGTCGACTAGCCCAAACGGGAGTTCCAATAATAATGAGGTCATATTCCGCAGCTGACTGTTCGCTCGAGGGTATTTTTGTTGTATCTATAGCTTCTTTAAGTCTATTGCTTAATAAGCTAAAGATTCTGCTTCGCCTGTTTTCAAAAACTTCGTGAACATCGGCGCCGATTTGAAATGCTATGGTTTGGGCAACCCACCGAGCGTTACCAGTTTTGGAGTAAAAAACAATCAGATTCTTCAATAACAATCCCTGTAACCAAGTTCTAGTCCGTTAATCAACCTGATATAAGTTTTTACGGAGTGCTATTTTGTTCAGCTATTAGTTGCCGAATAAATTATAGGCACTAAGGTGTTTTCTTGGCTAATTGTGGTGCTTTTCGATGACTATCCCAAGCATGATGCAATGCTAAGCTTGGGTGAGGCAGAAGCATTCGAGGACCCGAATAACGCATCACTTTCTTGACTTTTTCTTTCATATCAGGGCGGTAGCAGTGAATTGTGCACTTGCCACAAGTGCTTTTTTTGTCTTGAAACGGACATTTGTCAAGGCGCATAAACGCATATTCCTTGAACTCTTTGCATTCTGGGCAAAGTTCACCTTTAGTGCCGTGGTGATCTCTGCAGTATATTTCCACCATGTAATCTATCGTTTGCTTTTCTCGTTTCATTCTTTTATGTTCTGGATTAGGTGGTTGAGGTTGCATGTTAAATCCCGAGCTTATTGCACAAATAAGAGATTATGTTCACATAAGGTTTTACCCTAAATTGTTAGGGTTTTGAGAAGTTGTCATTAAACTGATCTTTTGGTTAGCCAACTAAGTTGATATTAGTGTTTTGCACCATGAAACGATTTCTTTTTCAGAGTTCTCTTTAGTGGCTAAAGGATTAGACAACGAAAGTTGTCCGATGCATTCAGAATTTGGCATCAAAGCTTTAGTTTGTTCAATAGCTACTGGTTTTTTGCCGCCTTGAGTAAAGAAAATGGCAACCTTCTTTCCAGACAAATCATTCTTCTTTAGGTAGGTAACAATGGCAGGGGTTGGTCGTCCAGCCCAAACAGGGGTACCAACAATAATGAGATCATAGTCTGCAGGTGATTTTGTAGGGGCAGATATTTTGGTTTCTTTTCCCCGCCGTGCCGCGGATCCGCCAGTTAGATAGACAAGTGCGCCGCTTCGATTTTTTTGGTCGACTACTTCTTCGACGTCCGCTCCGACTTCTGCGGCTATAGTTTCAGCGACGTAACGTGCGTTTCCAGTTCTGGAATAATAAACAACAAGGGTCTTCAAATATTATCACTGCGATTAAACTGTATTCCACTGGAATTGAATATAAAACTTGCTAAGGGTTAAACCAAGATGGAGAAAAATGAAATTGTGCCCTTAAGAAAAGGGGCTAATTAACGGCTTACGGAGCTTAATAGTTGTTTTTGGGCGTTGAATACTTCAACTGTTAATGGCATTTGTCCGACTGCCGCGTGGGTTGCACATCCGAAGCATGGGTCGTAAGCGCGGAAAGCCATTTCAACCATGTTTAGTATGCCTTGGTCAACTTTGCCGTTGTGGATTAATCCTTTTGCTGCGTCACGTATGCTCATGCAGATTGCGGGGTAATTGTTTGTTGTTGCTACAATCATGTTTACGTCTGTGACGAGTGCATCTTTGTCAAGTGTGTAGTGGTGGATGAGTGTGCCTCTTGCTGCTTCAACTATGCCTACTCCTTGGGTGGGTTCGCCTGGTGTGTTGCGGACGTTTGTGCTGGTGATTTCTGGGTCTTTCACTAGTTCCATTGTTCTTTCGGTTGCATAGAGTAATTCGATTAAGCGGGCCCAGTGGAATGCTAAAGTGCTGTGGACTGGTTTACCGCCTAAAGTCTTGTACATTACTTCGTATTCTGCTTGTGCAAGTGGTGTTGCCATTCCGTCTGAAGCGTTTAATCGTGCAAGTGGACCAACACGGTATACTCCGCTGTCTTTTCCTGCTACTTGTCCTTTCCAGCCGACTGCTTTGAGGTATGGGAATTTGCTGTAGGTCCATTCTTCAACATGTTCGCCTATGTGTTCTAAGTAATCTTTTGATTCGAACTTTAGGAATTCTTTGCCGAATGGGTCAACTACGCGGATTTTGCCGTCGTAAAAGTTAACTTTGTTGTTTTCGTCAACGGTGCCCATGTAATAGGTTGGCATAGTGTAGGCTTGACTCTTAATCATCTCAACATATTTGGGGTTGCCTAAAACAATTTTATGGAAGATGTCTAAAGTGAATTTAGCAAAATCTACACATGAAGCACCCATAGTTTCTATTTCTTTTCTGTTGGCTTCACTTAGTGGCTTGCTGATTCCTCCAGGTAAACCACAGACTGGGTGGGTTGCTTTGCCGCCGATAATTTCAGTTATTTTTTGTCCATAAGCACGGTGTTTTATGACCTCGGATGCAACTGGCATGCCTACCTTTTCGATTACGCCCAAGATATTGCGTTTTTCTGGTGGCGCATCTGGTCCAACGATAAAGTCTGGTCCGCCAAGATAGTAGAAGTGTAATGTGTGATCGTAAATGAAGTAGGCAGTGTACATTAGTTCTCGGAGTTTCTTTGCGGCAGATGGTACTTCAACATTGAATGCTGCGTCTAAAGCTTTTGTTGCTGCAAAATGGTGTGCAACTGGACAAACACCGCAAATTCTCGTGGTCAATTGAGGCATTAGTTCGGCTCTTCTGCCAATGCAGAATTTCTCAAAGCCCCTGAGTTCTGGAATCTTTAGGTATGCATTTTCAACTTCGCCTTGATCATTTAGGAATATGGATACGTTTCCGTGTCCTTCAAGACGAGTAATTGGATCTATAATTATTTCTTTCATTTTTTAATCACCTTTCGTTTCAAAATTGAAGCAGGTAAACTATACATAAAGAATGTGCCAACTGGGTCTTTAACTTGACTGAGTAATTCTTCAATTTCTGTCTCGGTATATTTTACTTTGCCTGGTTCGCCGTCGTATCCAAGTATTGAAGCTAATGCAGACAACATCGCTGCGCCTTGATCGGGTACATTTGGAGCGGGTCCACCGCAACCTGTGCAGGGCATGTCAACGTTTAAGCATTGAGCGCCGCAGCCACTTCTTGTTGCAAGTCCCATGCAGAGAATGCCTTGTTCAAGTAGGCATTTTTCTGGTTCAGGAGCTTTATCGTAGACGCGGTATATTTTGCCGATTTTTTTGTTTTCTCGTTTTCTTGGGCATTCGTCGCATACTGCTTTGAGCGGTGCGAGGACTGAGCCTTTTGGCGGCAATTTGTTGCTAGCTATTGCATCTACTGCAGCGGCAATTAGTTTGACTGGTGGTGGGCAACCTGGCAGATAATAATCTACGTCTACCGTTTGTGCTAAAGTTTTTACGGTGTCATAGAATTCTGGGATTTTGAGGGTGCCTTCTTTGACTTGAGTTGAAGTCTTAGGTGAGGTTGCTTGGGGGTTGATGTTTGATTTGTCCTTTATGTAGACTTGATCGAAAATTTCTTCCTTGTTATTCAAGTTTGCTAGTCCAGGTATGCTTCCTTGGTGTGCGCATGATCCGAAAGCAACAAGTGTTTTAGATTTTTCCCTCAATACTTTTGCCATGTGTTCTTGTTCTGAGTTGCGTATTGAACCGTTGAAGAATGTGATGTCAATGGATTTTTCAGGCATGGCTTCGACATCTTTGTATTTGACATCGATGGCTACTGGCCAAAAGACAATGTCGGCTAATTGTACTACATCAAGGATTTTTTCGTTCAGGTCTAAGACGGCTATTTCGCAACCGCCGCAACTTGCAGCCCAGTAAAAGGCTATTTTTAATTTGTTTTTGCTCATTGCTTGTTTACTTCCTCAGTTACTTGTTTTAGTATTTTTGACGCGTTAACTCGGAGTTCGTTGAAAGCTAATTCTACTGGTGTTAAGCCCATTGCTAATCCGAGTAGTTGTGGGTAGTGGAGGATTGGAATACCATAGGCTTCATTAAAGATTTTCTCTATTCGCAGCTCATTTGTATCATACATTATGTGGCAAAATGGGCAAATTGTGATTAATGCTTGTGCCTCAACTATTTTTACATGATTAAGCTTATCTCTTGCGAGTTGTAGCGCGATTTTATCGCTTACTCCTACGCTTGGTGCTCCACAGCATTGGGTTTCGTCAATATAATCAAGGCATATTGCTCCAGTGGCTTCTATTAACATCTTTAATGTTTGTGGATCTTCAGGATCGTCGAAGCCAATGTATTCTTTAGGTCTTAATATGTGGCAGCCGTTGTGTTCAGCGACTTTAAGCGTTGTCAAAGGTTTTATGATAGATGCTTTGATTTTATCTAATCCAACATCTTCCTTAAGCAATTGGAGAAGATGTTTTGTTTCGATGGTACCTTTGAATTCCAATCCTACTTCTTTGAGGTGACTATTAATTTGGTCTTTTAGTGCTTTGTCCTCTTTCAAGGTCTTGTTGACTTTTTTTAATGTACCAGCGCAGCCTGGGCAAAGCGTGAGAATATTTAAGCCCGTTTGCTCTGCCATCGCCAAATTTTTTGCTGCTAAAATAAGCATAGTTTCATGGCTTACTGGATCTAACGGTAAACCACAACAGTTGAATTCGGGCATTTCAACCAATTCAACGCCGAGTTTGGCAAGGACTTTGCGCGCGGAAATCTCGTAAGCAGAAACACGATAGGGAACGGCACATCCGAGGAAAATAAGGTATTTATTGCTCAGTTGGTTGTCCTCCCGCTGGTTTCTTGGCGGTTTCAACGAATTTTACGCCTTTGAGAACTTTTTGTACATTTTCAGCATTGCCTTTTGGAAGAGGAGGCAAACATTGGGATTCACGTTTTTTAATTCTTAATTCAGGAATCTTGTAAGCGTAGCCTGATTCAAGCAAGCTCAAAAGTTGATCTTTGAAAACTTGTGGTACGCACCCGCTTTCTGCAGCTAAATTGCGAAAAACTCGTATGACGTTTGCGACTTCTACATCTTGGGGGCAGCGGTCAGTGCAAGTAAAACAAGCTGCACATAACCATAGCGTGTCACTTTTGAGTACGCGATCCCGAAGGCCTAGTTGAGCCATATGAATTAGTGTTCTTGGACGATAGCTATCACTGTATCTTGCAACTGGACAGTCTGAAGTGCAGGTTCCACACTGGAAACATTTAAGAATTTTTTCGCTTCCATGAATTTTAAGCAGCTCATACTTAAATTTCGGATCAAGTTCGGAAGCTTTTATTGGCTCTTTGCCTGACGGAGTTGTTGATGCTGTCTCAGTCACATAGATTCACTTTGACAGATAGGTAGCACTATACGTGCTTATTTACTCCAAATCCCAAAGTCAAATAAATAAAGGTTCAGTCAAAGCTTAGAAGATTCTGCCATGGACGCATGCGACATTTTATTTGAAGACTATGGAAAATAAGCGGTTTTTTGTTAGAAGTTAGGGTTTATTCGCTGTTAAATTATTCACAAAGAAGCAAAAGGAAAAAGAAAAGTGGGTTTACCTAATTTTGCGGTCGATTAGCAATCCGTTTGCATCATATAGTTTTATGTCTAAGGGCATTTTGCCGATAGCGTGTGTTGCGCAGGATAGACATGGGTCAAAAGCTCTAATTACTGCTTCAACGCGGTTTAGCATGCCTTCTTCAAGTTGTTTTGCTTTAACGTATTTTTTGGCTACCTGCGTTACTGCCATGTTGTAGGCGATGTTGTTATGTTCTGTGGCAATTATCATGTTGTTCCAAGTGATTAGTCCTTGTTGGTCAACTTTGTAATGGTGGATCAAGGTGCCTCTTGGCGCTTCTGCCACTCCGACGCCTTCATAATCGTTAACAAGTGCTTTTGAGGTTACATGTTCAGATAGGATTTCTGGGTCTTCAAGCAGGTTTTTGGCGGTTTCAAGGCAGAAAAGTATCTCGATCAAACGTGCATAATGGTAATGGAAAGTGCTTTGGACAACACCGTTTTTGCCTATCTTTTTGAATTCTTTAAACTCTTGGTCTGCAAGCGGTGTGCCGCAGTATGAAGCAACGTTAAGTCTGGCTAATGGTCCTACTCGGTAGGCACCATCTGGGTAACCCACCGATTTAAAATATGGAAATTTCATGAAAGACCATGGTTCAACTGCTTCCCCGATAAATTCACGGTATTGCTGTGGATCGACACATTCTGCAACTGTTTCGCCGTTTTTATCCATTATTCGGATTTTGCCATCGTAGTGTTCAAGTCCACCGTCTGAAGTCACTAAACCCATGTAATAAGAAGGGAAGTTGCCAAAGTTCTCAATTTCATCTTCAAACCCTTCAAGCATCTTCGTGTACATAGCCAATGTTTTCTGTGTGCTTTCTAACGCGTCTGGCAGATTAGCGCGCAGGTAATCAGCTCTTTCCGCTGTAAGTGGCCATTTTGCGCCGCCTGGGAGTATCCATTCGCTTGAATGAATCTTTTTACCGGCGACTTTTTCGATTAGCTCTTGTCCGTATTTACGGAGTTTTATGCCTCGCATGGCAAGTTCAGGGTTTTTTTCTATTAAGCCGAAAATGTTTCTTTGTGTTGGGTCAGAATCAAAGCCTAGTAATAGATCGGGTGATGAGAGGTGGAAGAAGTTTAAGGCATGAGATTGAATTAGCTGGCCCATGTGCATTAGGCGCCTTAGCATTATTGCAGTTTTTGGGGGGTTTACACCAACAATGACGTCGCATGCTTTGGCTGAAGCAAGCAGGTGGCTTACAGGGCAGATGCCGCAGGATCTGGAAGTTATGCTTGGCATCTCATAGAATGGTCTGCCTTCGGTGAATTTTTCAAATCCTCGGAAATCAACCACTTTGAATAGGGCTTCTTTTACTGAGTCATCATCGTTTAGCAGTATGGTTACTTGAGCGTGTCCTTCAATGCGAGTTATTGGACTAATTGAGATTTTTTTCTCTAATTGTTTATCCATATTTTGATCGACCTTCCATCACTGGTGTTCTACCAGCTAATAATTCAGTTAATACATAGTTAATCAGGTCAGCATGTGGTGGACAGCCAGGTATGAAAAATTCTACTTTAACAATTTCATGCAGAGGAATAGCTTTAATGAGCAGCTTGGGTACCGCAGTCGGGACTACTGCATTTAGGTCGGCAGGGTCTTTGTAAGCCCTCTCCAAAACTGCTTGATCACTGTGACGCCATGAATTACGCAATGCAGTAACGTTTCCTGTTACAGCGCAGTCACCAAGCGAAATCAAGATTTTAGTTCTTGTCCTGACTTTCCTTAACATTTCCAGCTGTTCCTCATTTGCAACTGCACCCTCGATAAGCGTGACATCTACGTTTTCAGGGAATTCTTTAACGTCAGCGATAGGACTGTAAACTAAAGTTATTTTCTTCGCTAAATCAATGAGTCGTTCATCTTGGTCGAGGAAAGACATGTGGCATCCTGAGCAGCCGCTGAGCCAAACTGTGGCAACCCTAACTTTTGCGTTTTCGGTCATTTCCCTGTCCTCCGCGTCATTATGAACTCGGCGATATCTTTGTTCTTGGTGTGGTCGATTGGTTCTCCTTCAATATAGATGGCGCCGACGGGGCAAACTTTAGCGCATTTGCGACATGAAGTGCATGAACAGGAATCACTCCAGTTCTCATCAAGATCCATTATTACCTGAGTGTCTTTTCCTCTTAGTTTTAAGTCAAGAGTGTGAACGCCTTCGATTTGGTCGCAGACACGCACACAACGAGTGCACAAAATACATCGATTTCGATCAATAACTAAGAAGTCATGTGTAGAATCAATTGGGTCACTGCTCCAGTTTCGTTCAAACATGACGTGATCAACTCCAAGTTGGTTTGCCATCGCTTGTAGTTCACAGTGATCGTTGGCTACGCAGACCGAGCAAATGTGGGTTCTCTCAGCCAGTAGCATTTGGATGACCATTTTTCGGTATTCTTTTAGTCTGGTTGAATTTGTTGTAACTTCGATGTTTGGACCGACGGGTGTTGTGCAGGCAGGAAATAGTCTAGGTGAACCGCTAACTTCTACAAGGCAAAGACGGCATCCACCGTAGGGGGTTAAGCCTTCAAGGTTGCATAATGTTGGAATTATTATTCCGCTGTTTTTTGCAGCTTTTAGGATACTGGTGCCTTCAGGAACCGTTACTTCAACACCGTCAATTGTAAGTTTTACATTTAAAATGGGCTTAACATCTAAAGAGGTCAACTTTATTCTTCCTCCTTCTTTTGTCGGAAACATTTACCTGCATCACATTTCTTCTCAACTATATGTTTAATGTATTCGTCTTTGAAGTATCGAAGTGTGGTTATAACTGGGTTTGGCGCAGTTTGTCCAAGACCGCAAAGGCTAGCGTCTCTAATGAAAACTCCTGATTTCTCTAAAGTGCTGATGTCTTCCATTTTTCCGTTGCCAGTTGTAATTTCGTTGTAGATGTCTTTAATTCTGGCTAATCCTGCTCTGCAAGGAGTGCATTTTCCGCATGATTCGTCAATGCAGAATTCGGTGAAAAACCGTGCTGTATCGACCATACATGATTCGTCATCGAGAACGACAATGCCACCTGAACCCATGATGGCTCCAACTTTTGTTAATGAGTCATAGTCAACTGGAATTTCAAGAAAAGTCTCCGGCAAGCAACCGCCTGAAGGGCCACCTACAAGGACTGACTTGAATTTGTGTCCGTCCGGAACTCCACCGCCAATATCAAACACTACTTCTCTGAGGGTAATTCCCATTGGAACTTCAATTAAGCCTGGATTATTGACTTTGCCTGTTAATGAGAAGCATTTGGTGCCACTACATTTTGGGGTTCCCATTTTTGAGAACCATAAGCCGCCGTTTTGTATGATTAGCGGTATATTGGCCAGGGTTTCAACGTTTTGTATCAACGTAGGTTTTTGGTATAATCCAGAATTTGCTGGGTATGGCGGACGAGGGCGAGGCATTGCTCTTCGACCTTCGACAGATGCAAGGATAGCTGTTTCTTCTCCCGCCACAAATGCGCCTGCGCCGAATCGCAGTTCAAGGTCGAACTTAAAGTTGGTTTCCAAGATGTTCTCGCCCAAAAGTGTCATAGATTTTGCTTGGGCGATTGCTTTTTGTAGTGTTTGAATACCCAAGGGATACTCGGATCTTATGTAGATGTAGCCTTTTTCTGAACCAACAGCGTAGGCAGCGATAAGCATACCTTCAATGATCGCGTGAGGGTCAGCTTCAGCTAAAGTCCTGTTTGCGAAAACTCCAGGGTCTCCTTCATCTAAGTTAGCAACAATGTATTTGGGAGAACTGTGTGCTCTTGAAACTAATGTCCACTTTTGTCCAGTTGGAAACCCAGCGCCGCCTCTACCCCTTAGGCCACTACTCATAACTTCGTAAATAACTCCTTGGGAAGTCATTGTCGCAAGACATTTAGCTAAAGCAGAGTAGCCGCCAACAGAAATGTAATCTTGAATTCTTGAAGGATCAATTTTTCCGGCGTTGCGAAGTACAAGCCGATGTTGCTTCTGGAAGTAAGCTTGGTTTTTGTAAAGCATATCTTTTACAGGTAATCCTAAAACTATGTGGTCGCGTACTATTTCTCGCACCCTATCTGTAGTAACGCTTTGATAGAGGTAATCTCCAGGTTCAATAAGAACAACGGGAGCAACTGAACAGGTGCCTATGCAGCCAGTACGAGCAACTTTGCATTCGTTCTCTACACCAAATTCCTTAACCGCATCCTCGAATGCTTTAAGTACTTTAAAGGCTCCGAAAGGAACACAACCACTTGAGCAGCATACGTTAATTCGGTATTTGTAACCTCTTTGAAAATCAAGTTCTTGCTCAGTTATTTTTTGAAGATCAGCTAGTTTCAGTTTTGACCCCTCCAAGAACATTCTTAATTTTTTCTATTACTATTTTTGCTGTAGCTTTGCCAATCACTTCGTCGTCGACAACGATGTTAGGCGCCATAGCGCAAGCACCTATGCAGCGCGTAATAAGCAAGGAAAGTTTTCCATCAGCAGTGGATCCTCCACGTTTAAGGTTAAATTCGTTTTCGACTGCTTCCATGATTTGTTCAACATCTCTCACGTAGCAGGCAGTGCCTAAACAACCAGTAACTACATGTTCGCCTGGTTTTCTAAGCTTAAAAAAACTGTAAAATGTGGTAACACCAAAAACATGACTCGGCGGAAGATTCAGTGATTCAGAAATTTCCATAAGCAAATCTTTATCTAAATAACCATAAATTTCTTGGGCGCTATGCAGCACTTCTAAAAGAGCGCTCCCCTGATAATTATGATCTTTGAGAATCTTTTCCAGCATTAAGCGACGTTTATCATCATCTTTTGCCAAGAACCATTATCCTCCGATAATGTGTTTCTAAGGCTTAAAGAGATTCGACATATAAAAGGTTAGAGTGGCGGATATGAGACTTTCTACAGGGTAATTGTTTTCAAAATTAAGAAATGTTAGAGGTTAATCTTATTTACAATGCATTATTTTGGGCTAAATATAGAATAAAGAAAAATCTCTGAAAATAGGGAAAATTTAGGCGGAGGTAGCTTCTGGAGATTGGGGCTGCTGAACTGCTTTTTTTGTTTCCGTTACTGTTGCTTCTTGTTTCGGTAGTTCTTTTGGAGGTTCAGGTAAAGATTTTTCTATGAAGCATCGACTATCGATGTCTTCGCCCTTCAAGTCAAGCGATGCCTTAACTGTGCCATCTTTAAGATATTCAATGTTGAAGCCCATTTTCTTTGTCAAACTTAAAGCCCTATAATTATCCGGCAGCATTATTGCGTAGACGCTTTCCACACCTTTTGCTTTAGCAATGTCAAGTGCGTAATCAACCATTTTTGTTCCTAAGCCTAAACCTTGCCAATAGTCGCTTACAATGAAAGCCATTTCGCTGCTTCTTCCGTCTGATTCAATGCTGACGCGGGTTACGCCAAGGATTTTTCTTTTTCCGTTTTCAACCATTTCGGAAACAATTGCCACTTCTCGGTCATAGTCAACGTTGCAGTAGCGAACTCGCACCTCGTGCGGTGTATCTTTGAGCATTTGGAAGAACCTGTATCGGATTGATTCTTCGGAAAAGCTTTGGAACATTTCTAGCCACATTGGTTCATCTTCGGGTTTTATGGGTCTTAGCAGTACTTCTTGGCCGTTTTTTAGTTGCCACAAAACCTCTTGTCCTTTTGGGTAGGGGCTGATCACCATGTGTTCGTGTGGTTCAAATTTCTTGCAAACTGCATCTTTGTCAATTACTATGCGTGCGTCAAGAATGCATGCGTCTTTTTCGCTAATTAAAAGTGGGTTGATGTCAATTTCTTTTATTTGCGGAAAATCAACAAGTAACTGAGAGAAGAGCAACAAGGTTTCATCAAGCTTTTTGAGGTCAACTGGAGTTGAACCGCGGTATCCTTTTAGTAAACGGTAAACTTTTGTTTCTTCCAGCATTCGGTGAATAAGGGTTGTATTTAGTGGTGGAAGCCCAATTGCATAATCTTTGAAGAGTTCTACGCCTACACCGCCCATACCGAACAATATTACTGGACCGAAAACAGGATCAGTTTTTCCGCCGATGATTATTTCTTGTCCTTTCTTTTCAATCATGGGTTGAACGGTGACACCGATTATTTGTGCGTTTGGATTGTAAGCAGTTGCCCTTTGAATTAAAACTTCAAAAGCCTCTCGAACCTCGGCGGGGGTGTTAATATTTAGAATTACTCCGCCCGCATCGGTTTTGTGAACAATTTGAGGTGACAGTATTTTTAGTACAACTGGAAAACCCATGTCTTGAGCAAATGTAACTGCTTCTTCTACATTGTTGGCCGCTGCGGTTCTTACGATTGGAAAGTTATAGTATTTGAGAATTTTTTTAGCTTCATCTTCGGTTAATATTTCGCGTCCATCAAATGCCGCATTTCTCAATATGACCATGATTGGGCGTTTTGGAGGTGAAGCGTCAAGGGGCAATTCTTCCGGAGTTTCATAGAGGAGATCAATGTTGCGTTGGTATTCGTTCATGTACATGTATGTCTTGATAGCTTGTTCGGGGGTTGAGTATGTTGGGATGTTATTTGCGTTAAGTATAGTGTTGGCTTCTAGCACTGCTCCAAAACCCATAAATGACGTCAAGATTGTTTTGTTTTGGTAACTTTTGTTTCGAACTAATTCAACTATGTTTTTTGCGATTTCAACCGATTCTGAAACTGCTTGTTGAGTAAAAATAATTAGAATTCCATCAATATTTTCGTCGTTGAGACAAGCTTCAAGTGCAGCTTTATAACGTTCAGATTTAGCATCACCTAAAACGTCAATTGGGTTGCCATGGCTCCAGAAAGGAGGCAACACTGCATTAAGTGAGTCGATTGTTTTTTGGCTAAGCTTCGCCAATTTGCCGTTTGCACCAATCAAAGCGTCCGTTGCCATTACACCGGGTCCACCAGCGTTAGTTATTATGGCAAGTCTTGGACCTTTTGGCAGAGGTTGCGTACCTAAAACTTCAGCCGAGTTAAATAAATCAGCAATTTCGCTGACTCGGACTACACCAGCTCGTTTGAAAGCTGCATCGTAAATGTCATCTTCTCCTGAAAGCGAGCCCGTGTGAGATGCGGCTGCTTTTGCACTTTCTGCGAATTTGCCTGATTTAACAACAATTATAGGTTTAGTTCTTGCAAAGTGCCTTGCTGCACTCATAAACTTGCGTGCTTCCGTGATACCTTCTACATACATCAATATGCTTTTGGTTTTGGGGTCTGAACCAAAATAATCAATTAGGTCACCAAAATCAACATCAACCATCGAGCCGACAGATACAAAATTGCTAAAACCAATGTTTTCATGTATTGCCCAGTCAAGAATTGCTGAACCTAAAGCGCCACTTTGAGAAAGAAAAGCTACATTGCCTGGTTTTGGCATTTTGTCCAAGAAAGTCGCGTTTAAATTGGATCGTGGTCGGATCATGCCTATGCAGTTTGGACCAATAACCCGGATTCCATATTTTTTGGCAACTTCAACAATTTTTTCTTCTAATGCCTTACCTGCGGGTCCAGTTTCTTTGAAACCTGCAGAAACAATGATGACGCCTTTCACATTTGCCCGTCCACATTCCTCCATGACGTCTGGAACTGTTTTGGCAGGAGTGGCGATCATGACTAGATCAACGGGCTCTGGAATTTCGTCGACTGTTTTGTAAGTTTTAACTCCCAAAATCTCTGGCTTTCGGATGTTTACAAAATACACTTTGCCAGCGAATCCCATTTGGGTAAAATTTTTAACAATTGCGTAACCTACTGAACCTTCGGCATCGCTAGCTCCGACTATAGCTACATTTTGAGGGTCGAAAATCTTATCGAGATTTAATGTTCCCATGGTAGGTGTTACCTTCTGAATATCCGTCGTATGTAACGAGATAAATTAAGCTTATTGTCTTCTTTAATTGTTTTATGGAGCACAAGTTCACAATAAACCGAATTTTAAAGAATTAGCTGTGACTTTAGCTTTTGAAACTTGTAGTTACTGGAAATATTTTTTCATTTCTGAGAGCGAAAGAACAGCAACACCATTAGCAGTTAACATTTGCTCTGCTTTCTCAATATTGCTCGTGCGCAGTATTAATGCGACTTTGCCGTCCACGTGAATAGATGATGAATAAGCATATTCTATGTTTATGCCGACGTCGCCTAAAATCTTCGTTATTTTTGAGAGCGTTTCCTGAGCGGATATGAAAATGGCGGTTACTTCGGTATTTTTCTTAGACTTGGCAAGATTAAAGTCTGCATCTTCTAGGAATTTAATGGCTTTCTGTGGATCTTCTGTTATTAAGCGCACTAAGCCGAATTCGCCTGCGTCGGCAATCGAAAGAGCAAAAACGTTTAGTTTGTTTTCATCAAGCTTTGACATTACATCAAAAAGAGAACCCGGATGATTATCGAGAAAGACGCTTACTTGAGTTATAGGCAAACACGACACCCGTATCCCAATTGTTCCAAACAATATTTAACTTTAACCAAAGTTTAATTTTATTTGAAATTTTTTTGACCCTCAGGTCTAAATGTCAATTGTATCAAATGGTACTCATATACCCTAATTTGTAACATAAAAGTCACAATATTTAATAGCTCTCTCCATTAATAGAAAGAGTTATTCCCAAAAGTGAAAAAAATGATTAATCAAACAAGTTTAAACATTCAAAATAAGGATAACAAAGCCAAATGTCCAGACTGCGATTCAGATCTCAATGTTCCCAGCGATATAGAAAATGGAGAAATTCTGAGCTGTCCTGGTTGTGGCCTTGAACTCGAAGTTAAAAAAATGTCCAATGGAGGTGGATGCATAGAGCTTCAAGAGCTAGTAATGGAAGGCGAAGATTGGGGCGAATAATAGGCCCGACTGATTTCCCTTATTTTGTTAAAGACTTTCCTTATTTTTTTTTCATGACGTAATTTTTAACGAGATTTTAATGCAAGATTAAAAAATTTTAATTGAAGAACATTCAATCATGTATCTTTTTGAAGAAATCTTTCAAGTAAAACATTATTTTCCCAAGCTTTATATTTGCACTTAGAATTATTGCTTGCTAATTGGAGAATAGCTGATTTGCTAAGGTGCACCGAAGTCTCAAAACAGTTTGGCGGACTTCAAGCATTAAAAAAAGTGGATTTCACAGTAAACAGCCACGAGATAACTGGCTTGGTTGGACCCAATGGATCAGGCAAATCCACCTTGCTAAACCTCATAAGTGGCGTTTACAATCCAGATTCAGGCAAAATCACATTTTTAGAACAAGACATCACCAAGTTGCCTCCATACAAAATTTGTGCCAAGGGAATAACCAAAACGGCGCAAACAGTCCAATCCTTTCCAGAAATGACAGCTATTGACAATGTATTAACAAGTGTACTTTTCAACCAGAAAAAATCATCAGGCAAAATCAACGCGCTAACAAAAGCACAGGAACTTTTGATTTTTGTTGGATTGAGCGAAGAAAAATTTGGTGTAGCAGCAAAAAATCTAAACGTTGTTGAATTACGACGGATCCAACTCGCAAAGGCTTTGGCAACAAATCCTAAACTGCTGCTTTTAGACGAGTTGTTGACGGGTTTGACTCCCGCAGAATGTGATGAATCAATCGCGCTTATCAAACAGATTAACAAACAAGGGGTAACCGTTCTCATAGTTGAGCATGTTATGAGAGTAATCATGGGATTGTGCGACCGTGTAGTTGTCTTGCAGCATGGAGAAAAAATCTGCGAAGGAACACCCCAGCAAGTATGCACTGATGAAACTGTGGTGAAAGTTTACTTGGGCAAAAAATTCAAGCTTGATGAGGATGAGTAACATGTTGGAAGTGGAGAATGTTTCAGCGTCATATGGCATGGTGCAAATTCTCCGGGATGTAACTTTCAAAGTTGAAGAAAAAGAAATCCTCAGCATCATTGGACCCAATGGAGCTGGAAAAACAACTCTTGCCAAAACAATAATGGGTATTTTGCATCCCAAAAATGGATCAATCAAGTTTAAAGGCGAAAACATCGAAAAAATGCCAACATATGAAATAGTTAAGAAAGGTTTAACGATGATTCCTGAAGGCAGAGAAATCTTTCCACGAATGACCATCGATGAAAACTTGAATCTTGGCGCCTACACAATAAAAGATAAAGCTAAAATTAAGGAAACAAAAGAAAAGGCTTACCAGATTTTTCCTGTATTAAAAAAGAAGGAAAAAGCTTTAGCTCAAACTCTTAGCGGTGGAGAACAGCAGATGCTAGTTATTTGCCGGAGCCTAATGTCTAATCCTCAACTTCTTATTTTGGATGAGCCTTCTTTGGGTTTGGCGCCAATAATTGTGGAAAAAGTGTTAGATACAATCCGCACAATCAATGATGAAGGTGTGACGGTTGTGCTTGTGGAACAAAATATTCATGATTCATTAAATGTTGCGGACAGAGCTTATGTTTTGGAGGAAGGAAGAATCATTCTGGAAGGAAAAAGTAGGGAACTTTTATCTAATAGTCATATAAAAGAAGTGTATCTAGGGCTTTGAAAAAAGAGAGGGAAAACTTTGAACGGCAAATACTGGAACGAAAAAGTCGAAACCATGCCTGCTGAGGAAACAAGAAAGTATCAGCTTCAAAAGCTTAGAGAACAGGTCAAGCATTGTTATCAAAACAGCAGTTTTTACAAGAAAAAATTTGACAGTGTTGGATTAAAACCTGAAGAAATCCGTTCACTTGATGATTTAAGTAAAATTCCCTTTACAGTGAAAGCTGATTTAAGAGATAATTACCCGTTTGGGATGGTCGCGGTTAAATCTGATGAAATTTGCGAGATTCATGCTTCAAGCGGAACAACTGGAAATCCAATCGTTGGCGCTTATACGAGAAGCGACTTAGACGCTTGGCAAGAATTAATGGCAAGATCCATTTACACCGCAGGCGGAAGACAACAAGACGTCATCCACATCGCTTATGGATATGGATTATTTACTGGTGGTATGGGCTTTCATTACGGGGCTCAAAAAATTGGAACTAAAATTATTCCTGCAAGCGGAGGAATGACCCAGAGACAAATAAAACTTATGAAAGACTTAGGTGCCACAATTTTAGCCTGCACACCAAGCTTTGCCGTTTATTTGGCTGAAAGCATGGTTGAAGAAGGTGTTGACCCTAGAAAAGACCTTAAACTTAAAATTGGAATGTTCGGGGCAGAACCATGGTCGGATAAGATTAGAGAAAGAATCCAGAAAGACTTGGCAATTGAAGCTTTTGATGTTTATGGGTTAACTGAACTTTGTGGTCCAGGTGTTTCGGTTGAGTGCCCTGAGCATAATGGATTGCACATTGCTGAGGACCATTTTATTGTGGAAACTATTGATCCTGATACAGGCGAAGTTTTGCCTGCGGGAGAAGAAGGCGAATTAGTCTTCACGACACTGAGCAAAACAGGCTTACCAATGCTTCGATACAGAACCAGAGATATATCCAAAGTGCAAACGAAAACGTGTTCTTGTGGACGAACACACGCGAGAATGATGCGGGTCCACGGAAGATCAGATGACATGCTGATAATTAGAGGGGTAAACGTTTTCCCTTCACAAATAGAATTTGCGGTAATGTGCTTCTCAGAACTAGCCACTCAATATCTAATTGTTCTTGACAGACCTGGAGCTTTGGACACATTTGTCGTCAAGGTTGAATTATCCGATAAAGCGGCAAAAAACTCTCAGCTTGATAAGAATGAACTGAAAAATAATATTCAAAAGCAAATTCACATTGTAACAGGCATATCTGCCGACGTTGAAATTGTTAAACCTGGCGAACTGCCAAGAACAGAGGGAAAAGCAAGAAGAGTTCTAGATTTACGCAAAGGCAAAATGTAAAGGATACAAATTATGACTTCCAAGATTGCTGTAGATAAGCCAGGCAGTTTTGCCTTGCTAAACGGCGACGAAGCTGTTGCAAGAGGGGCACTGGAAGCCACCGTGAAAGTTGCAGCATCTTACCCTGGAACACCAGCTACTGAAATTTTGGAAACTCTTGCTGAAGTTGCAAAAGAATTTGGGGTCTATGCGGAATGGAGTGTCAACGAAATTGTTGCAGCAGAGGTTGCTGCGGGCGCTTCAATGACTGGTGTCAGAGCGATTGTTTCAATGAAGCATGTCGGATTAAACGTCGCCGCTGATGCTGCCATGACTTTAGCCTACACAGGAGTTGAAGGAGGATTAGTTTTTGCAGTATGCGATGACCCGGCGTTGCACAGTAGCCAAAATGAGCAGGATACCAGGTTTTTTGCTGTCCACTCAAAGTTGCCGTTGCTTGATGCAGGCAGTCCTCAAGAAGCTTTGGATATGGCAAGGGAAGCTTTTGAATTAAGTGAAAAACTGAATTTACCAGTCATTTTGCGCCTGACAACCAGAGTTGCTCATGGAAAATCAAGAGTGAAACTGGGTGAGTTCAAAAAAATCAAGCGGAAAGTTGCGTTTGATAAGAACGGTTCAAAATGGGTGATGGTGCCTTCAAACGCTATTCGCCAACACAGAGTTTTAGAGGGCAAGTTGGTTGAAGCAAAAAAAATTGCTACCTGTTCAAATTTTAACATAGTTGAGGATAATAGATGTGAAATAGGTATTGTGGGAAGCGGGGTGGGCTACTATTATGCTCGCTCAATTTTGGAACCAAAAAAGTTTTCGTGGCTAAAATTGGGTTTTGTTCACCCGTTTCCTGAGCAGTTAGTTAGGGATTTTGCTTCAAAAGTCAAAAAGCTCATCGTCATCGAAGAGTTGAGACCCTATCTTGAGGAAAATATTCAGCGGTTAGGGATTCAAGTAATCGGCAAGAACCGGTTAGGCTTAGAAGAGATAGGAGAATTAACCCCCGATAATGTTCGCCGAGCCTTCGCAAACATTAACTTAACTGACAAAGCTGAACCGCCGCAACAGTTGGATTTACCGCCAAGACCCCCCGCCCTTTGCCCCGGTTGCCCACACAGAGCATTTTACTACGCATTAAACATGGTTAACCAGCATGTGAACTGCGACAGCGAAAAATGCGTTGGCTGCGACATATGTGAATACGCTTGTTCTTACGAAAAAGAAAAAGTATTCAATCCGCTCAAATCTAGGATACGATCTGTAAGAATCGGTCAAACATTTAACACAGCTGTAACCTGCAAAGCATGCAAAGATGCACCGTGTATCACTGCTTGTCAAGAAGAAGCCATAAGACGACATGATGAAACAGGCGCCATTTTAGTTGATGAACAAAAATGCAACGGTTGCGGTTGGTGCATAGAAACCTGTGGTTATGGCGCAATCACGTTGCATCCAACCACACGTAAAATTATGATTTGTGATTCATGCAACGGTGACCCAAAATGCATACCCACCTGCCCAGAAAGCGCTTTGAGCTTAACTGGAAAATCAGATGACAAAATTGTTACGGGCGACATTGGCTGCTATACGCTGGGTGTTTTGCCGCCTGTGAACTCTGTTCAATCATGTCTTTGTATGGGTGCCGGAATTTCGCAGGCTGCAGGCATGGTTCATGCGGGTGTAAAAGAGAAGGTTTTTGCAGTTATTGGCGACTCCACTTTTTTTCACGCAGGGATGCCTGGGCTGCTAAACATTGTGTACAACAAGGCTAACGTCTGTGTAATTGTTTTGGATAACAGTACTGTTGCAATGACTGGGCATCAGCCAACGCCAAGTACTGGAAAGACCGCCATGGGCGCTGACGCTAAAATTACTAGAATTCAAGATGTTGCAAAAGGAATCGGGATTGACAGAGTAGATATCGTTGACCCCTACGACATTTTAGCTACAACAGAAGCAATTAGAAAGACTTTTGATTACAATGGTCCCTCAGTTATTATCTCGCAAAGACCATGCCCGCTTTTGATTGAGAGAGGTAAGCCGCGTGAAGTTTTAGAAGAATGCAACAGTTGCGGAGTATGTGTGAAAGCTTTTGGGTGCCCAGCCATTTCATTGTCAAGCGACCGCGCCATTATTGATGCAACTCTCTGTTATGGATGCGGCGTGTGTGAAAAACTATGCCCATTTGAAGCTATAGGGAGAAAAGAAAAATGAAACTTGACATAGTTTTCAGCGGTGTTGGAGGGCAAGGTGTGGTGGTTTTAAGTGATATTTACTGTGAAGCCGCAATGCTGGATGGTTTTGACGTGGCAAAGGCAGAGATTCATGGGATGGCTCAACGGGGAGGGTCAATTGTTGCTTTTGCAAGAATCGGTGATAAAGTTGAGTCTCCGTTGATTGAAACTGGAAAAGCTGATGTTTTAGTCGGGTTTGAAATTCTTGAAACCGCAAGAGCACTCCCAATGCTAAAAAAGAATGGTAACGCAGTCGTTAACATGAAGTATATTCCGCCAAGCTGCAGTGTTTCAGGGGCTAAACCCAAAAAAATCGAAGAATTAATGCAGATTCTGCAGTCAAAAGCTAAAGTTCACGAAGTAGATGGTCCAGGAATAGCAACTAAATTGGGGAATCTACTGGTTGTAAATACTGTACTTCTCGGAGCTTTATCGGCGCTTCCAGAGATTCCAATCAAGCAAGAAGCATTCCAACAAGCCATAACGAGTAAAATTAAAGAAAAATATGTCAATTTAAACATCAAAGCCTTCCAGCTGGGCAAAGAAAGCGTATTATGAGTTAATTTTATTAGCAATTAGTTGGGATATAGCAAAGAAAAGTGAGAGATGTATAATTGCAAAAGAAAATACTAGCAATAATTGTAGTTGCAATAATAATCGTTGCAGCAGTAGCAGCAATAGAATTAACACCTCAATCAAAAGCAACATCAACAGCAGCAAGAAACATAGACATAGGCTTGGTTGCGCCAGTCTCAGGATCACCAGTCGGAGTAGACATGCAACGCGCAGCTGAGTTGGCTGTGAACCAAATTAACGACGCGGGCGGCGTTTACGTTTCAAGCATGAACGCACATGTGAATATTACTTTAGTAACCGCTGACACAAAGGGCGATGCTCCAGCCGACGCTAAGACAGCCGTAACACAATTAGAGAATACAAATCCAGTAGACCTATTTATTGGTGGATATGGAAGCGCTGGGACTCTTGCCGACGAAACAGTTGCCATGCAAAACCGCGTTCCTTTCATAATAACCGGTGCATCAAATGATCTTGTCACAAGAAGAGGACCACAAGGCGACTTTGGCGGCTTTGGACAGACAGGCACGTACAGCACAAATGACTCAATTGGAATGAGCTATATTTTCCACTATTGCACAACGACATACGATTATACTAAGACAGTCGTTGATTTCTTCGCTCAAGAAATGAAGCCAGTAGTAGCAGCCAACCGAAACTTCAGCCTCGCAATACTATATAGAAATGACGCATTTGGTCAAGGTGTGGATCAAGCAACCAAATACTGGATACAGAACGAAAGCTTACCAATCACCGTAGTTTCCGACAGAGGTTATACCGCCGGAGAAACCGATTTTACAACGGACCTCAAAGTTGTTCAACAATCAAACCCAGATGCAGTGTTTATCGCTGAAAACCCTAACTTGACACCGCTAGTTATTCAGCAGGGATGGAGCACCGTTGGATTGAAAACTGTTTACGTGGCAGTCGAAAACAATCAAGATCCTCAGTTCTACAATTTACTAGAAGGCATGGGCAATGGAATAGGCGACGGTCAATTAATGGAATCAAAGATGGATCCCTTCATGGTACCCTCATACAGTACAGCGGTCGGAACTTACTCAGCTAAATTCAACCAGACATATGGCGTTGCACCAGGAATGATGGGCGCAGATACCTATGACGCATTCTACATCGCTAAAGCAGCAATCGAAAGTGCAGGAACACTTGACAAAGCAGCTGTACGCCAAGCTATAGAAAACACTAACCTACCAGATAGCCTCATACTAACGCAAACGGGCAAAATACAGTTCAGCACAATCTTGAACTATCACGAGATACAGCCGATAACTTTCATGGAGCAACTTTCCGCAAACTCAGCGACTAACAAGATACAGTCCCAAATAATCTGGCCATCAAGCGCTGGAAGCATGAGCAACTTTAACCAAACGACGTTCACTCTTCCAACAGGATACATTGCTGGAAAGTAAAAAAAATCATTCAACTTTTTTCTTTTTTGTTTTAATCTGATACTGCTATGTTTTAAATACTTAAGCGAGAAATAGTTGTGCCAATTACCGCTAAGTCATAAGAAATGAGGAAAAATTTGACATGTTCGTTACCGCATCTACCATAATTTTTACTTTAATCTATGGGGTGGCAATTGGATGCGTTTACATGTTGCTTGCAACTGGATTGAACGTTATTTTTGGGGTTATGAAACTTGTGAATTTTGCTCATGGACAGTTTCTCATGATCGGTGCATTCGTAGCTTGGGCTATCTCTGTTTCAGTTGGAGTAAATGCCTATGTTGCAATTCTTATTTCAATATGTGTCGTTGCAGCCATTGGCGTTGTTGTTCAAAGGTTTACTTTTCGAAGGGTTCTTGGCACAGACAAGCTGAACGAAATTTTTGTCAGCCTCGGTTTAATTTACATCTTTGAAAACGCTGCGGTGCTTATCTGGGGAAACGGGTCCCAGCGCATTGTAAGTCCTCTAAACGGATTAAGCGTGAATTTGCAAAGCATTACAATCAGTTATGATTTGCTCGTTGTTGTCGGTTCCGTTGCTGCTATCCTCATTGCTTTTGGCCTTTTAATGTACCGAACAAAAATTGGATTAGCCATGCGAGCGACCAGCCAGATTAATCAAGCAGCGATGCTCATGGGAATTAATGTTGACAGAATTTATTTGATTACTTTTACTTTGGGCTCAGCTCTGGCTGCAGCGGCTGGAGGATTGTATGGTGTTCTCTACTCATTCAATTATCAAAGTGGAGAGTTGCCAACAATTATTGCTTTTGCAGTTATCATTCTTGGCGGTTTAGGAAGCATACGAGGAGCCATAGTTGGCGGCTTACTATATGGCATTGCGGAGCAAATGGCAACGCTGTTTCTTGGGGGAATCTGGTCAAGTGCCGTTGCATTTGCCCTGTTAATAGGAGTTCTTATAATAAGACCTAAGGGGCTTTTTGGCGAAAAAGGAGAATGACATGCTAAACAAACAGAAAATGAGCACCCTCGTCAAATCGAAAAGCTTCCAACTTTTCCTAATCGCCACTGCAATTTTGGTCTTGATTCCTATTTTCATTCATAATAGCTTTTTCCTTTTCGTTTTTACGCTCATATTCATCTTTGGGATTTACGCATCAAGCTGGAACTTTCTAGCTAATTCAGGGCAAGGATCCCTTGGTCACGCTGTGTTTCTAGGAATCGGCGGTTTTGCCTCAGCTATAATCGGAACCAAAATATCAGTTGCCATAATTCTCGCTTCAGGAGCTTACACAATGCCGATAGGTTTCTTATCGGTGCTAATTCAAGTTCTTGTGATTCTTATCGGCGGTTTGCTTTCAGCGGGAATTGGGTTATTGATTGGGTTGGCGTGCGTACGGTTGAAGGCTTGGTATCTTGCAATTGTCACTTTTGGTTTCTCAGTGATTGCGGCAACGCTTTCAAGCCAGTTTGATTCCATCACAAATGGGATAAATGGTTTTCCGCCTGCAACTTTAGTGCCAAGCGGGTATCCATTTTATCTTTTGGTAATTATTTTTGCGGTTATTTCAATTTCTGTAATGTATCTATTAATGAAATCGCGAATGGGCTTGGCTTTCAGAGCTATCCATGGCAACGAAGCTGAGGCAAGAATGATTGGGATAAACACGGCAAAATACAAGCTCATAGCTTTTGTTATTAGCACATTTTTCGCAGGCGTCGCTGGTGGATTATATGTTTATTTCTATGGGTTTGTTGATAACTCCATTTTTTCGGCGAGTAACTCGTTTACGCCTCTTATAATGACTGTTATCGGCGGGTTAGGTACTGTAGCCGGTCCTATAGTGGGCTCGATTTTATTCACTTCAATCAGCCAAATTCTCTCAACTCAAAACGTAACACAAAGTCTGAACAATTCACTTGGTTCATTTTTCCCCAATGCCGGTTATGTTGGACCACCTTTGACTTACCTGTTTATAGGCGTAATTTTAGTAGTAATTGTAATTTTCTTCCCCAAAGGCTTAATGCCTTTGTTCCAAAAGTTTTACAAGTACATTATGTCGGAAGAGAAACCTAAAGGAGCGAAGAAAAAATGAAGGGAACCGATTATTTTGCAGAAGAACTGGGCATCAAAGTTCTCGAAGCCAAAGATGGCTACGCGAAAGTTACAATGAAAGTGGAGAAGAAACATACCAACGCATTAAGCTTCACTCATGGAGGCGCAATCTTCTCGCTAGCAGATTATGCGTTTGCGCAAGCCTGCAACTTTGGAGACAACGTGGCGGTTGCTGTTCAGGTAAGTATTAATTTTCTTAAGCCCTCCGCTGAAGGTGACTTATTGACTGCTGAGGCGACACGGATTTCAGATGGGAAAACCATGGGATTGTACAATGTAACCGTGAAGAATCAGGATAAAAAGGTCGCTTTCTTTTCAGGCTTAGCCTTCAAAAAATTTAATATAGCAACCAAGCACTAAAAATCGCATGAAAGAAGAATCTATAGAGCCAACAATATTTTTATGTGTGCTCTCTTCCTAGATTTAAGATGCTGGGGTGGCCGAATGGTTCAGGCGACAGCCTGCAGAGCTGTTATATATGGGTTCAATTCCCATCCCCAGCTCCACGGATAAACCCATATACTTTTGGCTCATTACTTGCGTTTTCTGAAAAGCTTTAGGTTATCCATGTCGCAGACGTATTGGTAGCCTGCTTCGATAAGTTCCTTAGCTTCTTTGACGTTCTCGGCTGTTTTGCAGATGTATTCGTCGTCTTCGAAAGTTACGAGTTGGGTGTAGATTAGGGTATTTTTGATGTTCTTGTGTCCAAGTAGTCGCATGACGTGGAGGATGTCTTTGGTTTTGTGGTATTCCATGGTTGCTTTCCAGTGGCGGAAGGTATGGAACGTTATTTGTATTAATCGCGGATTTCCGAGTTTATTAGCGGTTCTTTGCGTTGCTTAATGAAGGAGCTTCTGAATCCTCTTAAGTCATAGTTTCCAAATAGCTTGTCTGCTTTTCTTGGGAGCGCTGATATCATCGCCAGTAATTTGCTGGACATTTTGAACATTCGAGCGTGGCTGCCTTTTTCTGGTGTGACGCATAATAAGCCGCACACGACGCTCAGTAGCTCCACTAAAGATAGCCCTGGAAGAAACTGCGACAAACCCATTGCATACAAGCACTCGCTGTATTAATCGATCGATCGGAAAATTTCACCTAATTCCTCAAAATTCTCAAACATAACACAGTGACCTTTTGTGGGAATATTTTTAAATTGGCCAACGGTATTGTCTTATAAATATTGTATTCGTTACTAACTCGGCAGGTCTTATCATCAGCTCCGTGCCAAATGAATACTTTGTCAGCGGGAATTCTTTTGGAATGAATATTCCAGGGTTTCATGAAAATGTGATGTTCCGCCACCACCGCATTAACTCCCTGATTGCCTTGACGAAAGGCTTCAACCATAGATTGATACATCAACTTCATCCGTGCTGGATCGGAAATAAACGCTAAATCGCTTTTTGAGTAACCATAAAGTAGTTGTTTTCCTTGTCTTGAAGCCAAAAATGTCGACGCATCGCCGTTGGCTTTCAGTAGTTGACGGCTTAGTTGTCGGATAGCCAAATAACCGACACAGGGATTTTCATGACAAAGCGGGCAAACGGCATATTGTGCGCCATTGACACGTCAAAAGGCAAAGATGGTGCACCCGTAATTACTGCCTTGGTTACATGTTGGGGAAAAAGAGATAGGTAAGCAAGGGCAAAAACTCCTCCGCCAGACCAACCGAGAAATCCCAAACCTGTTCTGACACCTAAGTAATCGGTCAAGAAATTAACGTCATTATCAAAGTCCTGAAGATTTTGTCTTCTCTTAAAAGTTGACAAGCCATAGCCTGGTCTGTCAATACCTATTATCTGTAACTTCTCGGTAAGCAAGCTCTTTTAAGAGCAGAATTTCTAAACGGCTACTGGCAGTACCGTGAAAGTACACAACAGGTTCCCCTTTGCCTATTATTAATCCCAAGTTGCTGTCCATCAGGCAAAGAGATTGTTTGTTCACTCAGTTATTTTTCTCAACCCCCACACCACTTTTAGACAACGAGAAACATGTTAATGTTTATGCAACTGCCAGAAATAAGTACACAAGAACAAAGATATTGCACAAATATTCCTTCAGCCTCCCTGCCTGATTGCAATGTAAAAGAAATTAATTTCTTACTTAAGCTCTTTTTGCAGTAAGCTTAACGCTTCTTCATACTTAATAGGAACTTCACTTACTAAGCCCAAGTCCTTGAGTCTCGTAAAGAGTCTCGCAATGGATGGTAGTTCAAGCCCCGCTGATTCAAGCAACGCCACATCCTGCAGAACCTTATGCATTTCTCCGCCACCCAGCAATGATCCATGGCTGACAACTATTACTCGGTCTGCAAGTTCCGGCAGCGCCTCCACATCATGAGTGGATATCACGATAGTAGTTCCCTCAGCATTTAGTTCGTTAAGCAAATCGATAAGTCCCCTCCTCGATAACAAATCCAGATTCGCAGTAGGTTCGTCAAGTATAAGCAATTCAGGCCTTAGAACCAAGGCAGTTGCCAAAGAGACTTTTTTCTTTTCCCCAAAACTTAATCGATGTGGAGGACGATTTTTCAAATGGCTTATGCCAATGTCTTCAAGGATGTGGTCACATCTTTCCGCAATAACTTTGTCGGGAAGCCTCAGGTTTTTTGGGCCATAAGCTACGTCTTCAATGACGCTTTGATTAAAAAGTTGGTCATCAGGGTCTTGGAATACAATGCCGATTTTTTGCCGTAGCTTTTGAAAAGATTTTGAGGTTACGTCTTCGCCTAGAACCCTGATTTCTCCCCTCTCAGGAGATAAAAGCCCAGCTATGAGCAAAATAAGGGTTGATTTACCTGAACCATTTGGACCCAACAAAGCTACTCGTTCGCCTTTTTGGATTTCAAGCGACACATCAGATATTGCTTTCACTCCAGCTGGATAGCTGAATTTTACGTTTTTTACTGAGATGATTGGTTCCGACATGATTTGACGCCTTTTATAACAGTAGTGCGATTAACCCAAATGTTATTATTATCGCTGATGCAAATAACCCATCAAGCCACCTAAAAGAGGGTAACGCCAATTTATGGTCGTTTTCTATGCTGAAGCCGCGTGACTTCATTGCAAGGTAAACTCTTTCGGAGCGTTCATAGGTGCGGATGAACAGGGCAGCGAGGATGGCGGCAAAGTCTTTTAAGGCTTGATAATTCATGGTACGTCTGTGGATGTAGGTTCGAGCTTCTTTAGCCATCAAAAAACTCTGCACTTCATGCACCGACACAAAGAAGTACCGGTAAGTCAAGCTAAACAATTGAATAATGACTGCGAGGAATTCTTAGTGAAGCAAGAGCCTTAGCAGTTTTTCAAAGCCAAGGGATACAACCAGAAGAATCAACGAGGCAACGCAAAACCACACACGAACTGTGAAAACCAAAAACTAAGTGACTCCTGCAGATGTAATTGCTAAAGTAAAGAGCCCAAAGTTTGTTGAGGTTTCTGCTTGTCCAGGCGTTATAAAAAGAATGGGTATGGAGATTAATGCTGCGAAGGCGGGGATCCAGAGGGTTCTGGAAAGAAGATATTTTAATGGGACTCTGGAGGCTAATGCCAAAATGAAGGGGATTATGCAGATTAGTAGTAAGTAGGGAAGGGAAAAAATGAAGAGGGAAGCCACTATCATGAAAACAACTACAATGAGGTTGATAAGCGGGTTGATGCTTTGCAACAGGCCGCGCTTATTGCTCAAGTCTTCAACATAGACCAGTGACTCCGAACCATCGACTATATCCCGTAGGGACTGGGGAACTTTCATGTTAACTGACCCTTTTTTTGCTGTGAACGATTTTAGCAACTACCAACCCCAACAGAAGAGCCCCAATGTTCCAAATATGCCAACAATGAGA
>CAVYXL010000004.1:0-42864 GCA_963772505.1 Candidatus Bathyarchaeota archaeon
GGGGCGTAAGACGGAGGCTAAACTCAAAGAGCTAGGGGTGACTACCATCGGTGACTTGGCATGCTTTGATGCTTCAGCTTTAACAGAGATGTTTGGGGTGATGGGTTGGCAGATGCATATGTTGGCAAGGGGCATTGACGATAGCAAGGTTGAGGAACGAATTGGTGTTAAAAGTGTAAGTCACGAAACAACCTTTGAAAAAGACACAAACGATCCATCCCTAATTTTAGAAGCATTAAATGCTCTTTGCGTAGACGTTCAAAAAGAAACAGAAAACCAAAACCTGCTCTTCAAAACAGTCACCTTAAAAATTCGTTTTGAACATTTTGAAACCCACACCAAAAGCAAAACCCTGCCCTTCTTAACCAACCGCCTCTATGACCTGCAAAAAACCGCTAAAGAACAACTTTCCCCTTACTTGCAAAAAAACCGAAAAGTAAGACTTATTGGTGTACGGGTTTCAAGTTTGGTTTCTACAGAAAAACAAAAGACCCTGTTTTAGGGTGTTTCAACTTTTTGTGGAATTAATGGTTTGGCAAAGGTCTCTTCGCTTGTTACTTCGCTGAGAGGTTTTCTTGAACGCATAAGATGTAACATTTTGCTGGATAAATCAATTTTTTCGCGGGCGTATCCAACGGCTAGAAGCACAAGAACCTCAAATTTTTCAGGCACGTTAAGAGTTGCCTTCACTTCTTGCTCGTTGAAGCTTCCTACACAGCAAGTACTTAATCCTTCGCTGACTGCAGTTAAAACCATATTTTCCACGGCTAATGCAACATCTATAGCGTACCAATCAGGTGAGGCTTCTTTATTGCCGCAAGCAACAATAACGACAGGTGCTTCAGCCAAAAATTTTGCAAATGTGCCTTTGGAAAGGGTTTTTCGTTTCGCAGCATCTGTCACTGAAATAAAATGCCATGGTTCAATGTTTTTTGCTGAAGGTGCGAGCCGTCCAGCTTCCAAAATCTTTTCGAGTTTATCTCTTGGAATAGGCGTTTCTTGGTAGGCGCGGATAGATCTTCTTTCCTGAATGGCTTCAAAAACATCCATAATGTTTAGCTCCTAAGTTAGATTTAGATTTATTATATATTAGCTTATCAGAAGTTGCTTGAGGAAATAGAACAACAACGGTTGGTGGTAGCACTGGGTGTTGTTCTTCTCTGAAAGAAGAAGGAGGACAAATGGAATTAGCACCGTGTCCTCCTTCTACTACACTCAGAAAGAAGAAGAAGCCCGCGGGAAGCACCCTTCTTCTTCTTCTTCTTCTTCTTTCTGCTTTGTGACTATTGACCCCTTCAATGCTGGAAAGTTATATTAGAAATAAGTAACGATTCAATCGCTAACATTTGGTTCCATCGTTTTTGTCAGAATAATTTTCGTATTTTGTTGAGTCTATTATGCCTGCTTCTTGGAAGGCTTTTTTGCGGTTTACACAGGATTCGCATTTGCCGCAGTGTTTTGGGGCGTCACGGTAGCAGGACCAAGTGAACTCGTATGGAACACCGAGTTGGGTTCCTATTTTGATGACTTCGGATTTGCGTTTGCCGCTAAACGGTGCCTTGATGCTAATGTGCTCGCCTGTGCCTAGTTGTGCGGCTTTTTCGAATGCTTCGTAGAATTCTCGTCTGCAGTCAGGGTAAAAGGGTTCATCTGATCCATGTGCACCGTAAAAAATCTTGTCTGCGTCAACAGAAACCGCGTAGGATACGGCTACCGATAGGAAGATAGCGTTTCGGAACGGAACAATGATGGGTTGACTAAATTCGGTTGTCATTGGGATGTTGCTGTTGCAAAGTGAGGTTACATCGCCAAAGACTTCTTTGAGGGCTGATAAATCAACGATCTTTGTTTTGGCGCCCAGTTTTTCTGCGATTTTTTCGGCACAGTGGGTTTCTTTTACTGCGATTTGCCCGTAATTGAAGGTTATCGGGTAGAGGTCATAGCCTTCTTTTTTGGCCCAGTATGCTACTACCGCTGAATCTGGACCGCCGCTAAGAACAATTACGCATTTTGGTTTTTGTGTCATGTTACATTCCATTACCTAACTTTTTGTTTTATCTGGTTTGGAAATCGGAAATAAGCCTGTTCTTTTTAGCAGTTTGAACATTGGCCATCCAATCAGTACTGTCGCAATAACATTTCCAATTGCTACGTATGCTATGGTAAGAAGCAGCGGTAGCCCGTAGAGGTAAGAGAGCATCCATCCAACCGTTATTCCTAAAACCGTAGCATAAGCGATGCTGGTTAAGATAACCGTGTAATCATTATTTGTTTTCTTGTAAACATAATAGACAACAAAGGACATGACAAAAGAAGGTATAGTGTTTAACAGGTCTAGCCAGCCAGCTGGCGAGAAAATGTTGCTGATGAATACTCCTAGGGTGTGCCCCAAAACTCCGGGTATCCCAAGCAATGGCACCGCAGCAACCAATGAGTCTGCAATGCGAACTTGAATAGGACCATAAGAGATGCCTCCAAGAACAATAACAAGAGCCGCGTAGAGTGCAGCATATGTGGATATTAACGCTAAATCTTTAGGCTTTATCTTCAAAGTTGAATTTGCCTCCCTATCCCGGGTTTTATTTATCGTTGGCGGAACGGGTAGGAGACTGAAACTCACCCGCCAATTGCCCTTTGAAACTTAAATGTAGCCTAAAAAGCTTTAGTAGAATGTCCACGATTTTAACAAGATGACTTTGAGATGCGAAATATTAATAAATCTCTCGGAAAGATTACATGTTGCTACTTCCTAGTGGATGATATTCCGCGAAATGGAGTTTTAGGGAGCACCAAACTATGTCACAAAATAATATAGCTAGTCAACTAGTCCTTAAAGGAACAACTACCATAGCCGTCGTCTGCAAAGATGGCGTAATTTTAGCTTCTGACACCCGAGTAACTATGGGTTATTATGTTGCTCATAAATTCGGAAAAAAAGTTTACCAAATTGATGAACACATCGGAATGACTATCGCTGGAACTGTAGCTGATGCTCAACGTGTTGTAGATATTCTTACTGCCAACGCACATCTTTACAGAATAACCATGAATCGTCCGATGCCTATAAGCTCGGCAGCTAGGCTTGTTGCTAACTTACTCTTTTCAGCACGCTATATACCATTGGCAACTCAGGTTCTTGTCGGGGGCGTAGATGACACCGGTCCACACGTTTTCAATTTGGATCCCTATGGTAGCTTAACTGAAGAAAAATCCGTTTCAACAGGCTCTGGTTCACCAGTCGCTTATGGTATTCTTGAGGACAAATACCGTGAGGGTATGACCATAGCCGAATTGCTCCCCACTATTGCCAAGGCAGTTAACGCAGCTATGAAACGCGATGTTGCAAGCGGTAACAGTTACAACATAATAGTAATCGACGACAAAGGCTACCGCGAATTATCGGCCGAAGAAAAAGACAAAGTCCTCAAAGCAGGAAGTTAATTACTGTGGCTCGAACTCAAGAAAAAGACAAAGATAAGATAGAAATTAGTCAATTTATTTTACAGAAAGTTCCTAGAGAAGCAGAGGTAACTAGAATCGAATATGAAGGACCGATGCTTGCAGTTTACACAAAAAAACCTGAAATTTTGGTTGAACAAAGCGGCATAGTCGCAGAAATTGTAGGCGTAATCCGCAAAAGAATAGTTATTCGTCCTGACCCATCGGTTAGACTGCCTGAAGTTGAAGCCGAAAAAATCGCCAGGGAACTTATCCCTGCTGAAGCAGAAATCACCGACATAAATTTTGATCCAAGTCTTGGCGAAATAATCATTGAAACAAAAAAGCCAGGTTTGGTTATTGGAAGAAATGGCGCCGTTTTGCAAGAGATTATAAAGAATACTAAGTGGCGCCCCCATGTTTTGCGTAGTCCTCCGATCAAGTCCAAGATTGTTACTCACATGCGTCATTACCTGCATTCTGAAAGCAAAGAGCGGGAACGTATCCTTCGCACCGTAGGCGAACGCATTTTTAGGCCAAAAAGTTACGAGGTTGGAGACATTCGGATGACCGTTCTTGGTGGAGCCCAAGAAGTTGGCCGCTCAGCATTTTTAGTTAAAACCAGAGAAAGCAGCGTACTTCTGGACTGCGGTATTAATCCTGGTTCCAACAGGCCTTTCGAGGGGTTTCCAAGGTTTGATTCACCCGAATTCCAAATTGATTCATTGGATGCGGTTGTTATTAGTCACGCTCACCTTGACCACTGTGGCTTAGTCCCATTCCTATACAAATATGGTTATGATGGACCAATCTATTGTTCAGCTCCTACATCAAATTTAATGACCATGCTTCAGTTGGACTATTTGGATGTCGCTGGCAAGCAGGGTGTTACTCCTTATTATGATCAAAAGGACGTTCGTGAATGCGTTTTGCACACGATCCCGCTTAGATACGGGGTGGTTACTGACATTGCACCTGATATTCGATTGACATTGCATAATTCTGGACACATTTTGGGCGGAGCTATGGTTCATTTACACATCGGAGAAGGTTTACATAATATTGTTTACACTGGCGACTACAAGTTTGCCCGAACTATGCTATTAGAAGCAGCAGCAACCGAGTTTCCTCGTATTGAAACCGTGATTACTGAGAGTACTTATGGTGGTGCAGATGATGTTATGCCTTCTCGCATTGAAGCCGAAGAAGCTATGACACGTGTCATAAACACTACTTTGGAACGTAAAGGCAAAGTCCTAATCCCTGTTCCTGCAGTCGGCAGAGCCCAAGAAATCATGCTCATAATAGACGGCTACATGAAAAGAGGCTTAATGAAAGAAGCCCCCGTCTTCATCGAAGGTATGATTAGCGAAGCAACAGCCATCCACACCGCATACCCAGAATACCTAGGCAGAGAAGTACGCCACAGCATTCTTCACGAAGGAATCAACCCATTCCAAAGCGACTACTTCACCATCGTAGAACACCCAAGCGTACGCCAAAGCATCATAGAAGGAGAACCTTGCATCGTCCTAGCAACATCAGGTATGCTTGAAGGCGGACCTGTCATCGAATACTTCAAAAGCTGGGCAAAGGACGAGCGAAACACAATAATTTTTGTCAGTTACCAAATTGAAGGCACAATGGGCAGGAGAGTCCAAAAGGGCGTGGGCGAAGTCACAATGATGGACAACGAAGGAAAAATGGCCGCTCTGCAGGTCAAAATGCAAAATGAATCAATAGAGGGTTTCTCCGGACACTCAGATAGACGACAACTAGTCAATTACCTGACGCATCTGACGCCAAAGCCAGAACGCATATTTGTTGTTCATGGCGAAAAACAGAAAACCATCAACTTCGCAAACTTTATGGATAACAAAGCAGGATTAAACACAGTTGTTCCAGCAATACTTGAAACATACAGGCTATTATAAAATAAGATTAGGAAAACTAGAATTTTTAGGCTACCGAAGGCAAAGTCTCATTTGAGACCTGTGCAGGCGATTTTTCTCGCCAAATCCTTATAGTTTTTGGGCATATGACAACTCGTTCTTCGCCTAAACGTGCGATGTCGCCGCCAATAGATTCAGCGAACTGGTAAAGTTCGTTTACAGCGTTCTTTACATCTTCAATGCTTTTTGTAGCAAGAGGTGTAACGCGTAAAATTATGATATTGCCATTTTTTACTTCATTTTTTATGTTTTCAAGGTCAGATAATTCTTTAAGCGGCATGGCTTTGAGATAAGTTTTGCTTGGAGGCTCAACAGGTTCCTGTTTTTCTTCCAGAACTGGCGCAACGACTTCTGCTGGTTGCTCTACCGCTGGTATGGTGGCTTCTGGAGCAGGCTCCTGAGGAGGTACAATTGGTTCTTGTTTTGTCTCTTCTTGAGGCTGAATTGGTGCTTCTTCTTGTTTAGGTTCTTCCTGAGGAGGCACGGCTGGTTTTTCTTGTTCTGTTTCTTTCTTTTTGCGGAATAGATTGAACGGCATTTTCTCCTCTCAACCCCCTATTATCTCTGCTTTAACAGTTAAGCGTTTCTTTATCTTAACTTTAATGTAGAGTTGTATTTTAGATTGAGTGGCACCTACATATTTGATTTGCGTTTTATCGATAAGTATTTTTTCCATTTAAAAATTTTGAGATCGTTTTTTCCTTTACCAGAACAGAATTATGATGTTATTTGCAACTACAATTACTAAAAAGACTAAAAGACTGGCAGATGCAATTTTGATTAGTTTTGAAGAGTAAGAGAATATTCTTGTGCTTTTGTTTGGTGTTTTCATCAAGGTTTTGTTTGCTAGAACAAATGAAAAAGCAGCAATCATTGTGGCGGCAAGCTTGATTACTAGGAAGGCTCCTATATTTGTGCTAACTATACCTGCCATAAAAGGGTTTAATTCAGATGCACCACGGTATAGAATTCCTATAACGGTTGTTACGCAGTCTATTGAGCCCATTATAATAAGAAGCAAACTTGGAATTATCTGTGCTTTTAGCATGATCGCCAATCTCCTTTCTCCTCTGGAAACTTCTTGTCTTTATTAATAATCAAGCTTGCGAATCTCGATATATTTCAAAAAAAAAAATAAGCTATCAAGAATCGGATTGCTTAAGAATCACTTTACTTTCTAATTTAAAAGTGTTTTTTTACGAATATTAAGTTATCGCTTGCCCATTCAGCAACCGCATTTTCTCTTTAAAAAGAGATGAGTTGCATAAGCAAAAGTCACCTTTAGCTTCACATAACCCTTATATTTTAAATATTAAACTTCTTGCTGGAAGGCTAAAGAATGCACAAAAAACTCTTAATTCCTGGTCCAACAGAGGTAAGCCAAGAAATGCTAAATGAGCAAACGCGTTTTCTTATTGGCCACAGAGAAAAAGAATTCTCGGACCTTTACGGCGGAATAACTGCTAAAATAGCAAAATTTTTTGAGTTAACTCCAGACTTTAAACCAACAGTAACCACCTCGTCTGGTACCTTGTGGTTTGATATAATCGGTCGAAGTATAGTAAAACAAAAAGCGTTAGTTTGCGTCAACGGTGCCTTCTCCCAAAGGTGTGCCCAAACAATCAAGGCATGTGGCAAAGAGACAGACGTCTTAGAAGTAGAAATGGGTAAAGCAATTAAACCTGAAATGATCGCAGAAAAACTTGACAGTGGAAATTATGACACACTAACAGTTTGCCATAACGAAACCTCTACAGGCGTTAGAAGCCCCATACATGAAATTGGTAAAATGGTCCGCAAAGAACATTACGAGATAATTTTTGCGGTAGATGCGGTCTCTTCGATGGCAGGTGACAAAACTTTGCCTTCGGACTTTAATTGCGACATCGTTTTTGGGTCCTCACAAAAGTGTTTTGCCCTGCCACCGGGTTTAGCTGTTGGATTAGTTAATGATCGCGCAATCGAACGTGCCAAACAGGTTCCTAACCGCGGTGCATACACTGACTTAGTTGACATCTTTGAGTTCGAGAAAAAACATCAAACGCCCTTCACTCCAAACGTATCATTACTCTACGCCTTAAACAAACGCATGGATTTACTCCTAGAGGAAACTTATGATAAAGTTTACCTGCGACACAAAGAGATGGCAAACTACACTCAGCAATGGGCAAAACAACATTTCGCCATGTTCCCAGAACCAGGGTACGAATCCATAACAGTTAGCTGTATTCAAAATACTCAAAACAAAAACGTAAAAGAACTCAATCAAAAACTTGCAGAAAAAGGATTCATGATCTCAGGAGGATATGGCAAATTCGCTGACAAAACCTTCCGCATCGGGCACATGGGCGAATGGAATCTGCAGGGAATCAAAGAAGTCATAGGCTTAATTGATTCGATTTGGGGATTAAAGTGACCTTCAAAATCCTCGTAAGTGACAAAATATTCGAAGAAGGCATCAGGCTTCTTGAAGAGAAAGGCTATCAGGTAAATCGAGCTTGGGATAAGCAGAAAAATGAGCTTCCCAAAATAATCGGTGAATATGACGCTTTAATTGTGCGGTCAGCAACCAAAGTTAAAGGCGAAATCTTAGACAATGCCAAAAACCTCAAAGTAATTGGGCGGGCGGGTGAAGGATTAGACAATGTTGACTACCAAAGAGCTAACAGCATGGGCATAAAAATCGTAAATACCCCGCATGTTTCCTATATGAGCGTTGCAGAATTAACTATTGGGCATTTATTGGCGTTGGCACGAAATATCGTTCAGGGAACCACGAGTCTGCGTGAGGGTAATTGGGAAAAAGAGAAGTTAATGGGTATAGAAGTTAATGGAAAAACCCTCGGTGTTATTGGCTGCGGGTATATTGGGAAAACGGTTGAACGCTTAGCGATATCATTGGGCATGAAGGTATTGCCAGTTGAAGAATGCGTTTATGACCGTTTTGTGCCTCTTGGTGAAATGCTTCCTCAAGCCGATTTCATAACAATTCACGTACCCTTAACGCCACATACTCACCACATGATTTCCACAAAAGAATTCAATTTAATGAAGGATGGCGTGATGCTGATTGATTGTTCTCGTGGAGGTGTCGTTGACCAAGACGCGCTCTATGAAGCCTTGGTTTCGGGGAAAGTTAAAGGTGCGGCATTGGACGTTTTTGAAGAGGAACCGCCCAAAAATAACAAGCTTTTAACATTAAGCAATGTCATTGCGACGCCGCATATGGGAGCCCAAACGTATGAAGCTCAATTAAAAGCAAGTATACAAGTAGCTAAGGCTATTATAGAAGCGCTGGAAAAAACTTGAGCTGAAACCTTTGGTTGACATTAGACCTTTCAAAGCGATTCGTTACACTAAAAAAGCCGGTGATCCTGCCAACCTCATAAGTCAACCATACGATAAAATAGATCCAGAAATGCAAAGAGAATACTATGAAAGGTCACCCTATAATTACTGCAGAGTTATTCTGCCAATTGAAGAAAATAAGTACCAAGTGGCATGTCAACGACTTGAGCAGTGGCTAAACGAGGGCATATTGGCTAAGGAAAGTGAGCCCGTAATTTTTGTTTCTCGCCAAGAATTTACTTTAGAGGGAAAAAAATATGAGCGCATAGGACTTATAGCTGCTTTGCGGCTCTATAATTACAATGAAAATAAAGTGTTTCCTCATGAGTTCACCTATAAAGCCCCCAAAGCTGACCGATTAAACATGTTGCGGGCTGTGCAGAAAGATTTAGAGCCAGTTTTTCTTATTTACTCAGATGCGGAAAGAAAATCGATCAATTTTATTAAGGAAATATCTACGACCGAGCCGATAATCCAAGTTACTGATCCGTTGCAGGTAAAGCATACTGTCTGGATCGTTAATGATAAGCAGAAAATAAAACAGTTGCAGGCCGACTTAGAAAACAAAACCATGGTTATAACTGATGGTCACCATCGATATGAGAGTGCATTGGCCTATCGAGATGAAATGCGTAGTGACGTAGATTGGACTGAGGATTCAGCTTTTAATTTTCACATGTGCTACATGGTTCCTGTTCAAGAAGAAGGACTTGTTGTTTTGCCTACCCATCGACTTTTAAAAGACCTTAAGTTAACTGATGAAGTTTTGGAAGGTTTCAAGCGTTTCTTTGAGGTTGAAGAAATCGCCACGAAAGTAGATGTTTTGGAGCAGTTTTTGAAGACCCATTTTAACGAACATGCCTTCTGTGTTTATAGTGGCTCAAAAGCATATGGCTTAATTCTTAAGCATAACAAAGAAGTTTATGATTTTGTCAACGCTAACGTTTCTAAAGAAACCAAAATTTTCGATGTCGTTATACTGCGTGACATAGTTTTTAAATATATTTTGAAAACAGGCCAACTAAATATTGATGAACATATCTTCTATGCACGATGGGCCAAGGAAGCTGTTGAAAAAGTTGATCATGGCGAAGCTAGTATCGCATTTCTAGTTAACCCAATAAGCGCCAAAACTGTTATGGAGATAGCCCAGCAACATGAGCTTTTGCCTGAGAAAAGCACTGATTTTTTTCCCAAAATGGTTTCGGGTTTAATGTTGATGGATATTTCGCCTTTCGAGAAACTCTAAGTAGCATTTTCTTGATGAAAAACATTATAAGCGCTAACTTAGAGAAAAGGAAGCCAAATTGAAAGAGGAAAAGTGAATGGGCGAAGAAATGGAAAGAAAATTAAATGAGATTCCAGAACCTCCCGCAGCGGTACCTCAAATTGCTCCGATGAAAAAATACATTGCTGAACTGATTGGAACTATGGTGCTTGTGTTGGCTGGCTGTGGAAGCGCAGTAATAGTAGGCTTGACGACTTCATACTTAGGATACAACATTGGTTGGATTGGTGTCGCGTTTGTTTTCGGTATTGCCGTCCTAGCAATGGTTTACGCAATTGGCGGAGTTTCAGGTTGCCACATAAATCCTGCAATTACAATTTCAATGCTTGTCGCTGGAAAAATAAGTGTTAAAGATACCGTTTTCTACATTGTTTTTCAATGTGTAGGTGCAATAATCGGTGCCGGACTTCTCTACGCAATACTCACAGGAGATCCATCATATCGCTTAGCAACAAACGGTTTAGGCGCAAACGGTTATGGCGTTGCTTCTTTTAATGGTTTCAACTTGGCATCAGTATTTCTCGTTGAAGTGGTCTTTACATTCATATTCTTGCTTGTCATTCACGGCTCAACTCATGAAAGAGTGCCAAAGGGATTCGCAGGAATATCAATCGGCTTAACCTTAACTCTCATACATCTTGTCTCCATACCTATCGATGGAACTTCAGTGAACCCTGCAAGAAGCCTAGGACCAGCAATCTTTGTCGGCGGTACAGCTCTTAGTCAACTTTGGGTCTTTTGGGTAGCGCCAATAATCGGCGGAATTATAGCTGCAATTGTTTGGAAAATCTTCAAATAAAACTAAAAAATCTATTCTTCTCTTTTTTCTTCCTTGATTCAAAAACTTAAAATTTAGATGACCCATTAGTCAATCTGGGTAAAAAATATCTAATATTTATTTAATGAATTTAGTGGCATGTCTTTTGAATTTCTTTTTACACGCGAGACTGCAGAAATGAACCGTTTCACCCTCATAAGTGATCTTGAATTTTGCAGTTTCTTCGTTAAGTACCATACCACAAACTGGATCTCTAAACGACATTATTTAATTTTAAGCCTCAACGAATCATTTCTACTTTCTGCCTATTATGGTTAATGGTAAGATTAAGGTGAAAAAAACGTCAAATTTAGAGTTTAAACTGTGTTATGAGGCTAAAGTTCATTCGCAGATCAGTTTAGTGGTTGCTTAGTCGTCTTCTGAATCTTCTTTTGCTAATTCAACCGCAATTGTATCATCATGGCTGACTGCATTCTTTCTTGTTTCTTTCTTGCTAGGCGTCTCCTGCTCTCTTCCTGCCATAAAACCTTCTTCAGCCGCCGTCACTTCGTCATCATCTAACATAGTTTCTCTTTCTTCTGCGTCGTATATGTCATCAGTTTCCTCTTCCTTATCTTGTTTAGTCAAAGGAGGTCCTTCGTAAAAGTGCGGCGCTGGTTTTTTTCTTGCTTTTGGTTTACTCATTTTTATTCCTCAAAGATTTTAAATGTTCAAGCTCTTTCTCTTTAAACCAATTATACTGAGATTGCTTTTATGATTATGTGATTGAGTCTCAACAACCACAACCTAGTGCTTGCCATTATATTTCTTGGTAAATAGGGCTTACATGGGAAGAGAGTACTGTCTTTAGCGAAAACGGTTGTTCTAGGATGTACGTAATTGCTTAAAATCATGCTAAAGCTTTTTATAATCGCCAAACCACTTTTTGAAATGTCACATTAACTCATGTATCACCCTAAAGCTCCTGAAGTTTTTAGAGAAATCATGAACAAATTCTGTGGCAGGAGAAAAAAATAGTATATGCAAATTCAAACATTTCAGGATTTACCATTATCTGTGGAAATCCTAAGAAGTATAAAAGAACTCGGGTTTGAGAGTCTTTTTCCAATTCAAGCCCAAGCAATAATACCTCTGCTTGAGGGCAAAGACGTAATTGGTCAAGCACAAACCGGAACAGGAAAAACCGCTGCTTTTGGCATTCCAATGGTTCAACGGTTAAACCGTGAAATTCGCGGTGTTCAAGGCCTAATTTTAGTGCCTACTCGCGAGTTAGCCGTTCAAGTAGCCGAAAACATGGCTTCTTTTGCGAAATATGCACGAGTCAAGGTTTTAGCTGTTTACGGTGGAGAATCAATCAACAAGCAAATACATGCATTATCAAGTGGTGTACAAATTGTTGTCGGAACACCTGGCAGGTTAATCGACCTTATGGAAAGGCGCGTATTAAATCTGGGAACTGTTAAAATGGTGGTCCTCGATGAAGCTGACCGAATGCTAGACATGGGATTTATACAAGATATTGAATTTATTCTATCAAAGACACCATACGAAAGACAAACAAGCCTTTTCTCAGCAACAATTGAACAGTCAGTTATGCGCATCTGCAACAAATACATGAAAAACCCACAGAAAATCTTAGTGAGCAAAGACGAAATTGCATTGACACAAATGAAACAGTACTACACAGTCGTTAATCAACATGGTAAATTTGACACTTTATGTGATATAATTGGCAGTGAAGGCGTAAATAAAGCAATTGTCTTCTGTAGAACACGCAGAGAAACAAGCAGACTTTCAGATCAACTATACAGAAAAGGTTTCCGAACACAAGCGTTACATGCAGGTTTTACACAAGCACAAAGAGATCGCGCAATCAACGACTTCCGCTGTGACAGACTTAGTCTACTAATAGCAACTGATGTCGCTGCAAGAGGCTTAGACATCGAAGGCATAACGCACATAATTAACTATGATGTTCCAATGGATCCTCCAGTGTATTTCCACCGCATAGGAAGAACCGCCCGTAAAGGCGAAGAAGGCACTGCAATAACTTTGGTAAGCTACGGCGAAATGTCCGATTTCAACAACATCAAAGCTTTAACAAAGACGAAAATTGAAGAAATCAAGTCATCTGCAACTAATGCAAATGACGATTCACCAATAAAGAGCTTCTTTTAAAGCTCTCATCTATTTTTCTTATTATTTAGTCTGAAAATAGCAAACAAAAATTACTTTAAAGTCGGCATCTTAACTTTTCAGCATCTCCGATTATTTAAAAACTGATTTTTTTGGTAGAATTTAGACTCACAAGGTTTTAATTGCTCGCAAGTTTTTTAAATAATTAAGTTACGATCAGGACATCTTTATTAGCCAGTCTACCGTAACACAATAACCTGATCGGTGAATATTTTTGACTCAAACATTGCATGGAAGAATAACAAATTACAGGACAGGACCAAAATCGCAGACATCAAAAGAATGCTTAATTGAATTTGAAACAGTAAATTCTGAAGCTTTAGCGTGCAAACTTATCGGGCAAAAAGTAGCATGGAATAATGGCAGCAGCAACATCCTTGGAAAAGTTAGAGGTGCACATGGCAAAAACGGCTTGGTTAGAGTAAGATTCACACGCGGAGTTCCAGGCCAAGCAATTGGATCACTTGTTCAATTAAAAAGTTAATTCTATTTAAGAAACAACTTGTTTTCAGCCAAATTTTCTTAAATAAAGAATTTCTAAATTTTGTTTGTTGAATTTATTTGGGACTTGACGTTATAATTCGCCTAAGTCATTAGTTTCATACACATAATCTTCTAACCGGACTTTTCCCTCTTTAATCGAAACTGTATAATCCGCTTCGCAAATTGGACAAGCCACAATATCTCCTTCTTTAATATCATCTTTTTTGAAGGTATTTCCGCATTCTGAACATTTCAAAATCATTTTTTCCCGCCTCTAAGTTTACATTTTGAGATAGCTATGTGCTCTGAGCCAATCTGACTGGTTTTTTCGGTAACGCCAAAAGATGTCTCCTCGAGTGTCTGATTGAAAATCCCATGGGGAAACCAAAACAATGTCTCCCTCTCTGATCCAAACACGCTTTTTTAATTTGCCTCTAACTCTGCATAATCGTTCTTTGCCATCTTGACATTTAACGGTAATTCGTTCTGCCCCAAGCATCTTAACAGCCATACCTAATACGTCATTTGCGGATGGTAAAACCATACTGTCAAGACTGCCTTCATTCGTTACTTTTCTTTTTCCCATACTTTTCAACTTCTTACTTGGCCATTGCCAAATAAATAATCAGAATAATTTGAGAAAAAGTTGAAAGCGTTTATTCGATCTGACTCTTCCCCTAAGAATTCTAACAATTGAAACATTAAAGATTTGCCAACTATATTAACATACTAATCTAAAAAAGCTCTTTTCTTCATGTTTTTCCATTATTAACCTCTTTCTGAGGAGATAATTTGAAAAAACTGAAAACTTCCATTGTTTTAAGCACAAAACTCTTTTTTTCCAACTATGTGTTTATAAGTGCGCAAGCTCCATCGGGTAGATGTTGAAGAGTCTCTTTTATCCTTTGGGACATCCTATCTGCATAACAGATTCTTTTCAAAATAACAAAAGAGAGGTAAATAACTTTGTGTATATTAAGAGCAGGATTAGTAAAAAACTGTCGCCGATGCAAATCATCCGTACGACTAAATTGCGTTTACAGAAAGAAAGTAAGACAAAAAATATTTTCGGATAATAAGAAAAAGGGCGAGAAAACTCCATAGTTTTCTTCCACCGAAAAAAATAGAACAATAGAGGTGACAAAATGTCTCAAAGAACAACGTATGAAGCAAAATGTTCAGTCTGTAATGAAGTAGCAGTAGTACCATTCAAACCCACTCCAGGCAAGCCAGTTTACTGCAAAGCATGCTTTGCCAAACGCTTAACTAGTTCACCAACAAGGACAGATGCAAGCCATAGTTTTGAGCCCAAACAAGCGTGGGCCCGAAGAAGATAACCAATAGTTTTTCTTCAAACAAGTCTACCTGTGAAAGTGACTGGCAATGAAGATAATTAAAGGCTGGAAAAAGATAAGCAATGAAGGTGGCTTTGTAAATGAAATTACTGGCCAAACCTTGATTATTTCAAAAAAAGAATTCAGCCAAAACTACAATGTGCTCCTATTTGTTGGAGAACAAACAAAGAAAACAGAAGCAAAAAAGATTTCACCTGATTTTGAAACGGAGACTAAAGCGGAAACCTTCGCCATCGATTGGATGGGAAAACACCCAAACGGAATGGCTTAATCATTTAATACTTCATTTTGATAAATTTTATCGAACGCCGTTTTTTGGAATCTTGAGTTGTCGAATACGAATGTTTTACCCTTAGTGTATTTATTGTTTGATTATTTGCTTTATATGCCCCTTTAATCTTATTATTATACGTTGTAAAACACAATCTTTTACAGCAAGAAGGGAAATTCAATGTATAACAATTACAAAACCGTATTTGGAGAAACTTATAAGTGCAGAATATGTTCTGCTCATTTCAAAAATCCTGAAGAACTAAGAATACACAGAATGAATATCCACAAAGGACACATGCTTACCATCAAGCGTTAAAGCCTGAATGAAATTCTATTTTTGATCGCAGAAACTTTTAGTAAGTAGCAGTTAATGCTATTTTTTCCTTTTGTTTTGCAAAGATAACACTCCAGTTTTTCTTTAGTCCTTTCTTAAGGTAGCTTATCATTTGAAGCGATAAAGCTTCACCTAATTTTAGCGCCCGACAAACCATTTGTTGCATGTTTGAAATAAATTAAAAATAGAAAAGAATAGCGTGTTTTTGATTTTGTGAGTCACTTATTTAGGTTTGTACCGCAGAAAGGGCAGAATTCTTTGGGTTTGAGAAGCTTGTTTCCGCAGTTGGGACAAAAGGATGGTTTTGGTTCTTCAGTGTCTGTTTCAGGTGATGGTGGGAGTGGTGTCGCTATTGTTGGGGTTATTGTTTTTAAGTTTTCTAACGTGCCGGTTTTGGGAATGTTAAGATTGAATGGACTGGGCTGATGTGGTTGCGTTTTTCTATTTTTGGTAACCAGAATGGCAGCTATTATTATGACTATAATCATAAGAATGATTATTAAAAATAATGTTGAAGATAGAAAGTTTGTGAAGTCATTTACGGCGTTCGTTGTTGGCGAAGCAACTAACGTTGTTTCTATGGGCGCTGTAGATGTGGTGGTGGGTGTTATTTGTGTCCACCATTGGTTTATTGAAGTTGCATCAAAGGATGATTCGTACGATTGTAAGTTTTGTTGGCTAAATCCGACTTGGGTTTGAGACGGCGGAAGTGTTAACATCTGGTTCGCAGCTAATGCTATTGAATTGTTGGTGTATTGGTCAACGAATATGACTGAGCCGCTAATAACTTGGATTGTTGTCCATCCGTTGGAAACCTGCACAACATAATCTGTTCCTTCACCCATAACTAATCCCTGAGGCACATCTACGGGTCTTACATCATAGGTTCCTTCTTGCGGAGACAACTGCTCATGAATATAAGCAATGCCTGTTCCTAACAATATCGTTCCCTCAACAACCAATGCACCAGTCAAAGTTATTGGCGCCCCTGTCGCTGCCATAATGACCAGGCCAACCGATACTTCCGCTGCAAGAGATGCACCGGCTTGACCAAACTCACACGGATCTATGCCTTCGCTAAAACTTGTTGCCATCGGTGGCACGATATACGAAATATTTCCAGTTAATTGATTAGTTTGCGGCTCAAGATACACCCAACCCGCATCGGTTTTTGCCCCCAAATATAAAGTTCCTCCCTGATCAGGGTAATTGAAACCTACAATGGTGTTGCTATCGTTACCTGTTTTAATTTCTGATCCTGAGCCAATTTGACTTTGCGTGGTGACAGGTGCGCCAGTGGAAACAAACCATGGTGAACCTTGAATTAGTGAAAAGCTGCCCAAATTGTCTGATGTTGGCAAAGATGGCATTGGCGCTGGAGTAAGCGATGGAGTAGTGGGTGGCATAGTGGCTGATGAGCCTGAGAGAAGAACGATTATGCCATTGGTGTCTGTGGTTTCGGCATTCCCAGTTAACGTTGCAGTTATGATATCAGTTGTGAATGTGCCTGCTAAATGTTCAGCGGTCCCCATGCTTGACCCCATCTCGTCAGCAGTAAAACTTGCGCTAGAAACCATTCCTGAAAGAACAATTTGGTTATATCCAACTGGAGGAACACCGGACATGCCATAGTTATCATAATATGCTGAATCTGTAACCCAACTTGACTCGTAAACATTTAATACTACATTTATCGAGTTGCCACTTTGAGTAATGACCATGGAGTAGGTTACTTTTACATCATTCATTCGAGTGGTTGGGTCAGTAGGATCCATTTCATAATATGTTTCTGATATGGCATTTTTCCATGTTCCAGTTAAATCTCTTGCAGGTGTAAGCGCATGTAGCGGAGTTATTAATGCCGCAAACAGCAAAACACCCAATATAATAGGGCTAATAACCTTAAATGAAGTTCTTTTTTGCAATTAAACTCGCACATCCAGTGGCGGGTACATAATTTTTTTGCTTATTAAGCTTTAATTAGCCGAAATAAATAGCACTATTCAACCGCTTTAATCGGTAAACTGCAAATAGTTTTCAAGTCATTGGAATCCGAAAACACCCAAAAAACCAAAACTTACCCCCGTTCTAACGAAAGGTGGTAACGGACGTGGAGATTTGATCCCTGTAATTGATTTCATTCATTAACATCCTGCTTTTTCTATTTGAGCAGCATTGCATTCTTGCGGGCGTGCCTCACGAGTTATTCATAAATAAAATCTGATGTGCACATATTCTTTGAAAGGCAATCAGGCGATAGCTTGTCCTTCACGATGGCTAGAAGCTCCTCAACCTTAACTGGTTTAATTAGATAGGCATCTGCGCCTTCCTCAAGAGATTTTACCCCAGTTTCAAGAGATGGAAAACCAGTTATCATTATTTTTATTGATTTTGCAATTTGTTTTTTCGCTTTAACTAGTAAATCTGTTCCGTTCATATCGGGTAGTCGAATGTCAAGAAGAACCAAATCGTATTGGTGATTTTCCGCTTTTTTCATAGCTTCTTTGCCAGTTTCCGCCGTGTCAATCTCATAATGGTTTTTTTGAAGAATACGTGTGAATGTTCGAAGTATAGATTTATCGTCATCCACAACAAGTATTTTTTTCATCATACTCACCTTATTTTCACAGTCTAGAATCGCGTCCCTTCAAGTCGGGGGCTATAGTTTGAATACTCAAACTTTACATATTTTAAAAGAATTTGTGGGCTCATGTTGATGCTACATCTTGTGTCGACAGAAGAGAAAAAAGTTGTAACATACCTGAACCACAAACTCTAATTAAAGATGCAAATGTTTTCCTTAAATTGTAATTGATATAAGGGTTCAGTTTTAACCCTGAGGGGCTGGCTAAAAAACCATTATGCGGCAAATATTGAGGTAAAGGCCAATGAATGAGCGAAATAATCGTATCCTGATAGTTGATGACGATTTGAGTATTTTGAGAGTTTTTAAAAAACTGTTAGAAAAAGAAGGTTTTATTGTTGACACGGCTGAGACAGGGAAAGAGGCTCTCAAGAAAATTGCTAAAGAGAAATACCGCTTATGCTTTGTTGACGTTAAGCTCCCTGACATGGATGGAACTGAGCTTCTCCTCGATATTGCGGAGGACCCCCATGCAATTAAAATTATTATAACAGGTTATTCTAATGAGGAAGTGCAAAAAAAAGCGGCTGATTTCGGAGCGGATGATTTTCTTGTCAAACCGGTAAAACCTGAAGATCTTATAGCAAAAGCTAAAGAGAGGCTGCGTTGATTGAAGCAATTAAGTTCAAATTGGTAAGGTCGACCATTTTTTAAGCACTAATTAAAGCATCCAAAGGGCTGTTGAGTCTTTCTAGCGAGCCATGAGTTTGAATCTTTGTTTGATAAGGGAGAATAAGAGTTTTACTTAGGCAAATTACCCTCTATCTTGTTCTTGAAAAGCTTATAGACTTGTTCTGCCCCCGTGATTACTTCGTTATCCAAATTCCACTCAGCTGGATGCATTATGAATGGCTTAGACTGGTCACCTCCAAGCCCGCCATGACTTCCGATGAGTTCTTCAAAAGCCGCTACCTCATCTTTTTCAGGGTCGTAAAAACTCATAACTAATATGTCAGGAACATGATTGAAGCTGTCAGTTCTTCGGAGGTGGACTGCGGCATTTTCTCCAAAACCTAAAAGTGGATTTTGTCCTACAATCTTATCGTTAGCAAGGTAGTATTTTCCCTTCCCGCTTAATATTACAGGTCCATGTTCGTGTGATCTTACCATTATAAACCCAATACCTTCATGGCTTATCAAACCAGAAACCATGCTGGGGTAGGTAATATTAATCTCTTCCAAAGTAAGCCTCGTTGACCAACTCGTAAAGTAAATCAACCCAAGGTTACCCGAAGCTAAAACGATTACCTGCGCATTTTGCTGCTTTTTTTTCTTAGACCCTCTGCTTAATTTACGTTTCACACTATGGCTTGGAGCAGTAATCATCTGACCGAAATGGTCCTGATTAGTGTCTAAGTCTTTATAGATATTTTCTTTCTCAGGCAGAAGTCTCTTGACCAATTCGTCTAGGCTTAGACCATAACGTTGCTTGAAAGTAGCCCCATTTGTCTGACCATGATCCGAAAGAACGCAAATGCTACATGGTCTTTTGCCATATTTCTTTGCTGCATTTATTCTCTTAATTTGTTGATCAATCTTCACTAAAACATTAAAGCAGTCTTCATCGGCTACGCCGCAGTGGTGAGCAACCTCGTCGTAACCAAAAAAAGTAGTGTATATTGCATCTTTGTCACCGCCAATTATGTCGCCTATCACAGTGAATGTGCTTAAATCCCTCAGTGCAATGTTGGCTCCTGCGCGTGCAAAAAAGTAGGACAAACCGCGATGGTTAAGTCTCGGCTGAACATTATTTCTCTTTTGCCGGTATCTTGATTTCATTTCAACTAACATATCTGTAAAAGATAACACTGCGACGTGAGCAACGTTAAACGGTCTCGAATAGAATGCCCCCCAAGATTCGCTATAAAGTTGTTTAATGTTTTTTATCACGCTGTACACGAAAATATTGTCCTTGGCATCACCTGTAAAAAGATTAGTAATAGCTGCTCCATTAGTCGAGAGGAGACCCTTTCCATCAGAGATTTGTTTCTGTATCAGCGGCGCGTCGCCAATTCCGTTTGAAGATACAATCTTATTATTGTTGGACTTATCTACCCAGCGAAAAGCAGGAATATTTTTATTGCATCCATGAAGAATCCCTGCTTGACTAGCACCAGTTTGTGATGACAAATCAGTTTCCCAACCTTTGATTTTATAACTTCCATTCTTAAGCCACTCGGACAGGGTTGGCATTGCTCCTTTTTCTATAGCTTGTTTAAGCACCTTTTCAGATAGCCCATCAATCTCTAAAAAAACAAAACAGTTATTGTTGGTTTCTTTTTGTTTTTTTCCAAGTCTCAATTGATAATGAACCGATCGTGCGTAAATTTCGTCGTCATCAATGTAGACAATTGATGTTGCAACTAGACTAACAAGAGTCACTGCAAGCGGGGCCGTTATTAATCCCCAACCACTAATTGTGACTCCGGGAAGGAAGAAGCTTGCCAGCCATAAAATGAATGCGCTCAATAGAAAGGAGCCGATGCCAAAAGTTGTAAAGAGAAAGCGTTTGGTCCACTTTAACAGCACAGGCCAGAGCATAAGAATCATAAGTAAAACAAAAAAAGTAAAGAAAAATGCAGACAGAATGTTTTTAAAATAGAGACCTGGCATAAGCAAAGAAATTGCGTAGATACCTATACCAATGATAAAAAATTGTGCACCTCTTCTCTCAAAATGCTTAGCCATATTGATACATCATATTAAATTGATTATGGTTATCTCAGGAGGGCAGTTAATTCGAAACCAATAACCATTTGTCCCTAATCCACGATTAGTGTACTGTACCATGTTACCAACTTTATATTTGCCAACAGGATATTTCATAAACAAGTGACCTCTGAAAGGGGTTCCTATTCCTGGGATGATAAATTGCCCGCCATGAGAGTGTCCTGATAGTTGGAGAATAAACCGCTTTGTACGTTCGCTCTTTATTGCAAAATCAGGTTCATGAACTAATATTATTGCGGGTCCATCTGACGGAATTTTCTCCAAAACTAAGTCCAAACGGTCTTTTTTGACCATTGCGCTATCAATGCCTGCAAAAATTAGCTTTGAGTTTCCCTTTGAGACAATGTATATTTTATTACTAATGTCGTAGATATTGCTTTTCCTTAGAATGTTGCGGACTTTTTCTGCTCCTGACCAATGGTCATGATTGCCTAATACTGCAATTACTCCATCATGCGTTATTAGCTTGCTAAGCTGTAAAGACATTTCCTCTATGCTTTCGTCTAACAAGTAAGACACAAAATCTCCAGTTATTGCAACAATGTCAGGGTGATTTTTGTTAATAAGATCAACAACCCCTCCGAGGCGATCAGAGAAAATCCACTGACCATAGTGAATATCGCTGACCTGTATTATCCGATAATTGTGAAAAGCTGTCGGGAGTTTTGGGACAGTTACAAAAAACTCTTCTATCTTGAAGTCTTTTGGATCAAACTTTCTCCAGTCTAGCCTCTTAGATAATTTCGACATCACAACTTGTATTTTTTTCCGCAAGATGTACCTATAATCGTCCCTGGTTTCTTCTGAAATTATGCTTTCCATGTTTTTAAAACCAGACAATGGATAAAAAATCGATGGATGATATAAATTATTTGTTTTATGACTGAAATATTGGAAGCGCGGTAAGTGGCCAGGCATGTGGCAACGAGTTCATGTATTATTTAATCGAAATCGATTTCGTCAGTTAGTTCCTTAGTTTGCTTATTTCTTACGATGAAAGTCACTACTATTATGGCTCCGATTATTGCCGCGGCTGCTATTGGCCATAGAGGATAGGTTTTGTCATTTGAATAAATATCGCTGTGGTTTGTTGAAGCAGTCGGGTTTGGGGTTGGTTGAGTTGTTTCTGATGGTGTCGGTATTTGGGTTGGTCTAATTGAAGGAAGAGGTGTTGGTGAATATGTGGGAGTGGGTGCGCTTGTAGGGTTAATCGGTTGAGGTGGTTAATGGTTGAGGGGTTAACCGGAGTTTGTGTGGGTTCCTGCGTTGGTGATTCTGTTGGGATTGGGGTTGCCGTCGAAGTTGGGAGTGGAGTTGATGTTGGAGTAGGAGTTGGGCTTGGTGTTGGATTTGGTGAAGGCGTTGCAGTGGGACTCGGTGTTGGAGTCGGTGCAGTTGTTGGAGTTGCTGTCGGAGTCGGTGTTGGCGTGGGGGATGGAGTTGACGTTGGCGTGGGGGTCGGTGTCGGTGTTGGAGACGGTGTTGGCGCTGTGACTATTGGGCCTGAAAATTGACTTGGCCAACCTGTCCAGATCGTCTGTCCAAACAAACCGCTAACAAACAAAAAATAGTAGGAATGAGAGGCGGCAGTAAGAGTTATCGAATAGCCATAGATACCCATGGAGCCAGAGCCGTTATAGACAGTCATCAAATAAGCATTGTTATCGATGAATACATATGCTGCCATAGGGTTCATTCCACTCGGGTCGTAATACGTAACATAATAAGTGAATACTGTTGAAGCAGTTCCCGATGTTGGACTAACATAACCATTCGTTAATATGAGTCCTGTAATTGGAGTTCCAGTTGGAATAGGTGTTGGCGTTGGGGAAGGCTTGGGCGTTGGACTGGTCGATGGGCTGGGCGAAGGTGACCCTTGAGCGTTTGCATTACTCGTGAATTGCAAAGATGCTATCGCTAACAAGGCAGTAGTAAAAAGTAAAAGTAATATGAAACATGAAGCTTGAACAGCGAGTGTTTTAATCATTTTATCAACATCTTTTGGTTTAAAATTGATGTACTGTATGTTCTGGGAAAAAGGAAACTGAGTGATTTGGTTTGTTCTTTGTGGGTTATGCCTTTGGAAGAATAAATAAGATTGTGTCTTCAACATAAGACAACAACTTGGCGTCCAAGTGCTATGTTAAGTGGACTTAGCTTTCTTACCTCTACAGAAGAAGAAAGTAAGTCTTCTTGCCATTAAGGGTGGGGCTATCCATAACTGGCGGGAAAACCAATTAAACAATAGTAAGAAAACTGAACAACCATGGAAAAAGCTGTTATTAGATAACCGCTAAATTAAAAGTGAACGATTCCAACAATTATCAGCAGCCTGACGTTCGGCAAACCTAATAAGAAGTTGAGCTTTTGTATTTATGACGAGGCGACGTTTTTAGAATTTTTTTTGGGAAATGCTTAACTTTTATACCTTAAGTTGAGTTCTAATTCTTAAGCAAAAAGCAGGAATATTCTGAGGCAAGACTCATGCTTTTGAACGGGTTAAGCAATAAAGTTTTAGAGGCAATAATACGGGCAATACCGGAAGGGCTTGTTGTTATCGGGAAAGATTACAGGGTTCTTTTTGCTAATGAGAAAGCAATACAACTTTACGGCGTGAGCTCGCCAAACGCGCAGGATTTACGTGAAAGTCCAACTGCACGTGTGAGGTTCTTTACTTTAAAGGGTCAACCTTACCCACTTGAGAAGCTCCCAGCCAGGCAAGCGCTAGTAAAAGGATCATCACAAAAAGACACATTGATTATTGAACAACTAAATGGCTCAAGAATGGTTGTAAGTGTCTCGGCAAACCCAGTTTCAGATGAAAAAGGTAACATAATGGCAGCGCTTGCCATAATCGAGGATGTAACAGAACGCATGCAAGCAGAAGAATCTCTAAAGGAAGATGAAGAACGGTTGGAGTTGGCACAACGCGTAGCACATTTGGGTAGCTGGGAGTACTATGTTAAAGAGGATAGGGCAGTTTGGTCTAAAGAATTGTTCAACATTTTCGACTTAGAGCCCCAGAAAGCTGCACCTAATCTTGCTGAATATTCTAAACTAATCCACCCAGATGACCTCAAAGGTGTTTCTTCAGCAATGCGGGAGTTTATCGCTACAGGAAAGTTAGGGGAGACCTTAAGCTTTGATTACCGCATTGTCCGCTCAGGGTCGATATTTGATTTGCATAGTGAGAGGATGATTAGAGAAGTTGATGAAAGCGGGAAGGCTAAGCGTTTAGTCGGAATAGAACAAGATATCACCGAGCGAAAGCAACTTGAACACAAGCTCGAAGAGTATTCGAAGAACTTGGAAAAGATAGTTGATGAACGTACTAAGCAACTTCAGGAAAAAGAACGTTTAGCTACTATCGGCGAAACAGCTGGAATGGTTGGACATGACATTCGCAATCCATTACAGGCGATTGTTAGCGAGTTATTTCTAGCGAGGCAAACGATGGCTGAGGTTGCAGGAGTGGATACAAAAGAAGGATTGGAAAGCATTGACTTAATTCAAGACCAAGTAGATTACATTAGCAAAATAGTCTCCGACTTGCAGGATTATGCAAGACCATTGAACCCAGAATATGTTGAGGTCGATGTTGGAGAACTGTTAGTAAAGGTCTTTGGAACAATCAATATCCCCGACAAGGTTAAACTAAGCGTTGATGTGAAAGGTATTCTTAAACTGAAGACTGACCCAACGTTCGTTCAACGTTCACTGACGAACTTGATTAATAATGCTCTTCAAGCCATGCCAAATGGCGGGGATTTGGGGTTATCAGCTTACAGGAAAGAGAATAAGATAATTATTGTTGTGTCAGACACGGGGCAGGGAATACCTGAGGATGTTAAACCAAACGTGTTCAAGCCATTAATGACAACTAAGGCAAAAGGTCAAGGTTTAGGCTTAGCAGTTGTGAAGAGGCTGATAGAAGGACTTAATGGTAAAGTAAGTTTCGAGAGTGAAGAAAGCAAAGGTACAAAGTTTAGCATTGAATTACCAGTAAGTACTTGAAAACGCTTAAGAAACGTAAAACATTAAATGTAATCTACTTTTGGAACAAGGTCAAGTTTTTGAGGTTTTTGAAAGAAGAGATAAGTTGAGAGGCACAAGTTTCTGGTAACCATTTAAGTTGGTAAACAACATTAGGTACAATAACTCTACTTCAAGCGTATTTCAAGGAATAAGTGGCGCGGGGTATGGATTTGAACCCTCGACCCCTAATGGGAGACTCGTATCATTCCAATTCTCTTAAATATAGCTGTATACAATTATTTAATATGTATACAGGTGACCCAATTGACCGAGGTTTTATCAGTAAGAGTGAAGAAAAGCTTGAAACTTGAAGCTGAAAAGTTAGGCGTCGATTTAAGGCTAGCTGTGGAGAAAACTCTTGAGGAAATTGTAGCCGAAAAGAAGAAAAATGCGCAACGAGTCGCAAGAGAACTGAGGGACCTAATGGACGTCAAACCTGAAGAGTGGGTCGAGGATGTCAGAGCGACAAGGCAAGAAATGTAAGTACTTGCTGGATACCTCAGCACTTTATCCCATACTTATCTCAGGCATTCCATTCAGCTCCGAGAATTGCGCGGTGAGTTCACTTACTGAATACGAAGTTGGCAATGTTCTTTGGCGAGAAAACAAACAGGATAAACTCAAGAATCCGCGAAAGGTTGCCTTAATCTTTTCTGAATCGATGGCGTCCCTGAAGAAGATGACGATTGATTCAGTCGCTGACGTTCTGGAAATTGCGATAGAACGGAACCTAACGTTTTACGATGCTTCGTATGTCTCCATTGCTGAAAAACAAAACATGCGGTTGGTAACGCAGGACACAGATTTGCTCAGGAAGTGCAAGGTCGCAATTCCAATAGACAAAATGGAATAATTCTTAACACTGACCGAAGATGCGTGGCGGGCGGGGAGGGATTTGAACCCTCGACCCCCAACTTAGGAGGCTGGTGCTCTATCCGTACTGAGCTACTCGCCCAATCCTTCTCTAAAATGGTGCTTGAATGTGCCTTTTCTAGGTCAACATTAATCTCTTGACCAATATGACCACTTTGACCAATTGTGATTGGATTATCTTTCTTCTGCATTTCATTAAGTTTTCTCTGAATATAAGCTAAGGATTGCTGGTGATATTCAAATTGGGGTTTACCATTTAAGATGCCTGAATAGTGCCTTGCCCTAGCGTATTTGATTGTTCCACTTTTATTGTAGAAAACTTGGATAGAAGCTAACTTCCTGCATGTTTCACATTCAAATGTGTCTCCAACAAAATCACCCTCGACTCCAACAATTCTCGAGGGGAAAGACAATGTTAGGAAACAATCCGTACTGAGCTACTCGCCCACACAACTAAACTCAATTCCTGAGCAACTTAAACCTTATTACATAAAAGCACTGCCAAACATCGAAAAATTTCTACTTTATTGTGAGTGCAAAGGAAGAGCCAGAAACACACTTATTGCGCACCAAAAGAACCTTTTAGCAATAGCCCAAAGGGCAAACTTGGAAGACCAACAAGCCGTAGAATTAGCAATAGCCCGTTATATCCTAAAAAACCCAATAACCAAGAAACTAACCAATAAACCAGCCACAAACAACTACAAATCAAAACTTTGCGATACTTACATGGCATACTGCAAATTCAACAAAATCTATTGGGAAAAGCCAATCTACACACCAGAAGACAAAGCTATCCAACCACCAACAACAGAAAAATGCAAAATGTTATACTCTTCAGCGAAAGGAACACTATCCCTAAAAATCCAAATAAGCGCAGAAACGGCATTCAGACCAATCGAAATACAAGGCGAAAAAGGACTAAAAGTCAAAGACCTACACACAGACAGCCATACCTTAACAAACAGAAACACAAAAGGATGCAACGCAAGACCAGCAATAAAAATAAGCGAAGAATTAACGGCACGACTACAAGACTACATCAACAGGCGAAAACTGAAAAATGAAGACTTACTTTTTGAAGGATTAGCCAAATCGTACGGTGAAAGCTATCGCAGATTTAGAAACCGATTAGCCAAAAAACTGAACGATCCATCAATAGCAACAATCAGACTATATGACCTAAGACACGCATGGATAACTAAAACGTTAATGCGAATAAGCAACGTCGAAATCGTGAGACAACTAGTTGGTCACAAGCGCTTAAACACTACCCAAAAATACATCCACCTACTAGCAACAGACAACCAAGACTTTGATGTACAAGGTGCAGACACAAAAGAACAATCATTCAAACTATTGTCCGCAGGATACTCATACATCCAAACACTACCAAATGGAACATCAATATATAGAAAACCAAAGCTGTAAGTCGTCACCTATGGAAGTTAAGATAATGCTCTGCCCCCCGCAATAACTACTCCGCAATGGAAACATTTTTTTAAGAAAAAGTCAAAAACAACTTTTTTACTTCAAAAAGTTAACGAAGTTAATGTACGTTAATGCGTTGCAATAATAAGGTTTTTATTGGAGATTTTCCTGAATATGAATCTATATATCTCCAATGTATCCAATGAGGATGATGATAATGTCAGAAGAAAAAGACGCAAAAGGTCGGATGCAACGCCCATTTCCAAGGCATTCGTTACAAGAAGCTTTGAAGATTTCTCAAGCAATCCATGATAAGAATAACGACCGCCCCATGAGACCAATGTTTGTTGCTGAAAGTATAGGCAGAACACCTGACAGCAGCGAATTTAGAATTCTCCTCAGTTCATCCCTCAGATATGGTCTCACCAAAGGCTCATATGTTTCGGAATTTATTGAACTCACGCCACTAGCAATCGCTATTTTGAAACCTACCGAAGAAAGGCAAAGGACCTAAGTTTGCAAGAAGCAGCTCAAAAACCAGAGATTTTCAGAAAAGTTTATGAATACTACCGCAACGGGAAAATCCCTACAGATGAGTTTTTCAAGAATAAACTTGAATTAGAATTTGGAGTTCCTAAGGAATTCACGACCGAATGTGCACAGTTACTTAATGATAATGGAAAGTTTGTAGGCATCATTCGAGATGTTGCGGGAGCTCCCAGAGTTGTATTTGATGAGTTACCCATGGAAAAAGAAGCAGAAGAAGAAGAAGCAAATGAGACATCTTCACAAGAAGCACCCTCGCCACCCGTTACTTCAACCATACAAAATAAGGCTTCAGAAAGCGGTACCAAAAAAATATTCATTGCCCATGGTAAAGACACAGTCCCACTAAAGCACTTAAAAAATATTCTTGATGAGTTTAAAGTTCCGTATATAGTCGCAATTGATGAGCCAAATCGTGGTAGACCAATTTCCGCTAAAGTAAAAGAAGAGATGCAGAAATGCAGTTCGGCAATATTTATTTTTACCGCTGATGAAGAAACCCAAAGTTGTGACGGTGAAAAAATTTGGAGACCGAGCAATAACGTGGTTTACGAACTGGGTGCTGCTACTTACCTTTATGAGAACAAAATAATAATAATGAAAGAAGAGGGTATTTCTCTAGCCAGTGATTTTAACGATTTTGGCTATATTACATTCCAAAAGGACAATCTTGAGGCGAAGGCGATACCTCTAATTAAGGAATTGGTTGCTCTTCAGTTCGTTAAAATAACGCCCACTTGAGAGAATAATTCGTTGGCAAAGTGACGGAGACCAGTAAAAGAGTGTTTGCAAGCGGTTGTATGTTGGAGCTACTTGCAAGGTCACGCTAATGCTGATTTCTCTCACGCCAACAACGATCTCTCTATCCTTTAGCCCTCTTATATACTTGGCACCTAAAGTCTTCTAAGTATTTCAGTTCGTTCGGCTCCTCTTAGAGCTTATCGCCCCGCTCAGCATCAAATTTTATGGTTCGCTCTGCTCGCTACGCTCGCAACCGCTCACCCAAAAAATATTTGAAAACAAAAGACAACGACAAGAGCTAGAAAATAGCTAAGAATTGCATGCGCTTATTAGCCAACACAAGCGGGGAATGGAAAGTAGTAGGCACAAACGAACGGCAAAGAAGGAGCCAAATAGCTCCTCTCCTCAGATTTTGCTTAGCAGTTGACAAAGCCAGACGGAACAATATTATTCAAAAAGCTAAATTAAGCATTTAAAATACTTTAACTGCTAATCGAAGGATATATAAAACAAGTGCTTGCATACCAGTTCTCGATACAACCGTGCGATTAACGAGAGTTAGTATAGACTCATTCAGGACAATAGCCACTCCCCAAGAACTCTTACTTGACGAACGTGCAACTATCTTAATTGGTGCAAATGAAAGCGGGAAAACCAATGTTCTCCAAGCGATTCAATTAATTTCTCCTCAACTAAAAGTGACCAAAGAAGACATTTCAAAAATAGACAGAGAAAGATGCATAAAGAAAGAGTTACCACGTTTGACCTTTACATTTTCAATCAATAAGCAAGAATCGGAAAAAATTGGCAAAATTTTTCCAGAATTATCCAATGAAAAACAGCTTACAATTCTTCGAAGCGGAAACAGCACCCAAGACTTTTCGATAATTGTTGATTCACCTAACTTCATTGAACGGTTACAGATGGTAAAGAGCAAACTAGAGGACGAAAGAAGAAGAATAGGAACCAGACTTGATTTTGTAAACAATGAATATAGACTTCTTGCCACAAAGGCTGCTGCTGACACAGTTATTTCTGGGGAACAAGCCCGTGACCTGCCCTATGCTAAAAAATTAACTCAATTGAGAGAAGATTTACGAGTATTCCCAATCCAGTTAAGAGAGATAGTGGAAAAAATCGATAACGTCCAAGCAGAAATCTTGGCGGCATCCAAAGACAACATATTATTGACGTCTGACAAGGAAGCAATGGTTAACATCCTTAAGCTACTTCCAAATGTGGTATACTTCGCCGCTTCTGAGGTTGTTCCAGATACTATACCAATATCAGAAATCAAAGAGCAACTAACACCTCAAGCCAAAATCATAGGAAACCTGCTCAGAATAGGCAATATGAGGGATTTTTCCGAACTCGACGAACCATACCGAACACTCAAGCATTCATTAAAAAGTGTCTCTGAAACTATTACTAAAAATTTCAATGAATTCTGGTCTCAAGAAAAAATTGAAATTGAATTAGAAAAGCAAGGAAATGACCTTGCGGTTTCGATAAATGGAGGCGTCTCGGTTTCCTCCTCTCCAAAGGAAAGAAGTGTTGGTCTCCAATGGATATTCTCGTTCTTTGCTAACTTTGCAGCTCTACAGCCAAATTGGAAAAATACAGTATTTCTTATCGATGAACCAGCAGTACTTTTGCATCCAAGAGGTCAAAAAGACGTCCTAAATATTATTGAACGGATAACGCAAGGCAATCAAGTTATTTACTCAACTCATTCACCATTCCTTATAAATAGAAACTACCCTCACCGAATTCGATTGCTTACAAAGAAGATTGAAAAGGGGACAATAATTAATAACAAACCTTACTCAGACGGCAAAAGTAGATTTTGGGAGCCTTTGCGTTCTTCTATTGGTGTATGCCTTGGCGACATGCTTTCAATAGGAGAAAATAATATAATTGTAGAAGGAATATCCGAACAGTTAATCATTACCCGCCTTTCCAAAAAGTTCGCTGACTTAAACCGTCCTTTCATAGACCTAGAAAAATTTAGTATCGTTCCCGCTATGGGTGCTACCTGCGAAGAAGCCCTGACCAGATTTGCGCTATCTGAAGGACTTGCAGCTATCTCACTTTTAGATAGCGATTCGGAAGGACAACGAGTAGCAAGACATCTCCAAAAAGATAGTCAAATCAAATTGTTGTCAATAAATTACATAAAAAAAGATGCTATAACAATCGAAGACCTATTTCCCGAAGAGACATACATAAACGCATTTAATCAGGTCTATTCGAGATTTGATGATTTTAAGGAATACATTAAAGGAGAAAGCGCCGAGGACAAAGGAAGGGGAATTGTGGAAAAGCTACAGAGACACCTTAGAAGCATTAACTATTCGAAACTTGATAAAGTTGCTGTGGCTAACCTGCTGATTTCCAATCTTGAATTAAACGATAAGAATGCCACGCTGTATTCATCATTTCAAGCGTTATTCGTCGCCCTTTGCAAAATATAGAAATTTAATTATTTGCTTCGCTTGGGTGATCGATCCGTTTTGCTAACGTGCATTTAAGAGCGGTAATCATCAAAACGCAAACTATCTGAGACCTTAACAGATTTTGAGTGAGTTTAGTAATAACTAAAAATCGACCCAAACCAAAAGAACCTAAAAAGAAAAACCCTTGCCAATCAAACACCACGACCAATGTCAAAGACATAAAAAAAGGCTCCATAAAGGAGCAATACAATCAACCAAAAAATCTACCAGCTATGCCTAAAGTAACCTAAATCAGTAGAGCGAACCAAAGGGTCAACACACAAACGGCAACAAACATCAGACCGACCATTAACAATAATCTCGCAAGAATTACTATCAGTACCTCGGTCGTAACGAGGACAAGGCAAATGGTCAAAAGGACAATTTTCACCCAAGAAAATCACCTCCATTTATAACCACACTTGACGCATCATCGAAAAAAGAAAAAAAGGGAAATTTGTCGGCAAAATAATTACCAACATAGATTATTTCCCACCCGCTATGCCCGCTTCAGACCATGCAACTTTCCCATCTTCAACCAAAGGCAACCAATTATTCCTTTGATAATCAGGCGACGACCGAGATTTGACAATCTTGTATTTAGTACCACTGTAGTAGAGAGGAACCAATCGAGTTTGGCATTCAGATTCTGGACAAACCATATGTTTCGGTTCATAATCACCTTTGAATCGACGCGGACTACAATTTCCTATCCAAGTTACAATGTGAACGTGTTTTGTATTTGCCTCGAATCCCGCATGAGATAATTCGTACATACAAGTATTGAAGACACTGACTCGTTTACTGAAGATTTTGACGATAAAACCATCATCTTTAAACAAACGTCTAGTTAATCCTTCGAATTTGTCACAATTTAAGCAGTCAGGACCCCCATGGTTGGTATGTTTCGTTTTCCCTTTAACACTTTTAGAGCCCCATTCATTGTAATGTATGCAATTTCGGCAAACATCGTAATCATTTCTGAAATTCCCCAAATAATGATAATGTGGCGCATAATAAAACTTGGACAAGTGAAATTTGCCATCAACCCATTTAGCAGATTTGTAACGTAAGGGGTGGAAAACAAGGCAGCCAGCCTAGAAAGTCACGTGCAAAAAGCGCCCCTATAGATTTAGCTCGCATCTTTGACTCAGATAAGCCGTAACACGATTTAGGTAAAGACACCGCACCCGCTTCAATTGCCAAACCCTTTTCATTTAATCTCTGAGTAATGCGTCCAGATGCCCTAACCGCATTCCCATAGAAAAAGTCTTTTGGACAACGCCAATTGTAACAGTGATGATGTATTTTATGCATAAAGCCTAAACCAGCATGCTTCTTGTGATTCTCAACTTGTAGACACCCATTAGTCATAACATAAGCGTCGCAATCATCATTCAAGGGCTTACCATGCCCAACGATTTCGTATTTATGACCATTAGAATCCAAATCACTAAAAAATTCAGGACTAATATCCAATACGGGCGCAATGAATCCACCTGAAGGACGCGCAACAATTTTGTCTCCAAATTCATCAATTTGCCTATCATTACCCTGAAAAGTTGCATGGAAAAAATCTAATTGTTCTTTAGTGGCAGCAGGATACACTTTAGAAGTACCATCTTTAAAGCGAACATGAGTTTTAGCGTCAGAAGCAACATCTTTACTAACAATGCCAAAACCACCACAAGGCAAAAAAACCGCGAAGCAAAATCGAAGAGCTTTATACACCTTAAAGCCGGAAATAAAAATCTTGGTGTATAGAGACCAAAAAGCACCACCCAAGGAACAACCTAAAGAATCATCTGAATAAACGGGGCTATCAAACCAGTTGAGAATTGCAAGCAAAAACGTTATCAAGCATTCAACAGAAATAATTACCGAAAGAATAAGTAATTCAATCAAGCTGAACACTGCTCCGTTGCGCTTGAAATTGCAATAGCCGACCAACAACAATCCCAAACGAAACGGAACAGACCAGAACAGAAAAAATAAGACTCAAACTTTTACAAAAAGAGAACCCGTATAGTAAAAACTCCTCCCAGAAAGACAATTTTAACTTTAACTTAATTTTTTTCATTTTATCCTCAGAGAGACATATTCAAACTCCTATAATAATGGTAAAGTTAAAAAACCAGTAAGGATACTAAACCATATGGAAAAAATGACCGATGAGTATTGCGAAAAGATTTTCGATGTCCTTGTAATAAACAACGAAAAAATAAGATTCAATAAACTTTACAATTTACTGATCAAATTAGGCGCCAAAATGTCAAGACCCACATTGATAGAGCACCTGAATCATCTCGTCAAAAACGAAATAATTCTGCGGCATGAAGAAGATAAACAAAACGTATCCTATGAACCAAATTGGGAGAAATTCCAACAAATAGCCTCAAAAGAATTGAAGCGAGTGGGATTACTTAGAACACGAAACGAAAAAGCGTTTAAATCAAAAAGTGTAGAACAACAAGTAGTTTATGTCACAGCTATAGAAACGATAGGTGAACTATTTTACGTTAGGCTCTCCATCCTTAACGCAGTTGACCCAAAAAATACACTTCAAAACTATTATGGATATACAATGATTCGAAGACTTCTCAAAATTTATTGCAGTTGGCTAGTAGATACTTGCAAAGAATCTGAAGAGAAAAGCAAACAAGCCCTCAAATCCATAGATAAGAGTATAAGAATTTTAACAGAAACTTTCTTCCAAATAATCCCTGAAACAGACGGTCCTTCAAAGAACGAACCTCAAAGACGTTATTCTTGAAAAGACAAAAAAACCTAAACGGATGCAAACAAATAGCAATTTCCAAGAGAAGCTCACCCTTTTCCCTAGTATGCCTCGCCAGATGGGACTATGGGGCAAGAGCTGAAAAGAACCAAAGAAAAATGCGCGAAGCCGAGCCAGTCAGAGAGCGCAATCACAGTAAAAATCAAAAAGAGTAGCACTTAAAGAAAGAGTGACACGGAATTTTTGAATTTTTTTACCCGAAAAAACGGAAGTGCATGAGCTCCGCAGGGGTTCAAAAATTCCTAAAAATATTGGCGTTCAACTCGCCAAAAATGAAGGGGGGTTGTGTTAATGGAACGACTCCGAATAGACCACGCTGAAAGATAGCAGAATTAGAAAAAGCTAAGAGCAGAAAAAATCGTAGCAAGAAAACTAATGTTAATTAAAAAATGGTAGACGTAGACTTTAAGCAGAAAATCCCAATGTTAAAAACCCGCAGGAAAACTTGAACGAGAGAACAGAATAACAAACACAGGAAACGCATACAACATGCAGGAACAAACGGGAAATCCACAAAATAAAACCCACAATCCACAACAACGACTTTTAAACTAAGAAAGAGAAGGCTAAGCAAAAAGAATAAAGAAATAAACGCGACCTCAAGAGTTACAAAACTATTGAGCTCACTAACTCTAAACACCCCAAATGGAAAACAAAACATTTGACGGTTGCTGAAAAATGTAAGACGAATTAAAAGCGGTCAAACAATGGCTAACTCGTTATAACTTGGTCGAATAGAAACGAAATAATCCTTATAATCTGCACCACTCTTATAATATTCACTGATGATCAGAATGAAAAATCAAACACCAGAAGCAAAAGAGCCTTTGCAAGACGTTGGATTGATGTGTCAGGCTGGTGCTCTATCCGTACTGAGCTACTCGCCCAATCCTTCTCTAAAAAGGTGCTTGATTGTGCCTTTTCTAGGTCATTATTAATCTCTTGACCAATATGACCACTTTGACCAATTGTGATTGGATTATCTTTCTTCTGCATTTCATTAAGTTTTCTCTGAATATAAGCTAAGGATTGCTGGTGATATTCAAACTGGGGTTTACCATTTAAGATGCCTGAATAGTGCCTTGCTCTAGCGTATTTGATAGTTCCACTTTTATTGTAGAAAACTTGGATAGAAGCTAACTTACTGCAAACTTCACATTCAAATCTTAAACACTTAATTTTCATACTCCAACTTCCTTAATTTTGGACCCCAGACTGGTCAACCCTGCTTATTAAGACCATTAAAACAAAAATAGGGCGCGTCTAACCTGCTTATTCAATTAAAATCTTTTAAGCAAGGTCTAATAATCTGAGATTAGTGATTTGAATGAATCTTAATAGTTCGAAAATAAAAATGCTAAAAGAAGTATCCAGAGTTTGTATTTACATTTTTTTGGCTCTTACAGTTGCAATTGTAGCTTTATTGGGATTAGGATTTTTTGTAGGATATCCAGTTAGTATCAGCAACTCTGTAACTATAATGATGTATTTTAATGCTGGTTTGATAATTTTTATTTTTGTACTTTCCGCTTTTTTGAAAACTAATCAGTCTGAAAAAGTCAAAGTTGCTTTGGACCGATTAAGAAACAAATCAGACCCCCTTTTAGAACAATAAATTCCTTTTTTCCAACGATTTGTGTACCCTCACCTGATAACAGTAGTAAATCTTTTAAGCAAATTATACCTTAAATTGCTTCAGATAGAAATGTCATTGCCAGCATCTCCACTTGTATGTTACCAAACTATCTTTCTTCTTTGTCTTGTTGTATTATCAATAATTATTCTGGTTATTGGAGTCTTTCTGTTTTATTTTAAGCCTAAACGTAGAAGAATTACTGGTAGTGTTTTGATTGCAGTGGGGATTCTTGAATTGCCTATTTACTCTATTATTAAAATTAGTGGCAATGGTCCATTTCTATTTGGTGGGCTGACAATACTTTTTGGTTTAGTTGTTGTATTATTTTCTATTGAAAAAATAGCTAAGAGCCAATTTTGGAGCTAGTAGTTTTCTAAGTTGTCAGGAATTATAGTTTGAAGGAAATCTTTTTGAAGCCTTTACTCTTTCTACTAATCCCAACATCAAACCAATAGAAATCATTACAATGAATACGTAGACATAATCACTTTGGTTAAGAATATTATAGTATTGTAGCAATAATGTTATTGATGTTGTTAATGCTATAAAAACAACAAATAGAGCAAGATACTTCAGACGGAACTTAATCAATTCATTTACTCTTTTTGTTGGATTCTCTACCATAGTATCTCTTTACTTACTGATTTTGAATATAACTTCTTGCCCAATAAAGAGACATATTCTTGATACGCTCTAAATATGCTTCTCTCTCAGGCAAATATGCTTTATTTATTCTAAATGTACTGTGCACGCTTACATTATTCACTCTATAAACAAAGCAGATAGCCTGTTTCTATAGTGCTTACCAGCTTTTGCACCGTATCTTAAAAGGGCTTTTTTATAAGCTGTTTTCTTCTTGCTTGAATCAGCCTTTACCTCTAAGTTTTTACTCTCTCTTTCATGGTCCTGTAGGCTTGGGTCAATATAAATTTTGAACATCAACTTGAAAGGCTAGGTCTCTATTTGACATTACCGACATTTCAGCAGGCACACAACAGAACAGAGTTGCATTAAACTTCCCGAACGGTCTACCAGCAGTTTCAGATGCAAGCCAAAGCGCATGGATGGAGTACGTTTACATGCAACAGTCCTTCCCACTAAATGTCACCGGCGTACCCGTAACCATAAACGTTATCGATGCTAATGGAAACTACAGACAAATTGGCAACACCACCACAGACCCAGCAACCGGGACATTTGCCTTCACATGGACACCAGACATTCAAGGCCCCTACCAAGTAATCGCAACCTTTGGAGGAACACAATCATATTACAGCTCAAGTGCTTCAACAAACTTCTATGCAACCACATCAGCACCAACTGCAACAGTTACCGAACAATCATCACAAACATCATCAGCCGCTGATCTTTACTTTGTTCCGGCAACCATTGGTATAGTTGTTGCAATTGTAATCGTAGGCATAATTCTTGCACTGCTGCTATTGAGAAAGAAATAAATCAACAAAAACACTCCTTTTTTTTGTTTGTTTTTATTAAATAGCAGTATTCTTTATCTTTAATCTAAACTAACTTTTGTAACTGTGCTATTTCCTTAACTCCGTAAAAACTTCAAACAACTTTCAAGCAAAAAGCACCGCTGGTAGCGATGTACATTCAGAGTCAGCTAGCACAAAAAGTAAACAAGTGATGAAACTGCTAATTGACACACTTAGTCACTATTCTCTCATTGTAGTTGAGCTATAATACTGTGTTTTTCATACAGCATCAAAGGGCAGCCTGCTGTAAACTTTGTAGAATTTAGATAAAAAGGGTTTTTAGGGTTAATAATTATTTAACAGTTAAATGGGCTATCTGGGCTTTCTTTTTTGACGGAACTTTTTCGTCCGTCCACAATAGCAACCACCCAACAAAAAATGCTAGTGCCAGAAAAGGGGCTATAACAAACGTAGTTAATCTATTCCGTTTTGCCATCATACCTTATCGGACGATTAGTTTTATCCTAACTTAAAATAAGGTTTGTTGAGAAGTGCATTTCGCTAACTTTGTCAACTCGAATTCGTACATTAAAAACGGGCAGCTTTTGTTTATTTTTTCATAAAGTAACGGCGAACTATCAGCAAGACACTTTGCTTGGCTAGTTCAAAATGGTGGACGTCTACTTGTTAACTAGCTTGAATATATGGTGACATTTTTCACAATTATATGCTTCAATACTAAAAACATGGTTCTTCAAAACTTTTGAAGGTTTGCCAATATCGGTACCACAACTGGGACAGTGAGCCATTGGTTATCAACTTTCACTTTGGGTGACTTCTAAGGATAAGAATCTAATTGACAGAAAAAATGCAATGCACATGAGTTATCCCTAACTAATGAATGCTTTTCTTTTGCAATAAAACTGTAGATCTTGACTATCAATATACTGTTTTCCAATGGGTATTTCTTCTTAAGGTTCAATTTCTGTATAAGGCGCAATGAAATTTTCCTTGACTTAATGTCTCTCTATCCCTAACATAACTCAAAACGTTACCAACTTATGCCTCTTACATGTACTTATGATCTGGGAAAGGGTACCGCAAATGGTTGATGAAGTTTTCAGACATAATTTGTTATTTAGTCGTTGTTTGAATATTGAAGTTCTCGCGAAATTTTTTCGCATTTATTTTCAAGAGCCGAGACTTCGATTTGTAGGGCATTGATTTCCCTATTCTTTCTATCCATTTCTCTTAACAGTCTCTTTCGGAGATCTTGCTCTTTTGAAAGTAGGTCTTGTTTGCGATCTATGAGGTCGTGTTCTTTTATTTTTATTTTTTGATAGGATTCGTAAAGTTCTGAGATGTCGAGCGAATCGATTGACTGGGTTGGAAAATCTTCATGCATTTTTCTTAATTTTTCGAGAACGGAAGCGTCCTTTTGTTGGAGTTCTGCGGATGAGATGGCTTTTCCTATAACGTCGCCATGTTCGTTCTGTTTTTTCTTGGATGTTTTGTAATTATCATTTATTATGTGTAAGAATATGTTTTGTTTTTCTTTTTTCATTGTCGTGCCCAAGGTTACAAAGGAAAGTGGATAAGATTGTATATCGAATTATTGATAGACGGGTATGCCTAAGGCTTGTTCGAGTTCTGTGCATTTATTTTGCAAGAATGCGATTTCCGATTTCAAACCACTTATTGTTTTTTCCTTGGAGTCGATTTCCTCTATGGCCTGATTTTGTAGTTCGCTTTCTGTTGCCTGCAATTCTTTCTTTTGACGGAGTAACTCTTGTTCTTCTATTTTGATTTGTTTTAGATTTGCTATCAAGTCTGAGATGTTATGTTCTTTTGGCATTGTTTCTTCTGACTGATCTTCAGCAATCGTTATTTTGTTTGATTCTAACGCTTGCTCTTTTAGCAAAACTTCAACCATTTAATCTCACCAAGTTTATGTATTGAATATTAATATATTGTATATAAATGTGTTGCAAATAACCTTCGGTCATTCCCTACGTTGCGCATTGCTATCCGAAGAAGCCCATAAATGTGAAATAATACAGTCAGGAATGCCGCTACCAAGTAAGATCACTAATTTGTCTTTTTCACATAAGTTGTGCATGTGGTTGCCCAGTCACATATATTTAAAACCATATTTTGCCTAAATTAAGTTAGTTTTTTGGAGGTGAAATTGAGTGGTTGAAACGCACATAGAAAACTGTGAATCAGCAACAGGGAAAGAACCTGTTACAAAAATTAACGTCAGCGAGATAATAAGCAAAGTAGGCGAGTTCGTAAACCAAATTAAAGATATGTCTGGCAATGGTAAACCTATGGATGTTAAAGTAGATAGCTTCAATTTTTCATTCGGAAAAATGGACGACGAATATACTTTAACTTTTAATTCAAAACTCGCAGTTAAACCAAAAGAAGCATAATGATTAGTTAAGCAGAGCTCGAGCAATGTTCAATTCAATTAAGATGCCATTGTCACTAATCGCACAATTTCAGGTTACAACTTGTTAGAGTCGCTCACTGTTCTGTGCTATGTTTTTTGATTTCTTTTTCCCCGAGGTTATGAGGTCAGAGTCAAGAGTTCATCCAATGAAAACTCTGATTAACGTGCTCTGAAATCCTTTATCTAACTAATCTTTACGATTTAGTTTGTAGACGCTATTTTTATTTTTCAGAAGTTCTTCCGTTTTTTCTATTTTAGGATTTGATTAATACGCGGTTTTGAACAGTTTCGGTTATTATTGGCTGAAGAATGTCGAGTTTATTCGTTTAGGTTGATTTTCTTTCTTCAAAAATTTTGTCATTATTAGAAATTTTGTTTTTCAATTTTTAACGTTTATTATTTGAAATTATTTGGATGTTCCCAAAGTTTTAAAGCATCGTAATGGAACTATGTTGGCAAGTTAACTGTGATTGCTTTGACTTTAAGTTACCATTACATGCAGCTTCCACGCGAAGTCATCGTAGGAAAAGGAACATTAAACCGCATTCCTGAAGTTGCAAAACCGGCTAGGTCTTCATGGGAAAGCTTTGGTAATGTCTGATCAAATATGTTATGATTTGGCTGGAAAAACGGTTTCAGATTTTCTAATTCAAGCTGGTTTGTCAGTTGATTTTCTTATAGTTAAAACTATGACTCCAAGAGACATATCTGAAATTGAAGGTCAAATAAAAGAGTTAAACCCGCAAGTACTTTTCGGGGTCGGCGGGGGAACCATAATTGATGCTGCGAAAGTTAGTTCTGGTAGCCTAAATATCCCATTCATCAGCATACCTACAAGTGTCGCTCATGATGGTATCGCGAGCCCGTTAGCATCCATTAAAGGTTCAGATAAACCCTATTCAATATTGGCACAGTCACCACTGGCAATAATCGCCGATACAGACATTATTTCTCAAGCACCATGGCGGTTTGTAATAAGCGGCTGCGGAGATGTCATCGCCAAATTCACAGCCGTTAAAGATTGGAAACTTGCCCATCAAGAAATCGATGAATACTATGGGGAATACGCGGCAAGCTTAGCTTTAATGAGTGCAAAAATTGTAATTGAAAACGCAGACTTAATAGTATCTCGCAAAGAAGACGGGTTACGTGTGCTTCTTGAGGCTTTAATTAGCTGCGGAGTTGCCATAGTATAGCGGGAAATAGTCGTCCCTGCAGTGGCTCAGAGCATTTGTTTAGTCATGCTTTAGACATGATTAATCATCGCCATGCTATACAAGAGCAACAATGTGGTGTAGGCTCCATAATGACGGCTTATCTACAAGTCAAATTGGCAAAAAATAAGAAACACACTCAAGCTATTAGGTGCACCAACAACTGCAGAAGAATTAGGCGTCAAAGATGTTGATGTCGTTAAAGCGTTGGAATTAGCCGCAAAAATAAGACCTGAACGCTACACAATCCTGAATAAGCTAAATCTTAATTCTGAAGCTTGCGAGAAAACAGCGAAGGCAACCGGAATAATCAATTAACTTAGAAATAAATGATATTTGTTCAGTTAATGTAATCTGATTTTATAGCTTTATTTTTTGATCTATTTTTTTAGACAATGCTAAACTCAAAAATTAATAAAATAAAGAAAAGAATTGGTGGTTTTGGTTTTATGGTGTTTGAACTGAAGGTTCAGGAGTGGCTATTGGCATTGGCGCGGGTTTGGGTTCAGCTTTGAACGTTTCAACGAATTTCGTTTCAGTTAACTCAGGAACGAATTTCTGTATGTCTGTAGCGATCCCTCGTTTGTAAATTTCGATGTGTTCAATGTAGAAGGCATCCTCTGGCATGTCAATGGTTAAACTTGTATCTTGTATTGTTATTTTGAACTTGTTTTCTTCCACTATGGGTATTCTGTGGTGGATAAGAGCCCTATTTTTTCCTCTTTGCTCTCAAATTTCTTAGTTACTGTAATATCGTAAACTAATGTTTTTCCAGCTAATGGAGGGTTAAAATCTAAAAGGACTCGTCCTGCGCCAATTGAGCGGACAACTGCGTCTTTTCCTTGAAATTCGATTTGTGCTCCAACCACGGGGTTAATTTCTTTTGCATAAAGTTGTTTGATTGGAACGCGCTTAATTTTTAGTGGATCTCTTGGTCCAAAACCTTTCTCTGGTGAAATCTCCACAGTTGAAGGCTTGTTTATTTCCATTGTAGTTAATGCATCGTCTAACGGTTTTCGTACCCAGCCTACTTCTCCAACAACTCCAGTTTAAGCTCGTGTATTCTTCCTTCTTTGAAGAGGTGTTCTTTCTTGGCGACATCTTCTTTTGTTGTGTCGAAAACTTCGTTTGTTTCCTTAACTTTCGCCACATAATCGATTAGTATGAAATCTGCTTTTTGTAGGGCCATTTTGAATCATCCTTTATCTTAACGGACGATGTTTAAGTTTAAACGCGAATAAAAACTTTGTCCAGCTAAAAATTATTTGCTCTAAAATCATGGACATCTTATGACTGCGATACTCAAAAATCTGTTTTTTAGGTGCTGGTTTTATTCTTTCTTATTATTTGCTTGAGCAGCCAGTTGTTTTTATACATTTTTCCTTGTTGGGTATTCCGATAAAGCTTTAAATTATGCTTAGTCAGAGAAAGGTGGCGAACAGGCCTTAATGTCGTTTGTTTGCATTTGTGCCGGGGTATCCTCGCCAGGCAGGAGCAAGCCTGGAGATCCCTTTGCGGGGACCAATTAGCTTGTGGCCTCTCGGGGCCGAGGGGGTTCAAATCCCCCTCCCGGCGCCAATTTGCAGTAAAACATTTCTGAGATCATTTACCTAACAATAATTAGTCCTCATGACTCTCAAAGTTCGAATTGAAAATTCTGATTTTGTCTTTATGAATTTTGGCGAGCTTTTGATCTCTTAATCAGTAAAATCTCATCATGTGCCAATGCAATGCCCGCAATAAGCAAATCGTTTTCATTATCATTCTTCCGGACTCCTGTAACTCTTCAAAAAGTATGGCGGCCCTTTTTAGCGGCCTCTCTTTCGAAAGAGCAAACGATCACGCTAGAGCCAGCCAAAAATTTTATTATGACACTCGTGTCCAGAAGTGTCACTCAAATGTCCTGCCGTAATTTGCTTCTCTCTCGGAAGCTATTTGGTGCTTTAATAGTTCAAGCGCTTGTTTATCATCCTTCAATTACCAGCCAAACTCATGATGTCTATTTTCTCTTTTTCCTTGGGGCAGAGGTTTTCCTTAATTACTTCTGAAAAACTTTTTTTACCTTTTCGTTTTAGAGGAAGTTCGTAGACTTCGTTTGAAACGGAAATTCTTATAGCCATCTATCATCGATACATAATGTATACCTGCATAATAATGAATTTACCCCAAGCTCTGCATTTATGTCAAGGGTACCCTAATAGCTGAACGCAATAAAAACATAAAACGGTTGCAAAAAACTCGTAATCAACGTTAAACATCTCGCTCGTTGGCTAAGGTTTTTATCATTCATTGGAAATTATGTTTCTCTGCAACACTTTGGGGCTGTCGGGTAGCTTGGTCTAGGCTTGTAAACTTGGGCTCTATAGACTCCGGTTCAAATCCGGGC
>CAVYXL010000005.1:0-83261 GCA_963772505.1 Candidatus Bathyarchaeota archaeon
ATTTTTTAAACATAGAAAAACTGGCAAGATTGAAGAACTTCAAACAAAAACAGAAGATGTTGATAAAAACAAATAAGAAATCAAGATTTTTTTCTTTCTATGTGGTGAGTTTGGGGTAATTTGCAGTTTAGCGAATTTTTTTTTCTTTGTGTTTTGGGTTGATTTTTTGATTTAAAAGCTTGAATAATTTGCAGGTTGCGTCGCAATTTGTCGATTTTTGTCGCGTTCAGTCGTGTTTTGTCGCTATCTGTCGCATTTTGTCGAGCAACAAACAAGGTAAGCGGTGAATCTGAAGTAGAAGCATATGATATTAAATTTCGATGTTACCATGAAAAAATGTTTCCTAATTTTTCAGCTTATTTTGGGTTGTTTTTACAATTTAGGCTTTGAATCGTTTGCAGGACCCGTCCCTAGATGTGTCCAGATGTGTCCAATTGTATCGCATTGTGTCGGATTGTGTTTAATTGAGCTTAAAAATCTGAAAACCCAGACGTAAGACGCCATTGAATCAAATCTTTTTTGTAATAAAGAGATGGGGCATTCTCTCTCTAATTTTTTTTGTTTTGAATTGTTTTCTAATTTAAAGCTTAATTTTTTTGCGGGCTGCATGTGGATTTTTCCCAATTTGTGGTTTTTGTCCCAAAATATCTCGAATTCACTTTGGAAATGATTTTTAAGAATGGATGTTATCAATCTAAAAAATAATGTTTTGTAGAGAGAAAATTTAAGTAAATAAGGATCAACACCTAAGAGAAGGTCTTGGGAAATGGGCTATGAAATTGACTACGCCGCCGGCGAGCAGGCTGGTTGTTCTTCGGAATTAATAGTTGCAGACAGAATCTTTTACGTCAAACACTTCACAGCTGGCCCGCCAAGGTTCTTCTCAGGAGACCAAAAAGGCATAATCCAAAAAGAAATATCCAAAGCAGAATTTGACCTATGGGTCAACATCTTAGCGGATACTGAATCAGAAGCTCAAGAAGTTCAAAAAAAGCTTAGTTTAGGAAAAAAATATTAATTCTAAACGTCTTTCCATCTTGTCTTTTTTATAGCAATATACAAAATGACAGCACAAACACCAATCAAGACTGCCCAATCAAAAATCAGCAAATTAGTTGATATGTTGAGGTATCCAGTTGCTGACTGCATAATTTGTGCTGCATAAGTTGTAGGTGAAAGATAAGCAAGATAGTTGAATGGGTAAGGAATATAGGTTATTGGATAATAAACCGGCGGCAGAGTAGCAAACAAGAGAGAAAGAAGCCTGGAAAAAGCGTAACTTTGCACAACATCGTTTGAGAAAGTGGATAACATGAAACCTAAAGCCACTGAAATAGCAAACATCAGAAGCAACACAGTTGATAATATTGCCGTTTGAAGAAGAGAAGGATGTAGATAAACTCCTGCAAGGACAATAAGTATAACTAAACCGGGCAGGGAGTAGACAATTTCAGCTAATGCCATTCCGCCCATATACAATCGGGAACTGGTTGGTGAACTAACAACCATATCTTGAAGTTTGAAATCATTTTTTAAATGGGAAAGGTCTGATTGGAGAGCAATACCGCTTGAGAAGAAAATCATTATTAAGCCACCTTGGATGGCCGTTCCAAAAAGGGTGCCATTAGTTACGAAGGTAACGACCGCCAGCAGCGACAACGGAGAGATAACAGTGCTGATTAATACAACTGGGTAATTTTTCATTTCATAGATAGCATTTACGAGCACTCCTGCTAGAATCTGACTGAGTCTGCTGCGTTTAATTATTCATCCCTCGCTTTTTGGCCCACAAGGCTGAAGAAAATATCATCCAAAGTTACGGGTGTGATTGAGAACTTTAGGCCTTGTTCGGCGAGTTGTTTAGCCAATCGGAAAGCTTCGTCTTCATTAGTCATTATCTGGGTTACGCCTGTATTGCTTGTTGTTACTTCTGCATCTTTTAAATGGGGAACAGTCGAGTTTACGGGCAGTTTAACGCTGTACTGATACTTTGAGCTTCTTCTTAGCTCGTTAAGGGTTCCAAATGAAACAAGTTTTCCTTCATTAAGAATTCCGATTCGATCCGCTAGTTGCTCTGCCTCTTCAAGATAATGAGTTGTAAGAAAAATAAATCGGTCTTTGCCAAGTTCTCTAAGGATATCCCAAAGTTCCCGTCGTGAGATTGGGTCAAGTCCCGTTGTTGGTTCATCAAGAAAGATAATTTCGGCTTCCGAAGCCGTGACTGTGGCTATAAGCACTTTTCGTTTTGTGCCCCCTGAGAGGCGACTGGTCAAAACATTTGCGTATTGTGCTAATCCAAGTTTTGCGAGCGATTGGTCAGCAAGTTTTTTTGCATTATTGTAAGTGTATCCTCTCCAAAGAAGATATGAGAAGACAGTTTGTTTAGGTGTCATCCAACGTATCGCTCGGGCTTCTTGAGGGACAATAGCGATCTTTTCTCGTAACTTATCTTCGCGGGTGAAAACGTCAAAACCGTTAATGCTTGCGGTTCCAGTGGTAGGTTCAAGCTCTGTAGCAAGGATTCGGATAAGTGTGGTTTTTCCGGCGCCGTTTCTGCCAATTAAACCAAAGATCCCCTTGGTTTCCAATGAGAAACTTACGTTATCCAATGCTTTTCTGTGGTCTTCGTAAACCTTTGTTAATCCGTTAACCTCAAGCTTGCCCATATAGCATTACTACCAGAAATCATGACAATAATCAGGTATATTTATTTGGCTTGTTATTTAGGCTTAGCAACGCTAAGTTAGGTTTATATTAAAATTCTCAAATAGTCAAAGATGAGGAAGAAATAATATGCCTGTTCATTTACTCCAATGGGATACTAAACTGAACCTCGTTGAGGAAGCAAATCGTCTTTACGATTCAGCTGGAACTTTTGATTGTATACAAAAAGATGATTTAGTCGCGATTAAGTTGCATGTTGGAGAATTAGGTAACCCCTATTATGTACAACCAGTTTTCGTTCATGACATCATCCGTAGGGTAAAGGAAGCAGGAGGAAAACCCTTCCTAACAGATTCCAACACGTATTATCATGCTCAACGAAACAATGCCTATGACCACATGAACAACGCGTTAATGAATGGGTACAATATGGCACCCTTTATTGTGGCAGATGGATTAAAAAGTGAAAATTACAGAATAGTTCCAACTAAAGGTATATTGAAAGAGATTGAGGTGTCAGGCGCTATTGCTGAAGCTGACGCTATGATTGTAGTGACCCACTGCAAAGGTCATGAACTCAGCGGTTTCGGAGGCGCCATAAAAAACCTCGGGATGGGATGCACTCCAAAAGCTGGCAAATTTAGGCAGCATAGAACGGTAGGTATAGAAATAGACACAAGTAAATGTGTGGGCTGTGGAAAATGCAAAGAAGCATGCGCGTTGAATTTGCCTGAGATTATCGAAGGAAAAGCACATAATACCTCGGGTCTTTGTATGCGTTGTCCAATGTGCAAGCAGGCTTGTCCTATGGAAGCAATAAGCTTTGTAAATCAAGATAATATTTGCAGGGCACTTGCTTCAGCCGCTTACGGGGTCCTATCCACTCTAAAAACAAATAAGGTGTCATACGTCAGTTTCGCTAAAGACATAACTTCTCACTGCGATTGCTTGCCAAGCCCAGGAGATGTGATGATGAAGGACGTCGGCATTTTTGCTGCTGACTCGCCAGTCTCGATCGATGCAGCGTTTCTCTCAACGATTGATTATAAAGTGTTCAATGAAGCATCCAATGTTGATTGCATGTTACAAGTTCAAGAAGCAAAGACGCTTAGCATAAAAGGTGAAGTAAAACCAAAAATAATCAAAATAAGTTAAGAGGGCATCCATCCATGTTTTATTGCAGCTGCCCTAATTCTTTTTCGTCTAATAAACAATAACAAAATTAACACTAATACGCCCACTATACTGGCTGCAATTAAATAACGTGAAAATCCAGCAACCTCAGCCCAGTTTTTCCCCAAATACCAACCAACATAAATTAGGACTGCACTCCAAACAAAGCAACCGGCTGTTGTATAAGCGATAAACTTAGATAACTTCATCCTAACTGCCCCTGCAGGAAACGAAACTATCGTTCTAAAGCCAGGTATCAAACGACTAAAAAACACCATAGAGGCACCATTTCTGTTAAACCACCTAGCAGCAATTTCAAGCTGCTTTGTGGAAAAAATTATTCTGCCTAAAATTTTATGTTTAGCAAGAGATTCAACGCCTTTTAATCCAATATAGTAATCAATAAGTGATCCAAATACTCCTGCAACAGTTGCAATAATCAAAGTGATCCATACGTTAAGAGCACCCTGAGAAGCTAAGTAGCCAGCAAAAGGAAGAATCACTTCGCTGGGGATAGGCAGAGAGCTTGATTCGAGCAACATGAGCACAAATATGCCAATGTACCCCCATGACTGCACAGTGTTGGTTACATTGTGAGTTAACGAAATTATACCGCTAATCAAGGGGCCACTTGTTATCGGAGCACCTTCAATAAATACATCTTCTAAAATTTCAAAGAGAAAGTAAACTACAATTGCGATAGCGACAGCTGCAACAATCAACTGTGGCGCTTTTTTGCGCATTTTCTCTAGACTTTGTTTGGAGACCAAGAGGTATCGCGTTTTCACTTGAGGTTGTGACCCAGAATATTTTACTTTATGCAATATGTAGCTTTGCCTTAAAACGTAAATCAATTTTCAAAATTAAGAGTTGCTAGCTTATAGGAAGCTTAAAAGAAGAAGAATTTGGGAGATCAATTGAATTCTTTTCGTTCAAATAGTATTAAGCCCAAGATTGCGGTGACGGCGAAGTAAATCAGCATGATGGCTATTCCTTCTGGTACACTTGCATTAAATGTGGTTAAGGTAATGCGGCCTTCACGACCGAGGCTGGTTGTTGACATATGTGGTGGATAAGGTGACGTCAATATATTGCCTATTATTGTGGATCCATAGGTTAAGATGAACCAAGGTTCAATTTGTACAAGCGATGAAACCAAAGTTTGAATTAATGAGAAAACGAATAGGAACAAGATAGCGGTTAATAGAATTGACATCGAACTGCTCTTGAATAGTGAGCTAAAGAAGAATGTGAAGCCAAGAACTGCAATCACATAAATTAAAGCAAATATCACTGACTCCCCAAATTGGAAGGGCACACCCGAGAAGTAATACAATCCGTTTGCCACAGTTACAACTGTAAAGATACCCAGCATTACAAGTGATGCAGTGAGAGCTGCTAACCATTTTCCAATGTAAATAGATGAACGCCTAATTGGGTTGGGAACACCAAAGTAGCCCGTTTTATTTTGAAATTCGCCTGAAATTGCGTCGCCGCCAAAGAAAATTGCTGATAGTATAACGACAAAGGTTACTGAATTTCCCCACCAGCTGCTATAAAAAGACAGATCGTCAGTGAGAAAACTCGCTGGGCGATAGTAGCCGACAAGGACTGTGAGAAGTATGCTGATTAATGCGGTTATTATCAGCATTATAAAGAATCTGCGAGACCTCAGGTAATCAAGAAGAGTATACTTTGTCACTGTAAATACTTGGGTCATGCTACCTGGAACCACGTTTTTATCTTCAAGATTTGTTTGTGCCATTTTTATCACAACGTTGCTGTAATGAGTTTTAGATATACATCTTCAAGTTCAGAGGAAGCAGCTTTGTAGCTTACCACGCCTATATTTAATTTGACGATGTCGTTAAGCAAGCGTTCCTGGACATCTAAACCTCCGTTGAAGATTACTTTTAGGTTTTTGTCGTCTGTTTTTTCTGCCTTAATCACAGATGGAAGAGCTGCAATGACCTGAGTTACTATTTGATTGTCAACGGGTCGAGCTAGACCAACTTCTACTACGTTGTTTCCACCTGAGAACCGTGCAGTTACGTTTGAAAGCGTATCATATACTATTAGTTTACCATGATCTATCATCGCTACTTCGTCGCATACATCGGAAACTTCACTTAGGATGTGTGAACTCATGAAGATGAGTCTGTTTTTGCCTTTGAGCGATTTAATTATCTCTCTGACTTCGCTCATGCCTCGTGGATCAAGTCCAGTTGTGGGTTCATCTAAGAGAATAATTGATGGGTTACCAAGCAAAGCGGAGGCTATGCATATTCTTTGTTTCATGCCTTTAGAAAACTTGCCGACTCTTTTATCAATCCACTCCTCCATATGAACTTCGGCTACAACAGTTTCTATTTGTTTAATTCGATCTTCAGCAGATATTCCTCGAATCTCAGCAATCATGCTTAACGCTTCTCTTGGCGTAAGGGAAGAATAAATTTCTGGAGTTTCGATAAGTGTTCCTACCGACGCGAGTGCCTTTTTCTTTTCGGTATGCACATTAATACCGTTGATAAGTGCTTGACCTTTTGTTGGTCTGATAAGGTCTGTGAACATTTTTAATGTAGTTGTTTTTCCTGATCCGTTTGGACCAAGGAAACCGACGCATTTCGCCCCTTCAATCTTTAAATTTAAATCGGAGAGGGCACAGAATTCGCCGTATTGCTTTGTTAAATTAACTGCTTCTATTGATGGCATCGTCGATCGCTTCTTGCAAACCGTAACTCAACAGTTGCTTAAAAGGAATACTCACTTTAGAGTGAGTTATAATACGTTAGGTTATCATTCGGTATCACTGCTTACCCTAACTCATCAAAAGAAACCGGCTCTAAAAAGTGGAGAAAAGAATGACGCATCGGACAATTAATATCGTCCAGCACTTCAATTTTGAGGTAAGTTAAATAAGTCTGATTTTGTTTGAAAATACTTGGTCAATCTTATGGCTGTACTTGAAGTTAAGGACTTAACTGTAAAGGTTGAAGGCAAAGTTATTCTTGAAAATCTGAACTTTGACCTGAAAGAGGGCGCTAGTCACATTCTCTTTGGACCCAACGGTTCAGGGAAAACCACGCTTATTAGTACACTGATGGGTCTGCCTGGTTACGAAGTAACTTCCGGAAAGATTTTCTTCGAGGGCGTTGACATCACAGAAAAGAACGTTGATGAACGGGCAAAAATGGGCATTATTGTAAGTTTCCAAAATCCTCCTGAAATAACCGGTGTGAAACTAGGTGATCTTCTTAAGTTGTGTTTAGGTAAAAAAATTTCTGACCAATTCAGCGAAGAAGAGCAAGAACAAATTGAAAATTTTCGTCTTACCAATTTTCTCGGTCGAGACGTAAACTTGGGTTTTAGCGGTGGAGAAAGAAAACGTTCAGAAATTCTTCAGCTAATTTTTCTCAGGCCCAAGTTGTTACTGCTTGATGAGCCTGACTCAGGTGTGGATGTTGACAGTTTACGCATGATTTCCATAGAGATTCAAAAATACATAGAAAATTCAGGAAGTTCGGCGTTGATCATCACTCATAAGGGCGATATTTTAGAGTATATTAAAGCCACCTACGGTTGTATACTTCTGAACGGTCAATTTCACTGTTTCAAAGATCCTATGCGTATTTATGAAGATATCAAACGTTTAGGGTACGAGGAATGTGTGTCATGCAGGATAAGAGCAAGAGTAGGATGGAAAAACAATGAGTAAAGAAAGTGATCTAACAAATATTCCTCATCAAATCCTTGAGGAAGCACAAAGAGCTGGTCTTGAAACTCAAGGAAAAAACCGTTCGGCAACATTTGTTCATATGGATCAGCAAACAATTGCGTCTAAAGTCAATGAAGTCTATGAGGGTCAACTTGAGCTTATGGATATCAAGGCTGCGTTAAAAAAGTACTCTTGGCTTGAAGACTACATGTGGAAGCTGGTTAGTAAAGACAAGGATGAATATACTAAGCGTGTAGCAGAAGATTACAGCGGCGGCTACTTTATGCGAATTCTTCCGGGTGCAGTAATATCATTTCCTTTGCAGTCATGTCTCCTTATTACACAGAAAAATCTTGAGCAACGTGTTCACAACATAATCATTGCAGAGGAAGGTTCCAATGCTCACATAATAACAAGTTGCCTTCAGCATTCAACTGTTCCAAAGGCAGCACACCTCGGGGTTTCAGAGATCTACGTTAAAAAAGGTGCTATGTTGAACTTTACAATGATTCACCAGTGGAGCGAAGATACAATGGTTCGTCCCCGAACAGGTGCCCAAGTGGATGAGAAAGCAACCTTTGTATCAAATTATGTTTGCATGAGACCAGTTAAAGATATCCAGATGTATCCGGCTGCAACTTGTGTTGGCGAAGATTCACGAGTAAGCTTTAACAGCATTCTTTACGGCCACAAAAACAGCCAATTGGACATTGGCTCAAAAGCGGTTCTCTTGGGCAGAGGAAGCAAAGCCGAGATGGTAAGCCGTGCAATATCCCGTGAAGGCTCAAAAATGATTATACGGGGTATGATCGAGGGGGACAATCCGGACTGCAAAGGACATCTGGAATGTAAAGGTCTTCTGATGGATGACAAGTCGTTTATGCAGTCAATCCCGGAGCTTATAGCAAAGAAAAAGGGCGTGGAGATAACACATGAAGCAGCAGTTGGAAAAATAAGTGAAAAAGAAATCACATATCTGATGACCCGAAAGATTTCACGCGAACAGGCAGTCTCACTAATAATACGAGGCTTCATGGATGTAGGTATTTTAGGTTTACCTGACGCGTTAAACAAAGAAATCAAAGATATCGTTGACTCTGCAGCTGGCGGCGATTAGATCTTCAATTAAACCTTTAATTCAAATCTTTTTTCTATTTAAGAAAAATTTTCAACAATATTGAAAAGGTAGAAATAGCCTGTGTTCAGGTAATGCCTTGCATTTTTAAAGTGTGAATTTTTGTTAGAAAAGTTGGTGGGGCCGGCCGGATTTGAACCGACGACCTTTACCCAAGAACCGCGCGAGGCAGCCCTTTACGGGTTTCTCTAGACACGCTCCAGAACTTCGTCATTCCCCGGAGGGTCAGCAAACCCGTTGCTTCTTCTGGAGCCCGTCGTCATACCTGTCTAGACTACGACCCCACCAGACGGCAATTAATGAATTTAGAACAATAAAAGTTTATTTGTTATTTGCAGATCTTAATTTGACTTGTTCTTCCTTTATTATTTTGTAGCTAAGAGTAATTATCCAAACTGTTCCCGCAAGTCCGGATGCAAATTCCGGGATTGCTACGCCAGACACATAATGAAAGGTAAAATATAGTATCCATGGAAGGGCAGCCGCCAAGCCTATCAGAACGGTGAACAAAGCCATTCTTGTCCTTCGCTGCAACCCAAACGCTATAGTAATGATGAAAAGTGAAATGGGAAGCAAGACAAAAAAGGCTACAGAAACAAAATAATGCGTTGGGCTAAAATTTTCGTTGAAGATTCCAATACAAATAAGAGCTATTGTTGCTAAAGCAAAAACTATTGCCCCAATTTTGCCTACCCAATTCTTTCCTAAATAAACAAATAATCCAAGGAACGCAAAAATTAAAGCTAAAATTCCGCATGTGCAGAGTCCAAAATTGAACAGCGGTCCAGTTATCCCGGGCACTACGCCTAGGTCGCTTAAAGCGTTGTTTGTCCAGCTGAATTGGGGGTAAGATGCGATGGCGCTAAGGATGCAGGTGAATGCTATTATTGGGGCTAATATGCCAGTGGCTGCTGCGATTCTTTGTCTCTGTGGCAACCTTGCGTCCTCAGAAATCTTATGGGCGTTGATTTGTTTTAAGAGTTTGCATCCGCAGGAACAAACCTCCTCAGATTCTGAAGGCTATGCAGTTTTTCTTTTTCGCCGATTTTAGCGTCTTGAACTGATTGTTTGAGGATTTGGATTGATTCATCCATTGCTTTGCGGTCAACTGGGTAGGGAACGCCGTCTTTGCCTCCGAACGCAAAACTGAATTTGACGGGGTCCTCCCAACTGGGCTTCTCGCCATACACCAGCTCAGCAACAAGAGCTAAACCCCGAACCGTGGCTGGTCCAACGCCTTTTACGCTTAAAAGCTCCTCATAGTTGCTGGGTTGAAACTCGTAGACGTCGACTTAGAGTGTCCCAATTTATGTTGCGGGGCATATTAAGCGTGTTAAGGGTTTGCTGCCATGGGTCATCTGTTTTAGGTAGCCATTCTTGAAGTGAGGCTTGGTTTAGCGGTTTTGCGGTTGATTGGATTAGATTCATGAGTTTACGTGGTGGCTCTTTAGCAAGGTCAACGGATGCTTTTCTTGCGGCTTGGCTGTCTTTTGCGACCATGTTTAGTGCTGATTCACGTTTTTCATTACAGACGATTGCATTGTGGGGTTCAACAACAAAGTCGGATACGTTGTCTGATAGCCAATGGAAACGCCTTGCACTGCGGTTCTCTTCGCTCATGCCTTGCTGAATAACCGCCCACTCTTCATCCTTGGTTACCAAGAATGCGTGGTGATACAGTTGGTATCCTGCTTGGATTGCGGAGTTGTCAACTTTTGCAGCCATTTTGCTATTGTACGTTAGGGCTTGGATTGTTTCTTCTGAAAAACCAAACTTTTCCCCAGCATATGCTATGTCGCTTGGTGTTTTCTTTGAGGTTTTCCCTTTTCCTCCGCATACTGCAATGCCGTGTTCTTCTGGCGAGATCGCGCCTTTGAGGATGCCGGTAACTACTGTGGTTACTCCACTGCTGTGCCAATCGTAGGCTAAAACGCAGCCAAAAGCTTGAAACCAAAACGGGTCTGAGAGACGCTGAACAAAAGTGGCTGTGCCATACTCCTCAATTATGATGTCGGCTATTTCTTTGGCTAACTTACGCATTCGCACTGTTAACCATGAGGGAGCTTTGCCACCGTGGAGCGGAAGATTTGCAAAACCAGTTCGATACATTTTGTTCACGTTGATTGACAATTTTCTATGTTTGATTTTCTTGTGTCGAACAGGGTATTTAGATATTAGTGCTGGGAATGACGCAATTTTATTGTTTGTGTTTTGGGCTGCTTTTCCAATTTAGGCTTTGATTTACTTGCAGGTTGCGTCTGTACGCGTCTTTATTCGTCTCTACGCGTCACTACGCATCTTAAAAAGTCACTACGCGTCACAAAAAGGCAATTAAGTCAATAACTCAAAGTTAAACAAAATGCTGCCCAAAATCAAAATCGTTTAAGTCACCCAAAGTCTGAAGACTATCTAACCAACAATGCACAGGTTGTTTAATAATTGATCAAACGGCTCCTAAGCAAGAAATAGATGTATTGACCCAGCAAAAAGCCTTTATAAACATAAATTAAATATGAGGGAACCCAACAAGGAGACGAGCGGTTGCCTAATCCACTGTTAACCAAAAAAAGCAAAGCCGTCTTCATAACCTTACTCGCCGGCGCATTATGGGGCACCTCTTTTCCAATAATAAAAATCGGATTAACATACATCGACCCCTTCACATTCGTCTTTTGGCGTTTTCTAATTGCAACCGTCTTATTGCTTGCAGTTATGCTGCTTCTCAAAAAACTCGAATTCAAAATGGCAAACAAGAAACTACTTGTCTTTTTAGGAATCGCAAACGCCGCAGGTTACTTGCTTCAATATGTCGGAATGAATTATACAACAGCAGCTAAAGCCGCCCTGTTCATCAATTTAAGCGCAATGTGGGTTGCCATTTTAAGCCCCAAACTGCTCGGTGAAAGTTTTTCAAGAAAGAAAATTGCGGGTGTCTTATTTGGATTGGTGGGAATTGTTTTTATTAGCACTAATTTGGATTTTTCGACATATGATTGGAGGGCAATTTATCGGAGATTTTATGCTTATAATTTCAGGCGTTGCTTGGGCGATTTTCATGATTTACAATAAGAAGTTAATAATGAATTCGACCTCGGGAACTTTTCAAAATATGACTTGGGTGCTTGTCTTAACTTTGTTTGCCATTGCACCCTTCGCGTTTTTGTCAGGTCCAGGGTTTTTTGAATTATCGGGAACTGCTTGGTTAGCGATTTTTTATACAGCGATTGTTTGTTGGGTTTTACCTTATTACTTGTGGACAGAGGGACTTAAGCATCTTTCAGCATCCACTTCGACAATCTTGCTTTTATCTGAAATAGTTGTTGCAGTTATTTTATCCATTATAGTGTTAAAGGAACCGATCACTATTTTCTCTAGCATAGGAGCCCTATTTGTAGTGGTTGCAATAGCGCTTGTCTCGACCAAAACAAAGTAAAAGTTGAATGAAATTCATGTTTTTGACAATAGCTTAAGCTTAAATACATAAAGCATCGAAATAATTGGGCTAGGGAGAAATAAATGGCAAAAAAAATCACTATGATACTAGTTGTAATAATGTTGATTGTTGGTTTTTCCATTGGACTCGTCGCTAGCCCGTTCATTGTAGCGCAAAACTCTTCGTCAACAACAGATACCGTTTGGGCAAACATTGAAAAAACAGGCGTTATTCAAAGTCGGCACAGACCCAAGCTGGCCACCATACCAAGAGCTAGATGCTAACAACAAAATCGTAGGGTTCGAAGTTGACTTAGCAAACGCATGCGCAGCAAAATTAAACTTGACAATCGATTGGGTAAACTCAAACTTTGATAGCATCATCTCATCTGTTCAAAACGGTCAACTTGACATGGGTGTCAGCGGCTTCTCAATCACAACAGATAGACTAGACACAAGTATGCGTTTACTATACCTCACAGCGTATCTCAATCACAAATAATTATGCTCAAGAGCACCATGGACAAATACCATATAACAAACACAACCATAACCTCGCTTTCCCAGCTTAAAGACTTAGGCATCACAGTTGGAACACAGACCGGAGAAGTTGAGCAAACAGAACTCCAAGATGCAGGTGTACAAACTAAAGCATGGACAGACTCATCTTCAGCCGTCATAGACATGACTAGCTCAAACCCAAGTGTACAAGCAGTATATGCTGAAACACCAGTCACCAACGCATGGATAGATCAATATGCAGCGCACAGGACAGGTTATCCAAGTAGTATATAGCCACCCATACTATCCAGTTGCATTCGTAGTTGCCAAAGGATCGCACACACTCTTAGACAAGATGAACGGTGCATTAACAGACTTGATTGCTGATGGAACAGTAGACCAGCTAAAAGCACAATGGCATGCAGAAACGTGATTAAGTTTTGGTTATTGACTGGAATCACGTAATCTACCTGTTGGAAGGAGTTCCATTAACTCTTTCCATTTCTTTAATTTCTTTTCTAATAGGCATAGCCATAGGCTTGCCGTTAGCGTTTACCAGAGTTTATGAAAAAGAGATTTCCTTTGTCGTAGACATCTATGAGAAGGTCTTCAGGGGCATCCCTGAGATCGTTTTGATGCTTCTATTCTTTTTTGGCTTAGGGCCATTCTTCCCAATACCGTTTAGCGATGCCTTCTTCGTAGCATGTTTCGTGTTAGGGCTAAGAAGCGCCGCTAACCAATCACAAATTTACAGAGGAGCAATTCGAGGCGTCGGCGATGAACAGATGTTTGCCGGTACCTCTATTGGTCTATCTAAATGGCGTGCGATTTGGTACATTATGGTTCCACAAGTTTTCACTTTCTCAACTGCGGGTTTAGGCAGTGAGTATGCATTGCTCATAAAAGACTCCGCCTATGTTTACGTTATAGCATTGCTTGATGTAACGAGACGAGCAAATCAGTTAAGTTTTAGCCTTTACAACTATTCATGGTACATTTTTGGTGCCATAATTTATATTGTGTTAACTTTCCCAATTGCGTTCGCTCTTGATAGATGGGGAAACAAACGAAAGAAGAAAATAGGATTGTAAAAAAAATGGCAGACTATGTAATGGAAGCAAAACACGTCTTCAAAACGTATAGCATAAAAGGTGAAAAGAGAGGCGAAGTGAAAGTAGTTGAGGCAGTTAAAGACGTCTCACTACAAATCCGCAAGGGAGACATTAAATTGATTTTTGGCCCCAGCGGTTCAGGAAAAAGCACTTTTTTACGTTGCATGGATATGCTTGATATTCCAGATAGTGGCGAAATCTGGCTTGGCGACGAATGCTTAACCAAACCCGACACCGATTTAAATAAGGCTCGTGCAAGAATCGGTTTTGTTTTTCAACATATCTATCTTTTCAAGCACCTCACAGTCATAGGTAACGTTGAGTTGGCGCTAAGGCAAGTTCTCAAATTGCCCAAAGAGGAAGCTCGTAAACGTGCATTGGCGGCCATAAAAGAAGTAAAAGTTACTGATTGCCTCAACAAATATCCCGCTCAATTATCCGGTGGGCAAGCACAGCGAGTAGGCATAGCCCGCGCCATAGCACGCAACCCAGACATAATATTGCTTGATGAGCCTACTTCAGCGTTAGATCCTGAATTGACCGGCGAAGTAATCGACACTCTCCGTGACCTCGCACATGAAGGAACAACAATGCTCATCGTAAGCCATGAAATGCCTTTCGCCCAAGAAGTCGCAGAGGAAATGATATTCTACGATGAAGGGCACATCATCGAAACAGGGCCGCCTTCGCTGTTTTTCAATGCTCCAAATACAGACCGCGCTAAACAATTCATGACAAGAATCATCAATAAAACAACAAGGTAAAACTGAATGTCTGATTGGCTAACAAATCCCCTATATTGGAACTGGATCCTTCAAGGGCTGTCTGCTACAGTAGCAATTACTCTGTTCGGCGTTTGTTTAGGCTTATTGTTGGGAACATTCTTAGCCATCGGCGACGTTTACGGCGGAAAAGCAATAAGAGGAATCATTGCAGTTTACGTTGAATTTTTCAGGGGAAGCCCGCTGTTTATTCAAGCTGTTCATAGCTGTTTATACGGTGCCTGCCCTGCTTAATCTGCAAATTAACCATAACTATCTGATATTCTTGGTCTTTGGATTAAACAGTGCGGCTTACCAGAAAGGTTACATAAAAGGAGCAATGCAGACTGTTCTTGATGACCAAATGGCAGCAGGTCTATCAGTGGGCATGTCAAAATGGCAAACTCTTCGTCACGTAATCCTACCGCAATCTTACAGAATAGTTATTCCCTCATGGACCAATGAGTTTTGTTCATTAACAAAAAGCTCATCTGTTTTAGCTTTCATAGGAATATCTTTCTTTATCTCTGGCATTTCTGACTTAACATCCGCAGGCAATGTAATAACATACCAGACATTCGTCATTCTTCCAGTTTGGATTGTAATCGGTTTGATTTATTTGGCTTGGATAACTGGGTTCTCCAAAATCATGGATATAATTTATGAGAAAAAAAAGATACCTGGCGTAGAACTTTTAATGCAGTAATGCATTACCAGCCATGTTTGATGGTTGATGGAGTAGTTGGGTGTTTGTTTACCTTTGTTTTCTTTTGGGGCTTAAACCGGTTGATTCTAACGACATTGTTTTTTACATCAACCCAATGAGTACCGTTTAGATTCTTTCGGTAAACAAACTTAGTTACCATTCGCGCTAATGAAAAAGTGGAAACATCATCAATACTCAGCTCCAAGCCGCCAGGAATTATTGACGAATTCAATTTAAATTGGTTATTCAAGAATTTTGCGAGATTTTCTAACTCACTTTCTAAATCGCCTATATCAATTTTTACAGAAATCGGCAAGTCTTCCACTTAATTGTAGGATTTGGTACTGTTCTTACTTTTAAATCCTACTCATTTCCACCCATATATTGACTTGAGCTAACGCACAGTTATGTTAACTCAAGAGTACCTGCAACTCGAAGCTTTGCGCCTTCTAGATACATAAGCACTGCCTTGTCGTTTGAGCGGTAAATAAGCGGTTTATCTAGTGTTAACGTTAAAGCTGGATTTTTGACGTCGGCACCTTCAACAGCCTCAACTTTAGCAGTTATGAATTGTGTCCAATGACCAACATGCATAACCATGCCTTGCTTAATCGGCATCTGCCAATACTTAACAAGCGAAGCCTGAGTTTTCAGTTTTGTCGCAGTTTTGATTGAAGGCTCATTTGTTAAAACAGCACCACGGTCTAAGTCTTCTACTTCCACGTTTTTCAATGCTAAACCAACTCGGTCACCTTCGCCTGCAACATCAAATTCGTCATCATGCTTTTGAATGGAACGAACTTGCGCTGTTTTTCCAGCCGGCAAAACGTTAAGTACGCTATGTTTCTGAACAATCCCGCTTGCAACCACGCCAAGCACAACAACGCCTACGCCTTTCACGTTAAAGGCATGATCCACAGGAATAATTCCCGCTGTAATCTGTCCAGCGGCTGTTTCAGCTTGTTTTTGTTTTGCGGCCTCTGCCAAAAGTTTTTCTCTTAAAATTGTCGGGTCGTCTGACAGGAATTCGAATTTTTCCAAAATTGTTCCTTTGATGAGGGGTCCGATTTTTTCTTTAGGAATATAGTTTCGCAAAATGAAATAGCCACTTTTTATGTCTGAGCATTGAAGCATTACTAGGCATTCGCCAAAAGTTGCATCAATTTGGTCAACAACTACTATAGCTGATTTTGATAAGGAGACGGCGTAAAATAAAGGAGCCAGCCTTTCAGGGTAACGTTCAGGTTCAATTAAAGTTACGGTGTCTTCGCCCTTTTTAAGATTGTAAAATGTTATGTCCGTTGATGTTCCTTTTTTGCCTATACTTGAGCTGTAGCCTAATGCGCCTAAAACGGCGACGGTTATATTTCCCATCTTCTTGTTGACACCTGTTGACCGCATTGTGGCTCGCCTTAAAGATAAGCGTTTTGAAAACGTTTGGTATTTTTCTGATTAAATCATTTGTTGTGCGTGTTTGCATGTACGAAAGGTTCTTAAGGTATTGGGTATTTCCCTTAACGGAAATAGCAGTTAAAATTTACAGTAAAACACAACTGAATCAACCAAATAAGCAGGTTGGAGCCAGATTGTGTGAACTGAAAAGGTTAAAATAGTCGGATGAAGAGGTGAAAAGGTATGGAAAACATTTACGCAGCGATGCTCCTTCACAAGGCAGGTAAAGAAATAAACGAAGATTCAGTAACAAAAGTTCTCACAGCAGCAGGACTTACAGTTGACCCTATACAAGTAAAAGCACTCGTCGCATCACTCAGTGAAGTAAACATTGATGAAGCAATTAAAGCAGCCCCAACAATGATGGCAGCGGCTCCAGTAGCAGCTCCAGCAGGCGGCGCAGCAGCAACAGCAGCACCACCAGAAGACAAGAAGAAGAAAGCTGAAGAAGAAAAAGCCAAGGAAGAAGCAGCACTAGAAGGATTAGGCGCCCTATTCGGGTAAATAAGCCTCAACTTTCATTTTTTACCAATCTTTCCCCAAAAAAATTTTATTTCTTTAGTTTATATTCGATTTTTTATCAAAGTTTGATCTAGCCGCAGCTTGTCCTATTAAGATCTCCAAAATTTTGGGCGACTCAATAGCCTATTAATATTTAAGGCCTAAGCAATTAAAAATAAGTAGTAAACAAAGAGAAGAACAACAAATACACCTTAGTATATTTTTGTTTACTTTACTGCTCAATGGTGCTTCTTATTTTATTAAGTCGTTGTTTGGAGTTATTTCTTCTTTATTCGGTTCTTTAACAACAGGCGTAACGATTTTGTTTCGTCTATCTGACAACAATTTCAAAGCGATAATGGGTGCCCAACCGCTTATGATCATTACGGTGCCGGGGAAGCCACCGATATTTCGTCCAACAATGGGTATCAGCCCGTTTATTATGTCACCTAAGAAGAATTCCCAAACGCCAAAAGCAAACGCCATTGAAGTCGCTGCAATGACAGCAACTTTCATGCCGAATTTATTGTATGTTTGAACTGCTAGGACACCTGCAAAGAAAAAGTCGCCTAATCCAAGCCCTCTAAATAATATGCCCGAAGTCGAAGTAATAATTGGAAAGTTTGGCAAATACACCAGCACTGGCAAACCAAGCCCAGTGAAAGTGTGTGCAGCACCAAGCATTACTGGAGTACCTATAACCAAAATAATATCCATGATCGTAAGAAGCGCGGCAAAAACGCCGACGGTTTTCCAACTAAACAATGAGCTGAGATAGAGAATTATTAAAATAGCAAAAGTGAACCCGAAGACATCCATCAGATAAGGAGCCCAAACATTGAAGCTGCCACTGTAAATATCAAAGATTCCACTGAAGAGTATGAATAAAAGCACAAATATTGCTGGAGGTTGAACTGCTACATACCACCGCGCAGTGGTAGGTGTCTTTTTCTGTTCATAAATTATTGTGGCGAAGCAAAAGATTGCAAAACCAAAAAATATGGCAGCTCTTAAAATGGTGATGTCATCTTGAAGTGGACCTAAAAAGCTGGCAAACCCTGCGATTAAGCCAGCTATACCAAATCCGAGAGAAAGTAACTGTGCTCTTGTTCTTGTTAGATTTGAAAAGACGTATGAGAACGTAAAGAGCAGCATAGTGTATGATGAAAGAAAGATCACTAGCAGAATTGTTGGGAAGACGTTTACTGGATTAATTACTGTAGTATAAGCTATAACTGAAATTATAATGGCCATAAAAACGACGAGAAAAATAATGTCTTTTGTCTGAAACTGTTTTTCCTCAACTGTTGCCATCAGTTTTCCTTGAACACGCTTGTTTAAAAGTAAAGAAACAACAATGACGACGAAAAGTGCAATCGGCATAGCAATGTCTAGTGAGGGCATAGAGAGCAGAATAATCAAAGATGCTTTTATTTGTTTAGCTAAAAACCATAGAAACATCCAAGATATTTCCACGATGAAGAAAAGAAGGTATTGGTATTTTTAGATTTGAAAAACATCAAAAAGCTGGGACTTTGCCTAACAAAAGCTCGAAATAAAAAGAAAATCCTTTGAGATTAGTAATTGAATCGGACGTTCAGAATTGCTAATGTTGCCAAAAGCGCCTCTTCAGTTCGCACCGTTGCTGTTCCTTGCTCAGGAATCGTGTTAACCACAAAATCGACTATGTCTTCGAGTTTTGCGCCTTCTGCTTTAGCAATATCATGCAAACCACGGGATGGAGGTCCAAATGAAATTAAAACATGTTTGCTAATGCCCCATTTTTTGTCTATCCGACCTGCAACTTCCGTAATTTTGGCGCCATGTTTAGCTGTTGCAATTGTTAGGTCAAATTCTCTATCCTTGGTTAATTGCACAAAAGACTGTTTTTCGACGCGTACCTTAAAACCCCAGTAAGATGGTACGTCCTCACGGTTAACTGCTTGCACATCAACCCTTGAACCGACATTGACAACTTGCAAGGTTAACCGTTCCCCAATCGCATGTTGCGTTTCCCTTAAAACAGCTGGTTGCTCAATGCCTATATCGACAAACAAACCCTCTTTAGCTTGCGATAAAACGATGCCTTCCCGGTATTCACCAACCTTCAAATCACGAATCTTACCACTAACTGGATGATGAGGCGTCCGAAGGGGAGGCAAAATCCCAGCAAACTGTAGATCTGGCTCAATTTTGAAAAGCCTTTTACGAAGATACTGAGGCGTCTCCAAATAATTTAGCAAAAGCGCAATGAAATCTAAATCTCTGGCCTGATTTGTGTGAGCATTATCAGGGTAAATTATGATTTCGTCAACTCTGAAAATTGCTGCTGCCCGCCCAATTAAGCCTATTTTCGCCGTTTTCTCTCGTATATGGGGTGTATCGGATATTGTGGAGGCTGGAATGGCAATTGCAATTTTCTTTTTGTCCATAATTTTTTTGCATCCTATCGATTGGTAGTTATTTGCTGCATTGAGCTTAAAAGGAGCCTTGAGATATAAAACTAAAGGTCAGAGGAACTGAAAATGAAATCAGCCATTTTAGATGACATCGAAAAAATTAAAGCACTTGACAAAGAAGACATGCTTAATTTCTGTGTTAACTCCGCAAAGCTATATGGTGAAGCTGCCAAATTAGCAAGCAAAATCAAAGTTAATTACCCTAAACCCGAAAACATCGTTGTTGTTGGCATGGGCGGCTCAGCAATTGGAGGCGATTTACTTAAAGACTGGACAAGAAACAAAACAGATGTCCCAGTTGAAGTTAACCGCGAATACCAATTACCCGCGTATGCAGGTAAAAAAACACTTGTGCTAATATCAAGCTATTCAGGCGAAACGGAGGAATCTTTGAGCGCTTTTCTTGACGCATTAAAACATAAATGCATGATTTTCTGCGTCAGTAGCGGCGGCGCCCTTTTGGAGAATGCCGAAAGGCTCAAAGTACCCTACTTAAAAGTTCCAGGCGGCATGCCTCCGCGAGCAGCGCTTCCCTACTTGTTTGTTCCATTGCTAATCTGCATGGAAAAACTGGGTTTGGCAAAGGGAGCTTCAGAGGAGCTCAATGACGCTTTGAAACTTCTAGAAGAAATAAGCAAAAATAACGCGCCTGATAAACCATCACAAGAAAACTTTTCTAAAACCTTAGCTTTAAACATAGGAGAAACCGCTCCTGCAGTTTACGGATTTGACGTTTATCGCAGTGTAGCCATGCGTTTTAAGCAGCAGTTTAATGAGAATAGCAAATGCCCAGCGAAATGGGAAGTTTTCAGTGAGCTTAACCATAACGAAATTGTTGGTTGGGAAAAAGCCGATGAGCTTGGAAAATGCTTCTGCACAGTTTTTATCAGGGATAAAGATGAGCCCAAGGCGATTAACATTAGAATTGAAATCACAAAAGAAGTCGTGCGAAAAGCTGGGTTAGGGCTATTTGAGGTACAGGTTCAGGGCAAAAGCACACTTTCAAGAATGCTGTCAACAGTTTGTGTTGGAGATTTCACAAGCGTTTACTTGGCGCTTCTGCGGGGAGTAGATCCGACACCTGTTAAAACAATTAGTTATCTAAAAAATACTTTGAACGAGAATGGCGTCAGAGAAAAAATATTAAGTGAATTAGCAAAGCTTACATAGTTTAGGCTATGAACTTTGCGAATTCTTTTTCGCCCTCTTCAAGTGATACAATTTTTGGAGGACGCTTAAACGCGTAAGCACAAACTGGTTCTAATGCACCTTTAAGTTTCTTGTCCAACGCAAGTTTCATAGCCCGCACTACATCAAAAAGCACGGAGCCTGCGTTTGGCGCATCAACTGTTTGAAACTTAAGGTCAATCTTCATCGGTGTATTGCAGAAGTAAACGCCGCTTATCCAGAAGTAACTGTCACGCTTATTTTGTAGAAAATCTACATAGTCTGTTGAACCTGCAACAACTTCGGCTTTGTACGGTATGGAAGCAGCTACTGAGTCTGTTTTAATGGTACGTTTTGCATCACGACTGCGATCCATTGTATCTACAGATTCAGTTCCGCCGCCAACATCAAGCTGATAAGTCTCATCTATCCGCACACCGTTATCTGAAAGAAGTTTAAGAAGAGTCTTATGCAAAGATGTTGAGCCAACTTGATCAATCAAATCGTCACCAACAAGCGGAAGTTTAGCATCGGCAAAACGTTTAGCCCATGCAGCATCGCTTGCTATGAAGTTTGGCGTAGCATTAACAAATCCACATCCAGCGGCCAAGGCTTGTTCAGCATAAAAATGGGACGCTTGCGTGGCTCCGCTTGGTAGCAAATTAACCATAACTTCGGCGCCTGCATCTTTGAGAACTTTAACAACATTCGAGTCTGCCGCATTGCTGACTTGGACGATATCTTTACTTGATTTTCCCAATCCGTCCATCAATGGACCCTTGCTAACTTTAACACCCAATGCCGACACATTAGCGACTTTTGGTGCATTATTAGGAATAGCAAAAATGGCTTCTGAAAGGTCTTTTCCAACTTTGCGGTCATCCACATCAAAAGCCGCAACGACTTCGATGTCTTTTGGGCTTAAACCGGCTAAAATAGGATTTCGTAGTCCAATAAACTGTTCTGATTTCTGGAATTTTGAGTAATATTGTATGCCTTGGATGAAGGCTGAGGCGCAGTTTCCAACGCCGATAAATGCAACTTTTACTTTGGGCAAATGTGGCACCTTGCTTGGCTTGTCTATTTGCGAATGGATTATAAAAAGCTACGCTGTCAGGAGACTCAACACAAAAGCTTGATGCAGCCTTTTTTGATTCTTTTTCAAAGTTCATAAGAAACGCTTATTAAATGACGCGGATTAAACCTTAGAAGCCAGAGGTTTTGGGCGAGTAGATCAGTCTGGCATGATCGCCACGTTGGCATCGTGGAGGTCCCGGGTTCAAATCCCGGCTCGTCCACCAAACAAATTAGCTACTATCTTGTTGTTGAATTGCCATTTTTTCTGATTATACAATGAAAAAGTCAAGTTCAATAGATTACAAAATGAAACTAAACGTCATCTAATCGCCATTTGTGTTTGCAAGTTGAAGAAGTGTTCCCTTCATCTGTAACTCTTCTTCGCCATTTTTGTTTTTCTTAATTACTAAAAATAATGAACAAGTTTGATCAGGTTGAACATATCCAGTTATAGGAATAGTGCAATTTATTCTTGCTCCAGCCCCAACTATTGTTCCCGGATAGATAATTGTACCAGATGAACATGAAACCCCTGTTCCGCTTATGGTTCCGAAATGAATCGCCTCAACCTGAAAGATATTGCAATTAGAAGGGTCTAGAATTTTGATTTTGTTCCCATTTGAGTAGTTGGCAATAACTATCCTATTACCTATCATGGTTTTATCTTTAATCAGTGAGTCATCGTTTTTGTTATCTTTTGAAATCGCAATAGTTTGAGTTGCACCAAAGTTTGAACTCGGACCTATAATGCTATCATTTATGTTGCATGTGTGTATATTCGATGAGTCGCCAATCAGGGAGCGGTTTATATCTGAATACCCCCAAACATTGCAGTTTTTTCCAATGTATAGATCGCCATTGTGGTTTCCTCTCAAACTAGAGTCGAAAATTTTGCTTTTTTCTGATATAAATGCTGGCCCAGTTATTGTTGAACGCCCAATTGTTACATCTTTTTCAAAACTCACTGGTCCATCGATTGTCTCGATTGTTACACCCGACTCTTGAAGCGAGTCACACAATGTAAAAGATTTCTTGATAAGGATCGTTCCAGGTCCTTTAGAAATATATTGTTCACGAACAAGTTGGTCTAGGTCAATTTTTTCGAAGCTCTTACCGCAGAAATCAATTTTACTTTTTCACGAATGTATTCTTATTGTTAAGTAACTTTGGAAAATCATCGGCTTTTCGCAACCCAACAAATAGCCGTTCTAGCTCCAACGGATACCTTAGGTCTTCTATTAAATTGAGAATAAAATTCTTAGTCAACTGGGTTTTTTTGTGACCAGCTGATAGGCTCATTCTTACTTCTATATGATCAAACCCCAGCTCAATAGCTAGACTCTTGATCGTTTAATTACATATGTGGTTGGTTGAATGAGCCTACAAGATCATTTCTTTAAGAAAGCAAAACATGATTGAAAAGGCAACTTTTGCTATTTCTTCTTTTGAAGACTGACTGTGACAATTTCGATTATGGTTAAAGCTGCCACCCCGTAAATGGGGATAAAATCGTACGCATACCATTGAGAGACAATGCTCCCCCTAAGTTCCATGAACAAAAAAGTCGAACCTATGCTATAATAAAAGAAAAAGGGCAAAGTTGTGGCAAGAACAAATATAATTGTCCCAAAAACAAATTTTCGTATTTCTTGCCTATTATACCACAACAACAATGGAAATGCAACAATTGCAGCTCTAGGATCCAATAAGCCAAACGTGAAAAATAATGCGGAAAGATATGGTTTTTTGGCAAAAGCCAGGTATAATGCCCCTACAAGTAAAACGGTTTGAAGAATGTGTGCATTCACGTAAACGTATCCACAAAAGTAACTTTGCGAAAAAGATTGGGAATTTACGCTAAATAGCCAAAAATTGATTAGCGGAGATGGAGGGTAATTTGACGACGGAGTAGGCAACGGCTGAATCAAAATAATGGTTGCCACTATTGCCCCCAAGAGAACGTTTTTTTCTTTAACAAGCTTGTAGACAAAGAAGGCCAATGCTGGAATTAGAGCAAGTTGCAAAACATCAAAAACGGTAAGAGCACTTAGATAGTTTAAGGTTAGGAATGGTGCGAAAAGAATGAGGGAGGAAGGTACATATTTGAAGGGTTGCGGGTGGGGAAGAATTGGGTAATCGCCCAGTTGAATGCCGTCAGCGTAGATTTTGGTTGGATTATGTAATAATCTGTATGCACCAGTGTAATACGCTGAAAAATCTCTAGCCAAGGTGGCTGATTCTGGTTTAGTTATCTGAGGATACGCGATGCAAAAAGAAATTATGTTCAACGTAACTGCTATTAGGATTACTAAAAGCACTATCTGTTTATTGGAGAGCTTTTGGCGCATCAGTTACTTTCTCTCATTTGCAATTTACGCGTTGAAGGAATAAGGAATTCTTATTTTGAAATAACAATTTTAAACTGAAGTTATTACGAGATACATAGGAAAGAAAAATCTTCAGAGTTGCTGAGCCTACTGGCCATAATAATTCCGCATAAAAATCGTTTTCAAAATACGCCGGTATACGACCTAAAGCAAAAGACAATAAGGATAGAAAAACAAACATTTTCTCAAAAAAGTGTTTCAAATCATCTGACATCTCTAAAAGTTAAAAGGGCAAAACTTCACTTACAATAAAGTTACCTAAGTACATTAATTTTAGCTTGCTTAAAGGATCTATTTGCAGTGATTTTGGTTTTGGGTGTAAATTAGAGGGATCTTAACCTATCCAGATTTTTGTTAATGTGATTCGCCAAAAAATCAAAACATTTCAATAAGTAATGCAGCGTTCGCTATCTTAGATAAGTTTTAATTTACAATGCCAGTTCTCGAATTATTCTCAACAATAACGTTCCCATCCAAAAATTTTCCTAAAACTTTAGACTTTAATCGATCTTTTTCTTACACATTCTTGAAATTGAAAACCCTTATGAGGTAGCGCATGCAAAAGGCATTGCAAAGGGACTCAAAAAATGGCAAGTTCAGAAAAGAGTTTAGGAATCCTTAAAGATATTGTTTTACCGCTCGATATCAACACCAGATATGATGTTTATTTCACCGACAAGCGAATTGCAATTGTCTGCATGGGCAGAGCAAACCGTTTTGAATCTGATAAGTCAGCTCAAGCCTCTTCGATACCATCTGCATTCGGAGTTCCAGCAGTCACTTCATCATACATTGAAAAAACAGAAAATATACAGGCAATTGAGCAAGAAATAAAAAACTTGACCATAGACAACCTCTTAAAACTAAGCAAGAAAAGCTGTTTCTACACAAACGATGAAATTGAAGAAATCAAATTGATTTCAGGATCCAAACCTAAATTTATCATACAGAGCAAAGAATGCGAATCCAAGTTGGTTCCAGATGAGGCACAGTTTAATCAACTTATCGAAATACTGCCTTCAATAGAAACATTAAGAAATAAATTCTCTATTGCTGGAAGCTGGAACAAACTCCAGGAAATATTTACGGCATATTTTAGCAAACAACGCGACACATAAAATATCCGAAAAACAAGAACAAACTATAAAGCTAGAAATGGTTTTTTAAGAGAAATTATTACGCTACCATAACTATTTTCTTTATAAACTAACTTGTGGAAATTACTAAAAAATATTGGGAAAGAATACTTAGGCTATTCTTTCTTATTTTTTATGCTTATGCTTTGCTCGCATTGTCCACAAGATGTGCTGTTCCGTCTGGGCAATACACTTTTCCGCCCAAACACACTTTGCGGTATCGTTGAATGCATGGGTGCAATAATTCACATCCATCGCAATCGCGTGAAATCATATTTTTTACTTCACCCCTCTTTTTTCGCGATCTTACTACACATGGTTACGATGGGATTTAAGCCATTTTACATCTTAGAGCTTGGGCGTCTGCGTAAGTCTTAAGTGGCTCAAAACAGTTCTGGCTTGGCGAGAACAACAAAAATGGACATTGCAAATTTAGCTTTAAGCATCGCCAGCATTATTAATTTCACCGCTTTACTATTGATGCTAAGAGCAGTAATTAAAAACCGAAATACGTTACGCGGCTACAGCATTACAGGATCCTTTCTAACTTTTGTGTCCATCGTGGGTTTCCAAGTTGCTTACTGGCTTTTGGGCAATATAGTTGGTTTTATTTTAGGTTGGGCAAGTGTCATTTTTTGGTTTACAGCTTTCATTTACAGCTTACGGCAACGGCTGGAAGGAACTGAGGCAGAGAAAGAAATGGTTGAACCTTAACCGGCTGGAAACTGGATTATGAATTTTGCTCCTTTGCCTTCTTGGCTTTCAAAACCAATGGTGCCGCCGTGAGCTTCTATGACCCGTTTGCAGACAGCTAAGCCAAAACCTTGCCCACGGGGTTTAGTAGTGAATAGAGGTGTGAAAATGTGAGGTTTGACTTTTTCTGGAATCCCAATCCCAGTGTCCTCGACGACAACTGATACATGCCCTTCAGGATTTGCATTTGAGTTTACAGTTATTGTTCCGCCTTCAGGCATGGCTTGAACTGCATTCGTAACAAGATTGATCAATACACGTTTTACAAGTTGGGGGTCAGCTTTTATTTGAGGAAAATTCTCATCAATTTGCGTTTTCACTGATATGCTTGCAGGAATAGTAACCAAAGAAATGACATTATCAATGATTCCCTTAAGGTTAACAGGCGCTTTATCTATTTTAATGGGACGAACGAACGCTTGCAAGTCAGAAACAATCTTATCCATATAGACAGCTTGCTCCTCTATAGTCTGCAAACTCTCCTGCAAATTACTTTTTATTTCACCCTCAGACAATCCCTGTACGTCAATTTTTGCCAAGTACAACTCTCCAGTTATTGTCTGAAGAGGATTACGAAGGTCATGTCCTACCATACCTGCAGTTTGACCAATAGCTGCTAAACGCTCTGATTCCTTAAGCTGCTTAGTACGCTCCTCGATGAGATTTTGCAGCAGTCCAGCTTGTTGTTCAAGATTTTTTTGACGCTCCTTTTGCTCCGAAATGTCACGTACAATAGACCAAACTCCAACCACTTTTCCCTTACCATCGGTTAACCTCCAGGTTCTAACAGAAGCTGGAAAAATTGAGCCGTCTTTACGCTTATATTCTCTTTCAAATAGGATAGAATGCCCAGTTTGTAAGACTTTGCTAACGATTTTTTCTCTGGGACCGATCCACTTCTCAGGCAATAGGTTCTGGACAGCGAGGTTTTTTAGCTCTTTTTTTGAGTAACCGAGCATTTTTGCATAAGCTTTGTTGCAGTTAATCATTTGTCCTATGAAATCTCGCGCCATGATTCCATCTTGGGTTGTCTCAAAGAGTCTGCGATACTTTTTTTCTGAATTAACAAGCACCTGTGCCCATCTATTTCGATCTTCAAAATCAGCGGTATTTTTCTTTTTTTGCCTTGTTATATCCATAAACACTGAAATTACAAAGTCCTTTTTTGGGCTGTAAGCGTAAACTTGATACCATCTATTCTGGAATTTCCCGTAAGTTTCAAAATACCGAGGTTCACAAGTAGTTGCTACGTCCCTGTAAATGTCAATCCAGTTTACAGGTTTGTTTTTTAGTTTTGTAATGAACTTTGTTTCTTGCTGTTCGATTCTTTCCGTCTTTATTTGATGAATGTCATCATAAGCTCTATTATTTCCTATAATAATCAAATCGGATTGCGCATGGTTTTGGGCATAAGTCAGCTTAAACAGAGCCACACCTTGAGGCAGATTATCAAATAAAATTCGGAACTGTTGATTGCTTATTCCTAACTCTTCAAGCGACTCTCTAATTTTGTCGTCATTTTTTAGTTGTGTTGAATTAGCTTTTGAATCAGTTAATGGAGAATGCTGGTTTTTGGAGTTCAATTGAGCAAATTCGATAGATTTTGCTATCTTATTACTCTCCTAATTTAGTCAATCATTATTTAGCTGAACGCATAAATAACTTTGCAATATCTCAAATGTTAATAAATAATTGACCACTTTGAAACGGCAATTATACTAAGTATTTCGGTTTTGAAAATCAAAAGCCGATCGAATAATCAAAAATTCCACGATTCGGAAGCAACGAATAATTTAATCCCACCCAAGAGAAACGTCGTTTTGTATTTTCCCAACCTCTAAACAACCCGGCACCTTTGATTTTCTGCAGACAAAATGAAATTTGTTTTTCATTGCTCAACATGTAAGCTTGGTTAGCAGTCACAGGATCCCAACCGCCGATTTTGATCCAACCAGTTTTAAGCCGTTGGAATCGACGTATCTATCAAAAATACTTGCTCCCTGCTCATTTAGAACTAAAACCTCTTCACAGCCATCTAACGTTAAATTTGAAAAATCAGCGTTGACATTAATATTTTCAGGTTGAATTTCATAAGTTACTGTTACACTACCGCGGGGTTTTACTTTCTGAAATTCCGTTTTTATTTTCGCAACATTGCGTAACTCCATAATGCTGTTGAAAAACGGCGAAATATTTTTGTGTTTTAAATATAGTTTTGCAAATGTCTTTCGTATCAACGAGTAAACGCCGTCATCTATGTAAGCAGCCCGCCAAAATTTTTTCCGAGAAACAGCATCCAAAACAAATCTTTTTGTTATAAGGTAAGATGATTTGTTTTTTTGGATTGACACATCCGCAGTGCTGGCGAAGTAAGTTTTATCATGGTATTTAGCAATTGGAACTCCAAAACCCATGCCTTCCTCAACTATTTCACGGTTATCAAGCATCAGTACCAAACCTTTGTGAAGAGGGGCCGTTTCCATGCACTGTGGTCGTGAGTCTTCGTATAACCGAACTGACAACCTGTTGGTAAGTGGAACGGTAATAGGTTGTTTAAAATTAATCGAATTCAATTTTGTGGTGGCATATGGAAGAATTCACATTTTCACCCTTTCATTATTATTAAATTCCAAAGTATATGTTTAAAATTGAAGGGGTTTCTTGTTTGAGTATTCACTTAATATTTAATAGATATGATTACTTTACATTGAATTGTTATAACTAGATTGTTACTGCATTAAAATCATGAGTAACAGGCGGAGTTAAAGCTTGTGTTTTTGGATTACCTTCGGTTAATCTGGGTTCCGTTTCATCTCTTGTTTAAAAGTTCTGTTAAAGCACCAAATTGCCGTCGAGGAGGAAACGAAAATTGATACTTTTGAATTACATATGGCTCATATGGTTATTTGGAATCCCAATTTATTACTCATTGTTATATGAGATAATAAAATATAGAAAAGCGATGGTCAAAGAAAACGTTTGGTCCAATCAATCCAAAAAAAATAATTTTTCAGATAACCACGATAGGCAATATGGAAATTGTGCAAGATTCAATTAACAGCATTAATCAAATATGTAAAGAAGTTGAATATGAGAATTATAGCGTAGTTGTAGTTTCTGAAGTAAATGAAGAGTTTGAAGGTCACTCACAGTTACTGTTCCTCAAAATTATTTGACTTTGAATCATGCCAAATACAAAGCTCGAGCATTGCAGTATGCAATAGAGCAAAGAGAAAAAAATAAAGAAAATACCAGCGACATATGGATATATCATCTCGACGATGAATCAATGATTACTAAACAAGGTCTCTTGTCAATTCTAGATCATGCAGATAATAATCGAGAACCAATCGCAGAAGGATTAATTACTTATCCAAATAAAATAAATGTCGGCAGTATACCGGTCAAATATTTAGATGCAGTAAGACCAACATTTTGTTATACTTGCTGTGCAATGTTAAAATCACAAAAGAAACCTGATTGGTTACATGGTTCAAATCTACTTTTAAGGGCAGACATAGAAAGAGAAATTGGTTGGGATTTCCCCAACACATGCGCAGAAGACAGCTTGTTTGGTTATACGGCATACAAAAAATACGGAGGGATCTTTGGGTGGCATGGAGGAGTGCTTGAAGAGCAGTCACCATTTACTTTTTCTGACTTTATAAAGCAAAGACAAAGATGGATAAAAGGAACATTTGAAAATTTGGGCAGAATTGGAACATGGGAAAAGATAAAGACGTCTTATAGAATGATTAGTTGGTTTTTTGGGTCAGTTAGTTTTTTCACTTTAATACCATCTCTACTCATAAAACAGTCATATCCCATGTTTCTAGCGCCTTTCTTTGTTTTGGATACAATTATTTTGTTTGCTGTTTATCAAATAGGGTTGGAAATGAATTTTGCTAAAGTTACTAAAAGGCAAAAGATTTATGAACATATCAAAATTTTTGTGGTATCGCCAATTCTTTGGTTTCTGGAGGCAATTCCGATGGCGTTGTACCTCTTCAAAAGAGGATCAAAATTTTATGTAATAAAGAAATAATCAAATAACTTCGAAACTAACTTTTCCCTCAAGCAAAACGTGCAAAGGGTTTTAAAATCTACCGAACTTTTAAGGTTTATAAATTCTGCATATACCTTTTTTATGGTCTACAAGCAATGGCAGATCCTTTGAGGCAATATATTTTCTAATCTCAATTGGGTCACAATCCGTTTTCATAATCAAATCAAAATGGCAATGTTCATTTTGTTTAAGATGAACAAGAGAGGGTTGAATCAAATTAGCGTTTACTAGTTCCCTGAGTAATGCGGTTGCTTCTTGCCTCTTCAAATAAACGTCCCCTTCTCAAGCAAACAAGCCAAAAAAACAACAAATATATAACTTACGTTTTTGAGGGCAAAAAAATGGTTTGTTCTACAATGATAATCGTAATAATCAAAACAGTGATTTAGCTTATTTTACAATTTTGAACTCACTAAGAGCATTCTTATGTTCTTTGAACCTGTGTTTTCTCAATTTCATTTGCGTTAGACAATTCAATTACTTATAGTTAAAGGGTGTTTGCGCTCAGTTGTAGGTATTTTTAATACTTGTTACCCACTAAAGATTTAGTGATGACTCTAAAAGCAAGCCATAACAAGAATATTGCAATCTTATTAGCAATTACATTAGTTTTATTGGTAGCAAGTTCTTTATTTCTGCTAAGCGGTCTTTCACAAGCAAATAACAGAGCAAATAACGAAGTAATCGTTAATCAAGATCTAAATCAATCGACTCTTTCGGCAGGAATTACAGTCGTTAATGATATGAATATTGTGAATGTTACAAATTCTTACTCCAACGACTCTTTGGCACCAATTAACACAAATCCTGTTTCTTTAGACACGTTAGCCTCCACCACCTATACCCATCTAGACATGACCGGATTCTTCTTTTCACCTCTGGATTATGCTGATCGGGCCAAATTGCTTCATCAGACTCCACGCTTCAAATAAGAGAAGCAGATATGAATACAACAGTTTTTTCTATTTCGTTGGACGCTTCAAATTTCGTCACATATACATATGGCGGATATCCTGTTCAGCAGCCAGATTTGACTCAATTCATTTTTTCCTTTCCAAATAACACTAATCAGGGCCAATTAGCGGGTTCAGACGCCCTTTCGGTTAATAATTTCACAATTCAAAAAATGGATTTTGATACGACTTTTGTCACACCTCAAATTAACGCGGTTGGATTTGATGAAATGGTAATTTTTGCCACATCAGATACAAGCACCTATAAGGGAACAGAATTTGGAGTAAGAATGGACTTGAAGGATGGTTTTATCTACGGCTATATCCAAGAACCAAATGGCAACAATGGAGACGTAAATTTTCTGATGTTAGCTCTCATGCCTAACGATGGAATAATGCACCATTATGCTTTAATTATGTTAGGCTCAGAAGTCTCATTTTCTATTGATGGAACAAGCTATGGTTATATGACCTTTCCAAGCAACACAAACTACGCGAGTCTTAGCTTTTCAATTCTCGCAGTTGTTCACAGATTTACTGACCAATGGGATTCCAACGGAGACAACATGACAGCAGGAAACTTCTCTCTTAACCAACAATAAATAAAACCGCAATCTTTTTTGAGTCAGAATAATTGACCAAAGTGGAACAATTACCTTTTGGAAATTTTTCCAGATATTTTGGCGAGAACAGTTACATTCAATGTGATAATAAAAACAGAAATATTTCTTATTCAAAAATGTTGTCGAAAATATTGGGTACAATTAAAAAATAGAAAACCGCAACTGTTGAATGTCTTAATTCTTCTTGCGTTTTAACATTATAATAACTAATCTCCAAGCAAAAATCTGCCAAACAACAACAATTAGGAAACGGGCAATTAGTCTCCAAAATCGAATGTTATTTTCAATATTAACTGCTGTTGAAATAAGAGATTGGGGAGAAATGAGATAAAAAAGTTGAACAAAATTAGTGGTAACGATCATAAAAATGAGGGGAATTACCCACAGAAAGTGAAAGTTGCGGAAATTCATTTTTTCATATGGTAACGCCAAAAGAGCTAACGCAAGTACCACGTTGAGGTATGGTTCGGAGAGCCACGTATATGTAAGGAAGAAAATGAGCATTATGCCAATTGCTTTCTGAGTTAGTTCATTGAATGTTTTGGGTGGATCACGATAAACAAAATAATAACCTAGCAGCAATGCAGGTATCCATATGTAACCTAAAAACTCAAGCCCTGTTGGAAGTGTGACCGTATTATTAAATAGTTCAATTAGACTGAAGGGTGTCATGCCGCCGGCTCTTTGGAAATAAGAAGTTATTTGACCGCTTGATGAAGGAAGATTCCAACCCAAAAGATAGAAAGGCAAAATCCATAAACTTACAATTATTGCAATTGTAATCACGATATACTGAATTATTTTTGTCCAATTCTTTTTTGGTGAAAACAGAAGCGGTAAGCCAAGTAATGGAAAAGAAATAGGCTTTAAGACAACGCTTAAAGAAAGCAGTACAGCGCTTTTATTAACCATGCCTTTGCTTAAAAGATAGAGTGAAACTATGCATAGGAGGGCAATAAGAGCGTCAAATTGCCCCCAAGCAGTGGTTGTTAACAATACGAAAGGATTGAATAGCAAAAAAATCCATGCAAACTCTATTTTTTTGGTTGATGCGCCTTGTTGTTTTAGCAAGTTCTTTGTTATGTAGGCTAAGGAAATGTTGATGGCGATAATTGGAAGTTTGGTCGCGAAATTATACAAAAAAATGTTGGGCGTAATATTGTATGATAACCGGTAAATCGCGCCTAAGAGTAAAGGCCACAATGGAGGATCACCAATAATGGGGTTAACTCCAATCAAGTGAGGAGAAAAAATCGTAATCATATGAGGTTGATATGGATTTAACCCTGCACTCACTAAATACCCTGCGTCAAGAAATGATGTTTGATCGTAATAATGCCCAAGAAAAATGGCTAGGGGCACCTGTATTGCAATACTTAGGAGAACTGTTAGAATTTCACGATTGAGTGTGAATCTTGGGCATAAAATTTTCCTAAAAGTTGAAGGTTAACCCTTGGCTCAAATAAAGTTAATCAAGCAAGCATATATAAAATAGAATGTCCACAAAACCGCAAAAGTCTCCCACAAAATTTGGTAACAATCAAGAAGAAATTTTAGATCTTATAGAAAAAAAATAATTCCTAAAAGACAAGGCGAAGCCCAGAAAAGTCGGTTTTTCCGATAAAAGCTTGCTTCAAACCATAGATCTTGTTTTATTATTAGCTTAGATCAAAACGTAAATATCAAACCAAACGTCAAGAAAATACATCTAATTTATTTATATAATGGACAAATCATGTTATTTTAAGGATTGAAGAGTTATTAGTAGCAATTTATTCTAGTTTATGAGTGGTATTTTGGACAGACAAGAAGCAATAAGCGTTCTTAAAGAAATTAATGGACAATGTGATGGTTACTTCGAAAAAGGTTTTGTTTTGAAATCGCCAAGCCCTGATGACGAGTTGTCACAGGGATACCAATTGCATATCAAAGCAGATTTTGATGACTCACATGTGAAATGTATAAAACCAATAGTTGAAAAACACAAATTAGCAATGTCTAATGAACAGAAGAAAGAAACACTTGTTATTTATAAACCTCGAAAAAACAAAAAATAATTTTCAAAGAAAAAAATCTAACCTTAAATTTTTCTGCCCAAATCATCCATTAAAGCTTTACCTCTGGTAGCACATTCGAGTCTGACTAAAGGAATAAACATACTCTGCATTTTCCGTTTCAGGTGCTACAGGAACAAATGTTTCAAATTGCTTTTAGGTTCATCATAGAATTTATGATCCGTCTAACTCAATATTATCGTTTGTTTTCGACGTTTTCTCCTGATTTCTGACTCCAAAAGAACGGAAATAGACTTAAAGTTGACTTAACGATATTATTGCGAAGTTTACATGCCTACTAATTTGCCGCCTGAAGCAATGGACAAATGGGAGCTAGTTGAAGCTGCCCATACTCCTCAAGAAAAAATGGCTGCCATGACTGAGTTCCTAAAGTATGTTCCACATCACAAAGGAACAATGAAACTCCGTGGCGAAATGAACAGGAAAATTTCTCTTATCAAAGCCGATTTAGACAAGAAAAAACGCATGGGCACAGGCAAGAGCAGCGGCGGACCAAAGATGTTTATTGAAAAGCAAGGTTCAGCCCAGGTGGCATTAATCGGCATGACCAACGTGGGCAAGAGTTGCTTAATGAAGGCAACAACCAATTCAAAAGTAATGGTTACACCAACCCCATTTAGCACTCATGAGCCAGTGCCAGGTATAATGACGTTATGGGGATGTGCAATTTCAGATTATTGAAGCACCTGCGGTTATGGAAGGATGCGCGGATGGACAGGCAGCTGGACACGTCACGCTTGGGTTTAGCTCGCAATGCTGACGGCGTAATTTTGATGATTGATTTGTCCCGTAACCCAATTGAGCAACTCGACCTTCTTTTGGATGAAATGGAGAAAAGCCGTGTTTTAGTCGATAAACCAAGTGGACACGTAGAAATTGAACGTCGCCATGCTGGGGTCAGCATTGCGTATTATTCTTGTAGGTAAATTGTGAATTGCAGTATGCAAGATGTTGAGGATTTGCTGCGAAGCTACAAACTAAACGACGCCATCGTAAAAATCAGCGGAGACATCCGCCTTGACGATGTCGAAGACGCTATTTTTGAAACAACAACCTACAAACCAGCAGTGATCGTGGCTAACAAGTTGGATTTGAAGAGTGCACCTGCAGAACTTACGTATTCTAAAGAAATACGTAAATGGAAAGTTACCTATTATCGCCATGTCATGCGAACAGAAGAGCGGCATACCTGAGTTAGGAAAAGCGCTTTTTGACAGCTTAAAAGTTATTCGAGTTTACACCAAAGACCCAGGATCAAAACAAGACACTGGCCACCCCTTCGTTATGAAGTATGGCGCGACAATTAACGATTTGGCAAAAAACATTCACAAAGAAATGTTGGAGAATTTCATGTTTGCTATGGTTTGGGCTAAAAGGCTACCGTTTAGTCCTAAAAAAGTCGGCATGAACTTTATTTTGGGCGACGGCGACATAGTGGAAATCCACACAAGACTATAGTGGGAATCAAATCTCTTGCAAAATAACCGACTGAGGATACTTACTTTGTTAAATGTCTAACCGGAAGTCCTCAGCAGAACAAACGACGAGGTGTTGGTTGGCTTCGCGGTTGTTAGGTCGTGTTATGGTCGGTTTATAGGTTTCAGCTTGGGCTCTTTGGGCTTGATAGATATTTGGACAAACGTACAGTTGCAAGAAATTTAGAGTTGATTTTTTGGACATATGATCTTAATAATACAATTTTTTGAACAAACAGATAGTTTTATATCCAAGAGAGGACAAGTATCCTTTAGGAAAGAATCAGAGTAAAATGAGGAATATTTAATGAGAATTCAACAGCCAATACCTCACTGGAACAACTTTACTGTTCCCGAATTAAAAGAAATTCTTGAACATTGCAGAGCATTAGAAAAACTCGGAATTGCACAAGACGGAAAAATGATGACATCTATTAAAAGAGACATTACAATGCGAGAAAAAACAATTACAAAACTCGCTCCTTTTGAACCTAAGCTTGGAACAAAACAAGCAGAAAAACGCACCATTACAAAATTTAAAAAGAAAGAGCAACCGCACGAGTTGTTACTGGAACAAACTGCCTAACAATTGTGTTCTTGGCTTTGAGTCGATATTTTCATCTCTAAGCAGTGGTAAGCCTGCACCATATTCTTAACGAATCAGAACCAGAGTCTACACTCTTTAGCTTGAAAAATTAGAAAAGAAGAAAAGATTTTTTGAATTATCTGCTTGATTGTGCAACGCGTTCAATTTCGTTGCGTTTTGCTACGCCAGCGCTCTTGATGTCTTTGGCTGCTGCGAGAATCAATTCGTCTGCGAGCGTTTCTTGTATGCTTTTTGGGTTGTTTATGCTTGATGCTCTTGCGCCTTCACTAATGTGGCGGATTGCGAGGTCGATTCTGCGTTGTGGAGCAACGTCAACTGATAGGTGATAGACAACTCCACCGTAGCTGATTCTTGTTGTGTCTTCGCATGGTGCTGCATTTTCAACTGCTTTGACGAGGACTTCGATTGGGTTTTTGCCTGTTTTTGCATTGATGATTTCGAATGCTTCTTTAACGATGTTTGTTGTTTTAGCTTTTTTGCCGCTGTTTTTGCCCGATCGCATGAGGCTGTTGATTAAGCGTTCTACTACGTTGACTTTGGCTTTGCGGAAGCGTTGGTGTTCATGGCGTCCCATGCTGTGTGGAGCAACCATCGGGGTTAGATTGAGATATCTTTGCAAGCCGATGTCTACTACTGTGACGTCTTTGAAACTCCATTTTTGGAAAAGTTTGATGTCTTGAGGTTGAGCTATTGCTTGTGACATAACAATTACCTGGCTGGTTTCTGTTTTCGTCCGTAGACGAGTTCGTTTAGGCTTACGCCGTTAACCATAACAACCTTCCAGCGTACACCTGGAATGTCTCCCATAGCGCCGCCTCTTGTGCCTCCAATACCTTCAACCACAACTTCATCGTGTTCATCAACAACGTTCAATGCTCCGTCTCCAGGTAGGAAAGCGGTGATTGTTCTGCCATTTTTGATAAGTTGTGTTCGGACGCATTTGCGAATGGCACTGTTTGGCTGTTTTGATTCAACGCCTACTTTTTCTAGAACAATACCTCTTGATTGAGGTGCACCCTGCATAGGGTCTACTTTTTCGTCTAGCATAAGCATACGTCTGTTAAAGTAACGATCTGACCAACGGAAATTCTTCCGTTTCTTTGCCTAGTTGCCTTGCGGCAAATTCGCCTCTTGGTGACTTGGAACCCATACTTTAATTATTCCTTCTTTTGCACATCCATAGTCAATATTCCAATATATAAACAACACGAACAAAATTTACTCAAGTGCCGCTAAGGGTGCTTATCTTGATTGGAACACAAACATTTCCGGAACACACCCCGGGGAACGTTGAAGCATCGACATGAGTGAAGAGTGCCATAACTTTTACGCTATCTTAGGACAAAAGAAGGATTGATTGCCAAGAATAGCATACCAATTAAAGCAGAAAAAGCAACAATTTTGAAACGCCTACTAACTATGGAAGCATTTTTTCCCTTCTAATTAGCTTGCTTGACAAAATAAACAAAACAATTGACAAGCCACCTGCAAGTCCTATAATAAACAAGTCAACTAAGATGGCAAAAGAAAACGGTAGAAAGAACGGAGTATAAAACGTGGGAATAATAACCACGACGCCGATTGACAAAGCAAGAGGACTATTTGCACCTACTCTCTGCTTTTGTAGCGAGCTAAATGCCATCATAGAAATCGTAACCAAAGAAACGGCCGAAAAACCTAATGCTGCAGTAAAAGCTAACGTCACTAAATCAACAAGTGAGCCTGCAATAGCAATTGCTACGACATTGGCAGCAAACTCGACAACGAAAATGGAAAGCGCAAGTATAAGTGCGGATTTCAAGTAGCACCTAAAGATATCGCTTTGATTCCAACCAAGTGAAAGTAGATACTCCAAAACTCCATTATTTTTGTCGTAAACGTACAGCAGAATAATAGACGTAGTGAACATAAGAATCCCAAAAGCCATAAACGCAGCTGGAAAAAGAAAGTACGATACAGGCACGCCTTGACCAAGAAAGATGAAGGCAATTGATACAAAGACTCCAAAGATACCAAAAAAAGCGCCTAAAACTGAGTATATTCTGCTCAAACTGAGGCTTCGTTTAGCAAAAATTACAGCACTATTTGGCAACGTTTGTGGACTCCTTTTGTGTTTTTTCCACTTTCCCATTGGGTGACTCAAAAAGCTCCTGTAATGGATTATCGAGCTGGCGCATTTCAGTAACCAGGACACCGTTTTCAACTAATTTCTTTAAAGCGAGTCCTGCTTCCTCAGGGCTAGAAGTATTCAAAACGAAGTAATCGCCCTCACGTTGGGTATCTATAATTTTAGATATATCTGTTGAGGTTTTGATACCTACTCGGTATTGTTTTGGTTTAATGTTTGAGATTTTATCAAACAATTTCACTGACCCATCCTTGATTAAAATAAGGTATGTTCCAATATCGGTTGCTTCATAGAGGTTATGTGATGAGTACAGAATCATTTTGTCTTTACTTAATCTTAGAATGATGTCTCGAATTTCTTTTGAAACTGATGGGTCTAAATTCGCGGTGGGTTCATCTAACAAATACAATTCGCTTTCGTGAAGGAACACCTTTGCGATTGCGACTCTCTTTTTTTGTCCTTGCGAAAGGTCAGAGAATCTCTTATTTTTCAGTTGACCGAGGTCCAACATGTCAATCACTTTGTCGGGATCTCCGCCCTCGATGTCAGAGTAAAACTTTAGTGCGTCATACACGGTCATTTCTTCAGGCATTGCGTTGTACTGTGAGAGATAGCTTATTTTTGTTCGCGTCTTGCCTGATGTGGTTATGTTTAGGTCGTCAAGAAGGATTTTACCGCTAAATGGCTCGAGGATACCAGCGATTGTTCTAAACAAAGTTGTCTTGCCTGCGCCGTTTGGTCCCAACACAACGTATATCGAGGGTTCTTGCAGTTTAAAGCTAATATCATGCAAGACAACTTGCTTGTTATAACCTGAAGTTACATTATTCAATTCCAAAGCATGCAAGCCTTGTCATCTGCCCTTGTCAACTATTATACCGTTCAGTACTTGATATAAAGGGTAAGGGTAAGGGTAAGGGTAAGGGTTGTCAAATTTTTGAACCGCCCTCCGAGCTTCACAAGACCTTCTTCAATAATGGTATTCTTCGGAAGACAAAGTATGTTGCTGCAAAGCATAATGGCACGCAGATTGCACAAAGAAGAAGCCATTTTACAATTGGGTTCAATGCTAACGGGCTGAACAGCAGAGTAACGGGTATGATGATCATAGGGTGAAACATATAGACGGCAAACGAGTTATCGGACAATGTCTTAATCAACTTGCTCTGACGGTTGAATTTTTCTCTGAAAACAGCGATCAATCCAAAGCTCATGGCGACCGCCACAGAGGATTCCCAAACCGAAAACGCTGCACTCTGCCAGGTCAGCCCTCCATCAATGGCGCCCGTTGTCCCAGTCGCCGTGACTATTACCACTAAGACGAACCAAACCAGAAAGCCCAAGACAATGGCACCTATTAGGCATCTTTTCCCGGTTCGATAGCTGATCTTAGCAAACAAGTTGCTTCTATAGGCTAGAATGCCTACGATGAACAAGACAATGTAGGAAGCGAAATAGCATATTTGGAAGTTCAGGATGTCTGTCCCGATCGGTTGGACGATTCTAATTAAGAACGCAAAGACAGCAATAATCAAAATTAGGCTGACTGCAAGCCCCAATGTTGGGTAGAGCTGTTTCTGGTCAGAGGCAGATGTAGCTTTGGGTCTATGAGATATTAGACGCTCTAACCCGTAAATCAGGGAAAAGCCAAAAAGCGCCGCCGCGAACCACATCGGTCCAGTGCCTGAAAGAAATCCAGAAATGCTAAAACCCGAAGGCTTGTTGCCAAGTTCTACAATTTCGATGAATGGCGTTATTGCTATCATGTAGATCAACGTGGGAATTATTAGTCGCTTGAATCTGTCTCCGATAAACGGGTTAAATCCTTTTCGATCATAGCTTCCTGCAACAAAATAACCAGCGATTAAGAACAAGACTCCCAAGATGTATCCTTGCTGGAATGATTGGTAGAATGCGAACCAAATTGTGGATAGCGTGTCCAGATGTGTGCCTTCAATGTAGTACCAACTGCCAAAGCCACTGTACGTCACGGCCAGGTGAAGCATGACAACAAAAATAATTATCATGAGCCGTATGTTGTCGATGTAAAGTAACCTCTCTTTTGGTGCCCCTGTTTCATTATTGCCTAAGTCAGCTACCAATCGATAACCTTCATTTCCATTTCGTCAGTATTTCTTCTCGTTTAAAAGTCGATTTGCTCAAGAAGAATAGTATAACATCGGCGATTGCTACAATGCCAGCGAATATCAGAAGATTATCGACGCTAAACGCAAAAAGGCCTTCCGCTCCTGCAAAGAAGACAGCGACGAACGGAATAAACATAAGGCCAGCAATCTGGTTTGCACCCCTAACATCGTTTACTCGCGAAGATGCAATCACGGCTACTTCAATACTGAGAATTGCTGCAAGAGGCGCTAGAAGCAACAGCATAACCCCTGCGTTCCAATTGGGAAAATAATAGTAGCCTAACCCCGCAGTATAAAGCAAGTAATCCGCGACTACCATGAAGATTGAAGCGCCTATCCATGTAGACAAAATAGGAGGCAAAAACGATGCAATGCTTTTTCCCAACAGAATTTCGCCATCAGTCACGGGGGTTGCAAGTAACGGTTCAAGAGTTTTTTCAACTTTTTCACCCACTATGCTGTAAGCCGCGATTGTGCTGGGAAGAACCGTAGCTAAAACAACAAAAATGTAAATAATTGATTCGGCACCTATCGATAGAGTCGTTGGGATTCCGTTTGCTATTTGGTTTCTAATGACGAACAAGAAAACAATTGATATGAGAAGTGGAAGCCCAATTGTGTAGAAGAGTATGCTTTTTTTTCTGCTGATTACTTTCAGCTCCTTGCGCGCTATTTTCCAGGGCATCCAGGCGGTCATTGTGCATTCTCCTTCACTAGTTTGAAGTAAGCGTCTTCTAGCGAGCTGCTAAGCAGTGAGACGGTTTCGATGCGTCCACCCGCTGAAACAATGGCGTTTATCATTTCGGGATTTTCCTCTTCAGGATTAACGACATCGATTGTCAGTTTGTTTCCTTCTTTAACCACGTTCTTGACTTGTAGTTTCTTGAGCGAACTCAGAATTGCTTCATTCACTTGTCTAAGTTGAATTACTGTCTTTCTTCCATGGACAGACCGTTCGAGCTCTTCAGGAGTACCAACGGCCATGAGCCTGGTGTTCAAGATGCCAATTCTATCGCAAACTCTTTGCGCCTCATCGAGGTTATGAGTGTTTAGAAAAATAGTCTTCTTCTCTTTTTTCAAGGAAAGGATGAATTCTCTTACTGTCTTTGCAGATTCAGGGTCTAGATTTGCTGTTGGCTCATCCATAAAAATTATTTCGGGATCATGAACTAAGGCACGCGCTATTGCAAGTTTCTGCTTCATCCCCTTAGAAAAGGCTCCTACCAAAGCATCTTTCTTCTCCCAAAGCCCAAGCAACTTGAGGAAATACTCGTTGCTTTCTTTCCGCTGGGCATCAGTCCTTCTGTAAAGGGTCCCGTAATAATCAAGATTCTCATATGCCGTGAGGGATTCGTAGAGCCCCACATTGTCTGGTACGAGCCCGATAATCTGTCTTATCTTCAAGGCATCTTTTTGGCTGCCAACCTCATAATCGCCAATCCACGCATTGCCGCTCGTCTTGGATATCAGGCAACAAAGTATCCTAACTGTGGTTGTTTTGCCTGCTCCATTGGGTCCAAGAAAACCAAAGATTTCACCCCGATTCACTTTTAAAGTTACGTTGTCTACCGCAATCAGGCTGCCGAACTTTCTTGTTAGGTTCTCAATCTTAAGCATACATTGCCCTCACCAATATTTCGACAAATGTTTTTTTTCTGATTTTTGAAAACTTTTCAATACTTTTCTCTTATCCAAATAGCTTACGATAATTACAACAATGAATACGAGCAATATTGCTGCTAAGATTGTTGAGAAAATGGCGAGGTATATGTCGAGGTCTATTTTAAAAAATATGTATCTGTAAAAGTTGCTCACTGAACCAAAAATGAAGAATGATTCTAAAGCCAAGATTCCTATGACTGCCAGGCGATCTTTCGTTTTTTGTTTTAGAGGTTTTATTTTTTCTTCGCTCCTTACCAAACCTTGCAAGGTGGTTTTTTGTCTATTAGTGATGAGTCATATTTTGTGTTTGTTTAGCCATTTGAGTTAAACCAATAGATCAATGGATGAGCATATATCAAGGCTTCAGGTTTTAAATTTTTTCTCCACAAAAAAAGCTGAACTCTGCTTTACGAAACTTTCAAGAAAACTGAAAGACCTGGAAAAATAAATAAAGACAAACATCATTTGTATCAGTTAGCAATGCAAGTTTTTAGCAAGCACCAAAAGGTAGTTGTAATCGCCCTAATATTAGTCGGTATAATAATTGTGTCATTTTTTATTGTTCAAAATAGCTTCAAACCTTCTTCGAAACCCACACCAACATCTTCTCCAATGCCAACTAGAGTTTCTCCGACTCCAACAAGAGCTTCGTCAAGTCCTACAACTTTGCAAACTCAAACACCAAAGCCTACCCCGACGCCTACGCAGACACTTTATCAAGGCGAAGTTACTACATACCAAGGGCAAGACATAGATTCAATCAGTGATTTCCTCCAAGAACTCGCTTCTCACCCTGATGTTTCAATCGAGGGAGTGCAGAATATCAACCAGTCAACTTACCGCCTAAACGTAACTGACCTGGTGACTCACCCGCTATCGTTAACTTACGGTGACATTGTCAATAATTTCACCTTACAGAATGATTTGGCTGCACTTAGCTGCGTAGAGGGCTGGAGCGTCACCTGTTTATGGCAAGGCGTGCTTGTCAGCGACCTCCTCAAAGAGGCAGGCGTTAACCCAAGTGCGACAACCCTAATTTTCACCGCTTCAGACGGCTACACCACCGCGCTTCCATTAAACTACACCATCCAGAACAACTTAATCTTGGCTTACAAAATAAACAATGTTACCCTCCCCGCTGCAGCAGGATTCCCTTTAACGATTATAGTTCCAAACCAATATGGATACAAATGGATAATGTGGGTCACACAGATCGATGTGTCAAACGACTCAAGTTATCTTGGATATTGGGAGAGCCAAGGATACCCCAACAACGCCACAATACCTTGAAAACCAACGCATTCCTTCACCCTTATCTCATAAAATTTTTAATTTCGCGTGATACCATGTGAATAAAAAAATGAATTTACAGCGAACCTTCTTAACCGCAATCAATTAATATGAAAATAGAAAAAATAAAAAAGGGAAATAATTTTTATGCTATTTTATGGGTGTTTTCTGAGTAGAAGTAATGCTAGTATTGCACCGATGATAATTATGACAATTATTGTTGCGATACCTAAGCTCAGGACGTATGATTGTGTTGTTGCTTGGCTAACTGGTGTTGATGTTGGTGCTGCTGTGGCATGTTCTTCGCCGACGTAAACGTGTGTTACATCGTATGATCCGTAGTATCCGTTTGTCCCTGGGAAGGTTGCGCTAACAGTGTAGTTGCCTGCGATTGTTGGTGTCCATGTAAGACCGAATGAGCCGCTTGCGTCACTTGTGGTTGTGCCAAGTGTCACTAAGTTGTTGTTTGGATCAATAGCAGTCAAAGTCACTGGAACGCCAGTTGAGTTGTTTGGATGAGGTTGTTGCTGGTATACCCATTCCATAAACTGAGTCATGCTATCATCAGATACGCAGGGTAGACCATTGGGGAAGTTCTTTGCTACCGCACTTTGAGATGAGCCAGCTGAAACATCCGTAACTGTTCCACTTATAACCATAGGTGAATTAATTGTTCCTACTGGATTATTTGCGGTTACAGTTGTTTTGCTTGGTCCTTGGCTATATGCGTAGATTTGTCCGTCATAAGCGTTGAATGTCGTCATGACACCGTATGCTACTGCTGTTGCTGTATCGTCGAATCCTAGGTTGCTCCAGATCAATTGTCCTGTTGTGCCGTTCAAAGCTAATTCTAATGCGCCGTGGAATAGTGGTGGTGCATATTCGTGGCCTTCAGATAGGTATAGTACTGGACTATTCATGTTGGCTAGTGCTTCATCTTGGAAGACCCAAAGTGGGAATATTCCATAGGGTGTTTCTGTTCCTGCGTCACCGTTGGCTTGGACTGTACTCCAAGACCAGAGGATGTTGCCGTTAGTCATGTTTACAGCCCAAACATCGCCGCCTAAAGCCCAAACGTATAGTACTCCGTGTGTTGAGTCAGGAACAGTTTCGAAATCAAAGACATCATAAGTATTTGGCATGTGACCGTCAGCCATAGGCACATTGAGAGTGTTTGTCCATACCTGTTGGCCTGTGGTCATTGAATAAGCTGCCATGTTGTATGTGGCTTGGTTAATTAGTACGTAAACTCCTGCTGCAGCTGAGGGTGTGTTTGTTAATCTTGTGTAGGGTGTGTAAATTCCGCCTGTGCGATTCTGTATCCACAGTAAATGTCCGTCTGTGGCGCTAAAGCCTGCTTCTACTTGCCAACCAACTACTTCCGCAACTGATGTTGCGCCGGTTGTCATTACTAGAGTATTGCCTGTCCATGCTGAGTATCCGAAAGCACCGGTTCCTAGACCTGCTGTGACTATGCCGTTAATAACTGGAGGTATCGATTGTGTTTCCCATTGTAAGCCGTTTTGCCATTGATATTTAGTGCCTTGAGTGATTGCCCAGTTTAAGCCTGTTTGTTGCATAGCTTGTGTTAAGTTGAACATTTCCAGTGCTGGTCCGTAGACAGCTGTATTGTTGATAGTGATTTTTTGACCGTTCACTAGCATTGATCCAGAAGTGCTGTTGACAGCATAACCAATTATGTTGCCATTTGGATCCTGTCCAAGGAAAGCGAATGAAGGAGCATTGTCAATTTCGCAGAGGTATTGTCCAGTCATGCCATCATACATGTACCAGTTACTTGTTCCAAATGCGAAAACGCCTGTGTTTGAAGCTGTAAAGATGTATGGACCCACGACACCGTACTGGTTAATGTTTTCAAAGTTTATTTGCATGCCGCATCGTAATGGATAAGTGGTGTTTATCACCCACATAGTTGCTCCAGTGTATAAGTTAAGAGCCATGATTCCTAGTTGAGTGCTTGTCGTTGTAGTGTACCAAGTTGAGTATTCTATGCCATTCATAATTATTGGTGCATATTTAGGATCATATTGCGAAGTTGTCCAGAAGTTGCTGGCTTGTTCGCTGTTCCCGAGTTCTCCGCCTGCTACGCCTCCAATACACCATGGTTTTGTCCAGATAAGGTGAGATGTTAAGGGTGCTGTGGTGAATGGATTATAGCTGCCTGTATCATTATATCCGCCAGTGACTGCAAAAGTGTTTGCGGAATAGCCCATCCAAGAGCCTGTTAATTGATACCAGTTTTGCACGTTTTGTGCGTTAACTGGAGTTTCCCAGTATTGGGTTGGTAGTGGAGTATATTGAAGCCCTGTTGCTGGGGTGTTTGTCACTATAAGCGTGGTTGCTACACTCTGGCTTGGCAATTCGGTATAGTTTGTAAATGTGTTGCCGCCGAACGCGTTCGGGGCGCCAGCTAGAGTCTGTCCTCCGTAAAAGAATTGGAATGTGTAGTTGCCAACCTGTGTCGGAGTGTAATAAGTATTTGTGCCTCCTGTTAGGTCTGACGTGAATGGTCCCAGTGTCGTTTTAGTCCCGTCCGGTGCAGTTACAACAACAGTCATGTTTTTGGCGAGTTCACTGTCTGCTATAGGAACTGCAAGCCAAAAGTTAACTGTCACTGTTTGACCGACACCGCAAGGATTAGGTGAAACGTTGATAAACGCATACGTTGGAATAGTATTCCCAGTTTGTGCTTTTGCATTTTGAAAAAGAGTTGAACTTGTTGAAGCTGCGATTGCACTTATCATAAAAACACAAATTAAGATAGCTACAAATTTAGTTTTTAGATTTTGCATTTTTTTTTCTTTTCCTGTAATTTTAAGCAAAGAGGTTAAGCCTTGCTAAGGTTACGTGAGCTTGCTTCAAGGATATATAATTTGCTCTTACTGCCGATATGCGAAGGCTGTTCATTGAATCAAAAAGTGAGTGAAAATTATATAAAAAATTAAAAAATCACCGTAAAAATCCATAATTTAAACAATAAAGCTTTTAGGTTGTTAAGCAGGTATTAGACAATTAAAAGGCGATTTAAATGGAAAAGAAATGTCCAGTTTGTAAAAAGAAGTATACTACCTTTGATGCCAAGTCAAAGTATTGCAGCGATGCATGTGCTAAGAAAGCTGGCAAATCAAAGTAACGCTTTAGGAAAAGATAAGCAAGCGCTAACTTGATACACTTTTTTTAATACACTGTTTTTGTTAAGAACCATTTAACAGCAACTACGCAAATTAAAAATATTTGTTGCACCATAGTATCATTTAGGCGGTTAGTATGGCAGAGTATGTAAAGGGACCCGAACCTGACCGTTGGCACTGGATGAAAAATTGTAAGCAATATCCTCGTATTGCCATGGAAAAACGCCTCAAAAGACCAAGTTCTGACCTCTGCGATGAATGCATGGACCTAGAAAGAATCGAGCTACACAAAATACGGGCGATATAGACTGCAGTGATCCTTAAAATAAAATTTCGAGTTCATACAGTTTAATGATCCAGCTTTAACGTTAAATTATCAAAATGCGTCATTTAATTTCATTTCTACGGAAATAGTTGTGTCTTCCAGTTATCAGCATGCTTTTATTTGTGGCGCAAGAATTATGCCTTAACAAACTTTACGCATTGAAGGCAAGCATATGGTAGAGCTCAGAGCACAAGAACAACAATTACTCGTTGCTTTAGAATCTCTTGGCGGAAGCGCTTCAGTAGAACAATTGACTGATGCTTGCAAACTGCCAGACACAGCAGTTATGCGTACAGGGTTGACTTTACAAGAAAAAAATCTTGTCGTAATTCACGCTCAATTCAAAAGTGTTATCAAGTTAACTGCTGAAGGACAAATTTACGCCAAAAATGGCTTACCCGAACGCAACTTAATTCGAGCAATTGAAACGCTTGGAGGGTCTGCTGATCTGCTAAATGCAGCAAAACAAGCCGGACTTGAGCCTCAATTTGTTCAGATTGCGCTTGGATGGACCATAAGAAAAAAATGGGCAACCTATACTTCAAGCGACAACACAATACGCATTAGCGAGGCGCTATTGCACCAAGCGTTAATTGAAGAAGGCTGCGATGAAACCTTACTTAAGCACTTAAATGACAAACACCAGCACCAAGTTGCTGCGGAAGAACTAAGCCCAGAACTGAAAGAAGCAGCTGAGCAACTAAAAAAACGCAAAGTACTAACTATAGAACCCAAAACCACTCGTACGCTTCAAATAACAGCGGAGGGTAAGAAGGCAGCTGCAGAAGCCAAAACAGCTCCTCAAGAAATCACTCAACTTACACCTGACCTTATCATAACTGGAAAATGGCATACCTCAAAGCTTCAAAAATACAATATTGAAGCTCCGGTAGCAAAGACTTACCCAGGAAAAAAACATCCATACCTACAATTCTTAGATGAAGTTCGTGCAAAACTTGTGAACTTGGGTTTCCAAGAAATGACGGGCACTGCAGTTGAAACCAGCTTTTTCAACTTTGACGCACTTTATGTTCCGCAGGATCATCCCGCTCGTGAAGAAAGCGATATTTATTACATTAAAGACCCCCAGTACGGCGACATAAGCGGTCATGCACATGCGGTTGAGCATGTTGCTGAGACTCATGAGAACGGATGGGAAACAGGGTCAACAGGATGGGGATACAAATACTCACTCCTCGCAGCCCAACGCCTACTTCTCCGAGGACACGGCACATGCCTGAGCGCACGAACCCTGGAAAGCAAAAACTTCACTGTTCCTAGCAAACATTTCTCAATTGCAAGGGTTTATCGCCCAGAAATAACCGACAAAACCCATCTTTCAGAATTTAACCAAGTTGAAGGCATCATCATAGACCAAAACCTAACCCTCAAAGACCTTTTAGGTGTATTGGGCAAATTTGCTATAGAGATTGCGGGAGCAGATAAGGTCCGTTTCAAACCAGACTATTTCCCATTTACAGAGCCAAGCGTTGAACTTAGCGCGTATAAGGAAGGCTATGGCTGGGTAGAATTTGGAGGCTCAGGAATCTTTCGTCCCGAAGTTACAATGCCGCTCGGTGTTAAAGAACCAGTTATTGCATGGGGACTCGGAGTGGATCGACTTTTCATGATGCGTGCCGGAATAGAAGACATCAGACAGATTTTCAGCCAAGACCTTGATTGGCTAAGAAAAAAACAGGTGACCTAAATGCCAACAATCGACATAGAATATGCAGAGCTTGAACGCTTACTTGACCTAAAATTGAATGGAAACACGGAAAAACTAGATGAAATTTTAGCCAACATCAAAGGCGAAGTCAAACTCTACAATGAAAAAGACGGCATCGTCAGCATAGAAATGAAAGACACAAATCGCCCTGACCTGTGGAGCGTAGAGGGCTTAAGCAGAGCACTTCGCGGATACTTGAATATAGAAAAAGGACTCAAACAATATACTGCAGGTAAATCCCTTATTGAAGTCAACGTAGATTCTGGGCTATACAATATTCGACCTTTCATTTGCTGTTCAGTAATAAAAGACATCCACCTAACGGATAATACCATCAAAGGAATTATGCACCTCCAAGACAAACTAGACAAAACCTTTGGCAGAAACAGACAAAAAACGTCCATCGGTATTTATAATTTTGACTTAATTAAACCGCCAATCGAATATACCGCTGTTAAGCCAAAAGAAGTTAGTTTTGTTCCATTGGGATTCACTGAAAAAATGGGTTTAGACGAAATTTTAGAGCGGCATCCAAAAGGTATAGAGTACGGGCAAATAGTAAAGAAAAATCCTCTTTACCCAATGCTGTATGATTCTGAAGGCAAAGTTTTGTCTTTCCCGCCTATAATTAACTCAAACGATTTAGGCAAGATTACCGAAGATTCGAGGAATTTGCTTGTTGAAGTAACGGGCACTTTGCACAAAACTGTCCTAAACACGTTGAACCTTGTCTCTGCCGCTTTAATTGACAATGGAGGAAAAGCTTTCTCAGCAACAATTCATTACCCAAAAGACTCACCGTATGTAGAGCAAAAGGTTACAACTCCTGACTTTAGCAACAAACACATGCAGCTAAGCGTTAAAGACACAAACAAACTCCTTGACCTGAAACTTTCTTCTGAGCATATAGCTGAGCTTTTGTTAACGGCTGGTTTAGGCATCGAAAAAATCAACTCAGATATCGTGGATGTCCTTGTTCCATGCTACCGAATAGACGTGATGCATCAAGTTGACATAATCGAAGACGCCGCTATTGCCTTCGGCTATAACAACATCGAACCACTTTGGCGAGAACTTGCTACTGCTGGAAAAACCAAACCTGACCAGAGACTAATCAACATTGCACGCCACTTAATAGTTGGGTTAGGATACCAAGAAATCTTAACATACACTCTCACTAATCCCGAAAGCCTATTTGACAAAATGAACCAACCAAAAACACCGCTCATAGAACTTGCCAACCCCAAAGTCGTCACCATGACATGCCTAAGAAACTGGCTACTGCCAAGCCTCATGGAGTTTCTGAGCAATAATCAATCCACAGAATTCCCTCAAAAAATATACGAACTAGGTAAAATCACATTACCCGACCAAACAAAAGAAAACAAAACAAGAGACGAAGAATGGCTCTGCGCTGCAACTGCACATCCAAATGCTAATTTCACCGAAATAAAATCTGCCCTCGACGCATTTTTCGTTAATTTCGGGGTTGAATGGCAAATAAAAGAAACAGCTCACCCAAGCTTCATCGAAGGAAGAGTTGGCAAAGTAATCATTAAGAACGCTGAAATCGGACTTGTCGGAGAGATTAACCCCTTGGTGCTTGAAGCGTGGAAACTTGAGAATCCAATCGCCGCATTTGAAATTAACCTTCAACAAATCATTGAAAGCAAACTCAACAAATAAAATGCGATAGCAACTTATCTTCTTGAAAACAAATAATTCTTCAAGAGAGCAAAGAAAATAAAGAAAATAAGCAGATTAATGGATTTGTAATTAACTATTAGCTAATTAACGGCTGAGTAGCCTCCTATCCAAAAAATTAGCCCCTTGAAAATACGCTAAAATACCCCTCCGCCCATTCGTATAACTAACAAACATTCTCTAATCAATTTTTAACGGAAGGTTTTGAGTGGACGGTAAAAAACTTGTTAAATACTTAGCCTCAAGCATTGTTACGATTTTAATTTTAAGCACCGGTGGACTTGTTTTTTCAACTCCCCTAACAGTAAATACAGTTGAAGCCAGCACCGCTAATAGTTTCTATAGCATCCTGTCTCCTTCAACAACAATCGCTGGAAACCCAAATCAACGCCATGTATTCCAACCAGTGCACAGCGACACGATTACTGAAGTTGACAAAACGGCTGATGGAAAAACATGGAAATATTTCGCCTACGACAGTGATCCTCTGGGCACAATGATTAGACTATATTATACAAATGATCCTTCAGGAACATGGACGCCTTACTCCCAAAACCCTATCCTTGGCATTAAAGCCAATTATTACAGATGGCCAAGCACAACTTATGTCAACGGAGTTTTCAACATGTTTCTTGAAGACCGAACAGGAGGAACATTGGAACGCTGGACAAGCACGGATGGCATTCACTTTACGTTTTTGGAAAATGTAAAAACAGGCGGAAATGAATACAAAAATCCATTCATCTGGTTCAACGACAATGATAACAAATGGTACCTATATTCACATGATGCTATTTCATCTGGTGTTGGAGAATGCCTCAAGGTAAGAAGCGCCAGCTCACTGGACGGATTAAAAACAGCGAGCGACACCACAATTGTTTCCAGAAACAACGATTTCGGTTCACCAACAATGATGTTCTACAATGGAGTTTACTGGTTGCTGGGAGAAATCGAAGTTGGAACTCAATGGCAAGTGGTAGCTTATTATTCAACAACTTCTCCATCTTCAGGTTTTATTGAAGCAGGCAACTCTCCTGTTATTACTAGCGATGAATCTTGCCCGATGCTTTTTTTGACTCAGGACAAGTTAAATGCCTATCTTTACACGATCGCAGTCAATGGAGTATGGTACACTTATACTTATGGAGTCAACCTGAACAATCAAATCTCAACGCCCACACCTGTGCCTACATCAACCCTAACACCGACCCCTACGATTTCGCCAAGTCCAACCCCTACAGCTTCTCCAACACCGATTCCAACTCAAACTCCGACGCCTTCCCCTAATCCCACCCCAACGCCAACAATTTCACCCACAGCAACACCCACTTTAACTCCCACTCCCTCACCCACTCCAATACCCACCGCTACTCCAACCCCGACAACCTCACCCACACCATCGCCAACTCCAACACCTACCGAAACACCAACAGAAGAACCAGCCCCAACAGACCAACCTCCAATTACATTCACGCCTACACCTTCACCTGTCCCCACTCCAAACTCACTATCAACGACTCAAACAACAACGGTATACTCTGCTGCACGAGACACTCCCGTTTCTCCAAGCCCCACACCAAAACTTAATCAAACAAACAATCAATCACTACTTCCAACATCGACACCATCGACAACTCCAATATCAACACCAAAAACAACAAACACCTCGCAACCCATGCAACCAAGCTCACCATTGCCAACCACACTTCTAATTGGATTCGTAATTGCGATGTCAATTATGTTGTCAACGGCAATTTTGAAGAGCCAACGTTTTAAGAATATTAGAAAAACAAACCAAAAAATGAGTTAGCATTAGAACCATGAAAGGGTTCCATTTTTTCTTGCAGTTTTTAGACACCAAGCATAAATGACATATCCCACGGGCACGAAAATCGCACACATCAATGCTAAAATTGCCAGCTCAGGCAAAATAGCGAGAATAGTAGAACCCGTCAAAATAAGCCTAATGCAAGTGAAAAAGTAGTATGGTGGAGTAAGGTAGGCTATTACTTGCAAACCAAACGGCAGGACTGATGGCGGGAAAAATACATTCCCGAACAAACTTATTGATATGGTCATAAGCGCCGTCACTGGGTCACCCTGTTTAGTTAGAATTAGTATTCCTGAGCCAATCATGCTGATGCCTATGAAAGTAGCAATGCCCAATGCTAGTACAATTAGTGTCCCGAGAAAATTGATGCTTAGAACTACTCCAAAAAAGACCACACCGATAGTAAGGTAAGCTACTACTACTGCTGTGCTCCAAATAAAGCCCCAAATAGAACTACCTATAATAAATGTGGTTAGGCGAGTTGGCGAAACCAAAACTTCTTCAAGCGCCCAGGGGTTAACCGTTTTTTGCACTAATGTTAAAGCTTGTCCCAAGTAACTGTTGAATGCTAACCCGATAATTAGATAAGTTGTGTAGCTTATGCCATACGTTTCAGTTACGGCTTGATTGACCGAGCTTTCCCCGACATAAGCGAAAGTTAAGGCGCCAAAAACCGCCGTGCCTATGAGTATAGCAACGTTTGTCTTGTAAGTTGAGAAGCTTACCATGTCGCGCTTCATAAAATACCAGATTTTCTCTAGCTCATTCGACAAGCCCAACCAATCAAGTCCTCCTTGTTAATTCAATAAATGCATCTTCAAGGCTGGGTTCTTCACGTCTAAAATTGACAAACTTGATTTTTTGATCGAAAAGAAAATCAAATATCGAAGGCAGTTGGTCAACGTTTTTAAGTTCAACGCATAACCCCTTCTGGTTAGGCATTAGGTCCGGATCTGTTCTTTCATTTACTGTGGTCACCCCTTGGATTGAACGCATCTTTTCTATTTGAACGGGGGTTATTTCCTCGAGTATCAAATAGATTAGCTCTTCTTTCTTTATTTTTTCTCTTATTGCATTTGGGGTGTCGCAGGCAATGATTTTTCCCTGTTTAAGGATGCCGATTTTTGTGCAGATTTGTGCTGCCTCTTCAATATAATGCGTAGTGTATAACACTGATTTTCCTGTTTCTTGAACTGTGCATTTAACGAAGTCTCGAATGTTTCGTGACGCGACAGCGTCTAAACCAGTCGTTGGTTCATCAAGCATTATAATCGGTGGGTCCGGAAGCAATGTTCTAGCAAGCGCAAGTTTTCTTTTCATGCCTCCCGAATACTTCTGGTACAATTGGAAAGTGCTATTCTCTAAACCTACCAACTGCAAAACTTCCATTATCCGTTCATGCCGTTTCTGCTTTGGCACATTATAGATTGCTGCGAAAAACTCGAGATTCCTGTAGCCGTTAAGCCGCCAAAAAAAGCCTCTTTCTCCAACGCTGAAAAGCGTGCCAATGGACTGTTTAACTTGCATTTGTTGTTTAACTACATCGTAACCGTTAACAAACGCCGTCCCGCTATCAGGAGGAAGAAGAGTACATAACATTTTTACGAGCGTTGTTTTGCCTGCTCCATTGGGGCCAAGAAGGCCAAAAAGCTCGCCCCTCTTGATTTCAAAGTCAAGATGGTCAATTGCATTTGTCGAAACAGTCTTTCGACTAAAATCTAGAGCTTGAGCTCGGAGATTTGGATTTGAATGTTTTGGTTAAGTTAATTGTCTGAATGGCGTTCTCGTTATCCAATCATTAAACCTCTATTCCAAACTGAAAACATGTATTACATGGACAGAAAACAAGTTGATTATTATTTTAGGTAGCGTTAAAGAAACAATTAAGCGTTTCGAAAATCAGGCTATTTTAAAATTTATGAATAAAGGGGATCAGTTGCTGAGCATTCTCGAATGTTTCCGCTAAAGGTAATTGCAAATATGCTCCATTCCTGTTAAAGTAGGGTGCGCCTTTTCTTGAAAACAAAGTTAACACTTTCTCGTTATGATTCGTTTTGAAGCCCCCATTACTTGCTTCATGGCCTCGAATCAAAATTTTAGCATTCAGCCGCTTGAGAACCTCTTCTGTAACTTTTTTTCCAAAAAGTTTCCCTGCACCTCGAGGCGAAAAAGAAGCATTATGCACTTTTTCATCGGGATCGTCCCAAAGCAATTCTTCAAACAATAATTTGCTGTTATTTTCTTGAGCGTGCGCGATGTCTTGCAAACTAATAATGTCTGAAGATAAGCCTCCATGGAGCATTAAATATCGCCCTTGAACATACACTGCAGTATAGAGATGATCGTGAAAAGATCGTATTTGTTCATAAGCAGGTTCCCAAGTTTCACCAAACCTTTTTCGAAATTGGATTGGCAAATCATGCGGAAGGCCAAGTGAATCTTTTGGCGCTTCATGATTTCCACGTAAAAGCACGATCTGTTTGGGAAAAGCAAGCTTAAGCTTTAGAATCAAGTAGTATGTTTCTGGCGTTTTTTCGCCTCTGTCACCGTAATCACCTAAAAAAATCAGGGTTGCTTTATCAGTTTTTTCCATTTGTTCTAAATAGCAGCTTTCTTTAAGGATCAAGATGAGGCTATCTAAGTCGCCGTGCAAGTCACCAATCACTAAGGCGTTGCCTAATGCCTCAAGCTTTACTAAGTGATCAATTATTGTTAGGTTGCCGATTTGTCCTTTTTCTTTTGATAGAAGCGATTTTGCTTTTTCAACTACCTTAATAAAGTCTCTGCTTTGAAAGTTGAGGGCTTCTTTGGCAAGTAAAGGTAGATCCAATAGGTAAACACACGGGCAATTATGGGATTTGAACTTTTACGTTGATTGAACTGAGGATGTTTTTTTCAATTGTCCGTTTCATATTTTTGATTTTATCGTCAGCTTCGGTGTAGGCGTTTTGTTTTACTGTTTCCTGGGTTTCTATGCTTGTTTTTCTTGCTTTAAGGACATCAAGTTGTTCCTGAAAAGCTTGGAGGTTGCGTTTTATTTCATCTAATTGAACAGATGATAGAAGAAGTTGCTTTGTGTTTGCCATTTCGATACATCTGATTTGAATTTTGGCTAGCGAGTTTTGAGTAACTATTTCATTTATTGATTGCTGGGCTTTTCGTGCTTTGTCTTGTTTTAGTTTAAGTTTATCTTCTTGGATTAGACTTTCAAGTTTTTGCAAGATTTCTTTAAGGTCGGGGTAATCAGTTTTTTCAGCTATTATTGCTTCAAAAGGCTTCTCCAGATACAGATTCACTTTGATGAGTTCATCTGGTGTTACTCCTGCTCCGCCGCCCGTAGTGGCTAAGGCTTGCATTTTTATGAAAGGTTTTTGAAGGTGCCGCAGTGAATGCTTCACCTCATTGCTTAAGTTTTCTATTTCAATGTTTACCAAGTTTAGCTTATCAATGGGACCTTTAGTTTTCAACTCATCAATTTTCTGTTCCAATTCTGCAATTTCTTTTTCCACTGGCAAGCGCTCATTTTCTATTTGTTCTTTTTCTTCGCCGATTATAACAATTTGTTTTTGGATGCTCTGTAATTCGGTTAGAAGTTGAAGTGCTTCTTCCAGAGTCTTAGTTTTAACATATTCCTTTGTGACAAAATCGTTGAGGGTTTGATACGAAAGTTTAGCCCGCTCATAAATCGCTAAAAACTTTCGCCTATCCATGATAAAGAAAGGTGAAATTCTTGGAAACCAATTTTTGATGTCTATGTCGTTTACTATTATGATTTTTTGAATTTCCTGGGCATATCTGTTTAATGTGTCATAGGAGATTTCTTCGGGAGGACTAATTTTTTTGAGGCGATCAAGAAATAAATGAGCAAGTTTGTTTAAGGCTCTGGCTCGATTGTAAACTTTCATATTTCTTCTATCGATTTCTTTTGTGCTGTTATCTAAGAGCATCTTGCTGACTTCGGTGACGCTCTGCATCGCCATGTTCATTTCGTCCCTTAGTTTTTTGGCTTGGGCATGCACGGGTGTAAGTGTGGATTTTGTTTGGTCTTCAAGCCAATGTTTAACTTCGAATGCTGAAGAGAATTGGATTGTTTCAGTCAATAGGATTCACTGTGCTATCTTAATTGTTATCTTAGGGCTTATTTATCACTATTTCCGATTTTTGCTTCAAACGCACTCTTTTTTGAGTAACTACTCTTAAATAGCTAACGCTGGCATTCAACAAATAGAAGTGCCACCATTTGAACACTAAAACGCTCGCATTAATCATAATCTTCGTAGCTTTAACCGCAGCTCTAAATATTGCGGGACCAAAAATTCCAGCACCCTATGCACCGTTCCTGTTCTACCAACTATGGGAAATTCCAATAGTCTTAGCATTCATAGCAATAGGACCAAAAGTAGGTATCGCAGTTGCAGTGATAAACATGCTCATTCTATTTGCCGTTTTTAACCCAGGCGCAAATGCAGGACCGATCTACAATTTAATTGCAATCCTTTCAATGTTTGCAGGAATTTATTTACCTTATAAGCTTGCCGTTCGCGGATGTAAAACAGAAAACTTTAGCAATTACCTCAAACGGCACATAAAAATCATAAGCATATCAGCCACGGCTTTAGGAATCATACTACGCGTGGTTGTTACAACTTTTGTAAATTACTTTTCGATTCAGCAGCCCTATCCAATTGGCTTCTCTTTCACTCAACCTGCTGCTTTGGCTTTTTTACCGCTAAGTGCACTATTTAACGCTACAGTAGCATTGTACACAATACCAATCGCCTTCTTGATAGCGATACCAGTAACTTCAAGATTCAAACTGTAAAATAAAAAATAAAAAAATTTAGAACCCTAAGGATTGAGCTAGCACCTTAGGATTTATTTGTCCCGCTTTGAAGGTTCTGCCAGTTTTAGCATTGTTTATGATTATTGAAGCGGGAGCAAATAAGCCATGGTCGATCTTGTAGAAGTCCTTGTCGGCTTCGCGGAAAATCTGTAGAAATGGTTTGCCGTAATCTTTTGAAGCCATTGACGGCGCCTGTGCGATAATGTTTTGCAATGCTGCCTCATCATCATAGTCCACGGTGCAGTAAACGGTTCCGCCGTAAAGGATAGCGTCGTTTGTTCGTGCCATTGCCACTTCAAAATCAGTGCCAAGTGGAGGGATCGGAGCAAAACCCAATGCATAACGAATCATTTTGGGGCTTAAGCCAAGAGTTCTTAGTTTGTGAATGCCAACCTCAACTACTCTGCCCGCTACTTGAGTTAAACCTGCGATAGATGCTGTTGGGGCAACCACAATTATTAGGTTTGGTGCGGAAATGTTGCTGGCGGTTGTGACTTTCTCAACAAGTGAATCAGAAGGCAAACTATTACTTTCCAATGTGAGCACGGCTTTGTCACTTACGTCTTTATAACCTATTTCTTCGAAAACATCTTTAGGTTTCAACGCTAAAGCTCGAACTGGACCTGACCCTATCGCTATTGAGTCGCCATCTTTTATGCGCCATCCTGCAAACTGTGAACCCAACATTGCTATGGCAGGATAATCTGAACTAATGGTTATTGAGGGAAAAGTTAAGTCGCCGTAGGTTTTGAAGCCTAACTGAGCTTTTCCAGCTCCACCCATGCAAAGTTCAGTGAGTTTTTTGCCTGCTTGAAAGCCGCCCTGAGCTTTTACACCTGCATCTATAATTGTGGCTCCTGTAGTCGATTTTGAAATAGTAACACCATAAAATTCGGGATTGTCAATAAATTTTTGGGCTATTTTCCAAGCCATTTGATTTACACTTAAAGCTGCCATAATTTCACTTCAGGTAACCTGTATCCATATTGGTTTTTTCATATTAACTTAACGCTACAAGCGCTCGCCCGATTAAGGTCTATATCCACCAAGCGTGCAAAGGGCCAACGCAGCCGCAGTTAAATCAGCGGTCGTCCCTGGATTGCATTTGTTTTGGGATAAACGCAATTTTTTATCAAACTCTTTTATGCTTTTTCTTCCTTCTGGTGTTTCTAACCCTCCAAGCTCCAAAATAACTTTAGCATTAGACGACACTTCCGCTGCCTTTTCTTTGCCAACCTTTCTTGCAATGAACGTATCGGGGTGTTCTGAGAGGATTTTTAGAAAGGTATGGACAACTGCCATGCTCAAAGATTTACTTTTTAACTGATCCACCAAGTATGGGTAAGCTAAATCGAAGGTTACTTGGTAATTACATATCCATTCAGCACAAATGTCGTCGTATTTTGACGCGATTTTGAAAACCTCAAATAAAGTTACATTTTCTTTAATCAAACGCTTTTTAGAGCGTGGGTCAGTTACGTCCAAATCGGGAGCATCGTTGAGACCGCTCGGATTGGCAATATCCACAGCTTCATACAGATGCACTGAATCACAAGCTGTGGTCGATTTAACTGCTAAATCAATATTTTTGCGTAGAATGGAGAATTCAAAACTGCAGTTTTCGTCGATCGGAGTCATTCCTGCAGCTATAGCAATCGGAACAAACAGCATAATAGTGCCAAGAATTGTATTTCCACCATGCTGCCAAGTGTTAACGTCGTTGGCACAGTTCTTGATCAGTTGCCCCAGGCCGACTTCACTGATGGATAGCTTGTTTTCTGCGATTGAACAACCCCGGTAAGCGGCTTCTTGAAATGAGGACCCTGCAGCGACGGCTGAAGCTAAGAAATGCTGAATTGTTGTACCTTCAAAACTTGAGGTTAGATTAACGTTGCCTGGTTTGTCTGCGCTAACTTCAAACAGTATAGCAAGCTCCAAGCATTTGCGGATATGCTCAGCCTTTTGGTGGTTGTTCATTTATGGGTCAACTTAATTGGTTCTTGTAACGTTTATTAAGTTTTAATCAAGCTATTTAGAAAATATGTTCTCAGTTTGTCTATGCATTCTTTGATTATTTTGACTATTGTTTACAGCCATAACTGTTTTGGTGCAGTATGTTTATATATGCCTTGTTTGCCTAAACAAATGTAAAATATCTTAGGATGTGAGATTAATTGGGCTTCAAACCTGAAAAAAGCCCAATGAAAGAAATAGATGCCGTTGATTTGCAAATTATCCGGGCGTTAGAAGAAGATTCGCGAGTAAGCTTACGCAAACTTGCACATAAAATTGGGTTAACACCGAATATTTTGCATAACCGCATAAAAAGTTTAGAGCAAGATGGCGTCATTTTAGGTTACGCGCCGATTGTCGATTCTACACAAATGGGTTACGCCTTAACCGCTATTATAATGATTCAAGTTGAGGGCGGCCATATGCTCGAAGTTGAAAATGAAATTGCTAAAGAAAGTAACGTTCTTATGGTTTATGACATAACCGGAGAATATGACGCCGTTGTCGTTGCAAAGTTTCGAGACAACGCAAGCCTCAATGGCTTTCTAAAAAAATTATTAGCTGAACGTTTCATCAAAAGAACAACCACATTAATTTCAATGAATGCTGTTAAAGAATATAGCAAGTTAATTTAGGCTTGATGTTAAAAGTTTATTCTTAGAATTTTCTGCATTCAATTTAATGCACAGATTAGTCTTAAAAAGAATAATTTAGTTTTTCATGAGTTAGGTTTGATTAAAAGAAAAATTAAATATTTAATATAGCAAACCAAGTATCTTTAATTTATTAAAGGGAAGGAATTTGGGTTGAAGAGTCTCAAGGGCATCTTGGTTGTTGGAGAAAAAAACATTTTTGGTGAACTCGCTCAAATAATCGACATTGCAGCACAAGCCAACACTTTTGTTTCGAAAATGTTCCAAATGGATTACAAAGAAAACGAGTTAAATCAACTCTTACAGGAAGTTCAGTTGCTTGAGAAAAAATCTGATGAAATAGCCTTCAAAATAAGTGAAGACATAACAGGCGGCGCCATAAGCCCCAACATAATAGATAATCTTCTTGACTGTGTCCAAACAGCTGACAACATCGTTGACACATATTATTACATAGCCCGGGAAATTAATCGAATGGCAACAGCGTATGCATCAGGTTTTCAACAAAACCACACTGATTGGGACTCCGTCTATGATAACATGCTTGCTCTCGCCGAAAAATCCCTTTCAAAACTCAAACAGGCACTCACCTCATCGAGCTTTACCCAGATTTTAGATATGCGAAAAGAAATTGAAGCTTTAGAGGAGCAGGGAGATGATGTTAAAGATGCAGGATTTGACAGACTATATAGCGTAACTGCGCAACTACATTATTTAGAATTCACTCATTATTCTGAGCTTTTGCATAAAAGTGATGATATACTTGATTCTTGCGAGGACTTCTCAGATTTGATAGTTTCCGTTGTATCTTCGATTCTTAAGTGACAAACATGCTTTGGCTCTCAATTGCCGTTTTAATATTGACTTTTGTCGCGGTCATGTTAGTTTCAGGTAATAATTTGTCTGCATGTGTTGGTCCAGCTATAGGCTCTAGAATCATTAGTAAAAGATTTGGAATGTTTTTGGGCGCTGCAGGATTTTCTATTGGGCTTGTTGCTCAAGGAGCAGGCATGGCAAAAACGGTGAATACTTTGCTTCCGAATGCGGTTTTGCAGTCGCGTGCTGAAGCTTTGTTGGTTGCGATTATAATTTTTGTTATTGCTGACTTAATTAGAGCACCGATGTCTCTTAGTATGTCGCTTGTTGGTTTGTTTGCAGGTTTATCGGTTGCTACTGGGGAACTTTCGGGTGGAGTTTATGTTGCTGAAGTTGTTGCTCTCTGGGTGGCGGCTCCTCTTATCGCGATAGTTTTTGCATTTTACCTCATAAGAATTATCAATAAGAATCCGCCCAAAAATATCTGGCGAAGACTCCAAACCTACAAAATCTTGCTTATTATTTTGGCATTTTCTACTTCGTATGTTCTGGGAACAAATACAATCGGGTTGATAGTTGCCACAGGCGGTTTTAGCTTAACAGCAGTCGCAATAGCCATTGTTGCCATATTCATTGGAGCGTTCTTTTTGAGCGCCGGTGAAATTCGTAGAGTGTCTCAAGAGCTCTTTCTTATGCGATACCCTAATGCGATGTCTACACTTTTGACCTCGACGGTTCTGGTGGAGGCTGCTACAATTTTTAGTATTCCCCTTTCGAATACGCAGGCTCTTTCTTCGGCGGTTTTTGGAACGGGGATCTCTTATAAGTCTAAGTTTGTTTCGGCTAAGCCGTTTTTGGTTATAGTTTTGAGCTGGGTTATTGCTCCTTTGTTAAGTTTTGCTATTGGGTTAATTATTGGGGCTTTTTGAAGAGTTTGGCGCCATTTTCTTTAAGATTATTGTTCACGTATTTTCTGTGTGTCTATTAAATGAAACATTTATTGAAAATCAGTTTAGTTTTTCATAATAATTATGAACAGTTATTAACTATATTTATATTCTTCTGGACACATCAATTGCTAATCTCAAAATTGGTGTTACATTTGAAAAAAATATCACAAAACTTAGAGACAAAAGGACTCGCGCGACACACTGAAGAATTAATTACTTTAGACTCTCGAGGACAACCACACAGCATCTTTCAAAAAAGAATCATAGGAGCAAAATAAAATGGCGACTAACCAACAAAACGCACCCACAACTCAAATGAAGAAAACTCTAAGTCTCTCAGGATTAACCATCAACGCCATGGCATTAATTGCCCCAGGCGCATTTCTCTGGCTTACTTTCCAATTACAAGCTGCACAAGTAGACCCCTCAGGAGTCTCCACAGCCCCAGACATATGGACAGGTCTAGCTCTTGCATTGATATTATCTTTCTTAACTGCCGCATGTTACTCATGGCTATCGCGCCGATACCCAGACGCTGGCGCAGGCAGCTCATACTACTTCGCTCAACGAGCTTTACTTGACAGAGGCAGCAGCAACAAAACCGCAAGAAACGCAAAATTCTTCGTCGGCTGGCTTTCCCATCTTTACTACTGGGTCTACCCAGGTGTAATGGTCGGGATGATGGGCTTCTTCATAACATACATCTTATCGACTGTTGGAATCGTAATTACTCCATTAACTGAAGTTGCGATCGTTGTTGTGTTCGCTGTCCTTGTAGGATTAATAGCTTTCAGAGGAATCAACGGCTCAACAAAAACAAACCTCATGATCAACATAGCGCAAATTGGCATGCTAGTAGGTGTAACAGCTATTGCACTTGCCTACCGCTTCATTAACCCTGATCATTTAACCTACGTCTTCGCCAACCCAGCTGGTCCACTAATACCGACCAGCGCAAGTCACATGCTCTTCCAAGCAACCATCGCAATACTTGTCCTAGTCGGCTTCGAATCCGTAACTGCATTTACCGGCGAAGCGAAAAACCCCAAAGATGTACCAAAAGCAATCATACTCTCACTCATCATTCAAGGAGCCTTCTGCTACCTGCTGGGATTCTATGGTGTGCAGGCATGGATGAACTCACATTACGGATTTGCAGCAGCAGCAGCTTCCAACGCTCCAATAGGCGACATGATAATACAATCGGTCAACGGATTGTTCGGAGGTGGGGGCTTCATCGTAATGCTCGTCGTTGCTGCAATCGTCGCAACTGCAATACTTGGCACGACACTGTCATGCATGAACACAGGTGTAAGAGTAACCTATGCAATTAGCCGCGACACTGAAGTTCCAGAACCACTCGGAAAACTCAACCCAAGATACGGCACTCCTGCAATCGGCGTATGGGTCATGACAATCGTTACAGCTGCAATAGGAGCATTCGCAGTCCTATCACTAACAAACCTCACAGCTATGACATTACTATCTAACTTCGGTACCTTCCTACTCTATGGCATAACTTGCATAATTGCAATCTTAGCTTTAGCACGAGAAAAACGCTCAATCCTAACAAAATACGTAATTCCAATCGCAGGCTTGGGCGCTAACGTTGTTATGCTAGTTGCAGTAATTTGGCTCGGATTCATAGGTGGAGGCAGCACACAATTAGCAGCATTGATTGCGGTAACAATCACCGCTGTGTGGATGGTAGTAGGAGTCGCATACTTCGCATTGAACTCACGAAGCATAGAATCGCGTATTCTTCCATTCCCCGGCGGAGGCAAAAGAGAATAAAAAAAACAAGCGAACACATGATAGTACAATAAACGATGTGTCATCTGCCCAAACCTCTTTTTTTTGGCCTAATTTTATTAAAAATGTTCCGAACTAAACTAATGAATAGATAATTCGGTAAAGGGTTATCAAGTCAACTTTCCAATTAACCCTTCTTTCGGTACATTAAAATAGAATCTTTGATTAGTTGAGACGAAGAAATTATGTGCGGAATAGTAGGAATCTTTAACATTGCTGAACCAGTCCCTCAAGCACGTGACAAAGCTCTTAGAATGGCCACTAAGATCAGGCACAGAGGCCCAGACTGGAGCGGTATTTACAGTGATGATAAAGCAATTCTTGCTCATGAAAGACTCTCAATTGTTGATGTTGAACATGGAGCACAACCTCTATTCGACAAGCTTAATGGTAACGCTCTTGCTGTGAACGGTGAAATCTACAACCACATGGCTCTTCGCAAAGAACTAATGAACGAGCATTTATGGCAGACAAGATCTGATTGTGAGGTAATTCTGTACCTTTACAATGAGTATGGTCCGCACTTTTTGAACAAGCTAAACGGCATGTTTGCCTTCATTCTTTACGATAAGAAAAAAGGGCAATATTTCATCGCCAGAGACCACATAGGCATCATTCCCTTATATGTGGGCTGGGATGACAAAGGAACTTTCTACGTTGCCAGCGAAATGAAAGCCCTAAATGACCATTGCAGTGACATTAAAGAATTTCCTCCAGGGCATTTTCTAATGGGAAAAGACAAAGATTTTGTCCAGTGGTATAAGCCCATATGGGCAGAAACGATCCCGACGAAGAAATTAGTTCTATCAGATTTGAAGAAAGCATTGGAAAAATCTGTCAAGGGACAAATGATGTCTGACGTGCCTTATGGAGTTTTAATCTCAGGCGGTTTAGATTCATCACTTATAGCAGCTATCGCCTCGAAGTACCGAAAGAAAAGGGTTGAATCTGGGGGCAAAGAGGAAGCATGGTGGCCACGTCTACACTCGTTCGCAGTAGGTTTGGCTGATTCGCCTGATTTGAAATACGCTAAAAAAGTTGCAGATTACATCGGGACGGTCCATCATGAAATAATTTTCACTATACAGGAAGGCTTTGACGCCATACCTGATGTTATTTATCATTTGGAAACCTTTGATGTTACAACCATTCGAGCTGCTACGCCGATGTATTTGATGGCAAGAAAAATAAAATCAATGGGCATCAAAATGGTTCTATCAGGTGAAGGTGCAGACGAAGTCTTTGGCGGTTACTTATATTTCCATAAAGCACCAAACAAAAAAGAATTCTATGAAGAAACCATAAGAAAACTCTTCATGTTAAGCAAATATGATTGCCTACGAGCTAACAAAGCAACGGCTGCTTGGGGAGTTGAAACCCGGGTTCCGTTTTTAGATAAGGAATTTTTAGATTTTGCCATGGACTTTGACCCTGTAGAGAAGATGTGCTCAGGTGACAAAATAGAGAAATACGTGCTACGAAAAGCGTTTGAAGGTTATGTTCCTGATGAGATTCTTTGGAGACAAAAAGAACAGTTTTCAGATGGAGTTGGCTATGGATGGATAGATTACCTCAAAAAATATGTTAATAGCACAGTCACTGATGAAATGCTGACTAATGCAAAAAGCAAATTTCCCATTCAAACACCATCGTCAAAAGAAGAGTATTACTATCGACAGATATTTGACAACAATTTCACATGCCCAACTGCCGCATTGAACATTCCTGTGGGTCCAACAATTGCCTGTTCCACCCCAACGGCTTTTCGATGGAGCAAAGAATTTGCCAAAATGGCCGACCCATCGGGCAGATCCGTTAAGGTTCACAATAAAACATTGAACAAAAGCATTAAACAATAAATTTTCATTCATATTTTCACTCTAATTGGTTAGGCGTACCTGTTATCTTTAGCAATCGCATATTTTTAGTAATTTTGATAATTTCTATAAATTAGTTCAAAAATCAAGACAATTTGTGAACAAATCACACTCGATCACAATCAACCTTATATAAAAGTGTCAATATGAGTAAGTTTAAAGGGAGAAAAGGCGACCAATAATGCAATATCTGGGAAATGTTGTTTCACGAGCCAGCAATATAGGAATGTGTTATTTGCTGTTCAGTGACATAAGAAAAGAAAGCTCAGAGCTTGCATAGATGGCCTTTTGGACTTGCGAAAATTATGTTCAAACTAAATAGCATTTGCATGTATTGCTTTGCGTTGACAAGTTGTCACGTAAGCTATTTGCCACCCACCTATGGCGCGTTAAAACTTAACATCGGAGAAGATATTTTATGCAACGATTTTTAGCTTCAGTCAACATCTTTGTCGAATCAACACAAATGGATAACGTATTAGCATCATTATCAAAGCTTAAAGACATCGAAGAAGTCTACGAAGTCGCAGGAGAATACGACATCGTAACGCTAGTATCCACGTCCACGCTTGAAGAATTTCGCGATATCTTGCAAAGACAAATAATGAAAATAAAAGGTGTAAAAAGCACCATAACTACTATAATATTGCAGCCGCACAAGGGGCGCAGGTGCCACCAAAGAAAAAGCACCTTAACATCAACCACTTAGTTGGGGACAGGAGCCATAACGAGCAAAAATGTCATCTGGAGTTTTGCAATAATTGATCGATGCAGTTCAAGCGCTGTCAGTTGTTCTTATACTTGGAGTAACCATAGGTTTAGCCAAGCTTATAGCGCCCTATATCACTGGAGTCTTTAATCGAAAATCAAGTCGATTAGATAAAATTTTTAATCCTATTGAGAATTTCATTTACAAAATCACAGGTGTAAACCCAGGGCAGGGGATGGGTTGGAAGCAATATTTTGTTGCAGGCTTGTTGCTAAATGTTGTTATGATGATAATTGGGTTTTTCATACTCATCTTCCAAGGTAATTTGCCGCTTAATCCGATGCATTTCTCTGGTGTACGTCCTGACCTTTCGTTTATGCAAGTAATTTCGTTTGCAACAAACACTGACTTGCAACATTATAACGGAGAAGCCACCTTTTCGTATCTGAGCCAAATTAGCGTTCTGCAATGGCTTCAATTTACCTCAGCTGTTACAGGACTTTGCATGGGAATTGCTTTTATTCGGGGATTAATCGTTGGCTCAAAAGACATGGGCAACTTCTACGCTGACTTTACAAGAGCTCTCACCAGAATTTTACTGCCCCTTGCCATAATTGGTTCAATCATTTTTCTTGCTTTAGGTGTCCCTCAAACCCTCAATGGATACACAACCATAAAGACGATCGAAGGAGCCACGCAATCAATACTTGTTGGACCAGTAGCTTCTCTTGATTCCATTATGCAGATCGGAACCAATGGAGGCGGCTTCTACGGAGCAAACGCAGCTTACCCCTTCATGAACCCGTCACCTATATCGAACATTCTAATGATTTCGATGATGCTCCTGCTGCCTACAGCGTTAATTTTTGTTTTTGGAGAAATGATAGGCAAAAAACGTGAGTCAAGACCGCTTTTATGGGGCGCTTACATCCTCTTTGGGCTCAACTTAGTCTTAGCATTTATTCCAACTCTTCCTTTGGTAGCTCCAGGCATCGAAACCAGATTCGGCGGTTTCATGTCTAGCTTCTTCACTGTTACAACAACAGCTGCAACAACTGGATCGGTAAATTCTGCTTTATTGGGAATGCATCCACTAGCCATAACATCTGGCTTTTTGGGGATGTTTATTCAATCAATCCCGGGCGGAAAAGGCATAGGCATGATGTATATGGTTATGTACATTATCATAACTGTCTTCATCGTTGGCTTGATGTCTGGAAGAACACCTGAATATTTAGGCATAAAAATCACAGGTCGTGACGTCAAACTTGTAATGATTGCATTTCTCATTCACCCGCTAATTATCCTCATACCAACTCTTTTATCCTACGCAACCGGTGCAGCTGCAGCAGTAGGAATAAGTGGCCACTCAGTTGGATACGGATTCTCACAAATTTTCTGGGAATTCACTACAGCCGCCGCAAACAACGGCTCAGACTTCCTCGGTGCCTCAGCAAATACGCCATTTTTCAACATAGTAACAGGCATAATCATGCTGATTGGACGCTATGCACCTATAGCAATTTTGCTGGCACTTTCAGGCTCAATGATTGGACGAAAACGCGGCGGAACATCAGGTCTCAAAACTGACAGCCTAGTATTCACCATAGTCTTAGTTGTTGCAATCATCATACTGGTAGTGTTAACGTTCTTCCCGTTCCTTGCATTGGGACCAATTTCATCATACTTCGGAGGGCTAACAAATGGCTACTGAGCAAGAAAAAGCGCCCCAAATAACTCCAATCCTCCCTCAAGGCAAGCCAACGACACCAGGTGGATTAAGGGCAGCTTTCTCAGGAAAAGTTCTTGTTGACTCAATTAAGCGTTTAAGCCCAACTTCTCTTATCAAAAATCCAGTCATGCTCATTGTAGAAATAACGTTCTTTATAGTTGCAGCTATGGCGATAGTTCCACAAGCCTTCGTTCCAGTGGCCAATCCCAGCCTGCAAATCTTCTACGTTGAAGTCGCAGCTGTTCTACTGCTCACCGTTTGGTTTAGCACTCTCTCTGACGCTCTTGCTGAGCAGCAGGCAAAAAGCACAGCAGGCAGCCTCCGAAAACTCGAAACCGAAGTTCCCGCTAAAAAAATGGTAACCGAGGGCTGGAAAAGAACAATAATAAATCTAAAATCAACAGAACTTAGAAAAGACGACCTTATCCTAATCGAAAAAGGCGACGTAATTCCTTTGGATGCTGATGTTTTAGAAGGAATTGCGATGGTTGATGAATCGCTTGTCACAGGAGAATCAGCGCCAGTCAGAAAAGCACCAGGAGACTCACTTATTGGTGGCTCGCGAGTTGTCAGCGATACTCTAACGGCAAAGGTTACGACTAATCCTGGAGAAACTTTCATTGATCAAATGATAAAGATGGTTGAATCTTCCAAAAGACCTAAGACGCCTAACGAAGTGGCTATTACAACGGTGCTTATTGGTTTAACAGCCATTTTTACCATAATTATACTTGCACTTTTGGGCATGTCAGTTACACTTGGCTTAGGCGCTGACTTATCGGTTCTGATTGCACTTTATGTCTGTCTTCTTCCCACCACCATCGGTGCCTTGCTACCTGCTATTGGCCTCTCAGGCATGTCTAGACTCTACAAATGCAAAATCATCGCAAAATCTGGCAAAGCCATTGAAACCGCTGGCGATACAGATGTAGTCCTTTTGGATAAAACAGGAACAATTACCGTTGGCAACCGCCAAGCAATTGAATTTGTTCCATTTGCAGGTTACACAGAGGAAGATGTTGCCGAAGCCGCTTTTCTATCGTCATGGCACGATGATACTCCTGAAGGACGCAGCATCCTCAAATTGGCTTATGAGAAAGGTTTTGTGCCAAAAGAATTAAACTCACTCGCAACTTCAGAAGTTTACCCATTTTCAGCCTCTACAAGAACCAGTGGAGTAAAAATAAGTCATGCCGGTCTCGCATTGCCAAAAGGCGACAAATCGGGAAGAGAACGGTTGCGAATCAGAAGAAAAGCCTCAATTGCAAGCAGTGAAAGCGAATCAGAAATGCTTACATCTGAAATTGACATTTTGAAAGGAGCACCTGAATCAATCAAAAAATTAGCAGCCGACGTTCCGCAAAACTACGATCTCATAGTAGAAGGCATCTCGTCTGCTGGAGAAACGCCAATTGCTGTAATGCGAAATGGAGAAGCAATCGGAATAATTAGGCTTAAAGATGTCTTAAAAGAGGGCATTAGAGAAAAAATCCAAGCATTAAAAACAATGGGCATACACCCAGTCATGATTACTGGAGACCAACCGCTTACAGCAAAGAGCATAGCTGGGGAAGTAGGAATTGACGAGTTTGTGGCGCAAGCTAAACCTGAGGATAAATTCAGCATCGCAAAACGTGAACAAGCAGACAGCAAAATTGTCGCTATGATTGGTGACGGAACCAACGATGCCCCTGCACTCTCTGCAGCAGATGTTGGATTAGCAATGAACTCAGGAACAGAAGCCGCCAAAGAAGCAGCCAACATGGTGGATTTGGAATCAAACCCCGCCAAAATAATTGATGTCGTTATGCTTGGGAAACAGTTGCTTATGACTCGAGGAGCTGTTACCGCATTTAGCATCGCTAATGATATAGCAAAGTACTTTGCCATAATGCCTGTGTTGTTTGCGGCTGCTATTCCTCAATTGGAAGCTTTGAATATTTTGCACCTTGGTTTGAAAAGCGCAGTTTTATCAGCGTTGATTTTTAATGCTATAATTATACCGCTGCTTATCCCATTAGCCAACCGTGGCATAGCCTTCAAACCTACCAGCACAATGACGCTTTTCCTAAAAAACACGCTAATTTATGGTGTCGGCGGAATTATTGTGCCATTTATCGGCATCAAACTAATCGATTTGCTCCTGGTCGGGGTATTTCATATTTAGGAAGGAAATTTATGACTGAACAAAAAGAAAAATGGAATTTTAAACCGATTATAGGATTAGCAGTTGTTTCCCTTTTGATTTGTGGGTTGTTTTATCCCTTTTTGATGACGGGTATTGGCCAAGTTTTCTTTCCGAAACAAGCAAACGGCGACCTTGTCCAACTTAACGGTCAAACCGTCGGCTCAAATCTTATAGCTCAAAACTTCACGTTGCCCATTTTCTTCCATACAAGAAACGAAACTGCGTCACCTTCAGCATCAGGCGTTGACCCCGACATCACTCTTCAAGATGCCTACTCACAGATACCTGGAATAAGTAATGCAACGGGCATTTCAGCTGATTCGTTAACGAGTCTTGTTAATCAGAATCAAGAGGGAACGTTCTGGATTTTTGGCAATGCCTACATAAACGTTTTAAGAATTAACCTTTTACTCATCAAAGACTATCCTTCAACTTATAATCAGTTCTCAGGGTAATTTTTAACAACAATTAACGGCTAGACGCAATGCTAAATATCTAAATGCTATCAAATATGGCACGCTGCAAATTTCCAAAGGCACAAGTTAATGGTTCACAATTGTCTCGTAAAAATAAAATATCCTGAGCAGATGACAAGAAAAGTATAAATACACGTAACCCATGTTCAATGGGAAAGAGACCCATATGTCAAAACTATTAGCATTCGTGGACATATTTGTTGAGTCCTCAGAAATGGACGATGTCTTATCTGCTCTCACGCAACTACAGAATCTCGAAGAATTATACGAAGTTACAGGAGAATTTGACATCGTAACTTTAGTTTCTGCATCAGATATAGAAGAATTTCGAGACGTCCTCAAAAATAAAATCATGAAAATAAAAGGCGTAAAAAGCACAGTCAGCTCTATTGTTCTTAAAGCTCATAAGGGTCCAAAATGCCATGAAGAAAGCCACACGCCAGCAGCTTCACCTGCTTAGAAAGAAATAACAAATTTTCACAAATATTCTTTATTTATCTCTAAACGTCAGGTCAGTGTTTTAAGTTTAATTTTTGTTTAAGTATTTTGGTTAGTTAAAGCATTCGTTTTTTCTAGATTCTTAAGAGGTTGAGAGGACGATTTGCAACTAAGAACAGCTGTAACCGCTTGAAATCCAACTTGAACCACTCATAGTGCTTTCATTAAAACTGTAAAATCAAGGTAGCTCTCATGCGCACCCCCACGTAAGTGCTTGAAACAAAGCTATAAATTTGTGGCAGCCACCGTAGGCAATGGCGCTTTTAGCACTTTTTGGAGGTGAAAAAAGTGAGGAAAAGAATTATCTTCGGAACTATTTTGGGATCATTGACAATTATTGTTATCGCAGCTGCACTCTTTCTACCAAGTCTTGTTTATTCACAACAAAGCACTAGCGGAGTCGCTCAAAGTGTCACTGGCAACGGTAATAGCATACTTTACGCGACAGGAGGAATGGTGGTTCTCCATATGCCAGCAGGAGGGGGAGCCTTAGCAAATCGCCCCACCGACCTGCTGATTACTGCCAGTAATGTCTATCATGGTGAAGGAGTATTTTTCGGAACTGCCAACACTTTGCAAATCCAAGTGTGGGTTCCTCCATTGAATTCTTTCCTGCCAATAGCAACAATCACTGACAATAATGACCCTAATTTTCTTACTTGGGTTAAAAGTCTAACTAATGGAAGTGCAATCTCACAAAATATTATCCAACTTCAAGGCAGTCCTGACCCGCTCTTTGTAGGTAGAACAGGTGATATCGTTACTGTTAATTTGACAGTGCCAGTTAACATTGCTGTTGGGGATCCTTTTCCGGCCTACTTGAAGGCGCTTAATTTCACTCTTCCGCCTTTCACTCTTGAGTTCCGCTCGATCGGTGCAGCCTTCCAAACTAGCACAACTACAGTGTCACCAACTTCTGGCTGGACAATTCAAACTTCTGCTTGGGTTGAACCCGCCTGGACAAGAGTTTGGGTACCGCAATGGTTGGGCAGCAATTACTTAGCAACTGATGGAACCATAACTCTAGATGCAAATATAACATACATTTCACCGTAGACTGTAGATAAACATGACAAAACTTCCAACATTTCCCTTTTTTATTTTTATGTTGAGTTGAACAAGTTTAAGCGAGATCAAGTGTGAACAAATGCAATAATGAATACGTTTTGATTTGGGATTAAGTTTCAGTACCGAACTATGAAAATTTAAGTTATTTAAAAGAAAAAAATTTTGATGTTTTAGGTTACATCTCTGATAAGACGATGGATGTTTCGGTGCGCGTTACGTTTGGGTCTTTTTCGATTATTTTGTAAACCACTTTGTTTATGTCTTCAAGGCAGGGTGCTTCTAATATTACGATTGCATCGTACCTTCCAAAGATAGCGTCGGCAACTACGGTTTCTTTGACTTCTCTTAATCTTTTAACGACTTCTAATGAAGTGCCTAGTTTTGTGCTTAATAATATGTAAGCTTTCAATTGTTTTTCCTCGTGTTTTTTTGATTAAAAGAGTATTTATGTTCTTTCCCATATAAGTCTTGTTTAGACACGCGTTTAATATTTATGAATAATTATGAACAAATCACAAGCACATTTATATTACGCTGGGCAACTAACTAAGTATAAATAAAAATGGTGAAAATATGTTTGGAATAATTGATATAGCCTCAATAGCCACAATAGTAGCTTCATTCGCATTTATCATGTACAGCATACGGGTGGAACTCAAAACCAAAGCATAATACCCAAACTGCCCATCAAACAAATCTTCGCACCATCCATCTTGTGAAGAAAACCTACCACCCCTATCAACAATGAACAACTCAGCCAAAAATAGCCTTCTCTACCTAATTTTTTGTTAAAGTTAACGTTTAATTATTTTCTCTTGACTGCTTGAAAAAATGGTTTTTTGAATCTGTTAATAATTCTCTCTGGGGGATCCTTCGTTTCTAAAAGCTCGTTCTCTCTATCTCTCTCCTATCGGGAGGTAGGTCAGAAAGTTTATACACTATGATATACAGTTTGATATACAGTTGGATGAATCGAATACAAAAGCATCGACAAAACCAAAAGAAAAAACAAGGGACCCTTCAAATAACTTAGTTTATCCACTCAGTAACTTTGGCTAAGTCAGGTCTTTTTGGAATTGATGGTTTCATGTCAGGATAACCAATCAAGCAGCCATCAATAACAAATTCACCCATCGGAATTTTTAAAATACTACAAAATTCCATGTCCGTATCTAACTGTTGAGTAATTGAAAGAAGCTGCAAACCTAACCCCAAAGCTTCCGCTTTTATCCACATATTTTGAAGACAATGCGCCAACGAAAGATGCTCAACAGGAGGAATCCCTCTTTGTTCAGCAACAACGACGTAGTAAGGGGCTTTACCTATGTTAGGAACACCAAGCTCGCCCATAAGTTTGAGTCGCTCAAGAAAAGGTCCTGCATGCTGCTTTGTGAATTCATCATGTTGCATTTGTAACTCCAATTCTTTGCTCCAAGATTGAGCTTTAAGCTTCAATATTGATGCGATCTTTGGTGTAGCTTTGCTTTCTCGCGGGATAACTATGAATCGTCTAAAGTCGTTTCGTGTTACACTTGCCGAAGCGTATGGGGCTTGGAGACCGGCCTTTAGAATTTGCTCAATTACCTCTTTTGGAGGGGTTTCGGGCTTAAACTTTCTAATCGATCTACGAGAGTCAATTACTCGATCAATCATCACGTTGCATTCGACATCTACTGGCAAATCCATAATCAAACAACTCTTTTAGACAAAAAACCCAATGTTCAAAGCAAATAATAACCTTTCACCCTAACTTAAGAAGCTGACAAAGATTGTTATATTAATTTTTTGACAAATAAAAAACAGTCAAAACGTTTGCTCTTGTCTTCAGAGGCTACAGCACGGGTTTGACTGTCAAGTATGCGATTTTCTTCGTCGGATATCGCTTTCTTATGATTAGAGATTTTTCTCTTTTGAATTGAGCACCTGTCGATTAAGCCAGTTCAAGATAGCATCTGTTGCTTCTTGATCGAGTTTTCTGTTTTGAACGTTGTAGCTAAGAAGCGCCTCACTTGTGATTTTTTCTCTGGGTTTTTCCTCATACTTCAAAACATGATCAGCGTTCTCAGGATAGACAAAAGTCACCGAGTCTTTCTTGGCCGTTGCGTTTTCTAGTGCTTTTCCGTCAACTTGCCAATCTACCTGAACATCTTTCTTACCAATCATTACTAGTATTGGCTCATTCACCTTCGCAATATATTCTGAGAGATCATAATTCCACAACTCTCTAGCAAAAGGTAGATTCGCAGGAGTTGCCAAAGAAAAAAGCAATTGTTTGATGCCTTCAGGAAGAGAAGGTTCAGGCACTACGGGTTTACCAGCTAGAAACAAGTTAACGGCTTCGTCATAATGTTTCAAAATTGTTTCTGCATTGGGCAATGGTTTAATTTGATTGACGATTTGACTTCGCGCGACTTGCCCTATAGATTGCCCCGGCGCGCCAGTTAAAATAAGCCCTTTGAATTTGTTCGTTGCCTGCAATTGGTAGTTTAAGGCGTGGATAGCTCCTTCGCTATTTGTAAGCATAAAAATTTCGTTTGGGGCGCCATACTTTTTGGCAATTAGAGTTTCAACGGCTCCTGACAATTCGTTTAGATGGCTTTGCATACTGATTTTGCCTATCAGCTTAGGAATGTTTTCTCTAACATGCAGTCCAGATGCGGCTTTATCGTAACGTAATGTTAGAAATCCTTGGGCTGCAAGTACTTCAGCCAATAATTTGCCGCTGCCGTTTGTTCCAGGTAGGAGCGGAGAGCACCAGTCGCGGTCAGTTGGACCGCTGCCAGCTACAAAGACTACTGCGGAATGAGGATTTTCAATTTTTGGACGAGTAATAGTCCCATAAACCGAAATTTCGTCAACTTTCCAGTCAACTTCCTCATTTTCAAAATTCATCTTTTCCACCTTAGCATTCATTTTGTAAATTCTCCAATACAATGCTTAAGCGTAATGTTCGAAGACCGCCACATTTGGGCGTCAGTTTTTATTTATACCTCTTTCTTTCAACCATTCTTTTATTTTTTCATTTATTTGGTCTCGAACTTCACGGAATTTGGCTAATTTTTCCTCTTCTGTTCCCTGAAATGCCGCTGGGTCTTCCATGGGCCAAAATAATCTTGAGGATACACCTGGAAATGTGGGGCAGTTCTCTTCTGCCTTTTTACATAACGTTATAACTATCCCAAAACGTTCATTCCCAAGATACTGCGCCAAGTCCTTTGAATATTGTCCACTTAAGTCATATCCCAGTTCCCTCATCACTTGAATAGTGTAAGGGTGAATGGGCTCAGGATCGAAGCCAGCACTATAAACCTCAAACTGGTCACCAGCATATTTTCTTAGAAATGCTTCAGCCATTTGGCTTCGTGCCCTATTTCCCGTGCAAAGAAAAATGACTTTGGTCTTTGCCAGTGTACGATCGCTCAGGTAAGAAAACTTTTCGACTATCCACTTTTTCATTTCATCCCTTGTACGACGAAAGGCCACAAGTTTTTCTTCTTCGCTACCATCTACTTCAGAAGGATCATCAAAGGGATGGTCTAAATAATCCTTAGCTTTAGGCAATTTTGAGCGAATCAACTCAGGTCTGCCCATAACTATCGGCGAGGAGCAAATTGCGCAATTAATTTTTGAGCCACTGCGGCAAACCGCTACAGCCAAGTCGATATCGACATCTTTGAAAACATCAATGCTTTTAGAATATTGCCCAGAAATATCTATCCCTATCTCATCCATGACTTTAATTGCTAACGGATTAACCCGCGTTGGATTTGTTCCCGCACTATAGACCTCATATTCATCTCCATACAGGAATCTGAGTAACCCTTCAGCTATTTGTGATCGAGCTGAATTATGTGTACATAAGAACAAAACTTTAGTTTTTGCCATGAGACTCATTCCAAACGGATCTTTTGAAATATAAAAACCTCATCAATATATTCTCTATAGACATAGCTTCATTCACCTTTCAAGTCGTCCAGAAAGAAAAAACATCTAACTTATCTTTCTCAAACTGCTTCTTTAAGATGACCTTAACTTCGTCCTCATCTAAATTGAATATTCCCTTCTTGTCTTTGTGCAACGGTATGCCAGTTGCCCTTAATACTCCATTTTTTGGGAAGTCAAAGAACATATAATATCGCTTATCGTACAGCATTATGATTCTTAGCGTAGAGAGTTCTCGGTTTGGAGAGAGGCCATTTTGCTCAAGGACGAAAGTTATCGATTGTGGCTTTTTTTCGCTAACTAACCGTTTGAATTCTTCCCAATCTCTTATTCTTACATGGCCATCATTTGGCTCATTTGGTGTCAAGATTTAGCTAACCTTCACCATTGGCCCAAACCTAATGCCATACTTAACCTATTTCTCAGCGTTTTTCTTGCTTCTAAAAGATCCATACTCATATAGCATTGAGTGTGGGTTTTTATAATAGTCTTTAACCCCTCGAACATTGTTGTAGTAACCTTTTTTCTTAATCCAATGTACAGTTTCACAATAGATTTTCTCCTACAGTTCCGAAATCAGCTTTTTTACTTGACCCTCAATTTGATCTCTGATCTCCCGCACTTTTTCTATAGGTTTGCCTTTCGGGTCTTCAAGTTTCCATTCGATTGTTGGCTTAAAAAAAGGTCCAGGGCAAACTCCTTGGTCATTACAGCCCATTGTAACAATCAAGTCCGAATCCATCGCCATCTGTGCAGTTATAAGTTTTGGCTTGTCCCCGGAGATGTCAATACCTTTTTCTTTCAAAACATCAACTACCGCTGGGTTAATTCTTTCTGCAGGTTTGTTACCAGCACTAGAAGCGATAACTTTTGCGTTACCGTATTTTTTGGCGAAAGCCTCTGCCATTTGGCTTCTGCCTGCATTCTCCACACAGACGAATAGAATTTTCTTCATGCTTCATTCTCCTTATCAACATAATATTTCTTTCTTATCCAGAGGGCAACATTCACTAAACTTATCATAACTGGCACCTCTATTAAAGGTCCAATTACAGCCGCGAAAGCTTCTTGTGAAGCTAAACCAAAAACTGCGACAGCAACTGCAATCGCCAGTTCAAAGTTGTTGCTGGCTGCTGTAAAAGAAAGAGAAGTTGTTCTTTTGTAACCCAGCTTAGAGTAATATCCTATAGCAAATGCAATTGAGAACATTATTATGAAGTAGACTAAGAGGGGAATGGCAACTCTGACGACATCTAGTGGCAGACTCACGATGTATTGTCCTTTGAGCGAAAACATAACAATAATCGTGAATAGCAAGGCAATGAGTGAAACGTGGCTTAGTTTGTGCATTAGTTTGTGTTCGTACCATTCTTTACCTTTGGTTTTCAGGAAGTAGAATCGGGTTACAATTCCCGCGAAGAAGGGGATTCCTAAGTAGATTGCCACGGATTGTGCGACTTGTATTAGGGAAATGTTTACGATTTGTCCTGAGCCTGAAATCCAAGAACTGGCTATGGTTATGTAGAAGTATGCGAGAACCGAATACATTACGATTTGGAAGATGGAGTTGATTGCGACTAGTATGGCTGTCCATTCGTTGTCGCCTTCTGCAAGGTTATTCCAAACGATAACCATGGCGATGCATCGTGCTATACCGATTAGAATTATGCCGTTTCGCAGGTCCGGATAGGCTCCAAGAAATACCCAAGCTAAAACAAACATCAGAAAAGGTCCAATTACCCAATTAAGAGTGAGTGACTCCGTAAGCATGGTTTTTGAACCCTTGGAAGTTACCACTTTCCTTAGGTCTTCATAGCGTACTCTCGCAAGAGGAGGATACATCATCAAAATTAAGCCTACAGCAATGGGAATAGAGGTTGTTCCAATGCTCAAAGCACCTATATCACTGGATACTTTAGGGTAGATGTAACCTATTGTTATGCCCAATGCCATTGCTAAAAATATCCAAACTGTAAGAAATTTACTTAATAATGAAAGATGCGGCTTAGGCTTAGTTGAAGGTACACACATGCCATTTACCTGTTCTTTTGGTCTTCTCCCTAAAGGAAAATGCTTGATAGCTACGCTGACTTTAACCCTGTATTTAAGAAGATTGGTAAGAATTTTCAACGTTTAACATATTAGCAACATATTTAACAATATTCGGATTTTTCTGAAAAATAAGAAATATTTAAGTATGGAAAGGTCTATTGGTATAGAAAGGGAAAAAAATGGTTAACTGCGATGGGGACGTTTGTAGAATAGATGCAGTCGTCACGATGGATGTTAAAGGACAAATCGTTCTTCCTAAGGATCTTAGGGAAAAAGCAAATTTCAAGCCTAATGATAAGATAGCTGTAGTGGCATGCGAGAAAGAAGGCACTGTTTGTTGCATTATGATGATAAAAGCTGAAATGTTAGCTGGTGCGGTAAGCAAAACGCTTGGTCCATTGCTCAAAGGAGTGACTAAACAGGAGAGCTAAACATGAAGGAAGAAAAAGTTAAGAAATTGGTTAGAAACCGTTACGCGAAAGTCGCTAAAACCAACGGTTCTTGCTGTGCTTCAAATGTAAGCTGCTGTTCAGCCAAAACAAATGAGCAAGTAAGCAAAATGATAGGTTACAGCGAAGAAGAGATTAATGCAGTTCCGGAAGGCGCCAATCTTGGTTTAGGCTGTGGCAATCCAACAGCTTTGGCGTCTTTGAAAGAAGGCGAAAGAGTGCTGGATCTGGGTTCCGGAGCAGGTTTTGACTGTTTTTTAGCTGCGAAAAAAGTCGGTAAGAAAGGCACAGTGATTGGCGTAGACATGACCCCTGAAATGCTCGAAAAAGCTAGAGCAAACGCCAAAAAAGGCAAATACACAAACGTCGAGTTCAGGCTTGGAGAAATCGAGAACCTGCCTGTTGCTGACAACTCAGTCGATGTCATAATCTCAAATTGCGTAATTAACCTCGCCCCAAACAAAAAGCGAGTTTTCGAAGAAGCCTTCAGAGTTCTAGCTCCAAACGGTAGATTGATGGTTTCGGACATTGTCCTCCTAAAAGAATTGCCCAAATCCATTCAAGATAATGTAGAAGCTTACGCAGGATGCATATCTGGAGCAGAGCTTAAAGACAAATACCTTGAACTAATACAGAAAGCCGGATTCCAAGAAGAAAAAGTCATAGAAGAAAAAACCTACCCGCTGGAATACATAATAAGTGAATCTACATTGAAAGAAGCAATCAAAATGGCAAACATGACTGAACAAGAGGTAAAGGAAGCCGCCAACAGTGTGGTAAGCATAAAAGTATCTGCAGTAAAAACAAACTAGTCAATAGAAGTCTTTGCCTCGGTCGCTTTTTCTAAAATCTATTATTGTGCGCGGAAATTTAGGCGGGCAATCGCTCAAGCTCTTCTCTTGGTAACCCTTTCATTCAAAAGTTGCGGAGTGCGGGTTAGTATAGCGCATAAACTAGGCACTATTTTTCTGGATCTACTCTTTTATGATTTTTTGTTCTTTTCAAAGGAACATTGTCATCAATCTTGATTTCAATAAGAATTCATTCGCTTTCCCCTTGGCGTTTTCCCGTGCGATGAAAGTTAAAAGAAGTAAATATTCTCATAAACCAAAAAGCAAGAAATTAATCTAAAGCCATTTTGTTTTAACACCTAACGTCTCAAAATGTGGGTCATCCGTTACTACATATTCTGCATCGCCGGTTTTTACATATGAAGCGATTAGCGCATCGGCAAGAGTCACGTCCCTGTGAGAAAGAAGCAAGGCGCCAGCGATTAAGGCATTTTCTTTTTCAATGGATACAATTTGCATGCCTCTTTCTTCTAACAGTCTTAGGCGATTCTTAGCTGCTTCTTCCCCTATCTTTGCGCCAGCAATCCTAACAAACTCAGCCAAGATTATAGTTGGTACAAGTAGGCGCCCTCTAGCTTCTTTTAAGAAAAAGTCTCTTGTTTTCGTTCCCATTTCTAGATCAGCTGGAAATTCAAGAAAAATCAATAATCGCGTGTCTGCAATGCTTGTCAGCGCCACTGTCTCCTTAGGACTTCAAGTTCTTCTAGAACTCTCTTATGCTCTTCTTTGCCAACGGGCTTTCCAGCTTCTAATGGTGGAATGGGTTTAAGCACAATCTCGCCATCTTCAGCCTTGATTTCAAGGATTGCCCCTTCTTCTATGCCGAGTTTTGATCTTAACTCCAGTGGAATAGTGACTTGACCTTTCCGTTTGACTCGTACTCTGGACAACTCTAATCACAGTCATACCATAAATCAGTCCAACTTAAGAGTTTTGCTGTTAATCCCTAATTATAGAAATCCAGGATCATTGCATCACATCGACACATCGCAAAACCATAGACTCCGCTTAAAAATTGGTTGAGACATGATTTGAATACGTTTGTGATTTTGGCGACGTCAAACTACTCAGGAGACTAAAATGATAAGATACGTCGCCAATAGAGCCTGAAGGAATATGGTGGAGACGCTGGGTCTCAGACCCCAAATGGGTCAGAACCTAAAATCAGCAAGGCAATCGAAAAGCAAGAAGAAAAGCATCATAATCGCTTTTTTGAAAAACATATTGGCAGGGATTTGGATACTGAAAATGGATTAAGACTAAAAAAATAAAAATTCCTGAAAACCATCAACGGCTTACACTTTAGTTATAAGCATTACAGATTTACAATTACGCAATAGGACGTTTGATAGAATCCAGTCATTATCTTTAAAATTGGCTATAAAGCCAATCGACTTGAACCGAGAGCAACCTTATATGAGTCTTTAGAAAAGAGTAAAGTTAGATCGTGAAATAGAGGTTGAAACTATGGCTGTATTTGCGCAACCAGGAGCATATGATTATAATTCAACTGTTTTCTCGCCTGATGGACGACTTTACCAAGTCGAATATGCACGAGAATTAGTGAATCGCGGAGGCACCATTTTAGGTATCCGATGTGCAGAAGGCGTTGTTTTGGGTTCAGAAGAAAACGTAGAAGCCCTTGAAGAAGAAAGACGCTCGTGGAAAATTTTTCAAATAGATGAACACATTGGAGCAGCCATTATAGGCTTAAGTTCGGACGCAAGAGTCCTAATCGACCAAGCGCGCATCAACTCTCAAAGTAATAAACTGACTTACGATGAACCCATTGATGTAGAAGTTTTAACCCAAAAAATATGCGACATCCAACAAACGTATACACAACATGGTGGTGGACGGCCATTCGGAGTGGCCATGATCTTAGGGGGAGTCGACAAAACAGGTCCACATGTTTTCGGAACTCATCCAAGCGGAAACTACACGGGATACAAAGCTACAGCTGTAGGTGCAGGAACAGAAACAGCCCTATCAATGCTAAAAGAAAAGTACCGTGAAGATTTAACTCTTGAAAAAAGCACAAAGCTTGCAGCAAAATGTTTAGTGAAAGCGTTACAAGCGAGGGATTTACCGCTCAGAATAAAGATTGCCGTAATACCCATAGCAACAAAGAAATGGGTTATGCTACCTAACGAAGATGTAGAAGGCTACATTAAAGAGACGTCTTAACTACAAAAATTTCACTGTTTATTGGTTTCTTGTCCAAACAGAGAGACTTTTAAGTGAAGGTAGGTACCCTCTGGTTTGTGGCTATGTGATTTCTCTTAAATCTTTCATGGGAAAAGTGACGATTTTGTGTTTGTTTGCCATTTTGAATAGTTTGCTCGTTTTCAGTTGTGTTTATTGATTTACTTGCTTTTCATAGTTTTTATTGAGTTTCTCTATTTTCAGAGCTTATTCGCTTGAAGGACTGATTGAATTTTTGCTCATATAGCGACTCAGGCTCGATTAGTTTTGTGTAAGGATTGGTAATGTTGTTTTCTGTGGGGAATTGTATGCTGCATGGTGGTTGTCGTTTTAGTGCTGCTTTTTCTTCTTTTGTCATTTTTATGCCGAATTTGTGCACTTCGTCGTGGCATGGTTGCCTGCACAGCCATATGAAAGGTGGCTTATGTTCACCTGTGAGTGAATGTTTAGTCATTTCGTCGCCTACTCTCCCGCATTTGGAACACTGTTTTAGTTTCTTAGGAGGTCTTCGTGTCTTGATTTTTGGCCTACTTTTGACACCGGCGAACACGCTGCCGTAGTCTTTGAAAACCTCTTCTTTAGTCATTTCTGTGTAATCTTCAGTCACTTCTTTGTCGTCATTCCTACATTTTAGGTTGGATTATTTTAGTTCAATACGATTAAAAAGGATAAACTTAAGTTATCTTATAAGTATGTGGTTTTTTTAGAGCATATAAGATTCCTATAGCGCATAACACGACTACTGAAAATTGCTGAACTCAGATAAACTATTAGAAAGAATTACATGACCTGTGAGTGACGCTCCTAATGCATTAATCGAATCCTCTTTTTTTCCATTGAAAATGGTTGAAACGGGCCCGCTGGGTCTCAGACCCAAATGGGTCGGACCCGTAGATATTATGTTGCATTGTATTTTGAGAAGGCTTTTTCAGCGACTGCCTTACCTAACAGCTTTGCCTTTTCAAGATCCTGGCTTGTTGGGCTGCCATAGACTCGAAGTGAGTCACCAACCATTTCAAAGCCTAAACCAGTCAAATCAGTCGCGGCTTTACTTGTCGCTTCTCCACTCCAGCCAAAACTTCCAAACACACCAGCACAACGGTTGCTAAACTTTTTAACCTTAAGTAAGCTTATGAAGTCTGCTACTTTTGGGAAGATTTCATGCTCATAAGTTGGTACCCCAATGATCAAAGCCGGGGCTTCAACTAGGGCTGTTATAACATCGACAGGTGCATCTTCAGAGAGGTTAAAACTCTTAGTTGTGCCTCCCGCCTGGGCTATTCCGTCAACAATGGCGCTTAAAGCTTTAGCGGTAAAACCATACATGCTGGCGTATGCGATTACTACTGTTTTTTTGTATGTGCCCCTGCTCCAAGCGGCCCATCTATCTATTGTCTCCTTTGCGTTTGTCAGCACTGGGCCATGGCTTGGTGCTAAAACTTCAATGTCCAAATTTATTTTATCGAATTTCTCTATTGCTTTAAGGACCCATTGCCGTTGACCATTGAAGACTGAGGCAAAATATTTTTGGCTACAGCCACATACCTCCTGTTTGTCCATTGCAATATCTGAGTCCATAATGACATCTTGAGGTAACGTTTTGAACGCTCCGAAAGCATCGCAGCAGAAGAGAGTCTTTTCTTCTGGATTGTAGGTGCTCATGGTTTCGGGCCAATGAAGCCATGGAGTTTGGATGAAATTCAAGGTTTTGTTTCCCAAAGGAATCGTCATGGCATCGTCCTTCACAAGGATTGCTTGCGGGTCGATTTGATAGAATCTTCTGAAAATGCTTTGTGCGAGTGGCGTGTATATTATTTTGATGTTTGGCGCCATTTTGAGGAGTTCAGGGATTGCCCCTGTATGGTCTTGTTCCATGTGGTTGACTATCAAGTAGTCTATTTTTGAGATGTCTACTAATTGGCTGATTTTTTCGAAGTGCTCCTGAGCCTTTTTCTCGCTTACGCAGTCTATTAGAGCGGTTTTTTGTGAACCTTTAATTAAGTATGAGTTGTAGGAGACCCCTTCAGGGATATTCCATAGACCCTCAAAAAGAGGGGTTTGGGTATCGTTAGCTCCAACCCAGTAGATGTCCGAAAACAGAGGCAGAGGCTTATTGTTTACAGGGATTTCCTCCAGAATAACTGATTTAATACGTTTGATCTTTTAATAAGATTACTTACAAAGCACTCGAGTAGAATCCTGGTAAGGGTGGTGAGGCCGCTGGGATTT
>CAVYXL010000006.1:0-162415 GCA_963772505.1 Candidatus Bathyarchaeota archaeon
ACCCGACAAATTCGCATTGGAGAATATATTTGATCACCCCGTCTGTTACTTGTTATAGGGTGCTTTTTTATTTGGGTCTAATTGGGGATTATTTATTACACAAAAGATATTTTAACCAATGCTCAAGTGCCACATGAAAGATGAATAGGGTCTATTCAGTATAACAATTTCACGACCTAAGAGATACCGAGTTTCTCATAGATTCAGGGGCAACAAAAACCACAATATCTCCATTCCAAGCGGCAATGTTCTTAACAATTGATACTGACCATTTACCGACCTCGCCCAACAATTGCTCAATAGCTGATGGTAGCAATGTTCGCCCAAAAATGCTTCAAGACGTGGAATTAAGTATAAACGAGAGATGGCAGACCAAATAGTGAGGAGGTTTTTTCTTTTAGCTTCAGTTCTTGTTATGCCCATTCATAAAAGTAAACCATTGATAAAAGCAAATAGCCTTTTGGGTATGGATGTCTTGAGCAATTTCCCTAATTGGCACTGGGATTTTGATAACGGCTTTCTTTATCTAAATGAGCATTAGGATGCTAAGTAAGTAGAGAACAACTAACCATCCTTTTTAAAGAGAAACAAAAATATCGCCCCCAAATAACTCCAGTGAAAATGCGCGCAAAAAAATCTGTAAAACTGATGAAGGAACGCGCCTTAAAGTAGTTGCAGCACATGATGGCGTTTTGTTGACCACCAAAAACAGTTTCGGAATAAAATAAGATATTACAGATTAATGAAAAAACCTCAGCCGAAAATTAATGGCGTTTTTGAGGTCGTAAAAAAAATTTTTCCATAAATTTTTGTTAATGCAGGCATTTTCATTTGTAGGCGTCTTCGACCATCGAAATCGCAGGTGAGCTTTATTCTTTCCATTAATGTTTTTTGGCAATGACATAAGCTCAGTTCTCACGAAACTACATAATTATATATAGTAAAACAAGCGGTAACTTGAAACGCCTTGACAGGAGACTAACCATTAAGGTTACCTTTTGTCAGGAAAATTTAGGAGTAAGACAAATGGAAAAAATGCATAAATATAAAAATAAAATATTAGCAATTGCCATTACTTTACTCTTGACGCTTTCAATGGCAGCAGCTCTAACCGTACCTAACGCACACGCAGCGCAATATCCTGGAACTACCATTCCAACTTGGGCGTATCTTCAAGCCGTCCCCACCCAAATTGGTCTTGGACAAAGTGTTTTGTTGGTCATGTGGATTGACAAACCTCCGCCAACTGCAAGCGGAGTCTTAGGTGACCGCTGGGATGGGATGGCACTCAAAATTACATTGCCAGATGGAACCACTACGACATTAGGACCATTCCAATCTGACGACGCCAGTGGCTACAGCACACATATGTGCCAACCCAAATCGGTAATTATTCCGCAGTCTTTGTCTTCCCAGGCGAAACACTGACAGGTTCATTAGGCAACCCAGGCAACCCAAATCTAAACGCTAACGTAGGAGACGTTTACGGCGCATCCACTAGCAACGTAGTTACATTCACTGTCAGCAGCTCTCAACTATACAGTCTAATCCCAGAAAACCCGCTTCCACAAACTATTGGCAAAATCCAGTTGAAGCCTTTAACCATCAATGGTCTGCAATTTCAGGCAACTGGCTCGGAACACGCACCAGTTGAATTTGGAAACACAGGAGACTTCAACTTTGCAGGCAACTACAATCCCTACACCACAGCACCTTTAACCGGACACATCGTTTGGTCACAGCCATTAGTTCCTGGATCTCCAGGAGGTCAATTAGGCGGCAACTTCGGGGGTACAGCAGAAAGCAACTATTACTCAGGCTTCCAATATCAACCGAAATTCTGCCCAATAATTATGAATGGTGTACTCTACTACCAAGCAATGCCAAACTATAACGCAATTACACAGGGCTTTGTTGCTTTAGATCTCAGATCCGGCCATACCCTTTGGACCAAAAACTACCTTAACTTCTTCGCAAATGGCTCCCAAGACACCTTGCTATGCGGACAAATCTACATTTACAAGACAATGAACACATATGGAGCCCAAAGTTATCTATGGGCAACCAGAACTACAGCAGGAATAACCTTCCTTGACATGTTTGATGCAGCAACTGGAAACTATATACTAAGCATCAGCGGTGCAGGCGGCGGAGGATCCTTCGGACGCCAAAACTTCGAAGCAGCCGACGGCAGCTTACTACAATTATACCTAAACTCCTCAGTAGTTGGCGGCAGCATGAGACAATCTCTAACCCTGTGGAACTCTAGCCATTGCATAAACCCAACCGACAACCAATTCTTTTCGATGCCACAAAACGGAGTCATCGCATACAACCAAGGAGTAATGTGGTCAGTATTACTACCAAATCAAACCTCAACCGGCGCCCAGCACTTCCCAACTGGATCCTTGACGGTACAGGTCACTCTTGCTGGGACCCAGACAACAACCTCATCATCATTGAAGGCGGCACAGGACTAGTAGCTCAATACGAATGGAGTCCAGGCTGGCTTATGCAACGGCATTTAGCATGAAAGATGGAAGCCAACTTTGGATAAAATCAAACAGAAACACCTTTTGCAACCGCTATGATGATTCCAGGCGCATCAAATGGCACTTACGCTGAATATACCAAAGAAACAATGAATTTCATCGGTTACAGCACGACAACTGGACAAAAAGTGTGGGGACCAACACAATCATTCACTAACCCATTAGCCTACTACGACCAAACAAGCGGAGTTTGCGCATACGGAAAACTATACACCTGGTCATTTGGTGGAGAAGTCAAATGCATAGACATGACAACTGGAACTGTAATTTGGAACTGGAGCACAGGTTCTGCTGGAGCAAACACTCCATACGGTGTTAATCCACTTTGGATTATCGGCAACTTCGAAGGAAGCATTGCAGACGGAGTATATACGTCGAAACAGGCACACGACTACGGACCACCATTATTTAGCGGAGCAAAAATCTACGCAATCAACGCAACCACAGGAACAGAAATCTGGGACATACTCAACTTCGCAAGCGGCTCATCCTTACCAGTTATCTACGGCTATATGCTATCATTTAACGCCTATGACAACCAAATTTACTGCTATGGCAAAGGACAAACCCAAACCACAGTAGACACATCACCAGTCGTAAACAGCAACTCACAAATGATGATTACGGGTACAGTCACAGATCAATCCCCAGGCAACACTTCATTAGGCATACCTGCAGCAGGAACACCCGCCATCGCTGACTCAAGCATGAGTCAATGGATGGAGTACCTCTACATGCAATCGCCCAAGCCAACAAACGCGACAGGCGTTCCGAAACACTGTCATACGTTGACCCAAACAACAACTCTTACGTAATTGGAACAACTACAACCGATACAAATGGACAATACGCCTTCACTTTCACGCCAAACATTCCAGGAACATACACAGTGACTGCAACATTTGCCGGAACAAACTCGTACTTTAGCTCAACCGCACAAACTCACATGAGCTTCAATATGCCCGCCCAAGCAAGCGCAACAGCGACATCCCAACCTGTAACCACGGCTGATCAATATTTCCTACCGATGTCAATAGCCATAATTCTTGCCATAGTTATTATCGGCGCAATACCCCTGCTTTATTACTTCGAAAGCGAGCATAAAAATTAAAAATAAACTCTTCCCTTTTCTTTTTTTTTATTTAGGTTTGTTTAGGTATTCCTTTAGTTTTTGGCTTAAATTAATACACCATTAAGTTGATAAGAAGTTAAGTTTTTCAAGCTTCTCGTTTAAAATTTAGTTTATATTAACTCAATGAAGCGGACTTTTGATGCCTTCTATAAAGTATCAGAGCTACAATAAAGAAAGCAATTACAATTACTCCTAAAACGACAGTTATTACGGATGTTGGAAAAAGTTCGCTTGAACAGGCGAAGTATTGACTGAAAAACTTATGGGACTAAACGAGAAGTTGTAAGGTAAAATGAAATCGTCATCAAGATTGTAATTGCCCTCAGCAAAAATTGTTAGTGTATGTTTTCCACCTGTTAAATTTGTTATATTTAGCAAATCATTTCCATATGTAGTGGCTACTGCTGTATTATTTTGAATTGTTAAAATACTCTCATTCAAATCGATTTTTGGGCTACCATGAATACTGTAACTGATTTCTCCACCCCACCACGGTATGGGCGAATTTAGACTCCAATCTATCGTGAAATTTAATGGCATACTGTTCTTGTAGGATGTGCTATTGTTAGGATTTATCACGGTTAACTTAGAAGTAATATCTGAATTTTCTGCATGTACCGTGCAATTCTGTTGAATCAAAAATGAGGCGCCCAGAAAAATGAAAATGACAGCCAATGCGAAACTCTTGTTAACTTTATCCATCTAACTGCACCTCTTTTTCAAAACGCAACAAGGCTGTTGCTGAAATCACTGATATAAACAAAGGTAAGACAAACCATGGAAACTCTGGAACGGTAGGTGTTGACGTAGGTGACGATGTGTTTTGGGTAGCCGATAGCGTTTCGTTTGATGAAGAATTAACAATGTTTTGAGATGAAGAAGTGCTACTATAAAAAGAATTGATTATTTGGCTGACTTGGACTAAATTCATTAGAGGATGATAGTCTATGTTGTTGGTGTCCATAACATAAGGTGTATTGCCTACTCCTGTGTGGTCAATTTCCAAAGCATTAGGATACTTTGATTTGTAATCACTCCAATAATTGCCTATGGAACCGTTATCCCAATTGGCAAGCTTACCGATGGAAGCACCTTCTATACCATCGTTTATCACATTACGTAAGTTATTGATGAAGTTGTTACCATACACTATGCTTGTTTCAGGTGGAGTCGCATCAGGGTACAAAAATCCGCCATATGTAAACGTGTAAATTCCGTAATCGCTATCTTCAATCAAATTTCCAATCACAGTGCTATTTGATGACATAGCAACTGCAATACCTTTCATTCCACTTGCATACACTATAGTATTTCCAATTATAACACTATTATCTCCAATCTGAATGGCCATATGCTCTGTATCAGTTATTTTATTTCCAGAAACAATATTTTCGCTTCCACCCAACTCAATAGCGATGTAAGTGCTTGAAACGCTATTGTTTATGACATTAAAGCCGGAACTTCTGTAAAAGTTAATACCAAACCGTACAAGGTCAAACTCACCATGAATGTTGAAGTTTTCAATGGTTAAATTAGTTAAGTCAAAGGTAGCTGTAATATTCTCTATTGATGGCGTATCAGTGTTAACGATGGTTTCGCCCTGTATACCTTTGATTATGTGACCAGCTCCATCAAGCACTATATTACTTGCTTCAATCGTTAGGTATCCGTCAAAATCATCTGTAAAAGTGTATTTACTGCCATCATGTAAGATAGGGCTGATGCTGGATTCACGCTACCATCTGAATTGATAGTGATATTGTTTGGATTCGGTGGATTTTGAGCATTTACTGGTTGAACTATTAGCAAGTTTAGACATAACATAGCAATAATAAGGGTCAGGAATATTGCGAAAGTTTTGCTTGTTCTGCCCATAATTACTTTTATGTTGCTGTTAGCGATAAAAGGCTTATTCCAAAAATTGATTCTTGACTAATTGAAGTCAAACTTCCTTAGCTAACCAAATAGAGGGTGGAGTACTCCCTACTTGGGAAAAGGTCGTTGATTCAAGTTAGCGTTTTTTCGATGCTTAACTATTAAAGCAACTGATAGGATGGAAAAAAGCAAAGGAACAATTGCTAAAGCTGGAAAATTCTGGAACGGTGGATGATGAGGTTGATAAAGGCGTGGCTTGGGAATTAGGTTCAGTAAGGAATGGAATGAATCTTAACATTGCCATTTAACGGATAGTGAAATGAATTATAGTGGTGCGATGGTTTGGTTTATCGCTTGGCTATCAGTTGTTCCCCACCAATTATTAGTTGCATTAACATCTAAAACTAGGAAATATGCTATTTTGAGAGCAATTTAAAATGTTGTTATTATTAAATGAGGTTGGATTGTAGAACGTATCGAATCCTATGGAATTATTTGTAATGGTATTATTAAGAACATTTAGGTTTTCACTTGAATCAAAAATTCCAATGCCAAAGCCACTAATAAAATTATTAGAAATTACCATAGAATTTGGATTTTCTGTTCCAATGCCAACACTGTCGCTGCCACCTACTCCGTTAATGGTATTAGATGAAATTATTCCGCCACATGCATCTATTGCAGTATTATCGTCAGTTAATTTGATGATGTTATTGGAAACTGTTGAACCGTTATTAGTTACAACAACATTTGCATCACCGATTATCGTAAAACCTGAGATTGTCACATTATTGGCGTTAATGTATATTCCATTATCCCAAGTTTGAGTCTGATTTGTATTAATAATTGTGTCATGGCTATTTTCACCTATTAGTGATATTGATTTGTCGATGAATAAGCTATCAGCACTTAAACCGTAAGGTTCAGGAATGGTAGTGTAATTTCCTGCTGTTACGTAAACTGTATCCCCTGCACTTGCATTATCAATTGCTGATTGAATGGTTGGGTATTGGTCAGGAACAACAAGGGTTCTGGCTTGGGCTTTAACAGTTAGAGGTTGAAATAGAATTAAAGAAGTTACAAACAATAGAACAACCAGTAAAGCCAAAGTTTTGCCGATTCTACCCATGCTTAGTATTAGGAATGTTAGGCGATAAAAGGCTTATTCCAAAAATTAATTCTTGACTAATTGAAACCAAACTTTTTCGATCGGCGTGATTTGAACAACGGGTTTAAACCACGCACCCTACAGTAACAACTCATAAATGATTTTTTTGCAACCAAGCGATAAGAGGCTTATCATTTGAGGTTCATGTCGTTATTGCGCTGAAGTGTTAATCATACAAGAAAGCTTAAGTGTTAAACCATTCATACAAAGTCGAAAGCCATGAAGTTGAAAGGCTCACCAATCAATCTGAATACATATGAAGTTTCTGAAATGTTGACAAACAGGAATTTTCAGGAATTTCAGATGGATGAATTCGAAAAAATACACCTTCCTGAGAGTATGAAGCCTTTCACAGAACTTAACCCCTTGGCTACTAAAGAATTTGTTGTGGATGATAACAGAGGAGCAGTTTCCACTTTGCCCTCCTTAACATTGGACGGCACCGACTTCTATCTTTCAGTTAAAGGAATCGGTTCAACAACCAATCCTTTTTCTCATCAGCTTCTCGGAAAAGATGAAATATGCAGCCTACTGAAAGATTCCAGATTAAAAGAAAGGATTGTTAATTCGCCAGAAACAGCTCCACGATACTTAACAGGAGAATTATGGCTAAGAGGTTCCCCATATGGTGGACAGGGACTTGAGCACGCAACGACCTCAATGAGAGTGTCAGAAATGGCTGACCTTACCTCAATTCATGGATTCCGAATTGCACCCCTTATGAAAATTGTTTTTCTACCTGAAGATCTAGAGAATGAAATAAAAAAAATATATTGGTACCGCAAATTCAGGGGCCGAATGGTTCAGGAAACAAGATTGGTTCCATCTAATGTGAGAATTTATTTTCATTCAGGAGATACAATCGGCGGTAACATAAAATCAATCTTTAACCTGTTTGAATTAGACAAGAACGATAAAGCATTAGAGTTTCTGAGAAATTTCGTTAAAAGTGGAATTGCATATCTTACTCTATTCGTGAGATCATTAAAAAGTAACGTAGATGGAACATTCAGCGGACTAGATTTCTATGATGTCTGGCTGGATAAGGATGCAGTTCTCGCTCCTGATGGCACAATTTACTTTGTTGACCTTGAAGGCTTGGAATGGATAACAGTGGAGGAAAAGAAAATTTCAGAAAAGATAGAGGACCAGATATACAGATCTCTATACGAATTCATGTACGCCTATGAGCAGATTGAACGAGAACGAAAAGCAAGGTTCGGTGACTTTACAGACAGGAAAATACAGTTCGAATATTCTCCTCAAAGATGCACTTACGGATGATGAGGTTGTTGGCCTTGCAAGTGAGGGACAAAGCCTTAAACTTTTAATTAATAATATATTAGGCGAACAGCGTTTAACAAAGGAATTTCCAATCTTGGATCGGTGACCGAAAACTGAAATGCAAAGACATAAGGGTATTCTTCTCCCAAATAGCTGAAAAATCTGTCTCAATGCAAATTCCATCTCCTGAGATGGATTTTCTCGTCAGCAAAGGGTACGTTTCTTTAATACAAAAAGAAGATTATGACCAAGAAGTCACTGAACTTTCAAACCTCACACAGATGAATATTGACCTGTCAAATGCATTAAATACTGACAGGAGCGCAAAGGACGCTCTGGAAGGAGAAGAGAAAAAAACCCATTCCATAACTTTTCTATTTGAAAACAAAGAGAACAAAGAAGCTGAACGAAATAAAGTAGAAGACACAAAGACTCTTGTCTCAAAAATGGATGCCGACGTATCAGAAAGACAAGCTAAGATTAATGAGTTAATCACCAAGAAATCGAAAATAGACCGAATGGTTCCCTATGATGGAAAATATTTGTCACTAACGGGCATCGGAATAATGATGCTAAACGATCTTAACGTAAGAAACTACAGGGTTTCTGAGGAAGAATTTCCTGATTTTATTCAAGAAATCCAATCTACATTTGGTGAACTGAAATCAATAGCGGAACGGGGCAACTATCATGTGGCTAATCTGAAAATTAGTTTCCCAGAAATGGACCTCTCCCAGCTCTGGAGTGTATCTATAGGTTTAGCCAAGATTCAAGGCGATCCCAGCCAAATTGGTCAAAGATTTCTTTTTGCAGTTGACCTCCTTCAGACATTTCGATTGCACGCTTGAAAACAAGATGATGGCAGCCGAAATTATGGACTCATCTAGAGCAGATTCCTCGCAAACATCAACAAATTCTGATCTTCAAAGTTTGTCGGAAACTTTAGCTAAACTTGATCACCAGCTTAAACATGAAGCGCACGTTCCCAATCCTCTATCAGTGGGCGTTGCCGCCACTATGCTGTTTGGGCGAAGATATGACGGCACTTTTCCAACGGACAGATTCATGGAATTTTCTAAAATAACTTCTTCATATGAGTCAGCCGCAATACTCTCGATATTTAATGTGCCTTCAGATCAATTGGTAAGCAAGTTTCAATCGTTTAGAATGCTTTTTAATTCTTGGAATTTTGAAGTATCCGAGGATACCGAGCTTGCTTCAGCATATTTAGCGACTTCCGATTTGGGACCGGAAGACGTACAGATCAAAGTTAACAATAATTGAGAATGGGCTTAGAAATTATCTTGAGTATCCACTTGTGGCTTCTGCAATACTTGCATCAATATCAACACTTGAAGCTAATGAGACTCTTGACCTAATGGAAAAAGCATCTTTTATGCTTGGGTCTTACACTAAAGATCTTGAGCGATCTGAAGTGGTAAGTTTGGCAGTCAGGATGATTCATGGAATCAAAAATGAACTTGTCAAGCAACTTGATCCAACCGCAACTATTGTGAATACACCAGTCCAGTTCACTTATGTCCCAACAAACATTTTCTTCTTCTACTACGCACCTCTGATCATTGCACACTCGTCTTATCACTCAACATTCAGCGGCATAGGCGGTTATCATCCTGCCCATGTTCACGGTGTAGGAGGCTTCATGGGATGAACAAAAATACCTTTGTTATAATAATTTCACTTTTCTTAGCTCTCTTTATGGTACCCCTATCAGCTGCTTATGTTCCACACGTTGGAGACCATTTCAGCTATAATGAGACTACAAATCTTGGTAGCGGCACCGGCGATTATACTGGATACACCGAACAAGCAACATATAACGGATTAGAAACAATTAACGCCATCAATTCTGACGGGTCCATTTCAGCTCACTATAGTTACTCCTACACATGGACCAACAGCACAGGCACAGTAGAAACTGGGAGTCCATCTGGAGATTTCACCTTTTCACCGGACACTTTTCTTTATATTAATGGAACCGACGATCAGACAGGATATGTTAATCCGACTGTCTGGTTCGTTATGGATAACTCACTTCCAGTAGGCGGCACCTTTACTCTTCTAAACACTGAGATGACAGTTATGTCCACAAATTACAGCTTACTATCTTCCATCACAAAATGAAAACGTGATTGTGATTTTTGCTCAAGGACAGTCGAGCTATGAGCGAAACGACGTATATGGACAATTCAGTGCCTCCTATACCTGGCGAGCCTACTTTGATCCGTCGACAGGATACATAGTGGGATATAACTATGATGAACAAGACACCAATCCTTCAGGAACAGGCTTCACATACACCGAAAACCTGAATGTAAATACAACAAGCTATCAACTAACCGCTGGGCCTCCAAACAATACAGGTGAAGGAACGCCCAACCCCAATGGCCAGCACTACCATAGCAAATCCAAACCCAATCCACAAATTTTGGTCTTCTTGCAATAGTGGCGATATTCTTAGTTGTAGTTGTTATAATTGTAATTCTGATTTATGCTCTTTCAAGAAGAGGCAGAAAAACGCTCCCACAACATTCGTACCAACAACCACCCTCCACCGCCAGGTCCTCCTCCAGAGAACATTGATCTGACACCAAAACAACCACCAGTACAGCAGATAGTGATTAAAGAAGTTGTGAAAGTAAAATGCCGTTACTGCGGAGCACTAATAGATTCCACAGCTGAGACCTGCCCCATATGCGGAGCGCCCAGAACATAGATATCACTTATTTTCATTTTTTTTGTTTGAGTCCCTCTTAAAGTACTGAAAAACCTGTCCAGACATCTTCATTTGCGCTTTCATGACGTTATTTGAAGATGGGATATTATATCGTGAAATTTCAGTGAATACCGAACGGGCATGATTTGACTTGAGCCAAAGAAGTCGTGCATTGAGGATATCTTCGCCTATGCCTATTCTTCTGTATTGAGGTTTCACGTAAAGAGAATGCAATCGTCCAATACCGTTTACAAGTGAAACCCAACCCACCCCAGCAATTTCGTTGCTTAACCTGACAATGTAGCATCTTTCTCCGTTTCTAAGTGCAACTTCTTACCCACTTCTTGTTTATGCCTGGATGGGTTAAAGACATGAATTGTTCAATCTCACCTTCGTTCTCCTTGTCCACTGTTGAAATTTCAAAGCTGAACCTATGAGCAAGGGCAAGATTTTCAATATCTATCGTATAAATATCATAGATTTCATTTTCAAGCTCAGTTTTCATCTCGGAGAACAGAAAATTAAACTTTTTTAAACCATAAAAGTAGTCAAAGACTTCCCTTGATCTTGTGTAAATTGTTCCTCCTTTCTCAAAGTCGTCATATATGAAAATGCCTGAAATTGTGCCATCGGAGGTTCTGGATACATATGCTTCTCCACCAATTTCAAGAATTTCTTTGATGTGATAATGAAGATAAGGTTCAAAAAACGAAAAGTTAACAGGAAACACGAAATCAATATCTGAAGCAGTGTTAATTTGGGAAACGTGCATTTTTTTCGTATCGACCTATTCATATTTGTTAAATTATGGTTAATATGAATTCCAATCTGATAAGCTAGTTCTCAACCGGTTAGAATGTTGTTTCATAGGCGGATTGCAAGATAATCTAAAAAAATTCTTATCCTCCAATTACAAAGTGTTATTGATAATTTTGAACTTAATCGAGATTGAAGCTAAACAAGTGCTGCTAAGGCATAAAATTCCGATTCCAAAGGGCATCTTAATCTCTGACTCTAATTTGACCGCTTTCTGCCTTGAGTAACCTTAAGCCGCCCTACATTGTTAAGGCTCAGGTTCCAGTCAGTGGAAGAGGAAACGCCGGCGGGATAATACCTGCCAACTCCATAACTGAGGCGCAGGCTGCCGTAACTCGGCTTTTAGGATCAGAGATAAAGGGTTATACTGTTAAGCAGGTGCTGATAGAAGAAAGACTTGCAGCCAAAAAAGAATTGTACCTCGGTTTTACTGTTGACAGATTCAATCGTTGCTATGTTATGTTAGCCTCCAAAATGGGTGGTATGAAACTTGAGCAACTAGCTGAAAAAAATCCGCAAATCCTTATCCGAAAACCTATTGATATTGAGTCAGGCTTTCATTCTTTTAATGCATTATCGATCGCGAGAAAACTAGGTTATGGCGGCGATCAACTTGTGGAATTATCAAGCATCATCCAGAAACTATGTCAAGCCGCCATTGAAAATGATGCTGAAATGGCAGAAATTAATCCTTTAATTGAAACAGAACAATCGGGTTTTGTGGCTGCGGATGCTCGAATGGTTATTGATGACAATGCTCTTTTTAGACATCCCGAATACGAGACAAAAGAAGCTCAGGCACTCTCGTCAATGGAGAGTTTGGCTTCTAAAAACAATTTGGCTTACGTCAAGCTTAGACGGTGACATAGGTGTAATTGGCAATGGCGCGGGCTTAGTAATGGCTACTGTTGATTTGCTGAATTACTATGGAGGCCAGCCGGCAACCTTTTTAGATATCGGCGGCGGCGCAAACAAGGAAGCCATTAAAATTGCCCTACGAATGGTCCTTGAAGATCCAGACATAAAATCTGTACTTGTTAACGTACTAGGTGGAATTACTCGTTGTGATGAGGTCGCAAGAGGAATAATTGAAGCGGCTAAAGATTTCAAAGGTCAAAAAGCCTATGGCTGTTAGGCTCGTTGGTACAAATGAAAAAGAAGGCAAAAAAATTCTCGCTGACGCAGGAGTAATCAGCTTGGACAGTATGGAAGAAGCGGCTAAACAGGCAATAAAATTTGCTGCAGGTGGGAAATAGTAATGGGAATTTTAATTGGTGCTAACACAAGAGCGATTGTTCAAGGGATAACCGGAAAACAAGGTAGTTACCAAACTAAACTAATGCTTGACTATGGCACGAAAATATTAGCAGGTGTTTCTCCCGGAAAAGGCGGGAATACTGTTAATGGACTTCCAGTTTTCGATACTGTTGAAGAGGCTGTCGATTTATATTCGCCTGATGCTTCGATAGTTTTTGTGCCTCCACAATATGCTCAAGATGCCGTCTTAGAAGCCATCGCAAACAAAATCAAAACAATTGTTGTGATTACAGAGCATATTCCAATAAAAGACTCAATAAACATATTTACCAAATCGGCACAATCTCAAATTTCTATTATTGGTCCAAACACACCTGGAATAATCACGCCCAACGAGTGCAAACTTGGAATAATGCCTGCAAACATTTTCAGCCCCGGCACTGTCGGTTTGGTATCGAGAAGCGGCACCTTATCTTATGAAGTAGCTGCTGATCTAAGAGCTAATGGTTTGGGCGAGTCCACCTGTTTTGGGGTCGGCGGCGACCCGGTTGTGGGACTAAATTTTATTGATGCGTTGAAACTTTTCAAAGAAGATGCAAAGACAGAAGCTGTAGTTTTAATTGGGGAAATCGGCGGTAATATGGAAGAGCAAACAGCAGAATACTTAGCAAAACATCGGTATTCTAAGCCTGTCATAGCTTATGTTGCTGGTCGCTTTGCGCCAACTGGCAAGCGAATGGGTCATGCAGGAGCAATAATTACAAATAAGCAAGGAACTGCAAAAAGCAAAATCGACGCGTTTTTAAGTGCCGGAGTTGAGGTTGCTGAGAAACCAAATGATATCACCAGATTGGTCAGTGAATCGCTATTAAAAAAATAATTGCTATTCCACATGATGCAGCGTTGTTCGAATAGTATTTTGTTACGTTTACATTATCGTTTGAGTACATAGAGACGAAATATTGAGAAGTCGCAAATTTTGAATTAATTATAAAGGTTCCATTTTGGACGAAGTCCCAAACCCAAAATAGCAACTCCTATCAGCCCAAGAAAAGCAAAGATGCCTTCTCCAAAATACAAGTTCAAACCCAAAGCAAATACTACACCTCCAAAGAAACCAAAGAAACCCCATTTTTTCCACTTGTACAGGAAGCTCAAACAAATTATATTCCAAGCTAAAAACGAACATCCAAGAAATAGAAAAGATACCCCATTTGGAAAGAAACCAGCCCCATTTGGAGAAGCCGCAGTCACTAAATACCCTCCAAAATACCATATCAAACTGCCAATGTTAGCCATCAGAAGAATGAACATCCAACCATCCAGAAAAGCCCCACGTTGTTTTGGAGATGACATAGTTCATAAATTAATTATTTAAGAATAAAAAATTTGGGTAAGTTCATAAAACTGTGTTGATTAAGCACTTTTTTTCAAAAAGTGAAAAATTTTAAGATGTTTTAATTTCCGATTTTTGTCGCTTCATCCGTTTCCGTGAAAAATCAGCCCATATTCTTAATTGACAATTTGCGATTCCGCGAGCTTACTTATGTTTGGGGATGGGCGATAAATAATAATTAAATTCTTTTCTGGTTCATTTGCAATAGCTAACTTGTACTCATCGGCAAGCGGTTTTAGACAGGTCAGTTTTTCCAGGCTTATTTTTCCTTTGATATGCACTTGGTATCCATGAGATAGTGCATCTTCTGCGTTTGGAGAAGTTAGCATGAAGCCCTCCACTCCTAAACCTTCACATGCTTGAATAACTTTCCTAAGTAAGCTTGTCGCTTCTTCTCTATTCAAAAAAACTCATCCATATATAATAACAATTTTTGTAGAATTAACGATTTGTGATTGCATTCATGTCGCAACATCTCGACCATGAAAAATAAAGAATGGCTAACTTGCACGATCTTTGTTAACAATAAGTAGTTATGTTGTCGTCTAATAACTGCAACAAATTGTTAAATTCTGTCTAAACACAGGTAGTCAACTAAGGCGAATAAAAAATGGAAACCGTTTTTCAAGACCTTGTAGAATTAAAAAATCAAGTTATAGACGCTCACGGGTATATGCCAAGAGTTTATGACGTCAATCTGCCATGTCAATGGCTAAAAAATTGCTACAACGGAAAATGCCCTGCATTAACAAAAATTCAAGGAAACTTTTATTGCGCACTCAAAAAGAGCCATTAATTTCACGGCGGTTTTCGTGCCAATCTTATTTTTCTTTTTATTTAATTTTTGAAAATCTGTAAAACTATAATAAAACGCACTTTTTCAAAAAAGTAGAAAACCTTAACGTGCCCTAATTTCTGATTTTCCTTACTTGTAAGTAAATTTACAGTTTAGCTATTTGGGTTGGCAAACGTATAATGAAGGTTGTTCCTTTGCCTTCTTCACTCTCAAAAGTTACGGTGCCACCCAGCGATTCAGTCATGCGCTTAACTACTGGCAAACCAAACCCTTGCCCTTTTGATTTGGTTGTGAACATGGGAGTGAACACTTTTCCCTGTATTTCTTTTGGAATACCCACGCCTGTGTCCTTAACAGCTATTACGGTATCGTTTGCTTCTTTGTAAGTACGAATTGTTAATCTACCACCTTTTGACATCGCTTGAACAGCATTAGTGACCAAATTGTAAAGAATTCGATTAAGGTAATCAGCGTCGACAACAATTTTCTTGGCATCATCTTCAACCTTTACGCTCACCTTGACGTTCTTTGGTAAATCATTTTTTTCAAGCAACTTATCGATTATGAGTTTTAAATCAGCTTCTCCTGCGTTAGGATTAAGCGGTCTTGCAAAGTCTTGCAGGTCCTGAACGATTTTGTTAATGTAATCAATGTTTTTTTCGATTTCAGTTAGGTTTTCTTCGATGTTATTTTTCTCTTCGCTGTCTGGGATGGTACTTAGCTCAGTTTTTGCCAAATATACGTCACCAGTTATAGCTTGCAATGGGTTGCGGATATCATGTCCAACCATACCTGCAGTTGCACCGATAGCAGCTAAACGTTCGGCATCCTTAAGTTGCTTAGTCCGCTCTTCAACAAGCTTTTCTAAATTGTCTCTGTATTCCTCAAGTTTGGCTTCAGTCTTCTTTTGTTCAGTTATATCGGTTATTATTCCCATAATTGCTTTTTTGCCTCTATAATCAATCAATTTGGTAGCGATTATTCCGTTAATTCTCTTGCCTTCTTTCGTAACAAGAACGTATTCATAAGGAGATACCTCTTCACCCCTCAAATGTTTAGCAAAAGATAGCTTCACAGTTTCGACATATTCGGGCGAGGTGAGATTAAGAAAGTTAAAAGTTGGAGAATAGAATTCTTCTTTTGAATAGCCAACTATTTCTTCACCTTTCTTATTTGCATAGACTACCCGACCGCCTTGGTTTATGAAAATCATGTTGGGTGATTGTTCTGCAAGGTTCCTGAATTTTTCTTCACTTTCAAGCAATTCTTCTTCAACTTTCTTGCGCTCGGATATGTCAATGTGGTGCCACAAACGACTAAAAGAACTGCCCTTTTCGCTAAGTGGAATGAAATCTCGAAGGCTTGTCCTGTTACCTTTCAATGCAACCTCTTCGCCCACTACAGGTTTTCCCGCAGTGACTATTGCCTTTATTCTGGACACTTCTTCCTCAGGGTGCAAGTAAGCATTCTTGATTTTTCCAATAACTACATCGGAAGAAAGACCCTTCAATTCCGAAGGCGATTCCTTCAAGAGAAAGTAGTCGCAGAACGCTCGGTTAGCGAACTCGACCGTTCCTTGGGCTGAAACAAGCAAAATAGCGCCATACATGCTTGAAAGACTACTGTAGAAACGATCAAGTGCAGTTTGCATTGCTTCCTCAGCTTTCTTGCGCTCTGTGATATCTTTTCCATAAATGGTCATTCCTTCTGCAGAAGGGAATACAGTAAATTCTCTGATGCCTTGCGCGTAAAGGGTTTTCCACTCAAAATGCTTAATCTTTCTTTGGGACATTGAGTAACGAAAGTTCTTCTCAACCTCGGTTCCAGTAAATCTGGGAAAAGTATGCCAAAAATTTTTGCCATTAAGATCGTTAGGCTTATAGCCCCATGCATTCGCCGCAGCATTGTTAACATAAACAAAATTCCAATCCTTGTCCAATGCATAAACATAATCAGTTATACTTTCAAGAATATCCGCTACTCTTTGCTTACTTTGCTCTATCGATGCTTCAGCTTTCTTGCCTTCGGTAATGTCCCGGCCTATACCGACTACTATTTGTTTTTCGGGTAGCGGATGTGAGTTCCATGAAATCCACCTATATGAGTCATCTTTGCATCGATAACGGGTTTCGAAACTAACTGCATTTTTGCCTGTCTGATGAGCCTTGGCTTCCAAAGTAGACCTTTCTATATCATCAGGATGAAGAAAATCCTGAAAACATTTTGAGATTACTTCTCCTTTTTTCCAGCCAAGGATTCTCTCAAATGCTGGATTTATTTGCTTAATTCGGTTGTCAAAGCCGATAAAAACCATAATGTCTAAAGAGTATTTGAAAAACAGGTTGAGTTCTGTTTCAGATGCTTTGGTTGTGTCTTTAGCATTAATATTTTCTTTACTTGTAGGCAAAGAAGCACCGCAACTCTCAAGAAGTCTTACCTATCCTTCACTGCCCAGGAAATAAAAACTTTCCTTACTGATTTGGTGACCGCGTAAAAAAATGATTAATACACTTTTCAAAAAACTTTGCAAAAAATTGAAGGCCCTGAAACGATTTTGTTAATGTAATCAATGTTTTTTTCAATTTCGGTCAAGTCCTCTTCGATGTTTTTTTCACTACCTGAGATGGTGTTGATTTTTCGTTATTGTCTCTTTGTGACGTTTTTTGACGAATAAAGACGAATAATGACGATTTATGACGGATAATGACGGATATTGACGAATAATGACGCAGCCTGCAAACGTGCCAAGCTTTAAATCAAAAAAGCAACTCAAAACACAAAGAACAAATTTTGTCTCAAAAATCCGCTTCCATAATAATACTCAACGGACACTATAATTTTTAGCGCGCTTAACTCCGACTTTCTGATCTTGCGACACAATTAAACACAATCCGACACAATTGGACACATCTGGACACATCTAGGGACGGGTCCTGCAAAGAATTCAAGCTTTAAAACAAAAAAGCAACCCAAAACACAAACAAAAAATTTGCAACAAAAAAAGAAAAAGTATTTGATTTGCTTAAGCTGACGGTTTCTTTTCTTCTGGTGTGGCTTCAGCAGTGATTTCTTCTATTGGTTTTGGAGGCGGAGTTGTTGCCATTGTAAAACCTATCCATGCGCCGATTCCAAGTATAGCTATGAATGCAGCGGAAACTAGGATCAAAACAGCGTCTAATCTAGCGGTAGTTGTGTTTAGGTTGAATAAGCCTGGATCTACCATTAAAACAAGGTATCCTACGACTACAATAATGCAAACTGCTAAAATTGCTCCACCTATTGCTTGATCTTTACCCATCTCTCTATCAACATCACAATTTTAAATTACCACTCTATTGTCTTAAAACCTTAATAATTGTATTGGCAACCAAGCTACCCAAGTCTAAAGTGCAGACCAAAACAGCCTAAATATGCTCTAAGAAGCAAAAGTTATATGGCAATATAGAGCTAAGGCTTGATGATTAAATATGCCAAACGAGCCACTTTGCCCTTCATGTTATGTTGAAATGAAGCCAAAATGCAATAGCGAAAAAATAATTATTTATCATCAATGCCCCAAATGCGGCATGCGAATCCTATTCACACATTCAGGACATTAAGCTACGCTGGCAAATCAAGAATAACCTTAACGCTCTCCAACAATATAGGCGCTAAAGTAGGGCTTACCCAAGCAGCATTCTTCTTCAAAGCCACCCACTCCTTCTGAATCGAATTTAAATCAGCCTTCTTAGCTTTCAAAAGCTCTCTTTCCAAAGATTTAAGCTGCTTCCCAATTTTTCCCTTCTCACCAACAGAAATTTGAGCGACAAGAAGCTGATCACTAGCTTGCTTGAAAGCACCTGCAACTCTTTCAGCAAAACTTTGGGGCTGCTCAATTTTGAAAGCTTTCTCGCGACTTTCCAGTGGGTTTTGGCTATTCGAGGGTTGAGTGAAAATTAACCTGTCTGCATATCGTTCTTGGTTCTGAATCGTTTCTATACCGTCGATTGTGATTTTGGCAAAGGTCCATTTACCATTGGCAGTTCCAGCAAGTGTAACCAAATTTTTTTGCGCTAAAAACGATGCGACGTCATCCATTTGTTTGACGGGAATTTGGAGGGTGGCTTGTATTATGGCTCTGTCTATGCCTGGATTTGATGGGTCGTCGCTGATGTTTTTGTAAAGTAATTCTAAAATGCCAATAAGCGTTTGATTGTCTGATGCAGACATAAATATGCAACTCTCTTAGCGCTTGTTATGGCTTGCTAATGATTTAATAGTTGCGCAAAAGATGAATAATAATTTCAGATTATTTTAAAAATAAAGTAGCTTGATGGAGAGCTACATTTTGTCTCCCATTCGTCTCCAGTCGTTTGTGTTATTATAGGAAACCTTTGGGCCTTCCCGCCATATCGCATCGTAGCCTTTCTGGAACTCTTCGCTGCTCGATAGCCTTTTGGGCTTCCCAATTTTTTCTTCATCTTGTTCGTTTCCAATTTTAGCCAGTTTTAATTTCTCAAATAATTTTTCTCTAAACATAACAGTAGCCTCATGTTGATTTTTTTCATTTATTCTTTTTTGGAGTTGGAATTTCAATGCCCCAGGATTGTTCAAGGGCTTTTCTGCATTTTTCAGCAAGTTCGTTATTTTGATTTTGGATTGATCCTTGTCTTATCATTTTGTTCCCTTCTTGTTTCACTTTAAAGTCTCAGCGAATAAAAGCGATGTTTCAAACCCGAACATAAGTCAAAAGAATAACTATTACAATAATCATAGCGTTCCTTACAGGGAATATATCACAATTTTTTAAAACCAAAAAAGCTATCAGAACATATTTTCCAATGCAAATCAAACAATAAAGCCCATTTCATTGAGTGGGTTGGCGCTCTTTCGGTTAAATAATATGCCTATTGTTGAGGCCAAAAAAACGTCGTTTACTTTGATATCTAATTTTGATGCTGAAGAAACCTTGCTTCCAAACAACGTTTGCATAATCTGCGTTTGTATTTTATTCTGCTATATGCTTTGAATTCTTTTTGGCATGAACTACATATCAATAAGGGTTTCCTCAATTCAAGTAGCTTGAGTCTTTTCTCCAGTTCAGTTTTGACTTTTTCATCTTTCTCTTGCTTGAGTGCATCCTTCAACAATTCGATGGCAAACTCTGAACTTTTAACTCCAAATATCTTGCCGAATTCACTCATAGGTTTTCCTGGGTCAACGATTTTTTTAGGCAAGACACATACAAAGTTTGCTGGGTACCCTTTGAGCTTATTTGGGTCAATTACTGCAAAACGATATCTTCTCGACCAAGCATTCTTTTCAAAGGGTTCAAAGACGACTTGTAACCGATAGTCAGACATCATATTGACACTTAGAAGAATTCAAGCAAGTAATTTGTCTAATATTGCTTGTCAATGTATACTCTATAGAACTTTATTGATAATTGCGTAAGATCAAATTGGTCACTAGCAGGGCACAGAATAGGAGTTGCTAGGATTGTGCTCTTCCCTGCCAGTGACCCAAAAAAGATTGCTGTGCTACTTCCAACAAATAACAACAAAAACACTCAGATAAAGTGTCCCGACATAAACTATGAAAACTATCTATAATTCAGCTTTTCAGAATCTATACTCGGAGTGGCTGAGGAGGATCTTATGACTTATTTTATTAAACTTCAAAATTAGTCTATATAGCTTACATCTATAAGGCTTATTATCTATGCTACTATTTTCTCAAAACTGAGACTTGCACTATGTTACCCATATCATATCCATGCCCAATATGCAAAACTGAACTTAATAATCCAAAAGAACTTCAAGAGCACCGAATGAGAAACCACAAAAACATGCTCAGCGAAGTAAAACTGAGAAATCAAAGATCGTGAAAAGAAAACCTACATTGCTCAACTATCCAACAAAAGGACTTCATGAAATAAATCGGCAAATGTTCAAAAGAAATTAACCCAACTTAATCGATTTTTTTCATCTTATAAGCCTTGTTTTGCAAAGAGACATCTTCATTGTTTGTTGGCTTTCCAAACAGCTAATCCGCATTCGAGGAGAAAGGAGAAGGCTTCGAAAACGGAAAAAAGTATTGTAATTTTGTTTGGAAAGTTTTCAACCTCTGATGTTAACTCTTTTTCTTAAAACAAAGTTGTTTGTTTTATTATAATAGTCTTGTTAATTTTAGATATGTAGCTGCGCTCTCCGTTTGACCCCATAGAATACATATTTGACTTGTGCTGAAGTTTATTTCAGTTTACGGTCAACTCTTAACTAAACAGTAGACAGCGTAGAAATGAGGTTTAGCTAGAGATTTGCTACTTCCAATTTTTTGTGACCAGCTTTGGGTAATTTGTTATTTGAGTATTCTCGAACCTTTCTATAGTTTGCAGTGAATTCTTTCCAAATCTCGTCATCGCCATAATATGCTTCTTTTGAGGGTTCAAATGAAGAGCTAAAGTGGCAACCATCACAGGAAACAATTATTATATGCTCGTAAGTTTTTCGATGCACATATAACATCTGTTTACCGCATTCGGGGCAAACAAAAAGTCTTTCTGGCTTGCCTGAAATAATCAAAAAGCTCACCTTTCAGTATAACTCGTAATTAAATTGGGAGATTTAAACCTTAATGCGAAAAGTAACAGCTAAATGGTCACCAACAGAGTTTAAATGGCTATGAAACCGGTTTACCCACCATGACACATTACCGTCAATCATAAATATTCAAGCCATTGTAAATAGACTATCACTATGCTGACTTACCCAATGCAAGCTGAAAACCAACCAAGCTGTCATCAAAAGTCAGGTTTTCCTTTGGTACCGATTATTGTATCCATTGTTGGAGCTCTTGCTTGGCTAATATTCATCTTGTTCTTCGCATTGTTCTGGTCAAAAGACTATAATCTTTTTCAAGACCTTGTTGTCCTCTTGTCCACCCTTTGCATAGCTGCACTTGTAATAGGATTAATGTGGGTTATCTGGGGAAGAAACCAATGGCACTGGTGGACAAAAGAATATGCAGATTGAATCATCTTCCCGCCAGAGAAAAAATGAAAACATCTAATGTTGTTCTACTTATTAGACGAAAACGTCGCATAGTTGGACTTATATGTTCCGTGCATTGCTTTATGTTGCTTGAGGTTCAGCCGGTTGAATGGGCACGACGAAACAGAGCTTGAATATGCGCTTCGAGGAAAAGCTTGGCGTGTATATTGGCTGCTTTTAAAGGAAGGTAAGCCAATGGGTGTTCGTGAAGTTCAGCGTGCTCTTCATTTTAGCAGTCCCAGTATCGCTTTTCATCACCTTGAACAGTTAACCTCGTTGGGTTTGGTTCAAAAAGAGGAAATTAGCGGTCACTACACGTTGGTCGGCGAAGTTAAGATCGGAGTCCTACGCCACTACGTGAAGCTTGGAAAACTTTTGTTTCCCAGATACTTCTTTTACGCCCTATTCACTACATCATTCTACGCCCTGTTCATCGCGTTCTTGTTTACAGGTTTTACTCGCGATAACTTGTTTATCCTTTCATTTGGGGCAATCGTCTGTGCAATATTTTGGTACGAAGCATACCGCGTATGGACAATGAGACCATTCTAACCTTAGAACAGCCTTGTTCGCGAGATAAGCATCAAACAAAAACCCAGTGTTTGTTGAAATGTTCTTACTTTGGCGCTCTCAAAACTTTAGTTGTTTTTGTAATAATAAATTAAATTTCCTCTCGTTTTCTTAAAATTACAAAAGAATCTTGCGGCACAATTGTAATATATTTAATCAATAATTTGTATTGAATTAGCAAGAGTGATTTCAAATGGAAGAGTCAATGGATAGGATAAACATAGATCCAGAAATTTTATCTGGAAAACCAGTCATTAAAGGAACTCGTATTCCAATTTATCTTATCATCGATCTTTTAGCCAATGGCATGACAGAAAAAGAAATACTGCTGCAGTATCCAACTCTGAAAAAAGAAGACATCAAAGCCGCGCTTGTTTATGCTTCAAAATGCTTGGAGAATGAAGATACAATAGTGATTTAACAAGAGCTGCGCTTCTTGACTAAGATTATAGTGGATGAAAATATCCCAAAAGATGTCGAGGAATGGTTATCTAAGAAAGGTTTTGAAATAGTCACCATTTCGAAATTGCAACTTAAAAGCGCCAAAGACCACGTCATAATGGAGTACGCTATAAAAAACAAAATGGCTATTATCACTTTAGATAAAGGTTTTGCTCAACTCTATCGAGCTTTTCAAAAAGCCACTCCAGTAACAATAATGATTGTGAAAGCTAACCCTCCGACGCCATTCAACCTCATCGAAACATTAAATTTAGCTCAAAACAAAATAAATCTAAAAGAAATACAAAACAAACTCGTAATAATTACAAAAAAGAAGATACGAATAATTACAAAATAGTTGCTATTGACAATAAGTTATAATTCTTTAAAATCCTTGGCTAATTGTTTTATCATACATCCTATATTTTACTGGATAGAGAGAGAGTGTAATGAACAAACGATTAGCTTGCCTTTTGGCGGTTATCTTAGTCTTACTTGTGCAAGTGCCTTTGATGACCCAGGCACAAACTACGTCTTCTTCTAACAAGGATAGAGCATTATCATTCATTGAAAACGTGATTCAGCCAGACATGTCAAAGTACAACATCAGTTTGGTGGATGACATTGTCGGTCAGGAACCAATTTTCCCATACACAACACAAGAAAGCGTTAACTACTTTCTTAGCGACAATGGAACAGGACCTGATATCCTTTGTATGTTCACAAACAATGTTTTGACCATTGCACAACTAAGTGTTGACCAAGCGTTTGTACATTCGCCCAACGCGGACCAATCAGAGAGCCTTGTTTACAGCAACCTTTCCACCAATCTAACACAACAAACAATTGGCATTCTAGAAAGATACCAAACATATCTTGGCGAGGACCTTCAAAATATGACCAACGCCCTCACAAATGTTGACGTTACCCAAAATATTACAAAAACCTTAGGAGACATCAAACTAACAACAGAAAATACTCCATTTGAAACCGATGTCCATCTCAAATACACTTACAATGGCACTGACTACACAGGAATAGATTTCACTTTTAGAAACGGACAGCTATACATATTTTCGGACAACCGCAGCGAATGGACAATAGGGAACACTGACGTTGACATCAATCAGACACAGGCAATCAACATTGCACAACAATACATGAAGACGTACTCTTACACCCTTGACGATGGCACAATAGTTAACCAGTTCAACGTCACTAGCACTACGGCTAGCTTAAACTTTTATCCAAAAGACAATACAACCTTGATCTATCCTTGCTGGAATATTCAAGTAAATCTAAATCCCATCTTTCCCCCAACCGTTTACGCTATCCAACTTGAGATTTGGGCAGATTCAGGGCAAGTTTTCCACACGCAACCCATCGCAGTAGAAGGCGGTCTCTCACAGCCAGCTTCAACTCCAACAGCAACTCCAACACAAACACCAAATCCAACTGTTCCTGAGTTTTCAGCATTAACAATTCCTTTGTTCATAATTTTATTGGCAACCTCTGGTTTCTTGATCTATTTCAAGAAAAAAAGCCTTTACGCTTAATTTCTAGTCCTAAAACCGGCGCATACCATTTTGTAAAACAGTCTTGAATTTCTAACTTAAAATAAACTGCACTACAAAATACGTTATGTTCCAGCTTTGGAACGCCTTGTTCCATGAATAGAACTAAATTGGCTTACCGAGTCATTGATCGCAGGGAAACTATAATGAGAAAGGGAATTATCCTTCAGGCATTTCTTGTTCTCGCACTTTTGACTTCATTTCTTATAGTTGTTCAAAGTGTTAATGCGCAATCAACTTCATCGTCCGTAACGACTCAAACGATTTCAGGACCAATAGTGTCTTTTACTCAATGGAATACAAGTACCCCTGCTATTGAAGCGCCTGCAAACCGTCTGGCAGACATTCACCCAATCGTTGAAATAACATCACCACAAAATCAAACAACATTTCAGACAAGCAATGTAACACTAACAATTGATGTAGCTTCTTATTTTTGGATAATCGATAGCGTCTATTATCAGGCAGATTGGCAAGCAGGCATTCACCAAATTTTTGGAGTCCAGCCTAATTATGAAGATGCATTGAATGCCACAATTACCGCAACTTTTACTCAGATTCCTTTGGGAAATCATACAGTGGAGATTTATGCAAACACACATGATGATACGCATGCTTCTTCTGCAGTGGCATTCTTAACTGAGGGATATTTACCAAAAATCTCATTTTTATCGGCAGAAAATCAGACTTACACATCAAAACAATTAATGTTGAATTTTACAGTTGATAGACTTACATCTTGGATAGGTTACAGTCTTGATGGACAGCAGAATGTGACTCTTGATGCAACTGGCAGCATTAATACTGGAGCCATAACTAACATTACAATCGCAAATCTAACAAACGGATTTCACAGCCTAACAGTGTACGCTAACGATACAATGGGTGATATGAGTGCTTCCCAACCAATTAATTTCAGTATAGCCTCAGCCAGAGTTACGAAACAAGAACTTTTTCCAACCGGCTTTCTAATTACAATAGCTTCCAGCATTATAGTCATAGTTTGCATAGGATTTGTATTGCTGGTTTACTGCAAGAAACACAACCGCCTAACAGCGCAGTTCAACCTGAAGCAACTCACTTAATCTCCACATATTCCCGTGAAGTCTTTTATTGAAAAATGTTTTTAGCCATAATACAAAAATTATATATAATTTACTATAATGAGTTATAGACGATGTATAATGAAAGAAGCAACTACAATTCAGCTCAAGAAATCAGTCGTTAAGGAACTAAAAAGTATCAGAAAGTATCCAAGAGAAACATACAATGAAACCATTTCCGAATTAATAAAAATCGCCAAAGCTTCCAAGAAAGAAAGCCAATATGACGAGTTTATCCACAAAATTCAACAAGCAAAAATGAAAGAACTGTGGGGCAATGAGGAAGATGAGGCTTGGAAAGATGCTTAAGCCGGGAGACATCATCGTTGCAAGTGTTCAGTTTACCGAAACAGCTGAAGTGAAAATTAGGCCAGCTGTAGTTCTGTTTGAAGAATTAGGAAACGTTGTGATCGCCGGTATAACCAGTAATCTCAAAATGAAAGGAATACCGCTAACTAAAAGCGAGGGCGCCATAAAAGACAGCGTTATAAAATTGAATTATATCTTTACCATCTCAGAAGAAATGGTTTCTAAAGTGGTATTTCATTTAAGTAAAGAAAAGAAACGGCTCATATTTGATGAGCTCACAAATAGACTTGATGTACTCAAAGCCTAAAATGGTTTACTCTTAATTTAAGTCCTAAAACTTATGGATACCTTTTTGTAAACAGTTCTGAATTTCTGCCTTAAAAGACGAACGGAATCAACCGCTTCGTCCTGCTCATGTATCGTAAGTATTCTTCACCAAGTTCTCTTGTTAAAGCACGTTCCTCCACGTGTATCCTGTAGCCGTAGGCAATTATGCAAACCACGACCATAATCAGCACAGCAACTGCCGATTGCGTGGCGAGCCCTAAGCCGACCATTGTGAGGATGGTTCCACTGTAACCAGGGTGCCGCACGAGGCGGTAGGGTCCGGTTTCAATGACTTTTTGGTCTTGCCTAGTGCCTACTGTGAACAGGAAAAATCCTCTTAGTGTAGTGACAGCCCATTCTCTCACAAAGATACCCATCATCATAAAACAGATGCCTAAGATGAAAATCCATTCAGGGAGGGGCATGATATTGGCGCCGGCGAACTGGAAAGCCGTGATTATGCCTACGAATACGCTAAGGAAAATCAGTGAGGCTGACCCTTTGTCTTCTCGGGGCTTCGCCGTTTTTGCCTTTGTGCTTCTGGTTATGATAGGTTCGATTAGAAATGTGAAAGCAAGCCATATTGCGAAGGAGGCGTAGAAAACGATTATAGTCACAGTTGTCGAAAGGAAAGTCACGTCTTATTACCAATTGTGCTAAATGGTTAGTTTTTATATTTATGTCATTCTTCAAAAAGTTGCATGCAGAACATTCCTACTTAATTTCTTGCATTCAATCATTCATTGATAAGTAAAAAAAAGATGTTCTGGTAAGTGAAATCCACAGCAGAGCGCAGATTCGGATCCGACCACCTTTGCAAAAACACCGTGGGTTTGAATGGAACCCCTGTAGTCTCATTTCTTTTGCAATGACTAATGTATCATTGAAAGATAAGCAACTAAATTTTCAGGTTTTTACGGAAGTTTCACTTGTTCGAACATATATTCTTCTATTTAAAACAAAAAAGAAAAAAAGGGATTTTTAGACTGTTTTGCCTTAAGGATGTTTTCTTAATAATAGAACGCCGACTATGGCTATAGCAATTATTATAGCGATTCCGACAGCAACGATGTACATCATAACATTTCCATTGGTTGCTATGTCAGCTTGAGCGGTAGTAGCAGCTGGAGTTGATGCTACTGGAATACCTGCATAGATATGTGTTTCAGCACTTGATGAATAATAAGAGTTTGAGCCTGCAAAGTCTGCAATAATAGTGAAGTTGCCAGATATATCTGGGGTCCAAGTCATGCTGTATGTTCCGCTTGCGTCACTTGTGGCTGTGCCAATTGTCCTGAAGTTATTATTTGAATCGATGACACTTATGGTAACTGGAACACCTGTAGCGTTTGTTGGCATTGGCTGTTGCTCGTAAACGTATTCCATCCATTGACCCTGGCTAGCGTCTGATATGCATGGAAGGCCGTTGGGAAACATTGCGTTTTGTGTTGGTTGCTGAGCTCCCGGGGATTTATCTACAACTGTACCTGTTATCGTTATCGGTGTCGAGGTTGTCACGCCAATGTTAGGTGCGGTTACAGTAGTAGCGCTTGGTCCAGGAGCATAAGCATATAGCTGATTGTCATACGCATTTGGAAGCACTAAGACACCATCTGAGATAACGCAAGTTGCAGAGTTGGCTTGGCAAAAACTTGCTACCTGCCATACTTCTTTTCCTGTAGTAGCGTTTATAGCATATGCATGTGAGCCACGGAACAGTGGTGGATTGTATGTGTGTCCCCCGTTGAGGAAGACTAGCCCATCAGCAATAGTTTCGACAACTTTAACAGGCCATCCATTATAGACATTGTTGAGCTCGGAAGGCCCTGTATACCAATCCCACAAATGTGCACCTGTTGTTGCATTATAAGCATGCAAATATCCAGCGAAGTCACCGGCGTAAAGAATACCGTAAGCTACTTGTGCAGAATAAGAAGATACATAACCCCAGAAGCCTGTGTTGAAGGACTCGCTTGGGCCCCATACTTTTTCACCAGTAGAGAGGCTGTATGCAGTAAATGTCTCATCCTCACAACAGAAATTATAGTATATTCCATTTGAAGTGGCGCTTATTGTATCTCTTGTCCATTCCGTCTCTGTTCGATTTACTATCCATAACTGTTGTCCCGTAATTGCGCTGTACCCTGCTTCGATTTGGTAATTTTCCCAGTTACCTGTGGGTGCTGAAGTCATTAGTACCACATCGCTGCATATTTTACTGATGCCCAAAGACGGACTGATAGCTAAGCCCGAAATATTAGTGGCTAACGGCATTTGCCATTGTATCCCGTATGACCAATTCAAATAGCTTCCAGCGGTAGGTCTCCACATCCAACCATTCGGATCACCGGTCCCACTTGGGCCCATGAGGATGTCTCTGCTTGAGTTCCACATGGTTAAGTAGGGTTTTCCGGATACTGTGGCGACATAGTAACATAGCATGCTTCCGTCGGCAGGACTATTACCAGTTTGTTGTGATACCAACGTACCACTAACGCCATTGTTGATGTCTAGTATCCAGTTTCCAGTCGTTGCATCATACATCGAGTATGTACTGCCAGAGGTGCTCCATAGGTATGCTTCGCCGCCGTATTGGTTGGGTGATATGTAGTTGTATACTTGACCGCATCTTAGTGTACCATTCATCGGCTTAGTCCACAGTATTTGTCCAGTGCGAATATCTTTAGCGACTGTGCCCTCAGGGTAGGTTGAAGCCCCTGGTAGTGAAGTATAGTAAAGTATTCCATTTAGGACAGTTGCTTTAAATTTGCATTCGTATTGAGCAGTTGAGTAGTAGTTACTGTTTGCTGTGCTACCAAATTCCCCTCCGATTAGGCCTCCGGGAGCCATAGACTGTGTCCAAATTACGTGGCCACTTTGTGGCGCTGTGGTGAATGGATTAACGTTCGTGGAAACATTGTAACCGCGACCAGCATTACCAAGGTCAGCCATTCCCAGCCAATCTCCGCTAATCGTGTTCCAGTTGTTGTTCATCATGTTTATCGGGCGACTCCAGTAGTTTGTTGGAAGTGGGTTGGTTGGTAATAACGATACAGGCTCCTGCTGAACCATGAGTGTTACAGGTGCGCTTGTGCTAGGCGAATAATAATCGCCTATGTAGACAGAGTTAGCAGCGCTGGTGCCGCCTGGGGGTGGATTGGCACCTGTTAACGTTTGTCCGGCGAAGTATAACACAAAAGTGTAGTTACCAAGTGATGTGGGCGTGTATTTTGTGTACGAAAATCCTGTATCATCCGCAGTAAACCCTGTGAGAGTTTCCTTGCTTGCATCAGGCTTCGTGACAGTTATTGTAAAATTAGTCCATCTATCTCCATAAGCCCCGCTTGTTGTCATTGCTACTTTATCGATCCCAAAGGTAACATACACGGTTTGACCTATTCCTACCGGGTCAGGATTCACATCAATATAGGCGTAAGTTTTAACAGTCCATGGTGGAGTATGAGAAGAAGCAGTTGGTACTAACATCATTGAGGTTGCAATTGAAACTAGTAGGATTAAAGCAATCATTGTTGCAAAAGTCTTGTTTTTTAGGGGTTTCATTTTTTTTCTTCCTTATAATTTTATTTGTTAAGTAAGCGTTTACATGCTCGCTCAACAGAAGTCCTATTTGGGAACAGGTTGTTAATAAAATTTGTCAAAAGTAGCGATTTCCAGTTGCTAAGGCTAATAAAAAGTTTTCGTTTGCGAAAGCTTGAAACGAAGCAAAAAACTTGGGCAATACGGCCGTTTTGTCCATAAGACCTCGTGCAAAAACTACTCGATTTGGGGGAGGAACCGCGTCACAGGCGATGTTCACAAACATAGTGAATCAGAAGCGCTCTGTAACCAAACAGTAAGAAGGGAAAACTAAGAAAGGCAATATTACTATTAAAAATGGCTGTAAAATTATTGCTTGAAATAAAGAAACGTTGGTCTCCAACATGTCGTGAATCTATTCATCAAAAAAATAAAAAATCATTTCGCCTAATGATGATTAATTTTTTTCGAGATCTCTTCAATAAGCTCTAATGCAGAGTTTTCTTATAATGCATTCTAGTAAATCATCCAAGGTTGGAGTGCTAAGTGAAAGTGCCAAGCGTGCTTTTGCTGTTAATTCATAAGGGTTAGCAGTTTCTCCCTGCTTTTTAGTTCTGCTGCCAACGATTCTTAGATAGCCTTGGTTTTCAAGAGCGTTTACTCTTGCATTGATGACGACTCGGCAGAGCTAGTTAAACTCAAACAAGAACCAACATTCCTTATTTCGCAATCTCTCGTCGTCAAGCACAAGTGCCCGGATCTTTTTTGGAAGCTTTGCAAGCTGCCATTGGCACTCTCTGCGACCAGCCTCGTCACGCTCGTCCTTAGGAGTTGCTGCACGAACAGCCCTAATTGCGTAGGCTGCTGCTCCCAGCTCGTGAGCTGCTACATGAGCCACAGCGGCGGCTTGTGCTGCTGAATGAGCCGCTTCCTTCGCTGCGCCGGATACGTCTCTGGCTGCTGCGTTGGCGTCTGAGCGGGCTTGAGTCATCGTAATCTCGCCCCTCGCCCAAGCACGTGCCAGCTCTATCGCTTGGCGTGGACGCTCATCCAGAGGTTGCGTCTCCTCGAAGAAATGCAGCACGTGCTCTGCACAATCAGCCGCCCACACTGCAAGAAGATGATGGTCGGCGTCAAGTAGGGTGCCACCTCGACGTATTGTGATAAACCTGGGGTCTCGTTTCTTAGGTAAGATCATTTGTTGATTCTCTCTTTTTCTGCCTGCTTATGCTGTAATTTAATTTCATTTTGTGAATTAAAGAAGTTAGCGTTTTTCAAGACCCCAGCGAATCAGCATAAATTCTTTGTTCACTTAAGAGGAAAGCTTGATTGAATATTTTGAAGAAGCGCTTTAGCTCTTTCTTGCCTTTTTTTGAGAAAAAGAAGTCAACGATTTAGGTTTTCCCTTGTTCAGTTGAACATAATAACCTCAGATGTGCTTTTAGGTCCTGTTCAAGCCTGAGAAGAAAACTCCAGCGACTAACCTCTTCTTCTAAAGCAATCTTGAAAGATGGAACTGTTTTACCCATAACCTGCTAAACCTCCAAACAATCTATCTGAATTCTGTTTCACAGGAAATCGCTCTCTCTAACACCCATTGATCCAATAACGGTCACAGCTACTTTTAAGACCTGGGGGGCTCAAGCTTACACTGCCATCGTATAATTTTAGGAATTATGAATTGATCATTTTTCTTTAAGAAAGCCGTAAATGTAACTATTTGAGTTATGGGCAATTGTGTCTCAACCTTTGTTCCTTTTTCTCACTTGTTCTTGCGAATTATTCCGAATTCTTGCGATTTCTTCCTAATTCTTCCGTATTATTCCGCTATGTGCAAAGGATTTAAGCTTTAATTCAAAAAAGCAACCCAAAACACAAAGAAAAAATGCACAAAAAAAATAAAATAAAAAAGGGAATACTTGCTTGATGCCATTACTAAATCAATGAGTTTTAGGCAGTTTGCACGGTTTCAGTGGAGATGTTGTTACCCGATATCGCAGATTTAGCGTAGACCTCAACCTCAACTTTCTGAGCTGTTTTGCCCAGAAAATCAGACAAGCTACCCTTCCATTTTGGAGTCGAGTTTGCTGTGTAACCTACGGTTTGGGCTATGCCTCTCCAAAGTAGGGCTTTATCGTAGTCTTTAGCGTCTTGCGGCATAAACTCAAAAATTGATCTGCTTGCGACAATAACGATTTTTTTCTTCATGCGTGAAATTGCAACGTTTATCCTGTTTAGGTTTAACAGAAATTCACTTTCACTGCGAACATAGTCAGGGTCGCTAACCGTTGAAGAAATAATTATGAAATCTGCTTCACCTCCCTGATAACGCTCAACAGTGTCTACACGGATGTTTTCTGGACCTTCAAGAAGCATATTTTTCAACACCCCTTTCTGCGCATTATGGGGAGTAATTATTCCAACACTGTCAGATGAAACATCACGTACTAACCCTTGAACAATCAAAGCCTCAACCAAATTAGATTGGAAACTTTCAGCTTCATCATGAACAACCAAAACAAAAACGTTATCTGGCTCTAAAACAACCGCTAAACCATCCGTTTTAGCTTTCGAAGGTGCCAAAGTCTGTTTCTGGTCAGAACGAAAATCAATCTGGTCTTTTTCATAAACCCACTCCCTCAAAAACTCCGCTACAACCGAATGACACCTATGGCTTTCACAAAGCCTCTCAGCCGGAATATCTGCAGGGTTAACACATTTGATCCGTTCAATTCCAAGGTCTTCGTTTCGTAGTAAACGCAGAAAATCCATCGCTGAGAGAAAAGACGCCATTTCCTCAAGGGTTCGACGGTCTTCTTTTTCCCAGTTATGAGCAACTATGGGAGGTAATTGGCGGTGGTCGCCTGCAACAAGAATTTGGCTATTTTTGGAGAGAAAAGACCCTGATAAAATCAGCTCTGGCAAACGCATCATGCTTGCTTCGTCAACCACAAGTAAATCAAAGAAGCTTTCTCCCCATGGAGGCTCTGAATCGCCTATTTTCTTCATAAGACCATACAAGCCCGGAGGGGTCAAGCATAAAACCAGTGGAGAAGAAGCTGAAGTATTAGGTGTCAGTGTTGCCTGATTCATCAAACAATCAGTTAATTCTTTAACGGTTTCTGGATCTTCATTATAGTTCAGATATTTAACGCCTTCAATGGGTTTAACTAAGGAAACATCGCTGCTTAACACGCGGTAAATCTGCAGGTCCTTAAGATCTTTGAAGCCTTGGCTATTGTATTCTTGCCAGCAACGAGCTAGTTTGCTCACAAATTCTTGGATAGCTTTGTGCGTTGGCGCAACCATTAATACTCTACACTTCGAAACTGCCTGATGAGCTGCTACATGCGCAAGAACAGCCAACTGCAAGGTCTCAGTTTTTCCTGTGCCAGGCGGACCCTGCAACATAACAATAGGTTCCTTACCAAAAACACGGTCAACAAAACGCTTCTGCTCCGCTTTAGGAGGTAAACGCCTACATTTAACCCAGCTTAAAAACGAAGCAGCTGCAGTTCTTGGCAACGCAGCATGAGATGAGCCCCCACAATTACCTGCCAAATAATCCGCCAACAAACAATAAAGCACATTATTGCTTGAATTGTCAAGACATTTAGCAGCCCTATCAGAAATAATGTCATCTGCCAAATCATCCAAAATGTAAAATCTACCCGACTCAAAAAGCTGCATATACTTGTTTTTTGCTTTTCCAGGGTCCGTAGTTGGCAGGTTATGCCAAGCGCTGTATTTGCTGCCTCTTCCTCGTGGCCAATTGACAACTTTAATGACGATTTCAAGTTTTTGGGTATCAACTCGCTCTACGATTGCCCGAGCGGATTTTTCTACTTGAGAGGGCGAGCGTTTCTCTGTTTCTTCGAACTGTCCTTGCTCGTTACGTTTTAGCTCAGTTACAACCATCCAATCGCCCGAGCTTGAACCATCCGACCCTTTAACTCTGCATGCATTCGCAATACAATCGGCTTTGGGCAAACCAATATCTTCATAGAAAAGTTTGCCATGCACAATGAAGTCTTGCTCAAGCTCATCCACCGATGTGCATTGGAAAATCAGCGACCTACCAGAAGCAACACGTTGGTAAGGAAGCAAGGCGTAATGTTGATACATTTCTTGGCGTTTAGAGAAGTACTCCAAATCTAAAAATTCACGGCAACTACGCTCCAAAGTAGCGGTGCCCAAAGTGAACTGGGATATTTTGGGAACAGCAATCGGTTTCTTACCTAACCGTCTGTTACGAATTGAAAGCGAGCGCTCAATATGTTCTAAAGCCAAACAAATCTTTGAGCCCATCAGATTCAGTTCTTCGTCAGTTATTCGACGTGTTTTTTGTGTATAGTCGCACCATTTGCGTTTGTCCAACAAAATTTTGGCTGGACCCTTCACTTGCTCAAAATTATCCAAACGACCTTTAGCACCCCATAAATACTCAATGGGCAATTGATCGCCAAAGCGAGCACGAGCCGGATAGTAACCGTCGTTTGGTCCTTCCTTGAGAAAAGCTATTGATCCATTTGGGTTTCTATGGAAAGGTAGGGAATAATTGAATAAGCCGTCTCTGAAAACTAAGCTCAAATCAACTATTGAACCGTCTTTACGTTTTACTCGCCATTCGTTACGATCAAAAAAGCTGGCTTGTTCAAGAATCGGAAGAAGACCTGAACTGTGAAATTTTAATGCTTTCCGATGCAGGACCTCATCTTGAATTATAGAAAACATTGGTTGATCAATGGCTTGCCTAAGACCTAAAAGATCGCGAATCGCCCGTGCACTAATCAAGGAAGGCTGACGGCAAACAGCTTTCATAAGCACGTCGCGTTCTTGACGACTGAAAAAGTAAAGATGAATCGGAGCTTCATCAGGACTACCCACACTATTTGCCACTTTTGTTATTGATTGAGTTAAAGCTTTGAAAAACTCTTCCATCATCTTTTTTTCTTCATCTAAACATTCTCCACGATCATCAGGAAGACGTTCAATAACCTGTGACACAAATAATGGTTCACCTCTATAACGAGTGGAATTTACTTTGGCACTTATCATAGAGATGACGTCTAACATGTAGTCCCATTCAACAAAAAGGTAAATTCGAATCATACCATCAGTATTGTACATTAACGCTGAATCGGCTCCAGCTATGGGACTGTCCTCTGGAAGGCTGCCATATCCAGTTCCCGTTAACCAAGGCATCCAACGACTTTTGCTTGCATACGGACTGTTAGGTCGAATGCCCCCTAACATGTACTGGGCACGTTCAACTAACCAATCAAGTTTAGCACCTACAATTGGATCAGTTGATAACTCTTTCACTTTCTCCGGGTCTTTAGCACGGATGGCTTTGAAGTCATAAGGACGCAAATCTGAAGTATCAACCAACACCTTCAGTTTCGCCAAATCTTCCAAATGTGTAATCCCATGATGCTCAAGTGCCTTTTGCTCGCCTCTACTCAAATTAAGCAAAGCTATACTTTCATTTTCTACGCCGCAGACTACACAGCATTCGTTAAATCCGCAGTTATCACATCTCCAACATAACTGATACTCAACCTTCTCCAAAGGAGTTTGACGAATTCTACTCAATTCGCCATCATCAGCAAGAAGACGCTCAACATCTTGAACTAACGGGCTAAGCTTGAATTTTGGAAGATTCCCCGGATCAAAACTGTTTAACGGCGTTTCCCTGTTGATTACTCCACCCTCGAGCTCTACTTTAGATGATAAGGCGCCTAATTCCTGAGAAAGCAGCAGCACATAAATTGCCACTTGAACCCGATGAGCTGTTTGTTCTTTCCAGGAGGATTTTAACTCAAAAATTCGAACCTTTATTTTTCCGTCTTTAAGAGGCCAAATCGCAATCAAATCAGCAATGCCCTTAACTTCCCAAATGCCGATGTGTCCCATCATTGGAACTTGATAAAGTAAGAATGGTCTACCGTCACCTTGTTCTTGGTTAGAAATCTGAGCTTCGATAATATAGCGTAAATTGTTCATGGAATCCGTTGCTTTTCCCCAACCGTTTGTATGAGGATCATACTTGTTGAAATCAAGGTAGTGAGCGGCTTTTTCTTTAAGTTCGGCTACTTTTTCCTCTTCAAGCGCTTTTCCAACCCCATATAACAAAGGGCTAATAGGCTTGAAAGCTTCAGACCACGCCCGTTTTCTTAATTCTTTTCCCTCAAACTTTAGTTTAAAGAACCTTGGGCAACAGTCGAAACGAATGTATTCTGCTATTCCAGAGGCATCAAGCGAAGGCAAGTCTGAAACGGAAATAGGACTTGATTTGCTTGTTTTCTCTTCCAACCTTAAGCGCTCCCTACTTTATTGAACTGGCAGATTGTTGCTTAAGTGTTGTACTTACGTTTAAAGGCTTATCTGAACATGTGGTTGTGCGTTAATTTTTTAAGCGTAGACTTGATTCAATATACATTATAGCGTTTGGTTGCTTTTCAGATTAGAATTGAGTTTAACCCGTGATAAATAGGAGACTTTGCTTGCAATTTTTAAGTCACAGATTAAACAAAAGAACCATCATTGCGGTTTTAGCTGCCTTGCTGGTATTTATCTTGATTGTAACGACTGTAGGTGCCCATCTGTTTTTCCAGAAATCAAACAGCTCACCTACCGCGTTCATAGGAGTTGATGTAGGCTATGGCGATTCAACCGCCGTATACAACATCGCTGATGCAGTGACAGGATACGCCAATTTGATTATCATAGGCTCTCTTGAAGTTACATCAAACACAACTGCACTTACCAATGTCTGTGATTACCTCTATCAGAAGGGCTTTTACTTTATAATCTACGTCGGTTTTGCCAAAGAAGGCGTTTTTCCACCTCAAGGCCCAGACCCTTCATTTTTCCAGATGGCTGAAAACCAATGGGGTGTGAAGTTTTTGGGAGCTTACATGTTCGATGAGCCAGGAGGAAAACAACTTGACCTGCCCGTAAATAGCCCAGACAGGCCAGCTCCTACGGCTAGTGGTTACACTGACGCTGCAGCTCATTTTATACTTGACGTAGGATCTTACCTTTCGCTTTACAAGGAGGTCTATTATGATGTTCCTCAAATGAACCTGTTTACTTCTGATTACGCTCTTTATTGGTATGATTATTTATCGGGTTACAATGTGGTTTTCTCAGAGCTGCTGGGAAGCCAAACTGATCAATTAGCAATTTCTCTTAATCGGGGAGCGGCAGAATGCCAAAATAGAGAATGGGGAGCTATCCTAACATTTGGTCCATCTGGTCCGTCAAATGACAGTTCAACTCACATACCTGCATTCGAAAATGTCACAGAATTTTACAACGAAATGATTTTAGCATGGCAAAACAATGCCAAATACATCATATTTTTTGATGCCCCCGGCGCAAACCACCCAGCAACTACGCCCTATGGTATCCTTACAAGTGACCACTTGACGGCAATGAAGAATTTCTGGAGCTACGCTCAAGAACACAAACAATCCAAAGGTGACCCAGCACAGACAGCATACGTATTGCCCAGAGGTTATGGTTATGAATTCTCAGGTCCAAGCGGAACCATATGGGGTGTGTTTCCACCCGACAACCTTTCATCAACAATCTGGCATGACACAAACAGTTTGTTGGCAACTTATGGAATGAAACTTGATGTAGTCTACGAAACAAGAACCGATAGCATACCCACATATTTACCTTATAAAACGCTCATTTTCTGGAATGGCACAACAACAAATATTTAAAAAACTGAAAATTTTCACGACATTTTGCAAACTTTCAGAGATAAAATTATCTACTGTATAATCCGATCAATTCGCCTTTTGCAACAATATGTCCTTCCATAGCTTTTTCAACATCTTTCTTTTTGGAGTTCAGGCCCAAATCAAGTTCACAATCTAAAGCATAAACCTTGAAGAAGTATCTGTGAGTGCCGTTGGGTGGACAAGGCCCCATATAACCTCTTTGCCTGGCACTGTTCAAACCTTCTTTTCCTGGAATTGAATTCTCCTCGATCTTACTGGCTGATGCTGGAATATTCCATACAACCCAATGGTCAAAAGTGCCACTTGGAGCATCTGGATCATCAACAATTAAAGCAAGAGTCTTGGCTTCCTTTGGTGTGCCGTCTATGAATATTGGTGGATTTACTTCGTTTCCATCACAAGTATATTTTTTAGGAATAGTCTTCTTTGATTCAAAAACTGGGCTCTTTACAGTTAATTCTTGCATAGAACATCATCACTGGAAAAACTATAAAGTTATTCTGTTACATAAAAGTTGCCAAAAAGAAAAAGATGTTGTTGTTTTTGGCATTGCTTTTAAACTTCAGCTTTCTGTAGAAACTCGCGTGCGCTGTTTATATTTATTCTATAAAAGATGGCGGTTATAGCTATCGAAATTGCTGCGCTTATTACGACTCCAATTGCGTAATTTGTAGTACTAACAGTTGTTCCAAAAGCCAATGATAACAAATATTGCGAAGCGACAGGAGCAAAAACTGCTGCTCCAGTAATAACGCCGACTATAGAACCTATCAACGACCATTCCTGACGAATCATTCTTGCTCTTCGAGTGCCTGAAAAATCAGGACCTCTAAAACCGATCTGAAGCGAAACTGATGCAATAGCGATTGACATAAAGAAGGCTTCTACCATGGCTACGACTGCTTTTCGTATGGTTGGATGAAAAGCTATTATGCCGATAATCCCAGTTACGAACAAAATAATCACAGAGAACATAATAGTCAAGAAAAATTTGCTTTTAACCAAATTCTTAGCTGAAATGGGCGAAGCATAAATTCTCCATACGGCTTGCCCTTCCTCACCTATCAAAACTTGTCCTAACAGCATAGACATACCGCAAGCTGGTATCAGAAAAATTACGCTTGACCAAATTAAGATATTTGAGGGTCCGTTTCCACTGCTATTGAGCCCAAAGGAATAGAAAATTGAAATTATAACAATGATGATAGGCAAAAAATAAATTCCCAATAACTCTCGACGCCTAGTAAACGCCCGTAAATCCTTTCGAATTAAAGCTGCTTCGACACTTGAAAAACCAAGTTTACCAAGAAGCCCGATTTTTGGAGAATAGACACCGCTTTTTTGCAATGTAATTGCTGGCGGCTCATACAACCCAAATCGCTTGTTTAATTCAACAGCTAGAAAATAAAGACCTGCAATTATAAACGCTGATAAAGCTGTGAACAGGAGACTTTGCAAAACCAAGCCTTTAGCAAGATAGGCAATTATGAGGCCTGGCCAAACAAAAGGCACGTACCACGCTCCATTCTGGGCAGCAGTTAACCCTGAAATAAAAGTGCTTGTTCCAGAGATAACTGAAAAATAGATTATATAGAAAATCACGATAATCAGCAAGGAACCTATAAGCCGCACCCATATGGCTGCCCTTCCACTTGATTTATAGACCGCTCCGGTAAAACGGACTTGCAGAACCCTAATGACCTCAGTTATTGAACTTGCAAAGAAAGCTGTCGCGCACAGAATCACTATTGTTAATAGGGCTTGAAGAATTAACCCGTTAAACGCTGAAAACACAATCAGCCCAGAGCTTAACCCAACAACAAACGCTGCCGGCCAGCCTAGCAAGTTAGCCAAAATTGAAGCTAAAGTGTGCTCCTGCCAAGTTACAGGCAACCAATACATGACTTGACTCGATGCCTTTCCAGCCAACTGAACTTGCTGAAATAAAGTAAATACTATGCTGATACCCAAGACAAGAGTAGGCAATACTGAGAAGAAACTGAAAGCTGCCACATTTAACGGTTTCAAACCCTGCGGTGTACCGCTTGAATAAACAGCGGAGGTAACAAGATCTGCTAAAACACCACCTATTACGCCAATTATTGCTGCTACCCAGTAAGGCCAATAAGCGATGAAACTGTTTTCCTTGTATCTTGTGGCTTTTATTCCCCTAATTAGCCTGCCGGACTTTCGTTCAACTCGAAGCAGGTAGAGGACGTTTTTCCAATTCATTTCATTAGTTCCTCAACAACAGCTCTCAAATCTTCAGTACCAGTCAATTTTAGGAAAACATCTTCTAATCCTGAGCCTGGCAGGCTGGCTGTTTTTCTTAAGTCATCCATATTACCTAATGCCAGAAGTTGCCCTTGATACATAATGCCTATTCGATCGCATATTGCCTCAGCTATTTCAAGCACATGAGTGGACATTATGGTTGTCACCCCTTGGCTTTTTAGCTCATGCAAAAAATCTTTAACGATTCTTGCGGAACGGGGATCCAACGCGTTGAGAGGTTCATCAAGAATCAAAAGCTTGGGTTTATGAATAAAAGCTGAGATAAGGCTTATTTTCTTTTTCATGCCATCGGAGTAACTGTTTATCATATCTCCTTCTCGGCCTTCAAGCTGCAAAGCTTTCAAGTACTCGGTTATCCGCTGCTGTTTCTCAGCAGTTGGCACACTGTAAATATCAGCAATAAAATCAAGATATTCAATTCCTGTTAAAAACTCGTAAATGTTTGGCGATTCGGGGACATATCCGACTAACTGCTTAACTTCCACTTGATTTTTTTGAACATCTAAGCCTAAAACCGCAACTGCGCCAGCGGTAGGCTGAATTAAACCCATAAGCATTTTGAGGGTGGTTGATTTTCCGGAGCCGTTTGGTCCTAAAAGACCAAAGATTTCCCCTGTGCCTATCGTTAAGTTGAGATTATTAACAGCCACTATCTCATTGTAACGTTTTGTTACGTCTCTTAATTCAACTGCGTAAGCACTATACAATCTTTATCGCTCTCTTGACTGGAAAATAGAAAAGCCTCGGTATTTAAGGCTAATGCGAATCTGCCATTGCTAAAACAAATGTACTTTACTCTAAATATTATTAAGAACAAAAAGAAAAAAAAGGTTACAAAACGTTTACTTGAAGTTTAACTCAAAAGTTATCGGAACAGCTTCGCCCCATGACTGCCGAATTGGACAGATTTTCTGTGCCATCCCATACACTGTTGTTGCTTTCTTGCGTTCGCGATCATTATCATTTTCTAATGCAACATTCATGTTGAAGTGAACGTTTGTGAAAATCAGTTTCTCCATGCCCTCCACATTCATAGTGACGTTTGCAACGGTTTCCAAGTTCTTTAGCTCTAACTGACTATTTTTAGCGATTAAAAGAAACAGAGTATTGATGCATGAAGCTAAAGCTGCAGCGAAAATGTCTTCTGGCACGCAATAGCCTTCTTTTCCACCAAACGATGGAGGGGGGCTAACTGTCACAAGTTTTTTGCCTTTTATTGAAAGTTCGCATTCGGTTGCGCCTTTCCAAGTTGCGGTTCCCTCAAAATTCATTTCTGGCATAAAATCATCATTTATCAGTGGTAGGGTAGAAATTTTAATGTTGCGGAACGTGTTTTTGTAGGTTTTTCTTAATATTGTATCATTGTCTTAAGAATTTAAAAATACGAAACAATTTGAATAGCAATTGAGTTACAGCCTAAATACTTAGTTCAATCTAAAATTAGTTCAAAAAAAGCCTTAAATCCACCTTTAGGTCCAATAGCTGAACGAGAAATCCTGAAAAATGACTCATGTAATCGAAACACATCAGCTAACAAAAGCCTATGGTTCGCTTAAGGCAGTCGATAAACTAGATATTACGGTGGAATCAGGTGAAATTTTTGGGTTACTTGGTCCTAATGGCGCAGGCAAAACAACAACAATATCGATGCTCTGCACTATTCTTAAACCAACTTCTGGCTCTGCCACAGTTAACAACTTTGACATTGTTAAAGAAGCAAACAAAGTTCGTAAGTCCATCGGGATTGTTTTTCAAGAACCGAGCATAGATGACAGGTTGACAGGCAAAGAAAATCTCTTCATGCATGCGAATCTCTATGGCGTTCCCGCTTCCGTGCAGAAAGAGCGCATAAATCGAATTCTAAAACTTGTCGAGTTAGAAGACAGAGCCGATGATTTGCTACGCACGTATTCAGGCGGCATGAGAAGAAGGCTCGAGATTGGCCGCGGCCTAATTCATTATCCAAAAGTTCTATTCTTGGACGAACCAACAGTTGGGCTTGATCCCCAAACAAGAGATCATATTTGGAAATACATTCGCCAACTGAAAGAGGCCGAGGACATAACAGTTGTGTTAACCACACATTATATGGATGAAGCGGATAGGCTGTCCGATCGCATAGCGATAATGGATCATGGTAAGATTGTGATTTTGGATACGCCTCCAAAACTTAAGGAAACGCTTGAAGGGGACGTCGTCGCGGTTAAGTCAAACAATATCGATGCACTGTCGAAAATAGTAACTAAATATTTGGGGTTGGAGAAACAACAAATTGTGGATGGCGCTCTGGAAATTACTGTTCGAAATGGAAAATCAGTGATGCCAAGAATTATGGAGTTAGCTACCCAGAACAACATTTATGTTGAATCTATTCTGCTGCGTGAGCCCAACCTGGAAGATGTTTTCTTGCACTATACCGGTAGGACAATTCGGGAAGATTCAGGCAAAGAACTGCATGGTATGGCAGCTATCCAAAGGAGAGTAATAAAATGACCGAAATCAGAGGGTTTTACACTCTTTGGTTGCGAGAAATCAAGCGGTTCTTACGCGACAGAACAAGACTAGTCAGTATGTTTATTCAACCTTTGCTTTGGTTGGTGATTTTCGGAGCCGGATTTGGCTTACGTTTTGCAATTCCAGGTTTGAGCTATCAGCAAGTGATTTTTCCAGGAATAGTTGGTCAAACTTTACTTTTTACGTCAATGTTTATGGGGATTAGCGTACTTTGGGACAAAGAGTTCGGTTTTATGAAGGAGATTCTTGTTTCGCCCGTTTCTCGTTTTACGATTTTTTTGGGAAAAATGGTTGGCGATAGTACATCTTCATTTATTCAGGGCATAATGGTGTTTGTTATAGGTATAGCGATAGGGTTATCAATTGATCCGGTAACTGTGATTTACGCGTTGCCGATTATGTTGCTTATAACTTTTGGTTTAGTAAGCATCGGCTTAACGGTTGCGAGTTTAATTGGAACTTTAGAATCCTTTGGTGCAATCCAGACATTCATTAATTTGCCATTATTTTTCTTAAGCGGTGCATTATTCCCTCTGAAAGGGCCCGGGATCAACCTTCCAACTTGGTTAACAACCGTCGCCGCATGGAACCCGTTAACTTACGGCGTTGACGCTTTAAGAAACGTAATTTTAGGATCAGCTTGGACACCCTATCAAATTCAGCCTTTATGGATAGATATTGGATTTATAGCCTTATTTGATGTAATCATGATGGCAATTGGAACGTATGCATTCAGCAGAATGAAATAAAATAAGCAGGATATTTTTCTTTTAAAGAATTTTGAAAAAACATAGAAAAAAATATCTATTGTTTGTTTGTCATTTCGTTGATTTGCTGTTCCATCGCATGTCCACGGCAGAAAACAGTTGCTTTTGTAACTCCTGGAACAGCTTTGGCTGCGGCTTTAATATCAGCGGCAAGTTTGAAGGCTATGGGGCAGAATGGGCTTGTAGGAACGAATTCAACGGTGAATTCGCCGGGTGCGGTTTCTTTGACGCTTTGAATCATTTGCATTTCGGCGAAGCTTTGTCCAGTTTCTGGATCTTGCACTTTGCCTACTTCTTCGCGTACTTTATTTTCTAACTCGCTCATTTTTTATACCTCTAATTTAGGTAAAAGAAATATGAAGTGCCATTGATATAAACTGATTGTAAATGAGCAAAAATTTAATGGTGGTAGGATTTGGCGTTTGATACTTCATGCATATTCTGCAAGATTGTTCTTAAGCAAGCTCCAGTTAGCATCATTTACGAAAATGAAAACACGTTAGCTTTTCTTGATATACGACCTTTAACGTTGGGGCATACCTTAGTCATACCCAAGGCTCATTACGTCGACATATTTGACGTCTCAGAATACGAATTATGTGGTGTCCACAAAATTTCTAAACTTATTTCTCCCGCAATCAAAAAAGCAACCAACGCCGATGGCATCAGCATCATCCAGCAAAATGGCAAGGCAGCAGGCCAAGATATATTTCACTTACACATCCATGTAGTTCCACGATTTGAAGGGCAGAAAATGCCGCGTTTTAGCGATTTGAAAGAAGCTGATCGATCCAAATTAAACGAAATTGCGAAAAAAATAAGGCAGGAAATGTAAATAACAAATTAAAGTTATTTGTTGATTTTGAATTAAAACTTGCGATTAATAAATTCTAAATAGCAAATCATGTAAAGTAAAATGTGTTACCGGTGCAAAAATTTGCGCGTAATTATGGATAATTCAACCGAAGCAAGCCAACTTCAGTATAAACGTGTACGATGCAAAGTCTGCGATGCAGCAGGCTGGAGTAAAAATAACCCAATTATTTCAAGATGTGAAAAATGTTGCGGCACAGGATGGCGCTTATTTCCTGAGGGCCCAGCTGAAAGTTGCCCTTCATGTTTGGGCAGAGGTAAAGAATCGGGGTTTGTATGTCAAGAATGCGACGGCTTTGGCGAAGTCAAGCAGCTTTAACTGTTAAAATGAATTTCACCTTCTGTTGGTCTTCCAGCAAAATCTGCAAAACAGGTTTCTTTTAAAACCCAGCGGGTGATTTGGATATTTTTATTAGAATGGAAGTACATAAATAATATAGCGATTTTTAGGTAGGTGTTATTTTTGGCAAATAAAAAAGGCGACAAATATGAATGCGAAGACTGCGGGCTAGTTATATTGGTCGAGGAACCATGCGGCTGCGAAACATCCGAGATTGTTTGTTGCGGCGAGCCAATGAAACCGGTTAAAGCATCGGAAAAACCGAAATCTAAAGCAGCCCCGAAAAAATAAGTATCCTTAACCTTCTTTTTCTTTTTTTAACTAAATTCTTACGTTTAAGTTATCCATTGGTAAGCAAAATTTTATTCGAGGAATTAAAAACGAAGTCGGAATTATTTCCCGATCCGCCTAAATCAGTTATGTAATTGCGGAAGCTTCAGTTTACTATCTGCCCCCACAATATGACTTCTTTGACAAATTGGAAACCACCAATGAAAAGTAATTTTTCCCGATTTTTAAATCTTCCAATGGAATAGTTAAAATGAAATTTAATGCACAATTAAAGTTGATTTTAAAAAAATGAGACCCTGCAAGACCGCAGGTTCAGCTTACATCATTGGTTTGTCTGTAGCCATTTTTGGCATCAACACTTTGTCTATTGCGTGGCAAACTCCGTTGTCTACGACAAGGTCTGGTTTGACGATGTTTGCGTCATTAACTTTTATGTTTCTATGCAGGTGCCAGCTTTTAGCATCTATCCTGAGTTCTCCTCCATTTAGCGCCTGAAGATACTCGTGTTCTTTCAAGTCGGCTGCCATCATTTTTCCTTCAACAACGTGGAACATCAAAACATCCTTCAATTTCATAGAATCTTTCATGAGCATGTCCATCTCAGCTTTGGGTATTTTATTGAATGCTTCATCTGTGGGTGCAAAAACGGTGTAAGGACCTGGACCCTTTAACGTGTCAACCAGTCCAGCTGCTTTTACTGCTTCAACAAGTTTTGTCATATTTCCTGCCATTGCGGCTTCAACAATATCCGGCAAAAATTCACCTCCACTTAACAATTAATTTAAAAAATCACTACATATACAGTGGACAAATTGTTCTATAAACCTTACTATTTACCGGTAAAATGTTTGTATCGTAAACGAGATAAGGGCGCATCTAAACCCATCCCTAAAGAGACGGCCTTTTAATTTCAAGATGTTTTAGTTTCGCTTAACTTTTGTCATGGAATGCTAAAAAATTTGGGTGAAATGTTACGGCTGGTTGAAACAAAATCTAAAATTGTTGTTATCAGACGAGATAGCAAGTTTTCATATAGTTTACCCGAGAGTATAGAAAAGTTGACCGTAATTTCAATCGTTATAAATAAATGTCCAAATTGCGGAAAAGAATTTCCTAAGCCAGATAAGAAATTATAGAATCCTGTATTCTATGTAGTAGTTTACACATGTGAATCATGTTGAACATCATCGAAGTATTCTCAATTATTTTAGCAAGATCGTTACGTGAATTTTTAACCGCTTTAAAAAATTTAGTAAGAATTGGCTTTATCCAATTTTTCCCTGTTATACCGAAAGAAAGTCCTAAATGACGCCGTTAAATCGTAGTTTTCGACTTCTACAAATGGGACCCAATGCAACTCCAAAGCGTCGCTTGCGGCATGTGCCGTACCTTTCTTGACATGTACAAGATAATCGATGATTACATAATGATATTTCACTTTGCCTTTCTCGTCCATGTCAACGTTGCTGACCACGTCAATTAAGGTGGGACTCTCAACTGTTAACCCTGTTTCTTCTTGGGCTTCTCTGATAACAGCTTGTTCTGGGCTTTCAGCAAGTTCAACTAAGCCGCCTGGAATTGACCATTTGCCTTTGCTTGGCTCGTTTCCACGTTTTATGAGTGCAATTTTGCCATCTTTGACGACTACTGCGCCGACGCCCACGACTGGCTGGTCAGGATACAACCTTTTCACAGGTCAAGCCTCAACTGGTTCAATGTTATTCATATCTTAAAGCTTCTACGGGCTTAAGTTTAGATGCACGCCAAGCAGGGTATAATGCAAAGATAACGCTGACTCCGACGCCGAAAGCTAGGGACCCGATAAGAACCTCAGGGGTTAATAGCGGAGTTACCTTGAAGCCACCTCCACCGAAAATTCCTGAAGCCAGAACCCTTGAAACAATATTCGCTAATATCCAGCCTAGAATGATCCCTATTACAGCACCGATTAATCCGATGATAACTGATTCCCCTAGGAAAATACTAAGCACTGTTCGATTCTTCATACCTAAAGCTTTTAGAATGCCAATTTCTCGTGTACGCTCAATTAGCGAAACAATCATTATGTTCATAATGCCGATGCCCGCTACCAGCAAAGATATCGCCGCAATGCCCCCTAAAAACAGCTGAATAGTGGAAAAAATGGTTGAAAGCAAGCTTAGAACAGCTGTAGAAGATATGACGCTGACTTGACCGTCAAAGTGATCAGTTATGAGTTTAGACACATTGCTAATAGTCGCATTATTACTGTTTTTAAGCTGAACAATTATTGTATCACATTGGTTTGTTCCAAAGAAACTCTCTGCCTGAGTCAGAGGCATATAAATGCCTGAATCTGAAGGACCAAGGCCGAAGCCGCCGATTTTTTGAAGTACACCTGAAACCTGTGCAATATAAGATTCATTGGTGGCGGGCAACGTTGTTGCGTTGGTCCATGAGATCGCAACACTGTCGCCTGCATTAAAAAGCAATGTTCCGTTCTGCCCAGGATCATTAACTCGTGTTCCAGCCACAATCTCGTTATCAGTAGCGTTTAATGGTATGCTTCCAGAAGCAGCAACAAAGGTTGTTGGGTACTGCTGCGAATACTGGTTGAAATCTACCCCGTAAATAGTGACTGAACTGTTTATTCCCCCTGCTTCAATGTACCCAGTCCTTTGTATTACAGCCAATGACATGGTGATATCTGGCGATAAAGCGTTAATATCGCTCGTATTACTCACATACAAATTAAACCCTGTACCTCCACTACCACCTCCAAATCCACCTGCACCGCCACCAAATTGGCTTCCCGCACCCAAACCGCGACCTGATGTACCAGCGCCATTTGCTGCATTTCCCAAAGGACTAGAGCCAGAAGTAACGATTAGTGTGGAAGCCGACAGTCCTTGATTCAATGAATGAGTTATTGTCGACTGCAAGCCCTGTGTAATTGAGAGCAGGGCAACTATGGCAGCGATGCCTATTATTACGCCCAAGGTTGTTAGTGCTGCCCTTAGTTTACGGAGTCTAATTGCGCTAAAAGAATATCCGAAAATGTCGTAAGTTTTCATTGTTGATTCACCACTTCGGATATTATTTGGCCATCAAACATCTGGACCGTTCGTTTTGCTTCTCTTGCTAAATGTTGGTCATGAGTGACCATGATAATGCTGACGTTGTTTTCAACATTGAGTTTTTTGATTAAAGATATAACTTCACTTGCTGTTTTGGAATCAATGTTTCCTGTTGGTTCGTCAAGCAGCAAGAATTTGGGGTTATTTGCCAACGCTCTTGCAACTGCAACACGTTGCTGCTGTCCACCACTCAACTCGGCAGGCTTGTGATTTATGCGATCTTTTAAGCCTACGGTTTCAAGAAGCTTGATAGCGCTTGTTTTTCTTTCTGTTTTACTCTTGTCCGCAATTGCCATTGGTAATTCAACGTTGTCTTTTGCAGTTAATCTTGGTATTAAATTAAAAAATTGGAAAACAAAACCGATTCGCATACGCAAATCGGCTAGTTGGTTGTCATTGAGTTTTGAGATGTCAACGCCGTCGATTAGCATGGTGCCTGAAGTTGGCTTGTCTAATGCGCCGATGAGGTTGAGCATTGTTGATTTGCCGCTTCCAGATGGTCCAAGAATGGAAACGAAGTCTCCGGTTTCTACTTTGAGGTTTACTCCTCGAAGTGCTTCCACGGGGACTTTTCCAAGCATGTAAGTTTTCTTCAGGTTTATTGCTTCAACGATTGTTGTCACAGTTTTTCCCTCTATGTGCTTTTTGTCTTTGGGTTTACCGTGTATTTATTTGTTCAGGTATCTCCATGAAAGCACAACGCATATAGCAGTTACGACGATCGCAAAGACGCCAACATATGTAAAGTCGAGTAATAATGGTCTAAAGCCATCACTATACACCATGAGTCTTCTGACTGCGTCGATTGTGTAAGATATTGGGTTTACTAAGGCGATTGCTTGAAGCCAAGTGGGCATCTGAGTGATGGGGAAGTAGGCGCTGCTTGCAAACATCAAGGGTAGCGTCACCAATTGGAAGATTGCTTGAGGCATTTCCATTCTTGTTGCTCTCAATGTTAACGCAGTGAAGAATGATGATAAGCCAACACTGATCAAGAACACTATGCCGAATATTCCAAGCAAGCTGTACCACCCGAAGTTAGTCCCCAAGCTAAGGCCTAAAGCGTAAGCAACTGCAACAACGATAGCTGATTGAAAAATTGCCCTAACACTTGCGGCAAGTACTTTTGACAAGATTATGGCAGATCTTGATACTGGAGTGCTAAGTACCTTATTCATGAAGCCTAAGCGCTTGTCCCAAACTACTGACATGCCTACGAATGCTGTCGTGAACACCACAGTGAACGCTACCATACTCATTGCCATAAAAGAGAAGTAATTCGGGGTTCCAAATGTGTGCATCATAACCTGCGTCGGATTTATGCCTGGAATTCCAGTCACGATATTGCCGATGTTCATTGCTTTTCCTAACAGAGCCAACCATAGAATCGGCTGAATTACGCCCATTGCCAAAACGAAAGGTTGCTGATACCATTTTTTGAGTTCACGATGGGTTAAAGCCCATAAACCATGTGTTCGGCTTTTTGAAACTTGAGTTTCTTCTGTTCCGCTCAAGATCGTGACCTCCTCATAGCCATTCTTTGCTGCATGACATTTTCCCTTGATTCCTCTGCGTCACGCATGGATTTTCCTGTGTATTGCAGGTAAACCTCATTTAAGGTTGGTTTTGTCAAGGAAAGTTTCGTGACAACATGCCCGCTTTTTCTTAAAGCCTCAATGATTAGTGGAGCGGTTAATTCGCCGTTTGAAGATTTTATGATATAGGAGCCTTGTTCTTTTTTGACGTCTTTAACGTGCTCAATTTTTCTGATTAACTCCGTGATGTCTTCTTCTTTTTGGATGCTCAGTGATATTATGTCCCCACCTAAGCTGTCTTTAAGCTCCGTTGGGCTGCCGATTACAACGATTTTTCCATGGTCGATTATAGCTATGCGATCGCAGAGTGCATCAGCTTCTTCAAGATAATGGGTTGTCAAGAAAAGAGTCATGCCAAACTCTTTTTTGAGCATCCTTACATAGTTCCACGTTGCAGCTCGGGTTTGTACATCTAAGCCCAAAGTGGGTTCATCTAAGAAGAGAACTTTCGGACGATTGATTAAGCCACATGCTAACTCCAGTCTCCGCCGCATGCCGCCTGAAAAAGTTTGAACCCGTTTATCTTTAAACGCGGTTAACTCGACTAAATTTAATAGGTCTGCAGCACGTTTCTTTGAAACTGATCGAGGAATGCCATAGAGATCGGCGCATAAGAGTATGTTTTCAATTCCAGTTAGGTCTTCGTCTGCAGTGTATTCTTGGGGGACAACGCCGATTGCACCTCTCACATCCATACTCTGTTTTGCTATGTCGCCACCTAGAATTGTAGCTTTTCCCTCCGTAGGTCTTATGACTGTTATTAGCATTTTGATTGTAGTAGTTTTTCCCGCTCCGTTTGGACCTAGAAAACCAAAGATTTCCCCGTGCTTAACAGTAAAATCGATGTGGTCTACGGCGGTTAATGTTTTGTTGTATATTTTGGTTAATCCTTCAACTTTTATGGCTTCATTGTTTTCAGACATTTTCATTTGCACCTGCAATCTTGCTCCGTATTTCTTCAAGTTTAGTGGAAGCTTCATCAAGCACTTTTAATGCTTCATCCAATTCTTTTTCAGAGTAGTTTTGCCTCAAAGCTTTGGCAAGTTTAATTGTTGAGACAAATAGACGTTTCATTGAACCTCGGACTTGCTTGGTTTTTTCATCAGGAATATTTCCGAAAAATCTGTCAAAGAATGGACTTGCAAGAAATCCTGAATCCTGAGTAAATTTTTCCCGGATTTTTGTTTGTTCTTCAAGAAAATCTTTGCCAGTTTGGGTTAACTCATAGCGTTTAAATCCGTTTTCGGTGGGGAGTTCTTTTACGTAGGTGTTGTCTTGTAGCCAAGCAAGAAGGGGGTAAATTGAACCTGGGCTGGGTTTCCAAGTGCCGCCGGTATGTTTTTGGATTTCATCCATTAATTCTGAGCCGGACATTGCTTTCTGGTTGAGTGCTTCAAGTACGTGGTATCGTAGGAATCCTTTTGGGACCATGGCGTTATGGCGTAACCAGTTACGCCGGTGGAACATCATGTGTTTTTCTTCATGGAGCTCGTGCTTGATTTCTTTTTGTTCCTCTTTTTCTTCATTATCCATTACATATCACTATTGATATCGTTATCGATGTCACATGCGATATCAACAGCGATATTTAAATTTGTCGCCATCCAATTAAAAGGAAAACAAACTAAATCTTGAAAGTCATACAAAAGAAGATTAGCTTATAATAGTTCCACCATTTTCGCCATTAACCGCAGCCAAAACATTCTGAGGCTTAAAACCATTTACAACAACCAGTTTCAGACCTTTTCGCATTAGCACCTTCAATGCTTCGGGGTCGATAACCTGATGCATACCCGCCTTGTGTTCACTAAACTCAAGCACCTTAGACAAATCATCAAAAGACAACCGATCCAATTTAACTGCATCTGAAAACTTGCGTGGATCCTTATTGTAAACGCCATCTTGATCCGTTCCTTTAACCAGCAAATCAGCATTAATCCGTTCTGCAACCAAAGCGGCAACTGCGTCAGTGGTAATTCCAGGTTTCAACCCACCCATAACAACAATCTTACCCTCAGAAAGACACCATTCGGCATCATCAAGCGTTGTGGCGACTTTGTCGCATCCTTCATCACCTATTTTCTTTAGGAAAAGTTGAGCAAACAGTCGTGAACAAGAGATAGCAATTTCATCCTGAGCCTGAATCGCCAATCCAAGTTCTTTGGCAATTTTGATAAATTCCCGTGCCAATGATCCGCCCCCAACGACGACAACTACTTGGTGGCCATTTGCCTTCACAATTTTAATTAAGTCAGCATATTCGCTCATCAATTTGGTGTTAACTGGTGATGCTACTACTGAGCCGCCTATTCTCACAACTAAACGCATAAATATCCATCCGTTTAAGGCTTACAATGCCACTTTAAAGTTAAAAATCTTTAATATCGAAATTGGTGAGAAAACAAAGTTGACCTTTACCGAAATTTTTCAAGTTGAAGCTTTGGCGCCTTTTAACTTTGATTTAAGTGCCCTAATATTTAGCGACGGCGATAAGCAAATCAGAAATTACACCGATGGACAATTCACCCAAATCCTCAAAGTTGATGACAAGCTCATCGTGGTAAAATTAACGAATATCGGAACAGTTGAAAAACCAAAAATAAATGTGGAACTAAAATCAGTTAATCAAATAACACTGCTCGATAAGCAAAAGGCAACTGAAGCAATAAAATCTATTTTTAACCTTGATTTTGACCTATGCTCTTTTTACAATAAAATAAATGAAACCTTAATGCATAAATTAACACAGCAACTTTTTGGATTAAGAAATCCCACAACCCCCACCGTGTTCGAAGCCCTACTAGATTCTATTGTGGAACAACAAATTTCCCTCAAAGTAGCACAAACCATGGAGCGCAGATTGGTTAAGCAATTTGGTGAAAGTCTAATTTTGGACGGCGAAACGTACTATGCCTACCCGACGCCTCAAAGGATAGCACGTGTAAGTCTTGATGATTTGCGGGGGTGCGGTTTAAGCGAGCGCAAAGCACAGTATCTTCAAGGAGCTGCGCATCTGATTGTTGATGGCAAATTAGATCTTGAAAAATTAAAAACCCTACAAGATTATAAAGAAATTCTTTCAAAGCTTGACGCAATCCGCGGAATCGGAATTTGGACAGCTGAGCTAACTATGCTTAGAGGTATGCAGAAGTTGGAGGCGTTACCAGCAGATGATTTGGGGCTTAGGCGCATTATTTCTAAGTACTATTGTGGCGGGAAACCTATTAGATCTGAGGAGGCAAGAGAAATTGCTAAAAGATGGGGAAGATGGAAGGGATTAGCTGCTTTCTACCTAATAATTGCAGAAATCAAAGGCATCCAAGCTTTCTAAGCTTTGTAAAAAGTATTTGATTCTTTTGACTGTCAGTTTACGTATAGTTGTAATTATCCTGTTAGCCGTTTCTTCATTAAATTAATTGCTAAAATAAAGAAGAAAACTGTAACTGCAATTATCCAAACTAAACTGTACAAAATTAACATTTCAGGGCTTAACCCCAAAATGGGCTCAAGTTTTCCTGAGACAAGCCCACGAGTAATGTTTACCACCTGAGTTAGGGGCAAAACAGCCAAGGCAGTTCCTTGTGCAGCAATTGGCAAAGAGGTCAATGGGAAGAAAGTGCCACACAAAAAGAACATAGGTGTCAAAAACAAGAAAGATGGAAAGTTAAAGAAGTCAATGTTTGGCGCTACTGAAGTAAAGCACATTGCTATTGAGGCAAACATTAAGCCACCGAAAAACGCGAAAGGAATAACAAGCAAAAACAGAGGGTTTGAAATTAAACCAAAAGCAGCCACAACGGCCAAAACAATTGTTGTGTTGATTGTTGCTCTGGTTGCTCCCCAAAGAAGCTCTCCCGCCACGACCTCTTCAACGCTGACTGGGGTGGCTACAATAGCGTCAAAGGTTTTTTGAAAGTACATTCGCACGAAAGAGGCAAAAGTACATTCAAAAAAAGAGCCGTTCATAACCGAAATCGCCACTAAAGCAGGTGCAATGAAAGCGATATATGATTGACCTTGGATGCTTGGGATGAAACCGCCTAGCCCAAAACCAAATGCTAACAAATACAAGATGGGCTCGAGCAGGGAAGGAATGAAGTTTACGGCTATGGTTTTTGTGAAAACATCAAAATTTCGACGCCAAACCATGCAGACTCTGAAAGTCAATTTTGGTAGGGTGAAGTGGGCTGGAGATTTGCGGAGGTTGGGACTAGTCATTCTTCTCTTAGCCCTCTTCCCGTGAGTTTAAGAAAAACATCTTCCAGGTTAGCCCTGCGTATCGTCACATTTTGTATCGGATGCTCTCTGAGGAAGCCTTCAAAGACTCCATGAGGTTTGTCAGTGAAAATTTGCAATCGATCGCCTAAACGCTCAAAATGTGCATCAGGAAAAGCCTGTTTTAGCATGGGCAAAACGTTTTCGTCATAATCAAGTTCCAACACGTCTTCGCCAGCATGCTTCTTCACCAAGTCGACAGGGGTGCCTTCCTCAATAATTTTTCCTTTATCAACAATTAGTATGCGATCACATAAAACCGCGGCTTCATCCATATAATGTGTGGTTAAGATGATGGTAACCTGTTTCTTCTTTAGACTACGTACTTCATCCCAAGCTAAATGTCTGGCTTGAGGATCTAAGCCTGTTGTAGGTTCATCTAAAAGGAGAATTTGTGGCTGATTGATAAGCGCCCGAGCAAAAATAAGGCGACGCTTCATTCCTCCTGATAGAGCAGCTATGGGTACATCTTTCTTTTCTTCAAGCTGAAAAAACTTTAGCTGCTCATTTGCCCGCTTCAAGGCTTCATCTTTTGCAATGCTAAAGTAGCGGCAATAAACGGTTAGGTTCTTCAAAACGGTAAAATCTGGATCTAAATTATCCTCTTGAGGCGCAACGCCAACGATTTGCTTTATTTCTCTACATTGCGAGTTAACGCTGAATCCTCGAACCGTTAACTCCCCAGAAGTTGGAGGAATAAAACAATACATCATTCGGACAGTGGTGGTTTTACCTGCACCGTTAGGACCTAAGAAACCTACACACTCGCCTTTGTAAACCTTAAAATCTATATGATCCACTGCAATGAAATCCCCAAACTTTTTAGTTAATCCTTGTGCTTCAATCAGAACGTCATGAAAAACCATAAATAACCAAAAAATAATTCGTGCTCACCAACTTAAAATTAACGCTTAGTGGATATCCCTTATTCGTGCCTGTCACAGTGAATTGTGGCAGTTGGAGAAATTACCGCTTTGGCAGATCGCCTAAGACCGATTAAGTCAAGCCCAAGAGATTTCGAGTTGCAAAGAATAAACAAACTATTGGATTATAAAATCTTCCAGAAAGTAAATCAAGAAATAAAGAATTAATTTTTCAATAACTATGAGAAATGAATAGAAGCAACTTAAAATTTCTAAGAGTCCCAGAATTATTTGTTAATTAAAAGTTTAAAGGCAAATTTGCGCTAAATAATTCTTGGCGTGTTGCTTTGAAAATATCTTTTTGGCTTCTAGATATTAATCCTAAAATTGATGGCGCATCTGTTGAGTTGTGGCTTTGGGGAATTGATCAGAGCGGAAGCCGAGTTCTGATTGTTGAAAAAGAATTTACCGCTTATTTTTATGCTGTGATCAAAGAAGGTTATGACCCCCCGAAAACTGCAGCGGAAATCATGAAAGCTTATCCTTCATCAATAGTGAAGGCGGAAGTTGAAACGCGAAAGTTTTTTGGCAAGTCGGTGCAAGCAATAAAAGTTTGCTGCAAAGTTGCAACGGAAACAATAAAGCTTGCTAAGGCACTTCGAGGGTTCGACGGAGTAAAAGAATGCCTTGAAGACGACATTCGCGCCGCCATGCGGTACCTAATCGATAACGATGTGGCTCCATGCGCTTGGTATGAAGTGGAGGTTGAAGAAGCAAAGAAATCAAGCGCAAGAGTTGACAAAGTTTATATTGCAAAATCTATTCCAAAACCGCTCGATTGCGTTGAGAAACCCCAACTTAAAACGTTGAGTTTCTCGATGATAAGTTATAGTCGCGAAGGGTCACCTAAACCTGACAGAAATCCAGTAGTAATAATATCCACCGTTGCCAGTGACGGCAAAGAAAAACAGTTTACAGCAGGCGATGACAAAAAGGATAACCCAATCCTTCAAGGATTTATCGATTATGTTTGCGAGTTTGACCCTGACATAATCGTTAGTTTTGGCGCGAACGCCAGAGATTGGGATTACCTAATAAAAAGAAGCCACAGACTTCAGAGAACCTTTGACATGGATCGAAGCAAAAAAGAACCCCACACGAGCATCTACGGGCATGTCTCTTTTACTGGAATAGCAAACGTTGACCTAGCCGATTTTATAGATGTATTTCCAGAAGTCAAAGTTAAAACCCTTTCAAATCTGGCCTCCTATTTAGGGGTAATGAAAAATGAGGCGGGCAGGGAAATTGAGGATTTTGAAGTTCCAGATTACTGGGAGGACCCAACAAAACGGGAAGAGCTTAAAGAGTTCAGCTTAAACAACGCCCGAAAAATCCAAGCTTCAGCAACTTTGCTGCTTGATTTTGCAATGCAACTTTCAAACCTGGTTAGTTTGCCGTTGGATCATGTTATGACCGCTGCGGTGGGCTTTAGAGTTGAGTGGTTTTTAATTAAGCAAACTCGAAAACTTGGAGAACTTATTCCCCGACGCATAGAGCAGCCTTATCGTCCTTACGCTGGAGGGTTAGTTCTTAGTCCAAAACCCGGTTTGCATGATAACATTGCGGTTTTGGATTTCAAATCGATGTATCCCAACATCATGATAAGATACAATCTTTCGCCAGACACCTATGTAGCGCCAGGGGAACCTGAACCACCAAGTGGAGTTTACGAAGCTCCGGAAGTCAAACATCGATTCCGTAAAGCACCACCAGGTTTCTATAAAGAATCATTAACTTATCTAATAGAAGTTAGAGGCAAAATACGCTCGGAAATGAAAAAGCTAAGCCCCAATACGGTTGAATACAGCGTTTTAGACGCAAGACAAAAAGCAGTAAAAATAATTACAAATGCCGCTTACGGCTACGCAGGTTGGGTAGGAGCAAGATGGTACATTAAACCGGTAGCTGAAGCAGCCTCCGCTTGGGGCAGACACATCATTTTGAGCGCCACCCACTTAGCAGAAAACAAAGGTATAACAATAATTTACGGAGACACAGATAGCCTCTTCTTAATAAACGATCAGGAGAAACTATTTGAACTTAAAGGAAAAATTGGCGAGGATTTAGGCTTAGAAGTGGAAGTCGGTGAGGTTTACAAACGCATTTTCTTCACCGAAGCTAAAAAGCGATATGCCGGATTGCGAGAAGACGGCAGCTTAGATATAGTCGGGTTAGAAGTCATCCGAGGAGATTGGGCACAAGTAGCAAAAAAAGTACAAGAACACGTGCTTAAAATAATTTTGAAAGAACAATCACCCAAAACAGCAGTAATCTACGTCCACAAAGTAATAGCAGAGTTAAAGCAGAGAAAAGTTCCACTCAACGAACTAGTAATTTGGAAAACCTTGACGAAAGCCCCTGAACAATATGCAATTCGCGCACCCCATGTAGAGGCAGCTAAAATGCTTAAAGAAAAAGGTTGGCAGCTAACCGGTGGCGATAAAGTCGGTTATGTCATTTTGTCAGGTACTGGACGATTTTACAGTCGAGTAAAACCCTACATCTTAGCAACGTACGATGAAGTAGATATCGATTATTACATAAACAACCAGATTGTTCCTGCAGCCGCTCGAATACTTGGTTTTTTTAATGTAACTGAAAAAGAACTGATTAAGAAAGAAGCAAAAGAAAGTAAAGAAATCAGAAGCTTAATGGATTACGTTTAAGCTTGAGGAATCGCATCTTGGAAAGTTACCAATTCAACGTTTAGTGCGGGTTTTACTGCTTCTGAAACACGTGATGCAACGATGCGTCTAATGTTTTTATCAGCTGCAATGTCAACGATCCTTTGAGTAATGATACCGTCGAAAACTACTGTGTCAACGCCTGTAACTTGCTGAAGTTTTTCTGCTAATTGGCTTACGGGCAACCGTTCTACGAATTCAAATTTTTCATTAAGTAGAACCGCTTCAAGTGTGCCTTGCAATGCTTTTGCTGCTTGAGCTACTGGTTCTGGAACTTCAACTTTTATGCGGTGTGGTGCTGGTGGTTCAGGTTTTTTAGCTGGTTTTGGAGGTGCACCGGCTTCTGTTATTGGAAGCTTATTTTCTATGGCTTCAGCGATTTCTTTGCAATTGCATTCTTCGATTTCTTTTCCTCTTGGAGCGCGACCGACATATTTGACGGAGGTTACTTGGATCAGCTCTTTTAGTATCAAATCGCCCCCTCTGTCGCCATCAAGCAGTGCCGTGGCTGTTTTTTCTTTAGTGAGTTTCTTTATTGATTCCGGAACTTTAGCGCCTTCTAGGGCAACCGTATTGAAAATTCCGCAACGCATCAAATTGATTATGTCGGCACGTCCCTCTACAACATAAATTTCTTTCGCATTTTCTAGTCCTGGACCAGCAGGCAAGTCTTCTGGACCATATTTTTCAACTTTTTGAACTTTCATGGTTTCAGAGATTTCTTTGTAAACGTCATCGACACTTGGCATCGACTCTATTGTCCATTTGTGGAGAATTTCTTTTGCTCTGTCTATAATGATTTTTCGCCGTGCTTCACGTATATCTTCAATTCTGTCTATGCTGACTTTGGCCGAGCATGGACCGACACGGTTGATGCTTTCTATGCTTGCTGCAATGAGAGCGGTTGAAACTCTATCTAAACTTGTTGGAATCGTGATTAAACCAGTGGTTTTATCGTTTTTTGAATGTAAGTCAATTTCGATTCTGCCGATGCGGCCTGTTTTCTGCAGTTCTCTTAGATCAAGTTCAGGTCCAAAAAGCCCTTCTGTTTGCCCAAAAACTGCGCCTATAACATCGGGTTTTTCAACTACACCTTCAATTTCAAATCGAGCGTGAATAACGTACTTAATCGTAAATGTCTGGGATGTTCCCGTAAATGTGCAACTCCTATATGTGAATTATTTAATTATTTGTTAATCGCATAAAGCGAGTTTTTCTCGCCATGATGAGATTTTTAATTATTTTATTAGTTTGATAGATTTTAGGTGATTGTGTTTAATAATACTTGTGGTTTTCAAATCTCCAAGCTCATTTTATTACTTTTTAATCTGTTAATCATAGAAAACAAAGCTATTGAATTTCTCGTAAGCAAAAGTAGGTTTGACGAACCAGGTCAGTTAACAATGCGACAACCAAAAACGAATTCAGGAGAGCGAGGAGAGAGAGCAAGTCGCATTTGGTTAACTGTTGATTCGCCAAACGAGCTACGTGGGTTTCTTACGCATGTTTTAGGCAATTATGTACGTCTCAAGAAAAAATAAAAAACTATGTTGTTGTATGATGGAACCCACAAAGTAGGCGCTTAGCTTTAACCAATATGACTCTTGAACGCTTGGATTTAGATTTGCAGAATTAGCCTACTTTGAAACTTGCCGTTTTTTACCGCAATTTTGTCAGCTAAAAATCTGGCCATTTTCCTCAACAGCAAATTTACCCTTTAGCTTATATAATATCAATGCCAAAAGGTAAATCCATAAACGGCGAAAAGTTATGAGTCTACACTTAAACCCAGATTATGAAAAATTACTGCCTAAAATGTCAGAGGATGAATTCGCCGAGCTTAAAGCATCCATTCAATCTGAAGGACAACATTATCCAGTAATAGCTAACGAAAACTTAGAAGTTTTAGACGGCCACCACAGATTCCGTGCATGCATAGAACTGGGAATTGAACCAGATTTTGAGGTTCGCAAATTTGATGATAAGTTAATAGAGAAGAAATTTGTAATCGAAGCAAACCTTAGGCGACGCCACCTGAACAATTTCCAACTTGTAGAATTGGCAGTTCCGCTGCTTGAAATTGAGAAGGCTTTGGCAAAGAAAAGGCAGGCTCAAGGAGGCAAAAACGGGCGAAACATGCAGTTAGGTTTAGCGTCAGAAGACGGCGAGCCCGAAGAACCCGAGTTCAAAGCCAAGGCAACTGAAGTAGTCGCTAAAAAAGCTGGAGTTTCAACCCGTACATTTGAGAGAGGCAAAAAAATATTGGAGGAAGCAAGCGAAGATGAGAAGCAGAAACTTCGTGACGGCAAATCCAGCATAACTCACGTTTATAGTGAAATCGTATCGGGTGCTAATGCAGAAAACAAAAGAAACGAGCCAATAGTCCAGGAGGAGACACCGCGTGATTTACAAAATAGAGCGGATTTGATTGAGTTGTTGGAGCGGCTGCAGAAAGAGGAACTGTTTTGTCCGGCTTGCGGCAATTCTATGTTTCAGTGTAGTAAATGCCATAAGACTTTGGAGTCGCTTTTGGAGTTAAAGGGCCCCAAAGCCCAAGCCATTCAAAGTGAGGACGAAGAAAATTCTCTTTAATTATTTCTTAACGTTTAAGATCTTAAACAAATGTTATAACTATTAAATAGCTAAAACTAAAAAGCATTGGATGCTACTTTAAAGTGTCATAGAAATCCTTCACTTTTTGCAAGGCTACAGCAGTTAACGGGTCGCCGTGTCCTCCAAGCATTATGTTGAAATTGTAGGTTGAAATTTTTCCTATGGATTATCTTGCTTTAGCCGTATCTAAATTGAACTGTTCAGGCGGTTCAACAAGCGTTCAACAAGCTTACCATTTACAAATCTAAGAGCATCCCCAACAAATATGACTTTTCTTTGGGTATCTAAGAGCGAAATGCTTCCTTCGCTGTGGCCATCGGTAAGAATAACGGTTAGCGCTCTGAAGCGAAGGGTTTGCTACTTTGATATGTGCTTTCTTTTGTATGCGATTGCTATGGGAAGGGTTGCTAAGACAAGGAGAATCAGAACCGTCTGAATATTTAGTTCTGGTATAATAGGCACTTTTGAAGGTTGAAAAGTTGGTGAATCAGTAGGTTTAGCTGGGGTTGAAATTGAGGTTGGTGACGGACTTGAACTTGATTGTGGCGATACTGTAATTTGAGAGTTTTGCGGGGAAGTCTGCATTGTTTGAAGTGTAACTGTGGTACTGTATGGCGAGGAGATTAATCCCGCTTTATCCGAATATTCAACGGTTACATTTTTTGTGCCGTCTTCACCTTGCAGAGTCCAGGTTTTTGAGGAAGAGTAAGGCTCCCAATTTGACCATTGCCCGTCACCGTTTGAGAATCGCATTTGAGAGATGCCGGAAACGTCGTCGGTAGCGGATAAGCTGAGGATAATATTGGAGGTTGCAACAGGACTGTTGCTTATGTATATTGAGCCTGTTGGAGCTGTTGTATCCAATTTTATTCCTGTTATGATTGTATGCGATGTTTCTTTGATGTCTGTTCCATAAACGTTCCAACTGCTCCAGTACTCAAGCGTATTATTTGCACCATCACTGTTTATGGTTGGTTCCCCATTCTCAGTAACATTGCTGATTGGTCCATCATTTATTGAGTAATAGGTTTCGTTAACATTGTAGTCGGCGGTCAAATTAACTGTAAAAGGTGATGTATACCATTGATCAACACAGTCAGCGGTTATGGCTGGAGAACGTGTTATGTTTACACAGAAGTTTGCGACTCCATCATTTATTGTAAGCGTATGCTTTCCGGCGGTTGTGGTTGGCACTTGAAGGGTAGCATTAAACTGTCCAGTTTCATCTACCATAGCTCCGCCTAAGCTCGTTGTTCCATCCCAAAACAAAGAGGCGTTACCAGGGCTAAACCATTTACCGTCCACGTTTATTGATTGACCATTTTGCACGAAATCAGTTGCTGTAAGATCAGTGTTGTTTCCATAAAGTCCTGTGGCGAACTGATTATCTATCTGTGTTAGACCTCTTCGTTCTTCTGAATATGGAACTGTGGAATTGATCGATTTGCCACTGCTGTTATCTTGAGCTCGAAAAACAATGTTGTCTGAGTTAGGTGGATTATCACCTGCCAAGTTATTTTGAAACAACTCCGGAGCACTAATCGTGTAAGTGAAATTTCCAATAGAATCAGTCGGAACATTACTTGATAATGTTTGCCAACTTGATGATGAAGAATTTAGCCATGAAATGTTTACGGAACTGTTTGAGGTGAAGCCTTGACCAGTAAGCGTGAGGGCATCTCCAGCTGGGCCTGTGGAAGGCGAAATAGTTAGGTTAGTGCCAAAATTGCAAGTTAAGGGACTACCCAATCCTGTAACCAAATCATACCCTGAACCTGCATTATTAGCTCCGTTTGACCCTGTAACAATGTCCGTAAAGTAAGATGAATAAGCTAATTTTGCTTTAGCGTAAAAATTTGCGTTTGTTGCTGAATGTCCAAGAGCTTGAATTGCTGCCCACTGTGGTGCTCCCGCGCTTGTTCCTCCTACAGAGGTCCAGCCACCTGAAGCTGTAGAATAAACTGCAACCCCTGCTCCCGCGTTGTAGGAAACATCTGGAACAGCGCGTTTAGGGTAGGATAGATTGTACATTACTTGGTAATCGGGTTTCAGCTCAAAGGCACTTACTCCACCGCCGCTTCCACTCCAACCAATCTCAGAAATTACAGTACCATCACTGTTAAGGTTAAGTACCGTGCCTCCAACAGCAACTACATTCGATGAACTGGCAGGCCAAAATACGCCTGAACTTGAACCGTTGTCACCTGACGAAGCAAAGAAAACGGCACCAAAATTACTTGTAAAATGGTAATCCAAAGCGTTCATATTGCTATTTTCAACACCGCCCCAACTCATGGAAACCGCAACTACATCAGGACGATTTCTAGCATAATCTACAGCCGAAAGAAGGTCAGAGGAATAACTAGACTTAGTCTCAACCAACAGTATTTTCGCGTTCGGTGCAATCGCGTGAGCCCATTCAACATCCAAACAAGTTTCTGTCATCCAAGTGCTAGTTGCGGTACCAACCCCAGGCATTTTTTCTATTTCAAAATAAGTACTGTTGGATGGTGGCAAATTAAATGTATTTGAAAACACCGTTAAATCGCTATTTACACTCGGCGTGTCGCCAACGTCAATTATTGCAATTGTGGCACCAGCTCCGCCCGATGAGGGCAACCCATAGGATCCTCTTATTTGGTTAGGAATATAGCCAAAATAACCTAAAGGATTAACAACTTGCATAGTATGCATCGGCTGCGCTACCCAAATGCTGGACTCAGCTAAGGTGGAATTTTTGATCTGCGGAAAGAAGCTGACCAAAAATAAGCTGATAATGATGAATACGAAAATTTTTGATAGGAATGTCTGCTTCACTTACCTCAATACCGCTTACTGATTAATGGAACAGCTAAGATACAACTTCTTTATTATTATATCGCTAAATTCCCGCTACCAAGAAATTGAAGAACAACAAATCAATTCCTGTTTTTATTTAAGCATAAATAATATAGCACCTTAAGTAACAACAATATGTTAAAGTGATATTATGCAAAGGTCTTATTCGCGATTATTAGGCGTGGTTGGAAAGCCAAACACGGGCAAATCGACGTTTTTCAGTGCAGCAACCTTAGTAGCTGCAGAAATAGCAAATTACCCGTTTACAACTATTAAGCCCAATAGAGGCGTCGGTTACGTACGCACACCTTGCGTTCACGAAGCATTCAAAGTAAAAGATAACCCCAAGAATTCGCTTTGTCTCGACGGCGTAAGAATGGTTCCAGTAGAATTAATTGACATTGCAGGCATCGTTCCTGGAGCGTGGGAAGGACGCGGATTAGGAAACCAATTTCTCGACGAAATACGCAGGGCAGATGCGCTTATCCATGTAGTTGATGCTTCTGGTGGAACAGACTGCGAAGGAAAAAGCTGTAAACCCGGCGAACATGATCCATTGGAAGATATTACGTTTCTTGAACGCGAAATAACAATGTGGATGGTAACCATTCTAAAGAAAGACTGGTCAAAAATCGCTCGAGCCGCCGAAGCAGACAAAAAAGGCATTGCGTTACCTCTTGAAGATCGACTAACAGGGCTGGGCATAAAACGTCAACTTGTAGGGGAAGCCATCAGAAAAGCAAACTTAAACGTAGACAAACCAACTACATGGTCTGACGAAGATTTTTACCGATTTGTTGATACCTTAAGAAAAATGTCAAAACCCACGCTCATTGTTGCAAACAAGATTGATTTGCCCTCTGCACAAGCAAATTTAGAAAAGATGAAAAAGCTTGAGTACATTGTTATCCCTTGTTCAGCAGAGGCTGAACTTGCGCTTAGACGTGCGACTGAAAAACAATTAATCGATTATAAGCCAGGCGATAGTGACTTTAAGATATTGCACCCAGAAAAACTTACGCCAGGTCAAATTAACGCTTTGGAAGCGATACGAGAAAAAGTGTTGGTTAAAAATGGTTCAACAGGAGTCCAAAACGCCATGAACATAGCTTACTTTAAACTACTGAACATGATAACAGTTTACCCAGTAGAGGATTTAGAGCACCTTTCAGACCACAATGGAAGAGTTCTGCCCGACACTTATCTTATACCTCAAGGAACTACTGCACGTCAGTTCGCCTATGTAATTCACAGTGAACTTGGAGACAACTTCATTTATGCAGTCGACGCAAGGGATAAAAGAAGAATTGGCGAAGATGCAATACTCAAAGACAGAGACGTAATCAGCATAGTAAGCGCCAAAAAACGAGCTTGAACATCGTCTTCTATCTCCCTTCCATTTATTCACTACAAAGAAACAGGAAAATGGTAGGTTTTCGGATTTCTTCGCTTAAAACAATTTTTTTTTCTAAGACTTAAACGAAGCGGAATATCGTCAGCCTTTAAAAAATACAGCCTCATTTGTTTACGTACCGAAACGGCGTTTACGATTCTGGAAAGTTCTGATAGCTCTTAACAAGTCAATCAAACGGAAATCCGGCCAATACACATCTAAAAATAGAAGTTCACTGTAGGCAGCTTGCCAAAGTAAAAACCCGCTTAACCGTTCTTCACCCGAAGTTCGAATAATCATGTCAGGATCCTGCTTATCCATATGTGACGTGTACAGGTACTTTTCAAAAGTGCTCTCAGTCACATCATCCACATCCAACTCGCCACTTTTGACCTCTAGCGCAATTTTTTTAGTTGCATCTACTATTTCAGCTCTGCCGCCGTAAGCGAAAGCGAAGTTCCAAAAGAACTGATCATATTGAGCAGTTGATTTCTCAATTTCAGCAATCGTTTTTTGTAAACTGTCGGGCAACATGTTAGTCCTGCCTATAACTTTAATGTGAATCTTGTCCCGATGTAATCGCTCATCTTTTAGAAGTTTACGAAACCGCTCTTCAGCTAGTTGCATAATCTTCTCAACTTCATCAGAGTGCCGAGCAAAATTCTCCGTCGAGAAAGTGTAAAGCGTCATATATTTTACGCCAATCAGATGTGACCAGTCTAAAAGCTGCTCCACAATGTCAGCACCCATAGCGTGACCCCATTTATCTTTCAGCAACAAAGGCTTGGTTTCTTTTTCTTTTGCCCATCGCCTATTACCATCTAATATTATAGCGATGTGTTCAGGTTTTATTCCACTTTTGACCTGTTGCCAAAGCCATTTTTCATAAACTCTGTAAGCGCCGATTACAGAAAGCATTTTTTTAAGCATTAAGCGAGACTCCGCATGTTAAACCTTTTAGGGCCTTTCAATATGTATTATTAGTGTAAACCTTGATGGCTTCAATTAAATCTTGCCCTAATTCAAGTTTGAATTTCTGGAAAATTATTTTGCTTGATTTTTGTCCGATTTTTGAAAAAAGTCCTTGGTGGATCTGCTGACAATGAAAATCAATAGCACCGAAGCTATTCCAATTAAGATCCCCACAATTATCGTAAAAATGAAATTAGAGAAAACTGGGTTACTCATGTCAATTATGGTTGATTCAGTACTGTAGGCTGCAGTATAAATTATGTTAGCGGTTCCTTCAAGAATCCATCTGCACCATGCAACAGTAACGATTAAGGCAACGTTTCTAAGAAGTTTTGGATCTCTCTCAAAATATAAACGTACACTTCGCCCAAAAAGAACAATAATTAACCCTACCACTAAAAGATTCATAATGCCTTTTATGAAAAACGTGGTTATCTTTGGAGAATTCGTAAGCCACCCAGCTAAGTTAGTGGGAAAGGGCGCTGCATTGGTGGTGACGCTTGCTATTCCAAGGTAAACGCTCACGGCGACACACAAAATGCCTGCGAAAATTGTGTAGTTGGAAATTTGCATAGGCAGCGGTGGCGGGGAATAATCTTTTGCCCAAGTGTACAGACCTTTAGCAGACCTGTCAACTCCAAAACCTTTGATAAGCAAGAAACCGCCTAAAATAATTACTATTGCTATTCCATAATAGTATATAGTTCCTGGATAAAACAGGTTAATTCCCCAGAAAATACCGAAAATGAAAACCAAGATACCAGGCAATCCCAGCGCCATACGTGCATAACGTGGATTATCCACAATTAGCCGAAGGTATTTTGTGAATAATGCAGCGGTTTCTTCGATTGATTCACTATGTTTTATCACAATACGTCGCACTGAAGAAACGGGCACTCTGGATTCTACCAGTGGCAAAATGGCTTCGTCAGAGTAACCATCAGAAACCAGAATAACCTCGTTTGCATTGAAAGAGTCAAGCAAATTATTTAATTCAACGACAAGTTTTCTGTCTGCACTCACGCCACCTAACTCAGAACCAGATATTGAGGCTACTTCAAAAATCTCTTCTGGCTGTTTTTCATTTTGTAATCTATCATAAAGTCTGACCGCTTCAAACATAGCGTTTGCGTCAGGTTCTTCAGGGTCTTTTAAGGCTAAAGCAACTGCGCCGTCCAAGTTTGCAGTTCTGCCCAGAAGTGGCGTTTTTATTCGGGCTTTAATCTCTAAATCGCCATCTCTGTCAACACACAAAATTAGGATACGCTTTTGCGTGGGTTCTTGCGTTTCCCTTTTAGCCATCTATATCTCTATTCCCAAATACACCTGAGTTAACTTTAATTTTTTGTTTCTGAATCTTCCTCAGTGTCGTCGCCCAAGGCAAGCTGGAATTCATTCCAACTCAACTTTTCGCCTTTCTTCAGTTTTTCTTTAGCTTCGGCCTCAAGCTTCACTTTAATAGCCTGTTGTTTTTCTTTAACAACTTGTTGCTGTTCTTTTGCTACGCTTTCTCTTTCTTTATAGGCGATTTGCCTTTCGTTATATGCTTGCTGTGATGCCATTCGTCGAAGTTTTTCTTCTTCGTACATGGCTGTTTTTAAACCGCGCAATTGCCCAGTTAATTCCGCGATTTTTACATACATTTGAACAATATCTTCTTTTGTTTTAAGATAAGCCTGATGTAAACCGTCAGCTTGGGCTCTGCTTATTTTGACCGCGTTTACTTTTTCAATCATTTTAGTATGTAAATCTTGGCTTTTCTTAGCCAAATCTGTTAATTCATTATGAAATACGTCAGCTTCATCTTCAATGGCTTTAACTTGAACTATTAAATCCTTAATTTTCTTATTTTGATTGTCAATCTTTTTGTAAGCACTGAGAAGAAGCTCAATTTCCTTAACTTGACCAATTAATCTTTTTTCTTCTTGCAAATCAAGAGAAGTTGTTTGAATCTTCCATTCTATTGCTTCAAACTCCGCTTGCAAGTCTTCTTGGCGCTCATGTGGGACCTTCGTTTTGAGATCAGCAATTTTATCTTTTCGCTTGTTTATTTGCTCGATGACAGGATTTGCTTTAGCTCTGATTGCGTCCCGTTGCTCTTTTAACAGTTTAACTTTTTCATTTATGCTGTCACGCTCAGTTTTTAACTCATTGATTTCTTGATGAGTCTTCTTAACCAGGTCGTTTAGCTGATTTCTTTCTTCAATGTATTTGGGTATTTGAGCGTTAGAAGTATTAGCCTGTTCCCTAAGTTTTTCTATTTGCTGGTGGATGTCATCTATTTTGACGGTTTTCGGTTGTTCATTGCTCATGAGATAGCCCCATATGTTAGTTCAAGCTTATGATGATTGCTACGTTCAAATTTATATTGATTGTCTGTAGGAAATATGATATTTTGTATGCTCAATATCTGTCTTTTCATTATAATTTTTAAATATATCCTAACATAATCCTATGTTGAGATGCGAGATATGTCTTTCAACTATGACGAACTCCTAAAAAAAGCATGTGCTCAGATGCCCGAAGTTTCAGCGAAACGTGAGCGTTTAGAATTACCAAGATTATACGTTAACACAGTAGGCATGCGAACAATAATCTCGAATTTTAAGGACGTTGCTGAAGCATTAGACCGAGATCCTCAACATATCCTAAAGTTCTTAACAAGAGAGATGGCTACAGCCGCAACCTTCCAAGATTCGAGAGCGATTTTTCAAGGTAAATTTCGCGGTGACAGCTTTGAAAGATTACTTCAACGATATTTAGAAAGTTACGTTATTTGCCCAGTTTGCAAACGTCCCGATACCAGAATAGTTAAGGAAAAACGCCTCTCTTTTTTGGTTTGTAATGCTTGCGGCGCGAAATCGTCAATTAAACAACTGTAAGTGAGCTAAAATGGAAGTTTACGTGAACCTAAAACAAGTGGGCAGAAATGTGCTGTTAGCTGTTTGCGACTGTGAACTTTTAGGTAGAACGCTTCGAGAGGGCAAAATTGTTTTCCGCATAAAAGATGAGTTTTATAATGGTAGAAAAGCAACAGTTGACGAAGCTATGGGTATGATTACTAATTCAACCATTGTTAACCTTGTTGGCAAAACATGTGTTGAAGAAGCAATTTCTAAGGGTTATGTTCATCCTGATGCTGTTATAAAAATCGAAGGAATACCTCATGCGCAAATAATGAAGCTATAAACAGGGTTTTGGGAAAAGCCTGTTTTCTCTTAGCTTAAAAAGAGTTGAGGTTTCACAGTTCAAAAGATAGCTAAATTTGCGTTTGCGTTTAAGCAATTTTCAAATCTGTTGATTCTATAAGAGAGATAATCTCTTTAAAGTAATTATTTATTAAACTTTGAGGAAAAAGTTAAATAAATATTGTAATTTTGGAAGATGATTAATTTTGAATTGCAGGATATATGCGCTTATTGTAGAAGAAGAATCAAAGCGGCGGTTAAACATAATTTGAATGAATATATCGATATGTTATGGACTATTATATAGTGTGTAATGCTAATTCAGAGTCACTGATATAGATTTAAGTTTCAGGTGTTTAAAATGATAGAAACTGCTCTAACTGAAGAAAAATTCAACAATGAAAAATTATTTGAAATGTACACCAAAGTCATATCAGAAGCAAACCAGTGTCATCACAAAAAAGGCTTCATCAAATGCTCAAAATGTGGTGAAGAAATTCTTATGATTCCAACATTGAGAAAAATGAATGAAGCGATAGAAAACCATGTAAAAATCCATAAGGCATCCTTAGAGGAAAACGTCTTTTTGAAACAAAATACTGCCATGCACGTCCGTTTAGACCTGGTACATCAAGTTCTCCAAGAAGCTTCAGATTCATTTAGATTATTCTAAATCACAAAACAAAAGTGTCAACATAGATAATGAAACCACATGTCATTTGACACTTAATTTAATGGTTCAACCATTACTTCTTTTGAAACAAGAGATTTATCTAAAGTCTGATGTACTTCTATAACTCCGCCTTTGAGAATTAATTCTTTTGATTGTGGACCTATGTTGAAAATCAGGTCGATTATTGACATGTTAGGTAGAAAGCCGTCATATCTTTGTTTATAATTGGGATGTTCATAGTTGTGCCATTGAACCTTTATTTTTGCAAATGTAAACAAGTTTTCGTCGATGTATGCTTTTCCGCCAGACCCTGACAAATAAGAATCAGCACCGCTCAATTCGCACATCGAGATTAGTTTTTCGTTTTTTTCCTTCCCACTGTAGGGAAAATCAGAGGATCTTGCATAATTCACTTTTATTGAAAGAATTTCTGCAATGACTTTTATGAGATCAAGGTCTAAGTCGATTAACATCGTGTGATCAAAATTTATGACTTCTTTAATCAAAGGAAAATAATCGTTAAAATAAGGAGTTTTTTCATAATTTTGGATTATTGCATTTAGATGTTCAGTCTTCCATTGGTTTCCCGAAATTCTTACATCTTTAATCATTTGGGGATGACCGTGAATAATGGGTACGGTAAGCCATTTCCACCCGTTTGAAGTTCTTACTTTGTTTCTGTTGTGAAAACCGCCATGCTGATATTGAGCATCGTCATATATGACAAAAGCGTCGCATCTTGCAAGCTTGTCAAAGAAGCCAAGCCATGGCATGTATTCAGGCTGATGCACAAATATCATCATACTATTTTCCTCGTTGAAGACTGTAGCTTCTTTTGAAAAAATTCGCAGTCTATGATTTACCCGATTTTTTTAAAGGGCAATTAAAGCAGGAATTTCAGGTTTTTTTGAAAGCAAACAGTCTCTAACTATATGGACTAATTTTATCAAATATAAGCACTTGTTACAGTCAAGTGTAACTACAACCTAGTTTTACGTGGCTTATTGCAAGCTACCAGTTGCCTCTGAAAGAAGTTTACGTATGGGAAGATGTTGGGGGCAAATTGCTTCACATTGTCCACAACGGACACAGTTGCTTGCTCGCCTTGAGGGTGATATTGCTTTGGCATACTCTTTTTTTATTTTTGTTCGCATTTGGGGGTCTTTGCAAATTGTTGAATATTGGTTTAGGAAGGCTAAGGCTGCTGGGATATCGATAGTTTGGGGGCAGTGGCTGCAGTATCGGCATTTAGTGCAGCCAATATAGCCGAATTTATGGTATAGTTCACGTGTTTTAGAAAGTAATTCAATTTCCTTTTGGTTTAGTGTGTTCGGACCCGATCTGTTCGCGCTCTTAACATTGTCTATAACTTGCTGCATTGCGTTCATGCCACTCAAGGCTACGGAAACTTCAGGGTGATTCCAAATCCATTGTAACGCCCAATCTGCAGCTGATCTTTTTAGTTCTGCCTTGTCCCATTCTTCTTGTATTTCAGCTGGAGGATTAACCGCTAGCATGCCGCCAGAGAGCGGCTCCATAATGGCTACAGCTAAGCCTTTTGAGGCTGCATATTTTAATCCAGCTTTTCCGGCTTGATATTTTTCGTCTAAATAGTTGTATTGTATTTGGCTAAAGGTCCATCCCTCGTAGCTATCAATTATTTCCTTGAAAACCTCAAGTTCATCATGAAAGCTAAAACCCAAGTAGCCAAGCCTTCCCTTAGCGACCTGTTTTTCAGCCCACTTAATCATATTAAACTCATTTACCTTGTTCCAAAGTGGCTTGGTTAAACTGTGAAAAAGGTAGAAATCGATGTAGTTTGCGTTTAGCCTTTGCATCTGCAAGTTCAGAATCTCATCTAAATCTTCTTTGCATTTTACTGAGAAGACGGGCATTTTGGTGGCTATTTTAACTTTTTTGCGATATCCCCCCCTGAGAGCTTTACCCACAGTTACCTCGCTATTGCCATCATGGTAGGTGAAGGCTGAGTCAACATAGTTTACCCCTTGGTCAATGGCGTATCTGATGAGTTTGATAGTTTCTTGTTCATTGACCTTTGCTTGGTCTGCACCCAATATTGGCAGTCTCATAGTTCCGAATCCGAGTGCTGAAACCTTCCAATCAAGTTTTCCAAAAGAACGGTATTCCAATTAAACACCACAATAAAAAGGGAAATTAATGCAATTAATAGGTTTATGGTAGTCTTCTGTAACCACAGTTTAAAAGGGCAAATTGGGATAAAATTTAATTAACATTGAAGCTCTAAATGTACCTTAAAACTGCTGAGCCTCCTTAAGATGACAGTTAAATCAAAGATAACTATCTCCAAACGTGTTATTGCCATTCTTCTTGTTGCTCTGCTTGCTTTCTCGGCATTCAACACATATCTGATCCTTGAGAGAACAGGCGGCTCTGAGGGCGCTGTGGCATATAATTATGTTATTTCTCCGAGCGGCAACAATTACCAATTGAAAAACTTGGTTACTGGTTTGTCAACCAGTGTTCCTTCAGATGCTTCATCAGCCATTAACACTGCGTTCACTCAAGGAAACTCAATTTATCTTAATCCAGGAACATATATTTTAAATCAGGACATTTTGATTTCAAATAAAATGAACGCCAAAATTGTAGGCAACGGAGCGATAATAGTTGGAAATGGTCACAAAATAATTGTAAGCGGCGACAACTATAACGATTCCGAATACGCAACCATTTCAGGCTTAACGATCATAAACGGGACCATAAGAATTGAAAACTCTTTTGGAACAACTATATCTAACATAATTTTCGAAAATACTTCAACAGGTATAGAGTTGGCCAATACGAAGTCATGGAGTGAAAACACAAAGATTGAAGATTGCCACTTCACCAACGCGACGGAAGGCATTGCTTTTCGAGCTCCTCTTTTGGGAAGTAACGCTACGGGTTCTTATGAAAGCTCAGAAATTGACCGCTGCTTCTTCAACTTAAGAGATAATAGTGTGGGCATCAATGTTGAGCCTTTAGCCGAGTTTTCCGATAGCCAAATGCAAAATGTTAGGATGTGGCTGGGTCAGGATGGAGTAACTAATCAAACAGGACTTTTACTGGATGGAACAATGACTCAATCCCTGCCTAGTTGGAGTAGTTTTTGAATCTTTCACTGACCAACCCAATAACATGTATGCCATGGACATTGGCCAAACCGCAAAATATCCGCCGATATTGGATGCTGGCGTCAGTTTTTTGGGCAACTGGACCGCCATGATTCATAATCCACACGGCATTTGGATTTCTGGTGTCGGAAGCGCATTTGAAAGACAAAACGAGAATGTTCCAGTAGGCATCAGTAGCCAATACGGCACAAACACAACCATTCAAACGCTTCCACTAAAAATCTTCACCTTCACACCTAAAATTCAAGTCACAGGAGGTTTCGCAAATAACGAAACTATCACTGTCCGCATCCGACTGCAATTTGCAGACAACGTAATCTCAAACAGCGTTACAAAAACTTTCACCAACAGCACTTCAGTCTGGTTAACTAACGATGATATGCTGCAGCTGTACCCTTCCCAAGACGTAATTTGGGCTGTCGTCGTTGATGCACAAACAAGCCAGAGCTCAACAAACGCGGTAGTTACAGTAAGTGGCTATGGCACAGCAGGATAAGCGCTCTTAGCTTCGAAAGATTAAGCGGTTTATTATTTGTTTGTCCTTTCGTCAGCAAAAGAGCTCAATTCTCATGTATTACTCGTTAACTAAGTTTTTGCGACTGAAGATTTTTTCGATTTCTTTTGGGTCAAGCAACTTTTTTTCCAAAGCGATTTCTTTGACGGAACGGTTTTCTGCTTGCGCTTGCTTGGCGACTTTTGCCGCTTCCATGTAGCCGATATAGGGCGCCAAAAGTGTTGCAAGCGATGGGTTTTTGTCGAGGTATTGGTTGCATTGTTTTTCGTTAACAACTATTCCTTTAACACATTTGTTTGTAAAAACTGGTATAAAGTTGCTCAAGATTTGGATTGAAAAAAGCAGATTATACATTATTGATGGAGTCATAACGTTTAGTTCCAATTGCCCTGCTTGAACAGCTAAAGATGTTGTCAAATCGTTCCCGACCACTTGGTAAGCTACCATGTTTAAGCATTCAGCCATAACTGGATTCACTTTTCCAGGCATAATCGAGGAGCCAGGCTGAACGGGTGGAAGAGCAATCTCGTTGAAACCTGTGGTAGGACCAGAAGCTAGAAGTCGCAGGTCATTTGCTATCCTGATAAGATCTAGAGCTAATTCTTTCAGGCCGCTTGAAACGGACTGGACAGATCTTTGACTTTGAAGAGCTTCAAAATTATTTAAAGCTGGCCTCAATGGGAAACCGGTCAACTTCGCCAATTCTGTTATCGACAGGTGCTTGTAGTCGGGGTGTGCGTTTGCTCCTGTTCCAACAGCTGTTCCGCCTAAAGCAACCGCATATAGGTTCTCCTGTCTTTTCTGTAGCTCCGAGCAAGCGTTAGCAATGGCTGACCCGTAAGCCGTAAACTCTTGTCCAATTGTAATAGGGACTGCATCTTGTAAGTGGGTTCGTCCAGACTTCAAAACATGCATGTATTTTTTGCCTAATTCATTAAAAGCATACGCCAGCTTATCGAGGGCACCAAATAGAGATTGCAGGGACATAAGAACTGAAACATTAAGAGCTGTTGGGAACGTATCATTGGTTGACTGTCCCATATTCACTTGATCATTGGGGCTCAATATTTGGTATTCGCCCTTTTGTTTACCTAAGACTTCGAGTGCTCTGTTCGCTAAAACCTCGTTAACATTCATGTTAAAAGAGGTACCTGCACCGGCCTGGAATACATCAACGACGAATTGGTCGAGGAGTTTGCCAGATAGCACCTCATTGCATGCCTCTACGATAGCAGTTGCTTTGGCTTCTTCAAGGCAACCGACCTCCAAGTTTGCGGTAGCGGCGGCTTTTTTAATTAGCACATAAGCGCGGATAAATGGGAGTGGAGCTTTTATGCCGCTTACAGGGAAATTCTCTTTTGCCCGAAGCGTTTGAATCCCATAGTACGTATCTTTAGGAATTAGTTTTTCTCCTAATGGATCCATTTCTTTTCTTGTTTCCATTTACCCTTATCTCTCCTTACTATCTTTTAGGATAAAGTTCCGCAATTATTTTCTTCTTAGTCTTTAGTATCTGTTGGGTTACTTTAATTTTCTTTGGACAGACAATGGTGCACATGTAGTAGCTTTTGCAACCCCAAATGCCGTAAGGTTTCTTTAGTATTTGCATACGTTCTTTTGAATCGTTTCGTCGAGAATCAAAAATATATTTTTGCGCCCTTAAGATGGCTGCTGGGCCGACAAACCGTTGTTCCTGTTCCAAGATAACTGGACATGCAGAGACGCAGCATCCGCATAGTATGCATTTGACAGCGTCGTCAATTTGGATTCGCTCTTCTACACTCTGTAACTGTTCTTTTTGTAGAGAACCATCAAAGGCTTTTGATGTAACATTTGGGTTTATTGCCTTTATTCTACTGAAGAATGGCTCCATGTCAACAGTTAAGTCTTTTATTATTGGGAAAAACTTTAGTGGTTCAATCAAAAGCTCATGTGTGTAATCGTAGTCTTTAACTAATTTTTGGCATGCTAAGGCAGGCATTCCATTAATTGACATTGCATCTGACCCACATACTCCGTGCGCACAAGACATTCGGTAAGCTAAGCTGCTGTCTTGCTCCCATCTGACTTTGTTTAGACAATCAAGAATACGATCGTTGAGGTTGGCTTCCACATTGAAGAGGTCATAATGCGGCTCTTTGTCGGTTCCAGGGTTAAAACGATAAATTTTCAATGCAATCTTCATGTCAGTATCTCCGTTTTTCAGGGCTAAACCTGGTAACAGATACAGGTTTGTAAGTGGTTTTGAGCCCTTCTGTTGTTAAATAAACCAAAGTGTGATGCAAACATTCTTTATCATTTCTTTGCGGATAGTCACTACGGAAATGAGCGCCTCGACTTTCTTTGCGTTGAAGAGCTGAAAAAACAATGGATTCTGCAACCTTGAGCATGTTTTCAAGCTCTAAGGTTTCTTGCAGCTCGTAATTGAACACTTTATCTTTGAAAGTTATACCCACATTCAAAAACCGCTTTTCTAGTTGATGAATCTCTTCCAACGCTTCTCTTAAGCCTACGTTATTTCTAAAAACGCTACAGTTCTTAGTCATCAAACATTGTAATGCACTTCGCAAAACTGGAACATGCTCATTTCCCATTGAGTTAAGTAAACTGTTAATTTTGTCAACTATAATATTTTCAGCTTGCAGTGGTAGGGTCGGCATAGTTTTTTCCTTTGAAAGTTCAGCTACATTGATGCCTGTCCTACGGCCAAAAACAACTAGGTCAATAAGAGAATTGCAGCCTAATCGGTTTGCGCCGTGGACACTAACACATGCGCATTCGCCAACCGCGAAAACACCTGGCAGAACATTTCCTGATACTGAATTTAAAACGTGTCCGTTATTGTCAGTTGGGATTCCACCCATTATGTAATGGCATGTTGGAGCTACAGGAATAGGCGCTTCGCTTGGGTCAATGCCTAAGTAAGTTTGGACGAACGATGAGATTTCGGGCAGTTTCTGGCTTAATTTTTCTTTGCCGATTTGAGTAAGGTCCAAATTCACGTAATCCCTGCCGTCTATGCCTCTGCCTTCTTGTATCTCGGTTAGTATAGCGCGAGAAATGATGTCGCGAGGAGCTAAATCTTTCAAAATGGGTGCATATCGCTCCATAAAACCTTCACCAATTCCGTTTCGTAGTACGCCGCCTTCAGCGCGTGCAGCTTCGCTGACTAGAATTCCTAGCCCATAAATACCGGTTGGGTGAAACTGGATAAACTCCATGTCTTCAAGGGGAATCATGGAATCCAACGCTAATGCAAACCCGTCTGCTGTAGAAGCAAACCCATTGGAGGTTGTTTTGTAGATTTTTCCACTTCCACCTGTTGCTAACACAACTGCTTTTGCATGAAAAATTTGAGGTTCACTTTTTGCAATGTCATAGCCTGCAACGCCGCAGCAATGTTCGTCTGAAAACAGAAGCTTAAGAATAAAAACTTCATTATAGAAATTTACACCTGCGCTTTGGCAATTGTCATAAAGAGTATCCATTATTGCCCGGCCAGTACGGTCAGAAACGTAACATGCCCTCTTAATTGCTGCTTCTCCGTAGTTCTTGGTATGTCCTCCAAAACGGCGTTGCTCAATTTTGCCTTGCAAATTTCGAGTAAATGGTACACCCAAGTACTCAAGTTCGAGAATTGAGTTCGGTGCCTCTTTAGCTAAGATTTCTGCTGCTTCTTGATCTGCCAGGAAATCGCTGCCTTTTACTGTGTCGTACATGTGCCATTCCCAATGGTCCTCTTCCTCGTTTCCCAAACTGGCAGCAATTCCACCTTGTGCAGCTACCGAGTGGGAACGAGTCACGTGCACTTTGCTCACGACAGCAACGCGGCATTTACGTGAAGCGGCGGTTAAAGCGGTGTATAATCCAGCGATACCGCCTCCAACAACCACAACGTCGTATTCATGAATCAAGATTATATTCCTCAGAAAATTTAGATCTCGAATTTTTCTATGATTCGATTTTCTTTTTCGCCTGTTATTTCAGCGATTACGTGGAAGAACTGTTCTAGTCCTGAATTTACTATTCTTGGTTTAAGTAGCTCGTCAATTTGGAATACGCCTGCTGAATTGGACATCTTTATTTTGATGTTGATGGGTTTTTCTCCATGCTCAGTTGTTTCAGCACATTCCACTTCAACTTTTTCAATAGAGAGCGCTGAGACTGCGTGAATATCGATTTTTCCCGCTTGGAAGGGTATACGTGCTCTTCCAGCCTCCATGTCTAAAGCATCTGCAATACCAACGATGCCTGCTTCTCTTGTCAATATTTTGTTTGTTGGTTCATTGGTAAGGGGTTGTTCATGAGTCACGATGGTATGCAAAACCTCTGAAGTAATTATTGCTTGTTGTTCTTCATTGTATGTGGGGGTTAAACATTTTTCTAGGAATTCTAAGGCTAAAATAACGCTGTATTTTTCATGGTCTCGTCTTTGCACGATCATGCCTAAATCATGGAAGATTGAGCCTAAGACAACAACGACTTCTGCATCGTCGTTTGTCATTTCATAGTTTTCTACGATACTTGGGATTATGAGTTTTTTTTCAACTAAAATTCGTAATAGCTTCAATGCGATGTTAGAAACGATTTTGACATGAGTTGGTCCATGGTCAGTGTAGCCCATACGTTCAATAGCCATGACATTGGCGCATTTCCAGTAAGTTTTGAGTTTTTTGTCTTCTTTTATTTTTTCCATTACTTGTTTTAGTCTATTGTTACTTCGATATGGAATATTAAAGACGTAGGACACTGAGGAATGCACCAAATAAAACAAATATTCGGCGTCGGCATTTAAACTTACATTAAACATTGCCATTTGAATTGCAGTTAGAACATCGATTTAAGAATTAGTGGATCATGCCTATATGTTAGTACTGCGCCTTTTAGCTAAGCTAGGGAATCATCATGCATTTCAAATCTTCAACGTTTTCTAAGGTACTTTTGGCATCATTTGTATTTGTGAAAAACCGCTTAAATCGTTCATTGCTGCCTTCAACTGAAGGAAACTTTCAATTGATTTGGTGAAATCGGGCCCACTCGACACAAAATCTCGGCTTCATGGCCATCGTTCTCAAAATCTTCTTCACTAAACAGCAAGGTTTCTTCACAGTTTGTTTCTAGCATCTGGGCTAATTCTTGGAAGTTTCTTTTTGAGGCTTGATTAGACGGGTTTATGGTTCCTTCAAGATATTTGGCACCTGCCGCGGTGATCTGCTGGAGCAGCATGCTCTTTTGCAGTTGATTACCTCTGAAATCTCTGTCAACTACTGTTTCCCAGCTGAAAAAAGTATCATTTTTAGTTGGCGATATATATCCTGATGAGAATGCCACTATTTTTCCTTCGAACTCTGCTACGACACAAGTATTTGAGAAATCTTTGGCTAAAAGGAAATATGTATAACGGGAATTTAATCCGACATATGGTCTGTTTGCTGTAAGTAAATTGTATACTTCTTTTATGTCTTGTAAGACGACGTTTCTGATCTTAAATTTTAGTTTTTTTATAGCTTTAAGCATATGTAATCCCTCGCGATTTTTTTTCTCTTCTTTCTAATCGTATGTTTCCATTAGGAACGAGTGATACTGTCTCGTCTGATTGAGTCAAGAGTTTTTCAATTCCTATTTCTGTTTCACCTTCAGATTTTAGCTGCAGTTTACATTTGCTGCAGTCTGTGCTACAAGCGATCGTATGGTAGTTGTCTGGTTCTTTGTATGTCGTGATTACTCCTTCGTAATTTCTTAGAACCACTTTGTTTGTGCTCCATGAGACAATGTAGTTTGGCATTACAGGAATTTTTCCTCCTCCACCAGGAGCGTCAACGACAAATCGGGGTATAGCAAACCCGCTTGTATGTCCTACAAGGCTTTCCATTATTTCCACGCCTTTTCCAATTGGGGTTCGAAAATGACTAAGCCCTTCCGAGAGGTCACATTGAAACAAGTAATAGGGTCGCACTCTGTTCTCGACAAGTTTTTGATTGAGGTTTTTCATGATTTGTGGACAATCATTTACGCCTGCAAGCAGGACGGATTGGTTTCCAATGGGTATGCCCGCATTTGCTAGTTTTTTGAGGGCTTCTTGGGCGGTTGCTGTCAGCTCTCTTGGATGATTAAAATGTGTGTTTAGCCAAAGAGGATGATGTTTCTTTAACATTTTCACAAGTTCTTTGGTTATCCTGTAAGGAAGAACAACGGGTACTCTTGAGCCGATTCGTATCACTTGGACATGTTTAATTTGGTTTAGCTCTGTTAAAATCCAATCCAGATAATTATCTGGCAACATTAGTGGGTCACCGCCTGAAAGTAAGACGTCGCGTATCTGATGATTTTTTCTAATATAATAGATTCCAGCAAGTATTTGCTCTCTTGAAGGGATAAGATCAGGGTCGCCAACTCTTCTTTTCCGTGTACAATGCCTACAATACATTGCACAGCGGTTGCTTACTAGAAAAAGCACTCTGTCAGGGTATCTGTGAGTTATTCCTTTGGTAGGGCTATCTTTGTCTTCATGCAATGGGTCTTTCATGTCACATTTCGAAATGTTAAGTTCAGCTGGAGTAGGGAACGATTGCTTAAAAATAGGATCCGATTGATAATTTTCTTTTTCAATTAGAGAGGCATAATATGGCGTTATAGAAAGTGGGAATTTTTCAATTGTTTTTTCAAGCGCACAGTGCTCTTCTTTTGTGAATGTTATTCCAGTAAACTTTTCAAAAGAACGGATTGTTTTTATTGAATTATTTAATTGCCATCGATAATCTTTCCAATCATTAACCGCTGCTGCCTTTGCAGGAAGCTTTGTTTTAGTGTAAGCTGGAGTGTCGTTTTTTTCTTCGACAATCATTTTAACCCAATCGCCTCTGTTTATCGATTTTATAGTTAGCGATTAAGCGTTTTATCAGTTTTTGAAAAATTAAATTCGCAAAGAAGTCAAGTTACCGAAAGCAAAGTTGAAGTTCACGTACGAAGCTTGATTGCTAATTTAGCGAGCTTGCCTTCACTAACAGATTTAGCTATTGGAAAATTAGTAAAGCATGCTTCTCAATAACGCTCATTTTAAAAGCAAGTCATGACTGGGCAAAGGTGTAAACACTTGCCATCAGCAATCATATTAGTAAATACCTCCAAGGGTTTGGAGAAACATGTTCTTAAAAGCTTGAAGAGCAACCAAGGAGTGCAGAAAGCATTCTGGTTAACGGAGCTTATGACATTGTTGTCAAAGTGAAAGCTGAAACATTTGACATGCTAAAAGACTCGCTTGATCGAATTAAGAAAATAGTTCCTAAGATGCAAAGCATGGTTACGATGTTAATTATTGAGCTCCCGGCAGTCTCAAAATAGGTTAAAAACATTAAACTTCTCTTTTTTTGTGCATTTTTTTTTGTTTGTGTTTTGGGTTGCTTTTTTGAAGTAAAGCTTAAATCCTTTGCAGATAGCGGAATAATACGGAAGAATTAGGAAGGAATCACAAGAATTCGGAATAATTCGCAAGAACAAGTGAGAAAAAGGAACAAAGGTTGAGATGCTGCTGCCGTTAAATCAAAGAACTAATATAAAACAATACAACGTGACAGCGAACAAAATAAGTATATAAAAATCTAGCAAAATCGTTCCTCTAGTCAATCTTTCTAAAATTGAATAATAATATTATTAAAAAATATTGGCCAATGCTGACGCTTCTATCTTAAACCTGTTTAAGAAGAAAATCGATATCAACTTCAGTTTTTTCTTGCATCATTTTTTAATCTAATTTTTCCATTTTTGACTTTTTTCAGGTCAAGTCTTTGGTAAGCATAATTTGTTTTTGCCTTATCGTTGTGAGATATAGAAAATGCGATTTAAACAGTCATTAGCGGTGTCAAACCAAAATTGAGTCAAACAAAGACCAATAGAGTTTATAACCTGCAAACTTCTTGACTTCTAATGGTCTTTTAAGATGTTTCCTCGACCTTTTGATTATTTTTCACCAAAAACTCTGGGGGAAGCCTTGAAGCTTCTTGAAGAGTCAAGTGATGAAACAAAGATTTTGTCTGGCGGTCAAAGTTTGCTCCCCGCAATGAAAACAAGAAACCTGTCTCCAAGAAAGGTGGTAGATATTGGCAACATCAAAGAACTGAAGTACATAAACAAAGACGAATCTATCCTTAAAATCGGCGCTACTGTAGCCATATCCACTTTGGAGACCGATTTGGAAATTATCTGTTCAATGCCTGTTTTGAAAGAAACAGCTGCCGAAATCGCTGACCCTTTAGTCCGTAACCTAGGCACTGTCGGCGGCAACCTATGTTATGCAGACCCTGTTAATGATATGCCCACAACAATGCTGGCCTTAAATGCTTCATTCAAGTTAGCAAGCAGATCGGAAACAAGAATAATTCCTGCTGACAAGTTCTTTTTAGGAAAATTCAAAACTGCCCTAAAACCAAATGAAGTTCTAACAGAAATCCAAATCCCCTTTTCAGATAGCAATGTTGGGAATTCGTTTCGAAAAATCAAGAAGGGCTCGGGCGGATTTACAATAGCCGGGGCGGCGGTGCAGGTTTCTGTTGGAGATGATAAAACGGTTTCAGGTTGCAGATTGGCGTTGGGTGCGGTTGGTCCGTATTCTTTTAGGGTGAAAAAAGCGGAGGATATATTGACTGAAAAGGTTCCTGATGGCATATTAGATACGGTTGCAGCGGCAGCGGTTGAAGCCTCGAAGCCAGTTAGTGACCTTGCTGGATCAGCGGAGTATCGACGTAAAGCGTTGGGTTTGATCGTGAAAGAAGCGGTTGAATCAGCGTATAAGCGAGCGGTGATGGGCGGTTATGAATAAAGTTAAAACAACTTTTAGAGTCAATGGGAAGACTTTTGAGTTGGAGCTTGAGCCAAGACGTTTACTTGTCAGCGTTCTCAGAGAAGACCTTGGGCTTACTGGCACGCATCATGCATGTGACACCACGAATTGTGGCGCTTGTACGGTTTTGGTAGATGGCAAAGCCGTCAAATCGTGCACCATGCTTGGTGTGCAGGCAAACGGCAAAGAAATCCTAACAATTGAAGGACTCACAAAACAAGGTGATATGCATCCCCTGCAAAAAGCGCTTATTGAAAAACAGGGTTTGCAATGCGGCTTCTGCACACCTGGCATGATTATGACTTCATATTGGATACTTAGTCAAAACAAGGACTTGGATGATGAAGAAATTAAGCGGATGCTTCACGGCAACTATTGCAGGTGCACAGGTTATCAAGGCATTGTTGAAGCAATCAAGTCCGCAAGAGAAGTATTACAAAAGCAGAATGGTGAGCATCAATGAGTGAATCCAAATTTTTTGTTCAAGGCAAAGGCAAATACGTAGACGACATAAAACTCCCAAACATGCTTCACATGATGGTCGCACGAAGCCCACATGCATATGCAAAAATTCTCTCAATTAAAGGTGGTTTAAACAGCAACGAATTAAAAGCGATGGTAAGCAGCGCTGGAGAAGGAGGTGGCGGAGCCCTAAACACTGCTTTAATGCATCCTGCTTTAGCGCAAAACATGGTGTATTATGCAGGTCAGCCTGTAGCCGCCGTTTTTGCCGACGATCGATATGCCGCTGAAGACAAACTTGATGAAATAGACGTAGAATATGAAAATTTAAAGCCAATTATGACCACGGAGGAATCCCTGAAAAGTAGCCCAATTCATCCGGGAACTAAATCTAACATTATTCGTGAATCTTGGATTGGGGTAGATGATTTCGAAGACCCCAAATCCCCAATCGTTTTGGAGGATTCGTTTTCAAATGCCAGAATAGCAAATAATCCTCTGGAACCCCATGGATTAATCGCAGATTTCGACGGCTCAAAACTCACTATCTACGTTTCGACACAATCCGTTTACAGCATGAAAGAGGGCATAGCAGCATCTCTAAAACTAGACGAATCAGATGTGCAAGTTATTCAAGCTGACACAGGCGGGGCATTTGGTTCGAAAAGCGCGATTTACCCTGAATACATTGTTGCCGCTTATGCAACTATGAAGTACAAACGTCCCGTAAAGTGGATTGCAAGCCGCAATGAAGAATTATCAGCCATTCAGCCTGGAAGAGGCGTTAAGGGAAAAATAAAGATTTTTGCGAGTAAAAAAGGCAAAATTCAAGCATTACGAGGGGAAATTATTGTGGATTCAGGAGCTTTCGGCGGCAGCGCAGGTTCAAGATCACCATTTTTCATTGCAATGCAATTAACTGGTCCATACGGGATTGAAAAACCTCGTGTGCTTGCACGTGCAGTTATGACGAATAAGCCTCCGCAGGGTCCATATCGAGGCGCTGGAAGACCTGAAGCAGCGTTCTTTATGGAACGGATGATGGATCTGTTGGCTGACGAAATAAAGGTAGAAGCTGACGAGGTAAGGCTTATCAACACAACAACCGAGAGCTTCAAGTCGCCTTTGGGTTTAGAGATTGATGCTTCACGCCCATTCTTCACCAAAGCTGTTTCAGACCTCAAATATAAAGAGAAATCTCTTAGTGAGAAGGCTGGGCTCGGCTTTTTTGTTTTGATGCCTGCTGTTTGGGGAGGTGAATCGGCAAGAATTGTTGCTAAAGATGGCAAGGTGGATGTTTGGTTTGGCGGGAACCAGCATGGGCAAGAACACTATGTTTTCGTTAAAAAGCTGCTTAAAGAAGAGCTGGATATCCCAGAAGAATTGGTAAAGCTAAACAGCGGTGACACAAGGCAGCTTGGAGACGGTGTAGGTACGTGGGGGAGCAGAAGCGCCCTTGTTGGAGGAGCAGCAATTGTTGCGGCAGCTCGAAAACTCAAGATGCAGGTTGAAAGTAAACACGGAAGCTATTCAGTTGAGAAACTGCTAAAAGATGAATATGTCTCGGAGGTTTTAAAGGACCAAAATAAACAATTGAATTCTTTTGGCGCTGAACTTGCAACTGTCAGTATAGACAAGTTTGGAATGGTTAAAGTGAAGGAATGCGTTGCCTGTTATGATGTTGGCAAATCTCTTAATCAAAAGATGGTTGAAAGTCAAATTATCGGCGGAACCATTCAAGGCATTGGCCAAGTCTTATATGAAGAAGTCGTCCATGACACTGAAGGTAAACTGCTCACAAAAAACCTATTCGACGCAGGTTTACCCATTGCGGAAAACATACCCAAATTCACTAACATAATTGTTGAGCATCCCAGTTGGATGCCTCATAACGCCAAAGGACTAGGCGAAGCCCCAACAATCGGCGTCCCCTTAGCTGTTGTAAGAGCAATCGAAAAAGTCTCAGGCAAACACATAACTCACACACCGATTAAACCCCAAGAGCTCATCCAAGCGTAACCCTAAAATCCCGATTTCCAATTCTATTATTGCGGTTTTTTATGCCAACCGATTTAGAACTTTTAATTGAAGCGGCTCGTTTATTGGAAAAAGGAAAAATCTTTGCTTTCTGCACTATTGTTGAGAAAAAAGGTTCTGGCCCCAGAGATGTTGGGGCAAAAATGCTTGTTGATGAAGACGGCAAAAACTTCGGAACCATCGGTGGAGGCAATTTTGAACGTGCATTGGTCGATGAGTCTTTGAAAGCCATAAAAGAGCATAAGTCCAAAACAATTACTTTTAACCTCAGCAAAAGACAAGTTAAGGACGAGATTGGAACAAGCATGATTTGCGGAGGCGAATTAACCGTACTTGCCGATGTGATTGAACCCACACCCAGGCTGATTATTGTTGGTGAGGGTCACGTTGCTTTTCCTTTAGCTTCGTTGGCTAACGACATAGGCTTTCGAATAACTGTAATTGATAATGAACGCAAATTAGCTAACAAAGAGAAATTTCCCATGGCGGAAAACATCATATCGGGCGACTATTCTCAAGTTCTTAGTGGCTTCAAATTGACTTCCAGAGACATCGTGGTGATCGCTCATGGTGAACCCGAACATGATTATGCTGCGCTAAAACAAGTAATTCAGAAAAATGTTGCCTATATAGGCTTGTTGGGAAGCAAAACAAAAGCTAGAAATTCTGACCCAGAGACTTCGAATTGAAGGAGTTAACGAGGAATATTTGAAGAAACTACATGCCCCAGTGGGATTGGATATTGGAGCAGAAACGCCTGAAGAAATAGCGATAAGCATATTGGCAGAAATCATACAATCGCGAAGAAAACAGCCATTATAAAAAAATCATTTAACCCTAAATTGACTTACTTATTCGCATATAATCTTCAGGAGTGTCAATATCTATGAGACTCCATTCGGGCGCTTCAATCAATAGCAACTTGTCTAGATGGGCATTAATAACGTCTTGTATAGTTTGAGTTTCACCAAGATTCATTATCTCACCGAACAATTCCTGCCTGAAAAGCAGTGGATGTCCCTTCTTCCCGTTATGAATCGGACAGACAATTAACGCTTCCGAATTAGTGTCCATTCTCTGAACCATGGCTTTCAAAAAGTTCGGATCCATTATAGGTTGATCGCCAAGAATCAAAAACGCTGCATCAACATTAGAAATTACAATTAAACCCGTTTGAAATGAAGAAATCATTCCTTTCTCATAATTTACATTTAACGCAATTTTTACTCGTTCTAGCCTTGGCTTAATAATTTCAACAATTTCCTCAAGCTTGTGCCCTAAAACAATGACCTGCACGTTTATTTCAGCAGTTTCCAATGCATCTAAAACATTCTCTATGAGCGTTTTGCCATTCAAATGTAAAAGAAGCTTGTTTTGCTTCATTCTTTCAGATTTGCCCGCTGCCAACACAACCGCACCGATAAGCATAACTTCACCACCAGTTCGAATTCAAATTCATTGCTATTCATTTAGTTGTTGATAATAAATAGTTTTTCAACATAGTACGAATGGAACTAGACTATTTGCCAACGAAAAAACAGCTTAAGAAGCGCTATAATGCCATAGGTGAGTGTGGGAATCAATCGCCCCATCAAAAAACCACCAATTAAAAATGAACACGCTTTTAAGCACGAAAAGCAATTGTTTTCAAATATCTAAAACAGAGGTTTACTGTTTGGGAAAGAAAAAAGTCTTAAGCGAAGGCGCAATTGGTGAACTAGTTTATCCTGCACAAGGCGAAGTTCTAGGAGTGGTTATCAAGCTACTTGGATTTGACCGCATCTTAGTCAAGTGCCAGGACGGCGCCGAACGATTATGCCGTATTCGAGGAAAGATGAAAAGACGTGTATGGATTCGTGAAGGAGACATTGTTATTGTTTCACCTTGGGAATTCCAAACTGACAAACGAGGCGACGTTGTTTGGCGTTACACACATGGTCAAGCGGATACATTAAGGCGCAAAGGCATTTTAACACTTTAAGCTTCCACTTTTTAATAAAAAATAAGTATTTTCTTTTAAATGCGCTTGTTTTTAGATTTGTGAATAAACTAACTTCGCAAAGTTTACAATTGTCAGACTGCGATAATGATAAAAGAAATAATATAAATTTTTATTAAAATAAGTAGCCAATAATTTTCGACTGGTTTTAATAGCTTGAAGCATTTAGCTTGCTTGAACATTATGTCTAGAAAAGCCCAAGAACGCATAGCCCATACTGAAAGAAGAATAGAACGCCGAGACAAAATGCTAACGCATGACAAATCCAAGGAACGCGCCACCGTAGAAGAAGTTTTTGACCAAACCACACGCATGGTTGTCTTTGACATGCTCAACAGCGGCGTATTCTATGAGCTCAATGGAGTTGTTAGTTCAGGCAAAGAAGCCCGAGTTTACTGGGGGACAACTAAAGAAGGCGTAGATTTAGCCGTAAAAATTTATTTAACATCATCTGCCGAGTTTAAGAGGGGCATGCACAAATACATTGAAGGCGACCCCAGATTCAAAGATGTCAAACATGATACTCGGTCGCTAATGGCCGTTTGGGCTCAGAAGGAGTTTCGGAATTTAGGAGAAGCTTACGCAGCCAAGGTACGTGTGCCAAAGCCAATAGCCGTAAAAAGCAACGTTGTAGTTATGGAATTTATTGGGAAGGAGGGCGTTAGTGCGCCTTCTTTGAAGGAGCAGCCGCCATCTAATCCAGAGCGAGTGTATAAAATAATTGTTACCTCCGTTAAACGGCTCTATCAGAAAGCAAAGATTGTCCACGGCGACTTAAGCGAATATAATATTATGATGTGGAAGGGTAGTCCTGTAATTTTTGATGTGTCCCAATCCGTATCTATAGAGCACCCAATGGCTGACTTCATGCTTACCCGAGATTTAACAAACGTGAATAGGTTCTTTAGTAGGTTAAATGTTAAAGTTATTCCAGTGGAAGAATTCCATAAAATGGTTGTTGGTAAATAATGTCCCGTCCAGACATGTTTGTGAAAATTCCAAAAGAACGCGTCGGCATATTGATCGGTCCCGAAGGTAAAGTAAAGAAGAATATTGAAGAAAAACTTGAGGTTAAATTGGAAATAGATACTGAAGGCAGTGTTACAATTATACTTTCGGAAAAAGCAAAAGACCCATCGTTAATATTAAAAGCCAAAGACGTTGTAACCGCAATCGGCAGAGGCTTTCCTCCTGAAACAGCTGATCGCTTAATACGCAATGAAGACGAAATTTTTGACATGATAGATTTACGCATAATTTTTGGACGTTCAGAATCCGATATAAAACGCATAAAAGGAAGAATCATCGGAGCTGAAGGCAAAACAAGAAAACTAATTGAAGAACTAACTGAAGCTGATGTGGTTGTTTACGGTCACACAGTTGGGATCATTGGCAGTTTTGAGGAAGCGGATGCTGCAAGGAACGCTGTTCAAATGATCGTTGACGGTTGCGAGCATCACACAGTTTACAATTATTTGCAGAAAAAACGCACTGAACTAAAAAAGCAGAAGCTTCAATTATGGGAAAAACCGCAGGAAAAATAATTGTTTTCTATTGACCCGCCGTTTTAACCCTTTTTTATCTCAAACATCTGATAAGATGAGTGAAATTTTAGGTCCATATTAGCATAATACTGCTAAAGACCTTAACGTTAACAGCTCAGGTTACTTAGGGGCGAACTTGCTTTAGTTTAAGTGTATTCTCTAAAAGTGTAATTGCAGCATGTGCATCTAAGGAATTGAGTCGATGATTCATCTGCTCCCCGAGTCTGCACTTGCCACGCATAAGCATTATTGTTCCCACATCTGGGGCAGGTAACTTGTATCGTGGGCAAAACGCTCAGTTGATTTTCTTTTCCTATCACTGAAACCATATGTTTTGGGCTATGCTCTATTGTCTTGCCATTCATTTTTGCAATTCCAAAGGTATCCTTTGTTTTTTCTCCGCATTTATTGCATGCAAGTATAAGCATCGCTTGCTGTCCTGACTTGACTTTCTTGGGTACCATTCTTGAACCGCATTTTAGACAGAAGTCCATTCAACCAATCCCTTTTTTTTAAATTGTTCCTCTTAATTTCACAATTAGGCATATTGTAAAATAAAAAAACTTGTGACTGCATCATAGCTATAACAAAAAGTGAGGGCATGCTTCTTTGTTGACCAGCTTAACTTATGCAAGGAAAGATGAAAATAAATTAAACTATTTAATTGCTTAGCTTCGAGTTCTTCTTTATTTTCACTTACAGGTTTGGGTAGCAAGGGCTTTTCATAAAAATACAAACGCTTTTTAATTGAAACGTTTGCTAATATGAACCAAAAAAGGGGTAAGTTATGAGCGCTAACAAAATAGTGGTAGGATTAGCTGGAATGCCGGGTTCAGGAAAATCTTTGGTAGTGGAAACTGCACGAGAATTGGGCTATTCAATAATTGTCATGGGCGATGTGATTAGAGAAGAAACCCTAAACTTAGGCTTAGAATTAACACCGCAAAACGTGGGAAAAGTTATGCTTCAACTGAGAGCCGATGGCGGCGCAACAGTAGTCGCTCAGAAATGTATCCCAAAAATAGAATCACAAAAAAACAGCAATATTCTCATTGACGGCTTAAGAAGCCTACACGAAGTAGAAGCTTTTAAAGCACATTTCACCAAATTCAGCATTGCCGCTGTTCATGCATCGCCAGAAACAAGATTCACTCGCCTCTCTAACAGACACCGGAGCGACGACTCAAACGGATGGACAATATTCCATGAGAGAGATATGCGAGAGCTTAGCGTTGGTTTGGGCAATGTTATTGCATTGGCTGAACAAATGATAGTTAACGATACCACCATTGATGAAGCTAAAGTTAGGATAGCTGAGGCTCTGCGGAGGATTGAGGCTAAATGGACGAAGTAACAATTCATGTTGAAGCCGAAATTAACCCAACTGAAAGCGAAGAAAAAGTAACTACTGCAGTAACTAACATTTTGGGCAACGCTTCAACAACAGTCAAGACAGATGGAAAACTAAGCATATTAAGTGCTGAAGCAAAAGGACAAGAATCACTGATTAAACTCCGCAACATAATGCGCAGTGACAGAGTTCGTGATGCATCCAGAAAAGCACTTTTCAGAAGCATCAGAGGCAACACGATTAGGTTTTGCTTAAACAAGCAGGTTGCGTTTGAAGGACACATCTCTTTCTGTCAAGAAAACTCGGAGTCACCCCTAGGACCCCTAAAAGTAACCATTGAAACCGATAATCCAGAGCAACTTATCGAATGGCTAGCTGAAAAAACCGAAAGATAGAAGGATTAATGTTGTCTGCTAGGGCTAAAGTTGCTAAAAATGGTGCAGTATTGCTTGGCGATAACGTAGCCTGTGATGCTTTTGATGATTCTAGACCTTTACGTATTGTAACACATGCCCATGCTGATCATCTTGGTGGCTTACGGAAAAGCTTGAAATGTTGCGAAAAAGTTTTGATGACTAAAGCAACACGTGACCTTGCAGAAACCCTTGATGATTCGTTAAAACTTCATACCAGTTCAGTAGAAACAATGGATTATGGCAAACCAATCGCTTATGGAGATGAAAAAATCACCTTAATCAAAGCAGACCACATTTTAGGTGCAGCTCAAGTACTGGTTGAAGATGTTGGAGGAATAAGAATTGCGTATACCGGTGACTTCAGAATTGACGAGACACCTGTTGTAGAATGTGACGTTTTGGTTGTTGAGGCAACATATGGAAGCCCCTCGTGCAGACGGAATTTCGGGGTAGATGTGAGGGAACTTTTGGTTTCTATGGTTGAGAAACGTTTGCGAGGAGGAACAGTTTACGTTTTCGGTTACCATGGCAAAATTCAGGAAATTATGAAACTTTTAAGAAAAGCAGACGTTTCCGTCCCATTTGTTATGCCTGAACGGGTATACCAAGTAACAAAGGTTTGCGAGAAACATGGAATGGATTTAGGATGTTTGTCGCTTTCCACCGATGCAGATGGACAAGAGCTTTTGGAAGGTAATCTTCCATGCGTAGCTTTTTACCATATGAATGCTCGCCAGCAGGTGGGTTTGAGCAATTCCCGTATATGTGTAAGCGGTTGGGAATTCAACATGCCTTGCAGACAAATCGGCGATAGAGAATATTTGGTGGCGTTAAGTGATCACTCTGATTTTGACGGCTTAATGGATTATGTTAAGCGATCTCATGCAAAGCAAGTTATCACTGACAATTATCGAAGCCACGGTGCAATTTTGGCTAAGGAAATTCGCAAGCGCTTAGGCATCTCGGCAGTTGCCATGCCCCGAAGTGGCGGGCAAACTACACTGTAAATCCTTCATTTCTGGCTAAAAGGTAGTTAAAGCTTAAAAGCCAAAAACTAAACTACACTCATCTTACAAGCAAGGAATTCGAAATGACTAAATCATCTGTGATTTCAGGTTTCTATAAGCTCTCGCTCAAAGAGCGTTTAGCAATCATCAAAGATTTTGCAGGTTTAACTGATGAAGAAATACATTTACTAGAAAACACAGGTGCCTTAACCTTTGATGTTGCCGATCACATGGTAGAGAATGTGATTGGCGTTTTCCCAGAGCCATTGGGCGTCGGTGTTAACTTTCAAATAAACGGAAAAGACTACATGGTCCCAATGGCAACCGAGGAGCCAAGCGTGATTGCCGCAGCCAGCTACGCCGCCAAAATGGTTCGTGACGGCGGAGGCTTCCATACCAGCAGCACAGCCCCAGTAATGATTGGACAAATTCAACTTGTCAAAATCAAAGATGCCAAATTGGCAAAAAAGCAAGTTTTAGATGCGAAAGGTGAAATTTTAAAGAAAGCAAACGACCAAGACCCTGTTTTGAACTCGTTTGGTGGCGGAGCTAAAGATATAGATGCCAAAATTATCGATACTTCGATGGGGCAAATGGTCATTGTAGAATTATACGTCGACTGCAGAGACGCTATGGGCGCAAATGCCGTTAATACTATGGCTGAAGCAATAGCGCCAATGATTGAGGAGCTAACAGGTGGCCATGTTTATCTGCGCATTATCTCGAACTTAGCAACAAAACGATTAGCGAAAGCTTGGTGCACGGTACCCAAAGAAGCCTTAGGCGGAGAAGCTATCGTTGAAGGCATTGCTTACGCATCAGCTTTTGCAGCAGCCGACCCATACCGAGCGGCCACACACAATAAGGGCGCTCTGAACGGCATGATTGCAGTTGTTTTAGCCACAGGCAATGATCATCGCGCAATTGAGGCTGGAGCCCACGCTTACGCAGCTCTAAGCGGAAAATATACTTCTATTTCGCAATGGACGAAAAACAAAAACGGTGACTTAGAAGGCGTAATTGAGTTGCCAATGGCTGTCGGCTTAATCGGCGGAGCAGTAAAAACTCACCCAATAGCAAGAATAGCCATGAAAATCCTCAATGTCAAATCCGCCAACGAATTCGCAGAAGTCATTGCAGCAGTCGGCTTAGCCCAAAATCTCGGCGCACTACGAGCACTGTCAAGTGAGGGTATTCAACGTGGACACATGAATCTGCACGCAAGAAACATCGCAGTAACCGCAGGAGCCAAGGACGACATGGTTGATAAGGTAGCGGCACAGATGGTAAAAGAACGCAAGGTAAGAGTAGACAGGGCTAAAGAAATAATAGAAGAACTAACCAAAAAACAATAGCCCCTCTTGTTGTTTCTTCTTTATCAAAACAATAAAGAAATTTTTATTCCAGAATTATTCTGGCATCCACCGTTTTTGCACCCTTTTGATATGCCAATACTGGATTGAGATCCAACTCTTTAATTTCCGGATTAGCCATAACTAGCCGGGAAGTGTTACAGAGTATTGTGACAAGCGCATCGATGTCTGCAGGTGGCGTGTTTCGAAAACCCGTCAGAAGCGGATAAGCTTTCAGCTCGGTTATCATCTCTTTTGCATCATCAACAGTTAAAGGCGCAATTCTAAAGTTTACATCTTTAAGAACTTCGACAAAAATACCGCCCAACCCGAACATAACTGTTTGACCAAACTGTGGATCTTTAATGGCGCCCACAATCACTTCAGTTGAATTTGGCGCCATCTCCTGCACCAGAATACCAACAATTTTAGCATCTGCCTTGTATTTTCTGACATTTTGCAATATTTTACCGTAAGCAGCGACAACTTCCGCCGGGTTTTTCAAGTTAACTATGACTCCGCCCGCCTCTGATTTGTGAATTACGTCAGGTGAAACAATTTTTAGTACAACTGGGTAACCGATTTCGTCAGCGTATTTTGAGGCATCTTTTTCATTTAATGCTACTTTAAATTTAGTTACTGGGATGCCATATTCTGTGCAGATTTCTTTGGCCTCTGGTTCCAGAAGAGCGCTTCTACCTTCTCTTTTTGCTTGGTTGATGATTCTTGTTGTTTGGTTCAAGAGTAATTCTTCCGTTAATGTATGTTTGTGAATGGTTTGTTTTGTGGTTTAAAATTGTTTTGTTGTTGGATTGATGTTTACCGTCTGCTTGTAGTATCTGTGTTGTACTTATCAATAATAGTATGTAGTAAGACATAATACTTAATAAGCAAAAACTAAGCATTCCTAAACACTGACCAACCATGCCAAAACAAAGCTTAAGACAAAAACTAAAACAATCAACTGCGATGCTAAGCCAAAAACTCGCAAGAAAATCAAACAAAACACAAGACAAAAGCAAACCAGCAAAAAACAACGAGAAAACATCTACAAAATCACCCAAACTGACATTTCCAAAACTAAAATTACCGAAAATTAATTTTAACATGAAAAAGAAAGTCCTCAGAACCTGATCTTCCTTCGGCAACCAAGTCCTTGCCAAAAGGAGTTAAAATAGCGGACAAATACCCGCTATACGAACCCTTCTCTCAAGTTATAATCGTTCAAGATCCCAAAACAGGCGAATACAAATACATTCTTGACGAGTTACAGCTTGACCCTATGGAACGGGGAATATACAATCGCATACTCGAAATGTTACTTGCTGAAATCCAATCGCCAAAAGAAGACATAGCTGATGCACGTAAGTTCTTCGCCCAAGAAGCAAAGAAAATAGTTGATAAATATCGCATTAGTATGGGTTGGTTACCCGATGTTTCGTGGTATAAGATTCTTTACCATGCTGAACGTGACTTGGTGGGTTTTGGCAAAATTGACTCGTTAATGCGCGATCCCAACATAGAAGACATTTCTTGCGACGGAGTCAACAAGTCAGTTTACATTTGGCATCGAACTTTTGAAAGTATAGAAACTAATGTTAAATTTGACAGCGACGAAGACGTCGATAACCTCGTAGTCAAATTGGTCCACATGGCTGGAAAACATGTGAGCTCTGCTTTTCCAATTGTTGACGCATCACTTCCAGGAAAGCACAGACTTGCAGTAGCATACCGAAGAGAAATTACTCCTTTCGGCACAGCTTTCACAATCCGAAAATTCCGAGACGACCCATATTCCATCATTGATTTAATCAACATAGGCACTTTCACCGAAGAAATGGCCGCTTACCTTTGGATTTGCCTAGAAAATCGCGCCTCTGTCATGGTTATAGGTGGAACAGCCGCAGGCAAAACTACCGCTCTAAACGCTTTAGGCTGCTTGATTAAGCCCGGTAGCAAAATTATGACTATCGAAGAAACGGCTGAGTTGAATTTATCTCATGAAAACTGGGTCTCACTTATTGCAAGACAAAGCTATGGTTTAGGCGGCAGCAACGTCGGTGAAGTTGCACTATTCGATTTGGTTAAGACCTGTATGAGACATCGCCCAGACCTAATGATTGTGGGAGAAGTCCGAGGTCAAGAAGCATATGTCCTCTTTCAGGCTTTGGCAACAGGTCACGGAGGCATGTGTACTATGCACGCTGAAAATGTTCAATCAGCAGTTAGACGCCTTACCCAAAAACCCATGGATATTTCTCCTGCCTACATACCGTTGATGAACATTGTAATGTCAGTTCAACGTGTTCACCTCGTCAAGAACGGCGAAAAGAAAGCGTATCGTCGAGTACTCTCAGTAAACGAAATTATTGACGCAGAAAAATTTGTGAATCCATTCAAATGGGATCCAGTAAAAGACGTTCAAACAATAGATTTAGACAGCAGTTTCCTGATGACTAGTTTTGCAGAGCGCCTTGGAATTACACGAGAAGAACTCATAAACGAAATGAACAGACGCAGAGATGTTTTGCGTTGGATGCGGCAACAAAAAATCAGAAGCTACAAAGAAGTAGCGTCAATAATAGCTGAATATTACGCAAGACCCAAAGAAATCTACAGAAAAATCGTTCAAGATGAGGAGGTAAAAGCAGTTGCCGTTTCTTGAAAAGTTTGAAGCCCTGTCTTTTCGCCTCTTCGGGCGAAGCGCTCCATTCTTTCTTGAAAAAGTTTTTCCTACAACGAAAGGTAACTTGGAAAAGGGACGCGTAAGAATTTACCCTGCAACTTACGTTTCTATGATGTTTTTTATCGCGTTGTTGACTGTGCCTATTTCAGTTTTGGGGTTAACGTTAGCTATTCTGTTTAATTTCTTGCCCTTTCTTGCTTTGATTCCCGTGCCGCTCTTTGTAATAGTTGGTTTCTATGTTGTCCCAATGAATAGCGCCAGTGAGAGAGCAACTGGTTTGGAACGGGAAATGCCTTTTGCGGCGGCTTACATCAGCGTTATGGCTTCTGGAGGAATAGCTCCATACACCAGTTTTAAGCGGCTGTCAGATGTTAACTTAATGCCGGCTATGCGTAAAGAAGCACAAGATATAATAAAGGAAGTAGAAATTTTTGGGGTTGATCCGCTTTCAGCGCTTGAAGTTGCTGCAAAAAAGACGCCTCTTGACATATTCAAAGACTTCTTAGGCGGTTACGCTTCAACGGTAATTATCGGTGGCGACATTGGGCACTTTCTTGAACGCAAGGCTGAAGACATATTCAAAACTCGTGCCCTTCGTGTTAAAGCTGCTGCTGAACGACTCGGGATGCTTCTCGAAACCTTCATTATCGTCATGGTCATGATGTCGCTTTGCTTCTACATACTTTTCGCAGTACAGCAAATCCAGACGGGAAGCACATCTACAGCTAGCGCTGACCTGTCCTCATATTCAGGCATACTATTGTATACTTATTTGTTTACGCCTTTACTTTCAGTGGTATTTGTCTATCTTGCTCACAGCATGCAACCGAAAACGCCAATGACAGAAATGCGTCCATACAAAGTATTTGGCGTTTGCAGCGTGATAGGCATAGTCGTTTTCTTGCTAATGACTAACTTTATGGGTGCAACTCAACTCCCACTCTTCACAACTTTACAATCTTTAGGTCTTGATTTACCCATCGCAATAGCAGTTGCGCTTTTTATCACTACAGCGCCAGCAGCTTTGGTGCACATAAGATTGGCTAAGCACAAACAAAGCATGGAACAAGGGGTCACAAGCTTCTTAAGAGACCTAACCGAAGTGCGAAAGACAGGTTTATCGCCTGAAAAATGCATCGAAAGCCTATCCTCACGCGATTATGGCACATTTAGCAAGGAACTTCGCAAAATTAGCTCAGAAATCACTTGGGGTATACCCATTAAAAAAGTGATGATGGATTTTCTTCATCGTACTCGAAGCTGGATGGTGCAGATAGTCATGTTCCTACTAGTTGAAACAATCGATGTAGGAGGCGGCACAATTGAAATGATTGAATCTTTAGCCCGCTTTAACAATTTAACTCAAGAAGTTGAAAAAGAAAAGAAAATGTCAGTTCGTCCCTATGTCATGATGCCTTACTTAGCATCCATCCTTCTTGTAGCTACAACAATTATGATGATGAGTTTCACAACCGGCTTTGGAGCAACAACCTCAGGAGTTTCAACTTCAGCAAACGCCGGTAAAGGCTTGATGCAAACAATATTCATGACTGCTGTCATCTTCAACAGTTACTTAATTGGAATCGTCGCCGGAAAAATAAGTGAAGAATCGGTGGCAGCCGGGTTTAAGCATGCAGCGATTCTCGTGGTTATTTCAGTGATAGCGGCAAAAATAATTCCGCAATTTGTAAAAATAGGATAGGAGCAAATGAATATGACCAATTGCCGCTCGAGTTTACGCAAGAATCAAAAAGCAATTAGCCCAGCTATTTCAACTGTTATAATGACCGCAGCAGGCATTGTGCTGATTTTTGTGGCAATGAATTTCGCAAATAATTCCTTGAATACTCAGATGGCCACTAATGAATTCACCTCCAATAAACAATTCATGCTTACAACTGGGCAGCAAATCGATGATGTTGCATGGACGACTGGTCGAACACAAACGGTAACCTACTCAAGCAAGTTTGGCGGTGTAAATTTCCAGCAATTAGCACTAAATTATACATTTAGCGTTCACACCAGTTCAGGATGGGAAAATTTAACCACTATTGGAGCAACAGGAATTGTCCAATACAAAATGCTCGTGAGCGCATACTCACCTGGCAACAATTATTATGAACCAATACAGTTCAACGGATCTTTTCTTCAAAGTGGATCTACTGCGCCTGTAAGTCAAGTTTTCTGTGAAGAAAAACTGCCTATGAATGATGGAAGCTACACTCGAATAGTAATGATCCCTACGATCAGAATGTTGACTTCAACGATAACTAGTAACCAACAAAACCCGACAAATTACTGCAAATTTTATTTGCCTCTACTTGAAAATGGCACAAGTCCACATCTGTCTCAATCTTTAACAGTCACTGGAAACGGCATAACAAAAATAGTTCGAAGTGGTGTCGACCAAGTTAACATTGAAGTTAGTTTTCCGCAAAGCGGATTTAACTCATCATTTTTCCATTTTAACAGCACCTCAATAACACTTAACAGTACCACAAATCCAAAAATATCTGCTAACTCAGTGGTTGAATTTTACCTTGGCTCAGTCATCGTTACAATAGGGCAGGCATAATAATGGAGGTCAAAAAGTGGCACATGTAACCATCGAATACATGATTATGGTTCCAATTTTAATTATGCAGATCTTCATTTTCCCAATGGCTGCCACAATTATCATGAACACCTGGACTGATTCCCGAAGAACCTTGGAACTTCAAGAAATAGCGGGACATTTAGGCAGTTCCATGCAGCAATTATATTACTCGATAAACCATGCGTCAATTTCAAGTGGTTCAATAACTGCGCAACCTAATACGCCTTCTTTTATCGATGGGTATTCTTACAATATTACGTTGATGAACGCTACAACCTCAAATAACGTCAAAATTATGAATATTACGCTCAATCTGGTAGGCGCAAAAAATAAAGTTTCAAGCATAGTTACTTTAGGGGAAAATGCTGCTTGGCCTGAAAACTTGACCTTTACCAGTTACAAGATTTCGGTAATAAATGCCACTAAAACTTCGGGAACTATTTGGTTATCTTTTAATGGAGGCAATTAAGCTTGTCAAGTACAACCATGGATCATATGATTTCTCTTGTGGTGTTCATTGCAGCTATCCTTATTTTTATTGGTCTTTTTAGTCAAACGATTTCAACAGCACTTGTTTACGAAAATCACAGTTCAGTGTCAACAAAAAATAGCGACCTCTTGGATACCATGTTATTGAATCCTGGATTACCTGCAAATTGGGGACAAAGCGATTGCAAAATTTCGGACATAAGCGGTTTCGGATTGCAGGATCCAGAGTTCACGCAGTATGAGTTGAGTCCATTTTCTCTTATGCGTTTGACTTCATCAACTGGAAACGTGGTCGAATACGACAAAACTAACCCCAGCATATACTATAACAATGTCAGTTTAGGGTTCGGCACTTCATTTCTTATACCAAACGCTCAAGCCCTCAATTACTCTGCTACAGCGGCGCTTCTTGGAATAAATAACACATACGGTTTTCAATTAGCGCTTACGCCAGATATTACGGTTTCAATATCTGAAAATCAAGCCAACTCACCTTTGAGTCTATCAATAAGCGCAAGTGGAACAGGCTTTCCCTTGGCTGGGGCTTCGATAAACTACTGTTTGGTTTTGGTTAATTTACCTCAATCTCAAAGCCAGTATCCTTCATACACTTTACAAAACGGCGTCGTCACCACTGACCAGCAAGGCATGGCAAGCGTAACGTTTTCTGCAGTGACAGATCCAAACCAAGTTTACGCATTTATCGCATACGCACATATGGACGGTCTAATGGGAATCGGTTATCATACTCGGGTCTCGACAATGGATCAATATGTGGTTCCTCTTGTCCAAAGCATGGCATCACAAGATGTTGCTTTAGCCAACAGTTATGACATAAACAATACAGGCCCACAAGGTTTTAACCTAAAGTACAACGCCACATTCATTATTTTAAAACAAGATTATTCGGTAAGTGAATTATCACTTGGATCTTTGAGCAATCAATCAGGCACTATTACTTCTGGAAGTGGAAATCCATATCCATCTGTTTCTTTGCCCACAAGTACAACGGGGATTCTGATAGTTACGTATCAGTCAAGCGCCGATCAAGGTGGCATAGTAATGATGCCCTGGGGCGTCAGTTCGTTAGCTTTTCCAGTAACTTTTGGAGGCAACCCACATGGTCAAGATTGGGTCACAACTGATTTACGTCAAGTAACAATCGGTGGGGTTGCTTACCAAGCCAAACTTGCTTTGTGGAGTATCAACGGATACCAGGTGCCAAGCCAATGATTCGTACAGTAGAAGTATTGTTTGTCATAATTATTATTGCTGGGGCATTCATCGGCTCCGCTTACTTCGCAGTTTTGCCAACGCCCAGGCAAGTTTCACCATTGAATCTCAATCGTCTTGCCTTAACAACTTTGCAGATGCTAGATTCAAACCATGACTTAAGCCAGGCAGCGTTTGAAACTGATAATTCCACTGCTTGGGGTCAGTTACAAGTGGCACTGTCAGCTTCACTGCCGCCAAACGTCGTGTACAATCTAACTGTCTATAACGTAAACAATGCAGGAGGGCAACTTTACACTCCAGTAAACAGTATTTCAAATGCGGAAAGCCTAGGGATAACATCAGATTCTTCGACCTACGCTGCGGTTTCTTCAAATGTGACTTTTAACGTTACACCGCAGAAAATCGGCGAAAACGGCAACGGTGGAACCCTCTACATTTTGAATTGCAGTGACGCTAACGGTTGGTGGATTACGGGTTACTCGGCTCAGAGTTTAGCCCAAGACCTCTACAATTTGTTATCACCCTATTTTGTTAATACAGTAATGATTCAAAATACTGCTCAACTTGCGCAGATACTAAACGGCACATCACTGCAAGGTGAAGTTGTTCAGAACGCTGTAATTATAAATACGTGCGGGGAAGCTGTTCCTATTCCGTCTGGTTATTACGCGAGTACAGGAGTCGGATTCGATTCTGCTAACAACGCGTATTCTCGGTATGATTATACATTAGGTCAAAGAGTTTTGCAGTATAATTGGACGTGGGCCAGCATTGTTGGGTGGCCATTTTATTATGTTTCAAATGTTGCGTTGTTTTCTAATAGTCAGAACAGCTGGGGAATTTATGGCATGAACATGGTGAGTACTCAAGGACTAAGCGCCTTTCTTCAAGGAATAGACAACCAAACATATTCCTACACAGCGAGTACAACGGGGAGTCCTGGTGTCGTTAACTTATCCACAAAAGCATTGAACGGTTGCAATTATTACGGTATTTATCCATCACAATACCAAACTTCGACTAGAGCATTATCAACGTCCATTCTCAACAGCTATCACCTTAATGTGACAACCTATGTGTTCAATACTGTAAATAATTGGAACCCGGGCGCTATTTATCGGCACTCTGTTACAGTTAATCAAACAACTCAATATCAGGGCGGATTCTTCGCGTTGGGTTTGACAAGAACTCCTGACATTAGGTTAACGGCGCTGGGTTTGTTGTCTGATTACAATCCTAGTCTTTATCCGTCTGAATATTCGGCAGCGGATACTTCCCGTATAGTAATTTTAGATCTTGGGTTAGCTGGAGGCAATTAAGTTGAACAATAAAGGCCAATTTTCAATCATTGCCGCTTTATTGGTCACCGTAATTCTCATAGCTTCCGTTATGACAACTTACTCTGCAATAAGGTATAATGCTGTGCAAGATTCACCTCAAATCTTAAGCGCCATAGACGAAACCAACTTGGCGCTAAAACAGGTTTTAGGCTTTACTGTAGGCTACTATGGATCAGTTATACAAGTTACAGGTAACTCTTCATATGCCCAAACGCTTGCCACAAACTACCTTGACAGCGGCTTATCAAATATAGCTGACATACAACCCGAATGGGGCATTTCCTTTAATGTAACTTACTTATCGTTGGGTACTAACTGGTTTTCAAATGCCAGTTACAGTGAAGGAACTTTAAACATCACGTATGCCTTAACGGGACTGGGAATAAGTGGCATCGCTTATTCCGCATCTTGTAGACTAGACGTGCAGGTCAGCCCTTCTTTGTCAAACAATCAAGTTTGCTTGACAGTAATCCAAGATGAAAATGAACCTTTGGTCGGTTTAGGCATGTCGAATTTTAAATTTTACTTGTACAGTTATTCAAACTTATCATGGGGAATGGTAAATCCCCCCGATGAGCCTTTCTCGTGTAGCAATGGTACATATTTTATTGATGTGCCATCGGGCATAAACCCGCAATCTGTCGCTATCCAAGTTCAAGATACCAGAGGCATAACAGTTGCAGCAGCCTCATTCAGTCATTATACTGCGAGCCTGACATTTAACAGCTCTACTGTTAGCGGCGGCGATTACGTAGACCAATACAATTCAAGCGTAGATTCTGTTCAAGATATAGGCACTCACGGCAACTTTACGGCTCAACAGCAAGGTCCAGATGCCATTTATGACACAATTACGGAAGCGGCCTCTGGAACGGTGCCTCAACCAAGCTATCCTACATACTGGAACCCAATAGGTGCCACGACATGCATTTCGGGTGACACTTCAAAACTTGCTCTCGATGACGGAATTTTCATGACATTGGGCAGTTATGGAAGCGCACCTTCGGGTGTTACTCTTTATGCGCACCAAGAAGCTTCACCCATAGGTTCAAGTTATTATTACCTCAAGATTGCAAATGCTGATCAAAGTGGAACCACATTGCAAGCAAGCGCCGGTAGCAAGGGACGGCAACTATTAGGTAAATTTGTTTATCCTTTAACAGGTATTACATCGATTCCTGGGAGTTCAGGTGTTATTAATTATCGAGTCAAGAGAGATGCTAATGTGGTTGGATATTGTGACGCAGATATTGTTATTCGACAATCAAGCGGCAGTTTAAGAACAACCTTGGCTTCGTCCACAGCTGCGTCAAGCAACATTGGTGCTTCTTGGTCTACACTTTCAGGATCATACTCAACAAGTGCTTACAATGTTGTTAGCCAAACAGACTATTTAGAAATCGACTGCTATGCAGAAATTACAACAAATCATAACGCTCAGAATACGTATCTTAATGTTGATAACAGCAGTTTAGCTCTAAATCTTCAAACTAGCATAACAAACATTGGTCTTCCAAGCCTATACAATGTGCAAGGTGAACTGACCGGTTCATCAAGCGCTTCTACATTAAGCGATATTGTTTGGGCGATTGATAGTTCGGCTTCTGTCAGTGGTGTAACCGCAACTTGCCAGCTTTTCAATTGGGGCACGGGGCTTTATGCGAATAGCGGGAACGGTTCTATGACTAATACAATAGGAACCAGTGAATCACTAAATACTCTGACTTTGTCGACCAACCCATCGAGTTTCATAAATAGCAGCGGCTATTGGAAGCTTATGGTTACGGCAACTTTGTCAACCAGGACTCCGTTTAATTTTAACCTTGATTTGGTGAAGTTCAGCCCCGACGTACCTAATTACTCACTTAGTCTCCAAGAACAATGGACAAATGTGAATTCAACCTACCTTAATCTTCACCCAGTTATGTGCATCGACACAAGCGCAACTGTACCAGCAGGATTAGCAGTTGACGCTTGGTACGGTGGCGCATGGCAACCTTTAACAAGTTCTTTAGCAAGCGGCTGGAACAACATTTCCATCAGCCCATATTTAACTTCCCCTAACTTTACCATCAGATTCCGAGCTGGCAACACAGTTGTTCAGAAAGCATGGCAAATAGATACGACTCTTCTAAGACCAGAGTCTGATCAAGAATTATTCTTGGCATTACAAAATCCATCAGCGACTGTAGCCGTAGAGTTGTTACAGAATGGAACAATGCGGTGGTTAGGTCAAAACCTTCAATTTACCACTCAAACGATTCCTATTCCTCCAGTTTCGGTGAAAGCAATTCATGTAAACGAAACAATTAATGGTGTTAACCAGCAAGTTCCGTTCCAAATTGAAGATTGGGCATCGTCATATACTGTTCCGTTAGGGTTAACAAACAACGCTACAGTTTTTGGTAATCGACAAATGGTTGTTTTTCTCGTAAACACTCACGTTTCAGATTTCACTTTATGGTGGAATGGCAGCGACAGTGCACAGCAAACACCGTTAGCATATAGTAGCTCATATTTTACCAATGACAATCCTGGCAATAACGTAATCAATAATGGAGAGCTAAATCTTCAATTCAGCGGCAGCTTCACTGTGACCTCAACAGTTGTCGGCACCACAACATCAAGTACTTCTAATTTCATGCGTATAAACAATCAACTTAGCACGTATGGATCAGGAATATCTTATGTTGTTTACAAAGGCGTTATTCGAGATATAGTTCAACAGGAGGCTGAATGGTCAAACGGAGTCAGTAATTGCCCAAATCTTTACGCTAACATGGTACTTACTATGCCTGCTAACGCAACTTACTTCACGTATCAGCTAAGCTTAATGTTTATGAATTCCTCGCAAACAAGGACCATAACAGATCTCTGCCCTATTTCGCTAACTACAACTATCGGGCAACCGCAAACAGAAAATGGAACAATTAACAGTGACCCAGTAATTGTCAGTGGAACACAGACACTTAGCAACTCATCAGGAGTATCGGCGCACCACTGGAGCCAATTTACTGATGGCACTAAAGGTGCAGGAATAATGTTCACTGACCAAGGCATCAAAATGCTATACGCCTTTGACACTATGCCTCCGGCAACTGCAAGAGGAGCCCTAAAAGCAGACGCATCAGCACAAACCATTTCATTGCTTCCTGTAACCCTTAGCCCTGTGTCGTTCCAGCAAGCCTTAAGTGTAACATGGAGCGGAGCCGTGGTAACCTTTGATGCTTCCAACGCGCCAATCTACGGAGGATACGCTCAACCTGGGTTATGGATACTTGCTGAATTACCGCCAACAATAACTGTAACTGTAGGTAACTAGCTGAGCCGACAATACTTATTTCTGATATGTATTTAGGCTTCAATTACAATAAATAGTAAAAGACGCTTTTTCTAAAGTAGAAGCCAAGCGGTAAGAAAGGAGACAGACAATTGACATATCAGATAGCGTTCGTCGGAGCAAGTTTAGCAGTTACAATCGTGTTTCTACTTTATGCTTCATGGAGCGACCACAAAACTCGAGAAGTAAGCAATCGTGTATGGGTAGTCTATGCGCCTATAGCACTAGCTCTTTCGCTTGCAGACATATTGCTTTACGATCCTTCAAAACTGATTCTATTTGGCATTAGTGCAGGTTTCACTATTGGGCTTGCATTCCTATTGTTTTATGCAGGCGGATTTGGCGGCGCTGACGCAAAAGCGCTCATGTGCATCGCTTTGGCATTGCCCTTTGCTCCTGTAATCCTTGCAATACCTATCTTTTCACCAGGCTTATCTCCTATTTCACAAGTCATATATCCAGTGACGATTTTCGGCAATGGTGTATTGTTCGCGGCAGCCAGCGCAGTTTACATGGTTGGGCGCAACGTTGTTTGGCACAGAAAAACCGGAAAGAAAATGTTCACAGGAACACTTGCTCAAGAATCAATCGGAAAAAAAATGTTGATTTTGATAACAGGTTACAAAGTTAATATTTCTAAGTTAAAAGCGAAATGGCATGTTTTTCCGATGGAAGATGTTGAAGATAGTGAAGAGAAGGGTTTGGAAAGAAAGCTTGTGGTTGTTCCGCATGATGAAGGCCGAGACAAAATTGTTGAACGCTTATCAAATGCTGCTGAGATGGGAAAAATCGATTCATATGTGTGGGCGACACCTGGATTGCCTCTTTTGATATTCATAACGGCAGGTCTTATTGTTGCTTTAGTATTTGGGGATGTAGTTTGGTTATTGGTTAGATTTATAATCGCTTAAAAATGAAAGATGGGTTATTGAAGCATGTTTTTACTGCGTTTTGAAAAAGAGATCGATGCAGTCACCGTAAGAATTGAGCCAAAACCTACGAATGCAAGTGCATATGCTCGGTATGGATAAGACCCTAAGTTTAGATAAGTTGTATTGCCGGTTTGATATGAAAAGAAGAAAGCGCTCGCCAAGAATAATGTGATTGCGAATGTTAATAGGCAGACTTCTTTCTTAAAGTTCAATCTCTCTTACTCCCTTACCCCTTGTCCGATTGGTAAACCAACATAACCATAATCTTATTTTAGGTTTGTGGAAATAAACCCTTGCAGGTCTTTGTATGAACGATTTAGAATGTAAAAAAGAACTTAAGAATTTTTTATTACGAAGTCCTAAAGAGTGCAAAGTTGTTGTTTTGCCGGATTTTTTTCTTGACAGGCTCATTAACTTAAGTTGGAATTTTGAGGAGTTTTCAAACTTAGTTGCTGATGTGGCTAAGCGTAAGGGTGGCAGCCTTGACGGTATCCCTCAAATGGATATGAAAGGTGGAAACGCAGTTAATGTTGCGTCAGCCTTAGCGAATTTAGGTGCCAAAGTTACTCCAATTATTTGCACAAGTCACTTTGGCTTGGAACAAATCAAATATTATTTTAAGGACACCCCGATTGATACGTCTCATATTAAAATTAATAAAAAAGTCTCAATAACCACGGCGTTAGAGTTCCAGAGTGGAGACCAGAAAAGCAACGTAATGATTCGCGATTTAGGGTCTTTAGCTGATTTTGGACCAAACGACCTCGATGAGAACGACTATGAAATGATGGAGTCTGCCGATTATACTTGTCTCTTTAACTGGGCCGGCACATTAAACTTTGGAACAAGTTTGGCTCAAGCAGTTTTTGGTAGAGCAAAAGCAAAAGGAAAAAGCAAAACTTACTACGACACAGCTGATCCAACGCCAAACAGCAGCAAAGTAACTGAATTAATAGAAACAGTTTTGAAATCTAATCAAGTGGATATCTTAAGTCTAAACGAGAACGAGGCAATCGTTTATGCCACATTGCTTGATGAAACCTTGAATGAACGAAAAAGAGGTTTAGCATTTGAAGAGTTAGCGATGGAGGCTGCACGTTTCTTAGCTAAAAATTTGTCTTCAAGAATTGATTTACACACAACAGCTTTTTCCGCCACATTAAAAGGAAAAGAAGAGGTCGTGGTGCCAACTTTCAAGGTTAATGTTTTGCGGGCAACTGGTGCAGGTGACGCTTGGACTGCAGGTAACATCTTGGGCGATAGTAATGGTTTGTCGGATGAATGCCGTTTAATGTTGGCGAATGCTGTTTCTGCGTGTTATCTTTCTGATTTTGAAGGTAAACATCCGAGTTTGATAAGGCTTTCAAAGTTTCTTGATGATAAAATTTAGTAAAGTCAGGCTAACTGCTAATTGCTTGGGCAAAAGGTAGAAATTTTTTTGGTTGTTTTTGAGTTGCTTTTTTGGTTTGGGTCTTGATTCGTTTGCAGGTTGCGTCATTATTCGTCACAATTCGTCATAAAACGTCAATATTCGTCATTATTCGTCAAAAAACGTCACAAAAAGGCAAAACTACAAATCCAAGCCATTAACAAAAATACTCAAACTTCGTTCCAAGAACGCGCTCCTAAATATTACAAGCCATAATTTTGTTTTTTGACCTTATATTTGCCTTAGTTACGAAAGAACTAAACAGACACAAGAAATTACACATGAAAAACACTCTACAACCATTTTATTCCGAGAACAATCGACCTTGCGCTATTAAGGTATTACAAAAATTGGCTGCTAAACATTTTAAGCATCTATCTTTATCATCAAGTAAGATAACCTTTCAAAGAGGAACAAAGATGGCTAAACTATTTGGAAGCTCAGGCGTAAGAGGATTAGCGAACGTTGACTTAACACCAGAATTAGCATGTAAAGTCGGTTTAGCAGTCGCTACCCATTCAAAAGCCAAATTGGCACTTGTAGCACGAGACACCCGCATCTCAGGTTCTATGCTTGAAGACGCACTAGTATCAGCTTTGCAATCAAGCGGCACTAACGTTTACTTGACTGATATTGTTCCCACACCCACGCTAGCTTATGCTACAAAAGTTTTTGGCGCAGACGTTGGTTTTATGCTCACAGCGTCACATAACCCCCCTCAATATAACGGAATCAAAGTGTTCCGCGGCGACACCTTATCTTACACCGATGAAGACCAAGATGCCGTGGAAAAAAATATTTCACAAGGAACTTTTAGATTGGCAGATTGGCGCAGCCTAGGTAAAACCACTCCAGCCGACGCTGCTCAAGTTTATTTGGAAATGGCAGTCAAAGCAGCCCCGCTGCGAAAGCAATGGCGAGTTGTCGTTGATCCTGGATGTGGCGCAACCTTCAACATTGCCCCTGCATTGCTCAAAGCCGTTGGCTGTAAAGTAACTGCTCTTAACGCGCAACCTGACGGTTTTTTCCCTGCTCGAAAGTCCGAGCCTACCGCTAAATCTCTTCAAGATTTGGCAAACGTTGTCAAAGTGCTCGGCGCTAATTTAGGCATTGCTTTTGATGGAGACGGTGACCGCGTAGCTTTTGTAGATGAAAAAGGAGTTTTTGTTAATTTTGATCGTTCATTGGCCGCTTTTGGGGCTCATGAGCTTAAAGGAAGCAAAAAGGGAACAATCGTGACAAATGTTGAAGCGTCGATGTGTGTTGAAACAATGGTTCAAGCCCAGGGCGGCAAGGTTATACGTACCAAAGTAGGCGACATTTATGTTTCAGAAGCCATCAAGCATTCAGGCGCAGTTTTCGGAGGTGAACCCTGCGGCGCGTGGGTACATCCAAATTATCATTATTGCCCAGACGGACCTCTTTCCGCAGTGCTGATGCTCAAGGCATTGGAAGATGAAAATAAAACTTTGAGCCAATTTATCTCGGCTGTTCCAGAATACGTTACAAAACGTGAAAATTTCGTTTGCAAAAATGAACAAAAATATAAAATCGTAGAAAAAATCAGTGATCCGTTAAAGGCAGCTTTTGCATCTTATCTGGATTTTTCAACGGTTGATGGCGTCAGATTAGCGTTAAAAGATGGTTGGTTACTGATTAGAGCTTCTGGCACTGAACCGCTAATCCGTTTAACTGTTGAAGGAGAATCATTAGCAGTGGCAAATAATATAACTCAAAAAGCTACAGCAATAATAAAGAAACAAGTAGAGGCTATAACAAAATGAAAGCAGTATTACTTGCAGCTGGCGAAGGCGTTAGGCTCCAGCCAATTACGGCGACCCGTCCTAAACATTTGATTAAAGTTGGTGGAAAACCTATTTTGCAGTTTTGCTTAGAAGCTGTAAAGAACGCTGGGATAACTGACGTTGTTATTGTTACTCATTATATGGGTGATGCTATCCGCGAATATTTCGGCGATGGCAAAGGGCTGGGTTTATGTATAATTTATGTTGAGCAGCCAGCGGTTCTTGGTACGGGGAATGCCGCGGGCATAGTTGAACCATACGTGAATGATGATTTTGTTCTTATTTATGGGGATTTGTTGTTTGGTCAAGATGCCGCAAAAAACGTTTTGCAATTGTATAAGGATGGAAAAAATGCTGCGGTAATGGGTGTTGTCCCTGTTGATAAACCTGAAAACTACGGGATAATAGAGCTTGATGAACAAAAAAAGGTTAAATGCATAGTGGAAAAGCCTGCTGCTGGGAAAGCGCCGTCAAACTTGGCGAACGCGGGAGTCTACGTTTTTTCCCATGATGTTTTTGAGCAAATAAAGAAAGTGAAAACTTCACCGCGTAACGAGATAGAACTTACCGACGCTGTTACATTATTGGCAAAAGAAGGCAAAACGGTTTCAGCTGCTGAGCTCTCAAAAGATGATTGGTTTGACGTGGGTAGACCTTGGGATTTGCTTGATGCTAACAATTGGGCGCTCAAACGCATGGATCTCCAAGTTTTGGGGACAATAGAGCAAGGAGCCCACCTTATCGGTCCTGTGGCAGTGGCAGAATCGGCGCGTATCCGTTCAGGAGCGTATATTGAAGGGCCATGTTTCATCGATGAAGAATGTGATGTTGGTCCAAACTGTTTCATTCGACCTGGAACAAGCTTAGGCAAAAAAGTTCGTGTAGGCAACGCTTGCGAAATAAAAAACAGCATCATAATGGATGGCACCCACGTTGGACATCTTTCTTATGTTGGCGACAGCATTCTTGGCGAGCACTGCAACTTAGGCGCAGGCACTATAACTGCTAATTACCGCTTAGACGCTGGATCCATTAAAATGATGGTGAAAGACCAAGTTATTAACACAGGCAGACGAAAACTCGGCGCTGTATTGGGTGATAATGTGAAAACAGGGATTAAGTCGCTGCTAATGCCAGGTGTGAAAGTGGGTGTAAATAGTTGGGTTGGACCTAACTTTATGGTTGAACGAGACTTGCCTGCTGACAGCATGGCTTTTCTAAAGCAAAACTGCGACATAAGCAAAAAGAAAACCTAATTTTTTTAAAGAGAACAACAGAGCACTAAATACTTCGAGTTTAACGCCTAATTGTACAACTACCTATTCACCTAAAGTCTATGCTTTTTTGTAAGTGAAAAGTTAATTACCCTAAAAAACAATTTACTATCAGCGGATTTTTCCGCACTTATTTTTAGGATCGGTCATTTTGCAGTACAAGTGGGTTGCATTAACAGTAACAACAATCGGCGTTTTAATGGTAGGCTTAGACACACGAATAGTCATAATAGGACTCCCCCAAGTCTCTGCACAATTAGGTGCAAACATTGAACAGGCAATTTGGATTACCCAAGCCTACGTCTTAACAAACACCCTAACACTTTCGATAATCGGGCGTTTAGGAGACATTTTTGGACGAGTAAAAATCTACACTTACGGCTTTGCATTATTCACGGTTGGCTCTGCGCTCACTAGTCTGGGGCAAAACCCGACAGAAGTTATTGTTTTTAGAGGAATACAAGGCGTGGGGGCAGCTTTAGTGTTTACCAACAGCATAGCCATTGCAACGGATGCAGCACCACAAAACCAGTTAGGGTTATTTTTGGGCATAAACCAAATAGCATTCCGAGCAGGTGCGCTTTTAGGCTTAACACTTAGCGGATTGATCCTTTCATTTTTTGATTGGCGAGCGCTATTCTACATTAACATTCCAATAGGAATTTTTGGAACTTTCTGGGCTCGACGACAACTTAAGGAAACAGCACTCTTAGACAAAGACAAACACGTCGACTGGGTAGGTTTTGCCTTGTTTACAGCCTTTTTGTTCTGCCTAATGGTTGGATTAACCTATGGAGCGTATGGAACAAGCGGGTTAACAACAGCCTATGCGCTTTTAGCAAGTGCAGCAGTCTTAGTTGTTGTTTTTCTGCTTTATGAAAGACGCCTAGACTGTCCCTTGATTTACCTGAAGGTTTTCAGAATCAGAGAGGTCTCAGGCGGATTATTCGCTTTACTTCTTAACATAATCACTTGGACTGGCGTCTTACTACTATTAAGCCTGCAGTTTCAGCTCGTAGACAACCTTAGTCCCTTGCAGGCAGGTTTAAGAATACTGCCCTTTGAAATTGCCTTTTTAGCAGTAGGACCATTAAGCGGCAGATTAGCAGATAAATACGGTCAATCACAGTTTACAATAACAGGTTTAGTGCTCAGCAGCATTGCCCTTTTTCTTTTCTCGGCCGCCAACGCTACAACACCTTACGCTACTCTTAGCGTTTACATGGTTATGTTAGGTGTAGGCACAGGGCTTTTTGTGGCTCCAAACCTAAGAGCTATTATGAGTTCAGTTCCTCCTGAAAAACACGGAATCGGTTCAGCACTCTTCACATTATTCTTAAACATTGGCTTAACTGTCAGCTTAAACCTTGCAGTGCTAGTTATGTCTTTCACCGCGCCCTACAATTTAATAACGCAAATCATAACCGCCGCAAACCCGCAATCTATCCCCTCTGGAGGAATAGCGCTTTTTTTGGCGAGTTTAAAAAACACTTACTTCGCATTTGCAATTGTGAACACATTAGCAATTATACCTGCCGTAATCGGGGGCAGAATCGGAAAAGCTAAAGAAACAGGACCACCCGTACCTGAAGGTTAAGTTCTTTCGTATAACAGTAACAAAAATAGGAATTAATAGCCAGCACTATTTTAACCAGAAATGTGACGTTTATTTTTTGGTGGGCATTTTAGGCTTCTTTTGTTTGCATTAAATCCGAATGATCTCTTTCTAACGCTTTGTTACTTATCATTCGAGAATAACATTCGGAGCAGTATAGATTTTCATCAATCTCATAAAGCATAGTTGATATAATGCCTAAAGGTTGATGGCAGCCCGTGCATCGTCTAAGCTTCTTATTGTCACGGATTACTTCTTGAGCTGGTTCTCTTTGTTTTCGAAAAACGTTTTCATCATTTATCAAAAACTTACATCCCCTAACCCATTTTGGTCTCACATGAGACAATATTTACTAGTAATTGAATTGCTAAAAAGCTTTTGCATAATCCCTCCTTAAATAAATTTTTTTTATAATAGAATAAATTTTGTTATTATTTTCTTAAAATAGAATTTAACAGTATTTTCTGCGATTGCTATTGACATTTTTTTATAATACGAAATCTGAATAAGCAATAACCAACTCATTCAGAGCTAATCTCAAAAATAGCTAAATAGCTTGAAAGTTTGAGAAGAAAAACAATTTATTTCCAACATAGTTTTCTGTTCTTCGGTTGGCTTCTCGTAAATTTTATTATAATGTTCTTAATTCTTTATCAGTATGAAGTTGTTTTCTGGTGTAAAAATTTTCGTGAAAGTTCTGGGTGAATTATTGTTTTTATATGGTTTGCTTGCGTGGATTGATGGAGTTGTGATACAAATCGTTCATCCCGAGTGGCTACCACTTCCTGTCTCCCACCTAACCCTTTGGATAAGAACAGACACCTTCACTATTTTATGCTTCTTTTTAAGCGCCTTTGGCTTCTTCATTTGGCGATTTATGGCTGGAATTTTAAAGCAAAATGAAACCAAAACAACTCAATAATTCTTTTGACAAAGAGAATATTTGTTAGCCTAAGCATTTTCGAATTTTAGCGGATTCAAATAGCGCTTTTTTTGCTTCGTCATCTTCTTTTTGCAGGTAAGATAGTAAGAAATTGTTTGTGAAGTTTTCATGTTTTCTTCCTGAGACACCTTTTGGTCCAAGTTTAATCCCTATTTTTTCCTCAACAGTCTTGAGATCTTCTATGGTTTTGTTGAATGCCTTTTTGATAGTTTCTTGATTCATATTGGCTCTTTTGGCTAATTGGCTTCTCATTTCTATGAGCATGTTTATGTTTTCCCAAGAAACCAGTTCGCCGACAACTTTCAAGTCATATTCCATTTTTAGGTAATATTTCTTGAGAAGTGCCCATTCTTCGTTGTTTAGCTGATTTAATGCGCTCATGCCTATGAATTCGGGCGGTAATCCTATGCTGTAGAGTGAGGCTGCAAATGAAATCGCTCTGGGTAAACACACTCCTGCAACGCATCGGCTGTAGCCGAAAAGGCCTATGTGGAGTTTGCGTGCCCGTCTTGCTGGAACGTAGGTTGCGACACTGTTTATGAATGGTGCTAAGGATTCTATTTGGCTCTCGTATTGTTTTCTGCATTTATCAAGGACGCCTAAAAGCAGTGTTTCTTCGTCTGGAGTTATTGTTTCGGGGTCGCCGTTAGGTAGTCGCTGGTTTAGGGTTGTAATGGCCTCTTTTACTTGTGCAGTTGGATAGTCATACCTGAATGCTGACTGAGCCGTTACGGTTGATAAGCCCTTGTATTCTTCTAAAAAGTTATCAACATTATCTGGTGAGAGATGTCCTCTGAAAGGTTTTGATCCAACGCCAAGTATTGGGTGTATAGTTGTGTTCTGTTCTTTTTCGAGCTGCTTTAGTTTGCTTAATGCGATTTTGGATAGCAGAACAGCACATATTAAACCATAATTTAAGGCAGGGTCGGAACGTGCAAGAAATACTCTTTGCTGCTTTGGCTTAACCGCTTGCAGGTAAGGTCGCACAACCCTATCTACATTTACGATGCTATCAAAATCTTCAACCAAAGGAATAACTTTAATGTCTTTAGGACTAAAACTTCCAATCCAATCTTTGGTTGTTACCGTTTCATAAAGTGTTACATCTTCATGGCCAATTATTGCTTTTTTATAATAGTTAAGAAGCATAATAAGTTCTTGGGCATTAGTTGTAAACGGAAGGATTACTTCAAAAATTGGGACAATTTCTCTTCGGTAAACTAAAGATGCAACATCGTGCGCTACTGGAATGTTTTGTAGCGTTTCAACAAAGAATTTTCGTTCTGGACCTTCAATTTTTGGGTTAGGTATTCGGTAAGTTAAGTAAATATCTTCGCCGATAGTGTGCGCAGAAAAGTAATCCCAATATTTCTGCAATAGTTTTCTGACAACTCTGGTGTCGGTATCTTTTCCTTCTGAATCCCACATAACTTCTTGGCAACCAAGGACACTGTAAGCATAGAAAGCCTCGTAAACCTCAGCGTTGCCGTTGATTACTTCCTCACTGCTCCAATCGGGGACGTTCGCATTGTCAGGGTGCTGAGTAGACATCGTCTTAGGTATCAATAGATTGTCCAGGTTACTACCCATATCTCTCCCTCAGCGCACATTGGTTAGGCTTTGCCAAATAGCGACCTTTTATTTTAATTTTACAGTATCGTAATACACTTCTAATGATTATAAATTGAAAAGGTTCAAACACAGTCGATAACACTGGCAAAAACAGTTTCAGTTCTCTTTCTAACATTGACTCGTCCGATCCACGTCAAGAAAGTGGGGAACTATCAATTGGGATATCGCTTCCCTAGCGAGTTGGTTCCAGCGGTGGGCGACGGTTTAGTAGTCGGTTATAATTTTTTGTCGATTTGCGAGTTTTCTCGCGCTGAACCTCATGATTTTTTTCTGAAATTAAAATAAGAAATTGAAGTGAAAAAGCCAGCAGTAAGCAACTTGGTGATTTGTCGACGGCAGTATTTTCGGCAAACGCATCTTAGTGTTGTCGATAAAAGAGTAGTTGGGTTATTGATCGACTAAATGGGCTGTGCCGTCAGGACAATAGACTTTCTCGCCAGAAGAAACTTTTGTAAAACGGCGTTTGCACTCAAAAAGTTGAAGTCCGCATCCGTCACAATCTCGAGATAGCATCACGTCACCTCTACTTTTGTTTAACAAGTCTTAACACTAACGATACAGCATAATAAAGCTTTTTATTAAAATTTATGCCGACATGCACTCTTGCAGATTAGATCAGCAAAATCTTACCCAGAAGAATTTGGGTAGAGGAGCAACTGACCCTCAAGTGCCTGAGGATTATGGAAACATGACAAAGAGAGGATGACCAAAATAGAATCAATCAGTCAATTTATCTCGAAAAATAGGAGTAAAGACAGAAATACAGATCAGGTCCAACTTGTAAAAGCTAACAAAATGACATGCTTCATGCTTGATATTTCCGCAGCATCGCTTAAACTTGTATCATTTTGTAAGAAAATAAAAGAAAAAAACAATGGTTTTTCGTAACTGGAATGGCGCCGTCGAAAGGATTCGGACCTTTGACCGACTGGTTAACAGCCAGCCGCTCTACCGGGCTGAGCCACGACGGCACATCACAAATGCTTACTGCACCTTTTCAGTTTCAATATACTATTTAAGTTTAGCCGTATCCAAAAAGAAAGCTAATACCTGTAATAGAGCAATCAATGGATAAACTAATGTTGAGTGTTTAGCTTACCTGTTTACTCTATTTGTCGAACTTTGCGTTTTGCAATCGCGGAGAAGCCCTTGTAGAATTCTTTGGTTATGCGTTGGTACCATCTGCCCGAGAATGATAAGTCAAGTAGATTATCAACCCAGTGGAAATCATGTTCAGCACATGCAACCAATAGTTGTTTGTGAACGTCACTTAGTTGGGTGTTGGTGAACCAGTCTTCACTTTTTAATTTGCCCAATGGAACAAAAAACAAGGGCACAATAAGGCTGCGCATATCCTTTAGGTCATCAACTAACTCCATGGTTTTGAGGACATCAGACTCCTGCTCTTCAGGTAATCCAACAATCAATGTACAGGCTGGAGCAAGCATATTATCATGCATTACGCCCATACCCTGAACAACGACGTCATGCCAGTTATCAGCGCTAAATGGATGCGCCTTGGCAGGCATAATCTTCTTTGCTATCTCGGATGAACCCGTCTCAATGCCGACTTCTGCACCCCACCAAGTTTGGTTCTGCAAAATAAGCTCGGACAATTTTGAAAGCAGCTTAGGCTTTGATGCTACAGCTGCTAAAGAGCAGTGACTCCAGCTTAGGCCTGTGCACCTTTTAGTTACTATTTCGTGAAGAGCAACAAGTTTTTCTTCGTTTGGAGTTGTATTATTAGAGCCATAAAGCATGACGTCTTCAGCATGGATACATGTCCCAGTGTTACCGGCATTAATGTTAACGCTTAATTCACGATTAATCTTTTCAAGAGGATACCAACGCAACGGTCTGAGGGTAACATTACAAAATTGGCAGCCTCTACAGCAACCTCTACCAAGCTCAACTAAACCGTTGACTGATGGCGAAACGATATCGGGAATCTGCTCCAACGTTGGCGCTTCACCAACGCCAACTTCATAATGACTTAAAATACTCTCTCCTTCAATGGCGCCTTTGAAAATTTTTCCAATAATATTTTCTGCTTCCCCTTCGACAACACAGTCAATACCCAGATCATGGATTGCTTTTTCTCTATAACGGAATTGCCATGCGCCTGGTCCGCCTACAATAACTTTTAAGCCATTTTCCTTTGCTTTTTTAATTGCTGGGCTTCTGAGTAAATTTTGGAAGTGTTTTGCTAGATATGGTTCTTTTTTGAAAATTGACGCAAGGGTTGTGGAGGCTGGACCTAAGCCAAAGGGATCCATTGTGTGTATGCCAAGAACTTTTGCTTTAGTTAGATATTTGCTTAGATATCTGGGGCTTACAGTTTCAACATGGAAGCCTTCTTTTAAGAGCTGAGCTTCAGTTTTTCTTAACCCGTAAGGAGCTTGTTTTGGGTGACCGCTTTTTGTTTTTAGTGGTGGAAAAAAGAGGTAGCTGAAAAGCCATTCTGGGATGAAATTGGGAGGGGCACAAGTACCAAACCCGAGAAATTCGTTATCATGATAATTACTCATTAAAGTTCTATCAGCAGTCAAAATGACTTCTGCCATTGTCCTTACCCGCCTTTCTTTGTAGCCCTATATGATGGTATCTCTAGTGACGTATGAGGCAGATATAACTTTATCCTCGCTTGATTGCTTAGTTCCACATTTGCATTTTTTAGAAATTATTAGAATTGAAAAATGTTGTTAATTCTATTCAAACCCGAACATCTGATAATTTTCATCGTTTTAACGTAAAAATCATTGAACCTATGATGAAAAATAAGATTTTGAGAGCATAATATTTACTTGATAAATGTTTTAATAAAATTAAAAAAAAGAAAAGAGATTGTTTTTTGTTGCTTTGTTGTTTTATTTTTTCCTGAGCATCAATACTGTTGCGATGGCTATTGCGATGATTATGGCGATGATTGCGACGACGATGTATGTCATTAAGTCCGTTGTGGTTACTACGTTGGATTGTGCTGTGGCAGTTGGGGCTGTTGTTGTTGGAGTCGTTCCGGCGAAGAATGAGGTTTCTGCCGATGATGGGTAGTACGCGTTTGATCCTGCAAAGTTGGCTATGACTGTGTAGTTGCCTGCGATGTCTGGAGTCCAAGTGAGAGTGTACATGCCGCTGCCGTCACTGGTTGTTGTGCCGACGGTTCTGAGATTGTGGTTTGAGTCAAGAACGCTTATAGTAACTGGTACACCTGTGATGTTGTTTGGACATTGTTGTTGTTGGTAAACGAATTCCATCCAGTTGCTTTGACTTGCATCGGAGACGCATGGTAATCCATTGGGGAAGTTTGATGCAGTTTGCTGTTGTGACGCGCCTTGAGAGACATCCATTACTGTACCTCTAATGGTTATCGGAGTAGCGGTTGTAACGCCAACGTTAGGTGCTGTAACTGTTGTTGCGCTTGGTCCTTTGCCAAAGCAGTAAAGTTGGTTGTCATACGCGTTTAGAGATACTAGTTTTCCATAGGCAATTGATGTAGATGTAACGCTTGTGTCCAATTCATTCCATACGTTTGAGCCATCAGTCATGTTTACTGCGATTAGTTGTGCTCCTCTGAATAGCGGTGGGTTGTATTCGTGACCGACTGAGAGGTATGCGATTCCGTTCGAAGTGCAGCTGCTGCTAAAGACCCATATTGGCCATACGTTGTAGGGTGTTTCAAGTCCAGATGAGCCTAGGAGTTGTGTGGTGTTGGTGTACCATATTATGTTGCCATTTGTGACGTTTTGACACCAAATATCTCCACCTAAACCTATCCAAACGACTGCGCCAAGTCCGTTGTAGTTTTTGAGGCTGAATTGGTCGTAAACATCTGGAGCTGCGCCGTTCAATCCGGTGAAAGTATTTGACCACACTTTTGCACCAGTTGTTGTGCTGTATGCAGTAACTGCGTAATTGACGTCGTTGGCGTTAATGAATAGTCCATCACAGTAGTCTTGTGTTGTCCTTGTATATGGCAGGAATGAGGGGTCATTAGCAAATGTTAAGTTTTGATTAGATAGTATAGTGCCATCGGTTGTGCTCATCGATGCCATAACTAGCCAGCCAGCTGATTCTCCACCGACACCTTGTCCGTGAACAAAACCGCCGGTTAGGACTATGTTGTTGCCTGTGATTGAGGATAATGCTAAAGCTGGGTTGATTGGAACGCCTGAAACATTAGTTGGCACTTGCTTGTCCCAGATGTACCCTGTTTGCATGGATCGGATGGTATTTACTGCAGTGTTGGTTGGGCTTATTCCAGCTGTGAATCCAGCACATGCTGTTAAATTAACAGCAGTTATGTGAGGTCCGGTAGTTGTCGAGATTGCTGTAGAGACTGCGGATCCTCCCGTAGCACCTGCAGTGGTCGAAGTTGGATAAATCAATTGGGTTCCTGCAGTGGCGTTAAGGAAATAGCCGATCAATTCGCCTTTGTCATCAGTCGTTAATGTTAAAGCAGAACCGTTGACAACACTCATGCAGTATTTGCCAGTTTGTGCATCATAAAGATTCCATTGTGTTCCAGTCGTATTCATGAAATGACTGTTTAGATCACCGAATGCAACGCCGCCAGTTTCAGATGCGGGAAGAACACCGTTTGTCCACAACCATGGTCCACGAACTCCATAGTCATTGATTGTGTATTGGTAGTATTCCATACCACATCGCAAAGTGCTGGTAGTGTTTATGAGCCAGAGTTGTTGACCTGTGTACAAGTTAAGAGCTCTAATTCCCTGCTGTGCAGAAGTGCTGAATCCAAAAGTGTACCATGTAGAGTATATGACGCCGTTCATGATGACTGGAGCATATCTGGGTGTATACTGAGTTGTTGACCAGAAGTGACCCATATCTTCGCTTCCACCAAAGATTCCACCAGCAACACCGCCAGTAAACCACGGAGTAGTCCAAAGGACGTGCCCAGTAGCTACATCCTCAGTGTATGGATTGTAAAGACCTGAGCAGTTATATGCGCCTGTTGATGCGAAGGTAGTTGATGCGAGTCCTAGCCATGGTCCAGTTATTGACCACCAGTTTTGGACGTTTTCAGCAGATACTGGAGTTTGCCACCATTGAGTCGGAAGAGGAGTGAATGGGAAGTTTATTTGCTGTGATACTGGTTCTTGCTGTACCGAGACTGTTACAGGTGGACTGATGCTGGGGTCATTAATTAAAGCATAGTAGCCGCCAAGTGATGCATTTCCAAGTGCCTCTCCCGGATAGAATAACTGGAATGTGTAGTTACCAACTTGAGAGGGAGTGTAATATGCAACTGTGCCGCCTGTTGTGTCAGAAGTGTATGGTCCAAGAGTTATGTTTGAGCCTGATGGCGGTATTACTTGAACGGTCATATTGTGTGCTTCACCGCCGACGTTTGCGGTTTCTAGTGGTGTAGCGAGGAATATGCCAAGGGTGATCTGTTGACCGACACCAACTGGATTTGGAAAGACGTTCATGTGAGCATATGTTGGAATATGTGTTCCTGGAGCAGGAGTAACTTGTGCTAACGTATTTGGTGATAGCGCAGTTGAAGCTGCCATAGAAAGCATCAGAAACATTGATAGCAAAATTAACGCTTTTTTACTTTTTAGGTTTTTCATTTCTAATATTTTCATTTTTTATCTTCCTTCAAATATATTTTGCATCGAGCGATAACTCAATGCAAGCTCTAACTCAATCCCCTTCAGCTAATAAAATTTGTGCCTAATTGGGAAATCAAAAAGTTGTCAAGGGAAAAATAGTTTTTGAGACATTAAAGTTTAAAAATAAGAGTCTGGGAGTTTCAGGGTTTCTTTGTCGATTTTTGTTTTTGAACGTTTAAGCCATAACTTTGTAGAAGCAGCCCAACAATGGCAAACGACAACTATCAACACTAAGCAAAATAATTCCAAAAGAAAAGCCAGCTTTTCATTTTTGCTAAACAATAAAAAAATAAAAATTCTTAATTTTTTTTACCCACATAACGGTTAAATATTTCAATTGAAACAAAAAAAGAAAAGAGATTGTTTTTTTTTTGCTTTGCTTGCGTTATTTTTTCCTTAGCATTAATACGCCAACTATTGCGATTGCGATGATTATGGCGATAACTGCAACGACGATGTATGTCATTAAGTCACTTGTGGTTGCGACATTTGATTGAGACGATGTTGTTGTTGGTGCTGCTGTTGGTGGAACACCTGCGAACATTTCTGTTGATGCTGAAGATCCATAGTATGCATTTGAGCCAGCGAAGGTTGCAATGATTGTGTAGTTACCTGCTATATCAGGAGTCCAAGTGTAGCCATAGTTTCCGTGAACGTCACTTATTGTTGTGCCGATTTGTCTTAGGTTGTTGTTGCTGTCGATAACGCTTAAGGTAACTGGGACACCTGTGATGTTGTTTGGCATTACTTGTTGCTGATAAACTGATTCCATAAAGTTGCTTTCACTTGCATCAGAGACGCATGGTAGACCGTTGGGGAAGTTTGATGCAGTTTGTTGTTGTGTTGCTCCTTGAGAGACATCCATTACTGAGCCTTTGATGGTAACCGGTGTAGAGGTTGATACGCCGACGTTAGGTGCTGTAACTGTTGTTGCGCTTGGTCCTTTGCCAAAGCAGTAAAGTTGGTTGTCATACGCGTTTAGAGATACTAGTTTTCCATAGGCAATTGATGTTGAGGTAACTGATGTATCTAATTCATTCCATACGTTTGAGCCATCAGTCATGTTTACACCGATGATTTGTGCTCCTCGGAATAGCGGTGGATCATATTCGTGGCCGACAGTTAAGTATGCGATACCGTTGGAAACGCAGCTGCTGCTAAAGACCCACAGTGGCCACACGTTGTATGGAGTTTCAAGCCCAGATGAGCCTAGAAGAGTCGTTGTGTTGGTGTACCAAATTATGTTACCATTTGTGACGTTTTGACACCAAATATCTCCACCCAAGCCAATCCAAACTATTGCACCAAGTGCATTATAGTTTTTAATGCCGAATTGGTCGTAAACGTCTGGTGCAGCACCGTTAAGTCCTGTGAAAGTATTTGACCACACTTTTGCACCGGTTTGTGTGCTATAAGCTGTGACTGCATAGTTAATGACGTTGGCGTTAATGAATAAGCCATCAATGAAGTCTTGAGAAGTTCTTGTGTAGGGTAGTAAGGATAGGTCTCCTCCAGCATAGGTTATGTTTTGATTAGATAGTAGAGTGCCATCGAGTGTACTCATGCTCGCCACACATAGCCAGCCAGGTGTTTCTCCACCGGCACCTTGTGAGTGGACGAAGCCGCCGGTTAGAACTATAGTGTTACCTGTGATCGAACTCAATGCAAGAGCTGGGCTGATTGAAACGCCTGAAACATTAGTTGGCACTGGCATGTCCCAGATATATCCTGTTTGCATGGAACGAACGGTATTTACTGCTGTGTTGGTTGGGCTTATATAAGATGTGAATCCTGCACATGCTGTCAAGTTAACAGCAGTTATGTGAGGTCCAGTAGTTGTTGAGACCGCGGTAGTGACTGTCTGTCCGCCAGTAGCACCCGCAACACTCGAAGTTGGATAAATCAATTGTTTTCCTGCAGTGGCGTTAAGGAAATAGCCGATCAATTCGCCTTTGTCATCAGTCGTTAATGTTAGAGCAGAGCCATTGACAACACTCATGCAGTATTTGCCAGTTTGTGCATCGTAAAGATTCCATTGTGTTCCAGTGGTGTTCATGAAAGGTGATGATGCGCCTGGAGGAGCGATGTAATTTCCGCCCGTTTCAGATGCAGGAAGAGCACCGTTTGTCCATAACCATGGTCCACGAACTCCATAGTCATTAACTGTGTACTGATAGTATTCCATACCGCACCGCAAAACACTAGTTGTGTTTATGAGCCAGAGTTGTTGACCTGTGTACAAGTTAAGAGCTCTAATTCCTTGTTGCGCAGAAGTGCTGAATGCCGAAGGTATACCATGTAGAGTAGATTATGCCGTTCATGATGACTGGAGCATATCTGGGTGTATACTGAGTTGTTGACCAGAAGTGACCCATATCTTCGCTTCCACCAAAGATTCCACCAGCGACACCGCCAGTAAACCACGGAGTAGTCCAAAGGACGTGCCCAGTAGCTACATCCTCAGTGTATGGATTGTAAGAACCAGAGCAGTTATATGCGCCTGTTGATGCGAATGTATTTGCCGCGAGTCCTAGCCAAGGGCCAGTTATTGACCACCAGTTTTGGACGTTTTCAGCAGATACTGGAGTTTGCCACCATTGAGTCGGAAGAGGAGTATATGGGAAGTTTATTTGCTGTGAGACTGGTTCTTGCTGCACTGTGACCGTAACTGGTTTACTCATGCTTGGGGCGTTAATTAGGGCATAATAACCGCCAAGTGAAGCATTTCCTAGTGGTTCTCCTGCATAGAACAGTTGGAAGGTGTAGATACCGACTTGTGATGGAGTGTAATAAGCAACTGTGCCTCCTGTTGTGTCAGAAGTGTATGGTCCAAGAGTTACGTTTGAGCCAGATGGTGGTACCACTTGAACGGTCATATTGTGTGCTTCGCCGCCGTTACCAGCAGTTTCTAATGGGGTAGCAAGGAATATGCCGAGGGTGATTTGTTGGCCGACACCGACTGGATTCGGGAAAACGTTCATTTGAGCATATGTTGGAATTACGGTACCTGGGGCAGGAACGACTTGAGCTAATGTATTTGGTGATAGAGTAGTTGAAGCTGCCATAGAAAGCATCAGAAACATTGATAGCAAAATTAATGCATTTTTATTTTTTAAGTTTTTAATATCTAATATTTTCATTTTTTATCTTCCTTCAAATATATTTTGCATCGAGCGATAACTCAATGCAAGCTCTAACTGAACCCCATATGGCTAATAAGATTTGTGCCAAATTTGGAAATCAAAAAGTTGTCACGGAAAAAATATTTTTTGAGACATTAAAGTTTAAAAAGGAGAGTTTTCATGGCAATTTAAGAGCAGTCTTGAAGATTTTTGAGCCTAAACTTATAAATTTTTTCTTTTCTACGTTTGACGGCATGGCAGTTTAGAAAGAGTCTATAAGTGTCAGCAATACTTTAACAGATAACTTGGGAAGAATCAATAAAGTGTGTGTGCTCTTGATTATCGGGACTGATTCTAAAACTAATTTGCAATATTTTTCTCGATTAAATGATACTCAGGCAATACCTTTTGTAAACTAACAAAAGGTCGATCTTTACATTAAAGCTTACGATTTAAGCATTTTACTAGAAAAATGTTTATGAAGGTATTCTACTAATTAATTGGAAAAGTCATCGGAGAAGGATTATTTGAAAAGCATGATAGAGTTTAGATGGCATGGTAGAGGCGGCCAAGGAGCATGGACAGCAAGCGAACTATTGGCAAGAACAGCCCTTGACGAGGGAAAATACATTCAATCATTCCCAGAATTTGGGCCTGAACGAATGGGAGCTCCAGTAACTGCTTTTACAAGAATAAGCACTGAACCCATAAGGTTACATTGTGCAATTTATGACCCTGACGTTGTCGTTGTTTTAGATAATACCCTGTTAAAGTCTGTTCCAGTAACATCTGGATTGAACAGTGACGAATCCGTGTTAATAATTAATTCAAACCAGGAACCGGCGGTTCTAAGAGAAAGCCTTAAGGTGACAAAAGGTAAAGTTTGGACTGTTCCGGCAACTGAAATTGCCTTAAGAATTCTGGGAGCACCAATAACTAATACAGCATTATTAGGCTGTGTTGCTAAAGCGACAGACATAGTTACTTTAGAAGGCATTAAGAAAACTTTGAGTGGACGTTTTAGGCCAGACTTAGCAGAGAAAAACTTTGCAGTAATAAAAGAAGCATATGTGGAGGCAAAAAGTGAATGAGCAGCAAAGAAAAAACTTGGAGAGAAGTCTCTGTAGCTGGAGTATGTTCAAAGTCAAGCATTGGATTCATGACAGGCGACTGGAAAACTTACATGCCAATACGAGACCTCGAGAAGTGCACAACATGCTTAACATGTGTCATGCTTTGTCCTGAAGGGGCAATAAAGTGGCGTCCTGAAATGGGCAAAATCGAGTTTGACTTCAGTTTCTGCAAAGGCTGCGGAATATGCGCCAACGAATGCCCAACGAAAGCAATAACAATGAAAATACCAGAGGACGAATAAAATGAAACAACAAGTTAAACAAGAAACCTGTGCTTTAAATGGCGACGAAGCAGTTGCCTTCGCAGCCAAACAATGCGAAGTTGACGTCGTAGCTGCTTACCCAATTACACCCCAGACAATCATCGTAGAAAAATTCAGCGAATACGTTGCAAACGGGGAAGTGCAAACAGAATTTGTGTGCACAGAATCAGAGCACAGCGCGATGACTGCGTGCCTTGCTGCATCAGCAACAGGAGCACGAACCTTCACTGCCAGCGCCTCAGCAGGTTTAGCGTTAATGCATGAAATGCTTTTTGTCACTTCGGGTTCTCGAGCACCAGTAGTAATGGCTGTTGCTAACCGAGCTTTATCTTCTCCATTAAACATTCATGGTGACCATTCAGACAGCATGGCAGAGCGAGACAGCGGATGGCTCCAAATCTACGTCGAAAACGCCCAAGAAGCTTACGACACAATTATTCAAGCATTCAAAATTGCAGAAGACATAGACGTTTCGTTACCCATTATCGTAGGTTTAGATGGCTTCACTATCAGCCACACACTTGAAAGAGTGGAAACACTTTCAGAAGAAACCGTAAAAGAGTTCGTTGGCGAACGCCAATTTCCAATGGTGCTAACTCACGAGGGAAAAACAGTGCCTTTCAAACTTGACGTTGAAAACCCAATGACTATGGGACCAAACGCTCTGCAAAACTACTATTACGAGTTTAAACGGCAACAGGAAGAAGGCATGAGAAATGCCCTAAAGAAGATACAAGAAGTCAACAGTGATTACGCCAAAATCAGCGGCAGAAGCTACGGAAACGGATTAGTTGACGCATACAAAACTGAAGATGCCGAAATCGCAATCGTTGTAATTGGCTCGACAGCAGGGACACTCAAAGTAATAACCGACCAACTAAGAAAAGAAGGCATTAAAGCTGGAGTACTAAGATTACGAACATTTAGACCATTACCAGTTGAAGAACTTCGAAACGCCCTAAAAAATGTCAAAGCAGTAGCAGTTATGGATAAAAGCATGTGTCCTGGAGGCTTAGGTGGCTCTGTCTTTAGTGAGGTACGAAATGCATTGTACAATCAAAAGCAACACCCGATAACCGTTAGTTACATTTTCGGGTTAGGCGGCAGAGACACAAGCCCACGTGATTTTAGAAAAATATTTGACGAATTAATGCGAATCGCTAAAAGCGGAGTCGCAGAGAAAGAAGTGCATTTCTTCGGATTAAGGGAGTAAAGGAGGAAAAAAAAATGACAACAACTCAAGAATGGAAATTTACAGCCAAAGATATTGCAAATAAACCAGACCTTTTCCTTTCGGGGCACCGAGCCTGTGCAGGCTGTGGACCAGCAGCAACACTGCGTATGATAATGAAAGCTACGCGTGGACCAACCATTGTAACTCAAGCAACTGGCTGCATGGAAATCGTCGGCTCAATTTACCCCTACACTTCATGGAATCTGCCGTGGTTACATACAGCTTTTGAAAATGCCGCTGCAAACGCTTCAGGCATCGATGCCGCAATTAAAGCGATGCGTAAGAAAGGCAAAATCAAACAGGAACACATTGACATTATTGCATTAGCAGGAGATGGCGGGACCTATGACATTGGCTTGCAAGCATTATCAGGCGCTGTTGAACGCGGGCATGACTTCCTCTTCATACTTTACGATAATGAAGGCTATATGAACACTGGAATCCAAAGAAGCAGCTCAACCCCAATGGGCGCATCAACAACAACCACACCAGCAGGCTCAGTAAATCCAGGCAAACTTGAAACAAAAAAACCAATCACCGAAATCATGCTCGCCCACGACATGCAATACGTCGCCACAGCAACAACATACTACTGGAAAGACCTGATGACAAAAGTCCGCAAAGGCCTAGAAGTCGAAGGGCCAGCATTCCTACACATATTCGCCCCATGCCCAAGAGGCTGGAGAACAGAACCAGGCAAAACAATGGAATACTCAAAACTATCAGTAGAAACATGTGTATTCCCAATTTGGGAAGCAGTAAATGGCAAACGACAACTTTCAACACCAAGCAGACTCATACAATTGGCACCACAAAAGAAAAAGCCGGTCACAGACTACCTTAACGGTCAAGGAAGATTTAGACACCTATTTACACCGCAAAACCAGCATATAGTCGAGGAAATACAAAGTTTAACTGATAAGAAATGGCAACGGCTCTTGCAGAAATGCGAGCAAGCCTAACCTTCTTTTTAATTTATTATTCTTAGAAAAATTAATTGCTATTTTCGAATCTTCTTTTCGTCAAGACGTTAAGCATAGATTGTCTGTCAATAACACTTCACTTAAGAGTTGTATTTGCTCACGTTCAATTTTAATTATGTAAAGAATAATTGTGAAAGTGGCTAAAAAACCAAAAGTGCTTTGCTAACATAACGAATAAGCAAATTTCATTTATTTAAAACAATTTTCTTAATATTATCGCTTTACGGAGTTTTTCTTTGGTTTTTGTAAAGCAATAAAGAAAAGAAAATGTTTAGTGGTTATTGTTTTCGGGCAAGATTTTTAGGATGCGAAGGATTTTCTTGAATTCTTCCTCTTTTAGTGATGCTCTTCTGCCGTTAGCGTACATGTCTTTTATTTTGTCTACCACTTTAGCTACTGTTTGGTCATCTGGTTCGTTGCCGGCCAACTCAGTTATTTTATGTTTAATTATGCCTTTTCCTGACTGCTTTCCCACGGTTAAACGTCGCTCGTTTCCAACCAGTTCAGGCGGGTAGGGCTCATACGTCCATGGATTACTTAAAACACCGTGAGTGTGAATGCCTGATTCATGTGCAAAACCATAGTCGCCAACAATTGCCTTGTTAGGAGGAACAATGTAACCGGTTGCTTTTCCAATGTAATCCGCCGCTGCTTTTAGCCTCTGAGTTTTGCCTTCGTATTTTTTGATACCGTAATGTAAGTACAGGTTTAAGAGGACTTTTTCCGTTTCTGCATTACCTGCACGCTCTCCAATGCCTAAAAATGTTGTACTGGCGTAGACTTTATCCCATACTCCTGAAGCTGCCTTGATTCCAGCTAGAGTGTTTTCAACGGCATTTCCAAAGTCGTCGTGTGCATGAATTTCTATGCAACCCATTTTTGTTTCTTTTTTGATGGCTAATACTTTTGCTGGAATACCGTTTGGCAAGGGAGCTTCTACGTCAGATAGTCCGATTCCAACGGTATCACAGATTCGATAGCATTCTGCGCCTGCTTCTGCAGCGCCGTTAATGAAGTTTTTCTCGAAAGTCCAATCTGCTCGTGTGCTGTCTTCGCCGTGAACGAACGTTTTTAACCCGCATGTTTTGGCAGAATATTCCACCACATCAACCATGTTGGCTAGGATTTGTTCTCGTGTTTTTTCTGGCCATTTAGCTTTGAAGTGCAGGTCAGAGACTGGGTGAGATATGCCAACTTCTTTGAATCCGCACGCGACGGCGCTGTCTATGTCTTCTTTTACTGCTCGGCACCACCCTGCAACGCGGAGGTTAAGGTTTAGATCTTGGATGAGCTTTGCCGCTTTCTTATCTGGTTCTTGATAATGAAAAAGTTCTACTCTTTCAACCCCTACTTCAGCGAGGAATTGAGCAATTCTTGCTGCATCTTTTGGTCCCGCAGCTAAGCCGGGCATTTGGATGCCGTCGCGAAGTGTGGTATCATCTATGATCGGTTCGGTTTTCAATTTTGGTAACTTGAAGAAAAAATCTTGTAGGTCCATTTTCTTACTCTCTGTGTCGTCTTTATGCTGTTCTGAGCATTTTTGTAATGATAAATTAACGCTTATCTGCAGTTGATAAACGTTTCTCTGATACTTTTGCAAGTTTGTTCAACAAATAATGAGACAAAGCACCGAGATGTCTTGTCAAATGCAAGCAAAATCTTTACACATAAATCTAGCAAAATTATTTTATATTAGAATAAAGCGCTTTAAGCGTGCCTGACACAGCCAAAAGATGAACCGCCCCACCCTTACCCATAATATTGGTGATTGAAGCCACAGACGACCTCACCATGCCCAAAGCAGCCAAAGAAGTTCGAATAACCGCAATTTTCCGTTCAGGATCAAAATTAATTAAACTTAATCCTGTGGTGCTTGCACCAACCTCACCGTAAAGCTTTGTTACAGCAGCCCAAACAACGTCAATAAACTCCCGTTCAGATGGCAAAACTTCGCATTCAAGCAACAAAGCTAAGTATCGCCGTTTAACCCGCTTCAAGCAGTGCCCTCCTTAATTATTTTGATCCCAGGAGCAACAAAACGTTTGCCGAGTTTCTCCCGGTTTCGATTCACTATTGCTTCGGGAATAGTTGATATGGCATCTAAGGCTGAAGCTTCATCCAACCCCACCAGGTAAGCTAAACTTGCCATGTCCCTTGGAAAACGCATAAACCTCTCTTCAGCAACCCCGCTGGACACTACAAGAGGTACATTAAATTCTCGTGCAATTGCAACTTCACGTCGCAAACTCATAAGTGTTCTAACTCTTGATGGACCCTCCAAAACCAAAAGCGGCTTAACATCAACTTCCAAAGCGGCTAAACAGCCGCTTGCCAATTCAGCTTCCGCACGATCAAAAAATCGCTTATGATAATCTAAACTGGGAAAACTTAGAAGGTCAACGCGCCTATCTTTTGCAGCTTGCCTCGCAACCTCCTTGTTGTCACAAGAGATGCAGATGACTTCGAATTGACGTCTGAATTTGCGCAAGAAATGAGTTAGGTCATTTTCTGTTCTGGGATGAAAATCGGCGCGTGAAACAAAATCTATTCCCACTCCCTCACTCATGATTTTGAGCTTGTCTAATTCATCCTGGCGCATTGCAGAAGTGAATGGAATCGAAATTTGCTTGTAGCCGAAACGTGCAGCCCTGTTGATCAATTGCTGTGTTGCATGTTGGTCATGGGGGTTAACTCGTAAATGCAAATCTACAAAAGCTCGCGTCATAGTAGCAACCCAGAGCTCTTACAAATCTCTTTTATTTCTTCCGGCGTCTTGTTTTTGAAATGAATTTTGAAGTGAACAGGGTCGTTTTGTGTAAATTTTATGGTTCCTAAAAAAGCGGCTTGTTTGTCAAATCTAAGGTACAAGTTTCGCTTTTCCAAATGCAGTTTCAAGTTGCTACATAAATCTTCTTTGTCCAGCGAGTTTAAGCCTGAGCCAATTTTTTGTAGTGCTATTGGAAGAGATTTTTTATCTGTTAATTGGGCTGTAAAAAGAATGATGGGATTTCCATGATGCCCTGTTAAGTTTGTTTTTTGTAAAATAATGGTTTCTGCCAGTTCAATTGGCAGCAGGTTTTTTACGGCGGTTTCAACTTTGTCGGTGTCCTCAGTTGCATGTGCGAAGACTCGAATATCGATGTATCCTATTGGCGGTTTAGAAGACATTGGTTACCGTTTTGTCTTTGGGCTTCTAGCTTTTAGCTTTTTTCTTTGGCGGCTCGGTTGTGGGTTTTTCTAATTTTGGTTTCGCGGCTGCTTCTGCTTTGGCTTTTTCAGCATGTGCTTTTATACATGCGACGTTTTCTTCGTGGACAGATTTTCTTTTGATGTCCATCGGTATGCCAATTTTTTTAGCGTCTTGCATGTTTAAGCCTGCTTGCTCTAATTCATTTGGGCTAAAACCTCTTCCGAGGCTTTGCTTCCCATTTTGTTTAGTTATAACTGCTTTCATGTGATGCATATTTTACCATCTTTGTTTTTCTGGATATCTAGCACCTCTACGGTGGCTTGGTCTAGCTTTTTCTGAGCCTCTTCCGCGATGATGTAAGCCTCTGACGTTTTTGCCTGCGCTAGTCATGCTTCTGAAAACTCTGCTTGTATGCTGTTTCTCAGCGATCCATCCGATGTCTTTGTCTGTTTTTATGCCTGGAGCTTTAGGATCTACCAGTATAACTTCAAACCACTTGTGTTTTCCGTCTTCGCCTACCCAATAACTGTTCAGAACTTCCATGTTTGGAAAGTTTCTTGCTGTACGTTCTTCAGCAATAAGTTTTAGACTTTTGCCTGGTTTAAATTTGGCGACACCCATTCTTTTAGGTCGTCTGCCTGATCGTGGACGTAGTTTTCTAAGGTTTCCTCTTCGCACTTTTGTGCGAGCAATAATGAATCCTTGTTTGGCTTTGTAGCCAAGCTTTCTTGCCCTGTCAAGCCTTGTTGGATGTTCAATGCGCATAGTCGATGGCTGTTTTCGCCATTGCACTAATCTTTCGCGCATAAGTTCTTCAACAAAGGATTTTTCGGGCTGAGCCCATTCTTCTGCTATGTATTTATATGCCATTTTTGATTTTTCCTCCAATGTTTCTTTGCTTACGGTTCAGCCTTACGGCCACATTCCTACGGACATGACGTCCGCCAGCAATTTCACATCATACAGCGATGCAACAAAATAAACCTTTCCAACAATTGAAGCCCTTTGAATCTGGTCCTCTATAGCAGCCTGCGCAAAAACATTTAAAGAAAAGTTTGCTTTGTTTATAAGCGTGAGAGCCCTTTTATGTTATGAAGAGCTTCTTTTGTTCTCTGGGTTTTAACTGAGTCACTGATTCTTTTCGAGAAAAGATGAAGGGTAAAAAATTTGAACACTAAGAGCGGAGCGTCGGCTCGGAAAGAAAAAAACCTAAAATCGGAAGGAACAATTAAACCAACAGTTCATGTGGGTGACCACCGAAATTGCCCAGAATGCAGGAGTATATGCTCGGTCGTTTGGGTTTCTCAAGACAAGAAGACGATGGGTGTCCAGTGTCCCAAGAGCCATCGAGAAGCAAACAGACCAGCATTTATCTACGGCGGAAAAACGGTTCGCTCAACCAAGACAAGAAAAAACACGGTGTTCTTAACACCGGCGGTATAAGAACGTCGAGCACAATTCACTTTGGTTACTTTACGGAATTAACCAGGTGTCATTTTGCTTTTCTTGAACTCATGTTTGACGTCTTCGAGCTTTGAGCCAACAATTTCTATATTGTCGATGTTTCCCAATCCTTTTTCGAATGCTTTCCTTATGTGACTGATTTCTTTGGGGTCAAATCCCATGATTCTGGCTGTTGTTGCGTCTGTTGCAACGACATCTTTTCCAGCAATAATGAGGTCCATTTTGAGCGGCGTGCCGTCGGTTGGTCCTCTGCCTTCCATAGCAACGAAGCCATCTATTACAGTTAAAACAGGCTTAATCACTGTGTTTATGTCAACTACAACGCTGCTGATGCCTTTTGCATGATACTTTGCTTTGAACTTGTCGGGCAACAGTCCAAACATATTTTTCATGCCTAAAGTGACTTTTGTTGCCATATGAGTTTTCATTTTTGCTGCGCTAATAATAGCAGATTCTGTTACAATACGCGGTACGGTTATGTCTCCTAAAGTTTCGCAATTGGGAATTTTAATTTTAACTTTATCTTTAACATGCCTTAAATTGAGACATTCCACATCGTTTTGTTTGCACATATCTTTCATGCCAGTGGCTTCAAAGGCTTTGTCAGCGTTAGTCATGGTAGCGTCTGATTCAACAACATAGACTTCAATGCCCAAAGGCTTAATTTTTTTTATTATTGCTTCAACTACCATGGGGTCGGTTGTTCCTCCCGAATCCCATGTTTTGGTTGTGATAAAATTGACTTTTATGAGCGCTTTTTTGTAGCCTGACAGGCAAGATTGATAGTCTATTAAGTCGAGCGCTTTGAAAACGGGTTCATGCCCTCTTTCGCCTTTTACAATTGCGACTGTTGATTTCTCCGTTTACAACACCACATTTAGCTTAACTTAATACTCTTTTTAATCTTTTTATCGCAACCTTACCTTAAAACAACCAAACATTGATTTATTGTTAGATTCAAGAAAGAAAATAGGGCTAGAAATCGATTTTGCGGAAAACGCATCAATAACAGAATAATTTCTGAAGCTTCAAACAAAAGCATGGAAGTTACAGTAATGCTGAGAGTTCTCTAATAGACTATTCTAGACTTTTTTGGACATTTTAGACTCAGGGACTTTTGAAGATTAATTTAGACTCAATCTAAACTGATTTTCAAGCTCTGAACCTAAAAAGCAATCTGAAAAAAAGATTTTTACATTGCCGGGATGGATTGATCTATTTGCAGCTGAAAAAGAGGTAAAGAAAGAATTAGGCTAATCAGAAAAAAACAGATGTGTAGCGCTTATGTTGCAAGCATATCAGCCACTTGCAGCAACCGTAAATCAATCGGCTTCTTACCGTTGGCTGCTCGCTCAAGTTCGTAACCTGAAATCACGCCATTTTGTAATCCTACGGCCTGATTGCCCTTTCCTTGACAGATTAAATCAACAGCTTTCTCAGCAAATAAGCTGGCAAGTAATCTGCTGCGTGTTGTTGGGCTTCCTCCTCGCTGTGCATAACCTATAATGGAGAGTCTAACCTCTGATTCTGTTTGCTGCTGCATGTCTGAAGCCAGCTTGCTTGTGCTGCCACAGCCTTCTGCGGCAACTATTATTCCTGCTCTCTTGCCTTTTTTAGCGCTCTCTTCCATTAATTTTCCAATGCTAGCAATGCTCATGGGCTGTTCAGGAATTAAAATAACTTCAGCTCCAACGCAGATACCCACTTCTAAAGCTAAGAAGCCCCTTTTTCTACCCATGACTTCTACAATGAAAATTCTTTCGTGAGAAATTGCAGTATCTCTAATCTTGTCAATGGCACCTACAGCTGTGTTTACTGCAGTGTCAAACCCAATTGTTTCATCTGTTCCGTAAACGTCATTGTCAATTGTGGCAGGTATACCAACCATTAAAGCGTTACTTTTCCTGCTTAAGTCTAAAGCACCTCGAAATGAACCATCGCCACCGATTACCACTAAACCGTCAACGTTATTTGTTGACAGCGTTTCTACACCCTTTTCTATAGCGCTTTGCTCTTCAAAACCCGGACACCGCAGCGTGTGAAGTATAGTGCCGCCCAACTGAATGATTCCACCTACGCTTCGAGGAGTCAATTTTCTAAATGAATTAGTTAATAATCCATCCCAGCCTCTTTCAAAACCTATAACTTGGAATCCTTTTGCGTAGCTTATTCTTGTTACCGCTCGAATTGCTGCGTTCATGCCTGGTGCGTCGCCGCCGGAAGTTATTATGCCAATTGTTTTAACCATGAATTATGCCCCTTTTTCTTTAAAATCAATCTAAACCATTCTTGATAAAAGATTAAAATGTTTAGTATAGCAGACAACGGGGAGAGTGCCAAAAAACATAAATTCTTTGCTCTTATCCTTATGGACTTCGTCGGGAGGTAGCTCAGCCTGGCAGAGCTCTCGAACCTGCTAACATGCTTAGCTGGTGGAGACGCTGTAGAGGTCTACCCATGGTGGGCTTCAATCTAGCCTGTCTACGCCACAGATACCGAGCCGTCGCAGGTTCAAATCCTGCTCTCCCGACCAAACTTTTATGTAAAAACTATATGTTTGCCTATTAGCTAATGCTTAAAAGATTAATGTTAAGTGGGTGAATCCTGTTAGCACACTGCTGGCTCGCTTAAAGATATTGTTCAGAAAACATTATTCGTTGCTGAGCATACTGGTTGGGTCAGCTCTCTTCACTTTTACTGTTGGACCCTTTTACAATTGGGATACAGGCTACGAGTTCTCAGCGGCTTCCGGAGTTTTACTTTGGGGTTTACCTTACACCGGAGGAATAGGCACCATGATTAATCAGCCGCCCCTTGGTTTCTATATTGATTCACCTGTCTTTCAAATTTTCGGCTTATCCTTCAACACCGCAGTAGCAATTGTAACTTGTTTCGGCCTCGGTTGCATATTGCTTGTTTACTTTCTTGGAAAAGTTTTGTATGGCAAGACAACAGGGTTGGTTGCTGCAGCCCTTTTTGCTGTAACACCTTGGCAGGTGGTTTTTTCAAGAACTTTTCTAATTGATGTTCAATGCCTGTTTTTCAGCTTGCTCTTTTTGCTCATTGGAATTTACGCAATCCGCAAAGATTCTATTGGGCTCTTCTTATTATCGGGAACATTTTTGGGCATAGCTTTCTTAACAAAATTTTATGGAATTTTCATGATTGTTCCGTTAACGATTTTCTATTTTTCTCGAAGAAAGAAAAATTTGAGAAAACCGTTTGTTACAGTAGCTTTTTTTATACCCATACTGGCTTTCTTATTGATTTGGTATCAAGGTATTGTTGGCATTAATCTCTTAACAATATTTTCGCAAGATGACTTTAAATTTTATAACGCAGCCGGCTCAATGCCTTCTTCATTTTTTAATATCAACTATCTTGTTAACAATTTAGGCATTTTCTTCTTAGCGGCGACCGTTGTTTCAATGCTTATTGCGAGTTTGGAACCGAAAATATTGAGAAGGTTTCTTGGTACTGATTTGTTATGTGCAGCCACCATTTTTGTAATCTTGGGAATCGATACATTTTTTGCGTTAGTCTTAAACTATAAAGCACCTTTTACGGGCGCCGTAAAATATGATTATCAAGCTTTGCCCTTCTTTTGTTTGCTGGCAGGTTCGATATTAAGCAAATCTCACGAACTTTTTAAGAGTTTAAAGGATAAGATAAGTCTAAATTGGATGTTTTTCGGAATCGCCTGCACAGGAGCCATTTTCGTGGCTGCAGCCATTTTTACAAATTTCTATAAAGCTATTGGTTATGGTCAACTAAGTTATCTGGTGTTTACAGTGGAAGGATCAATAGGTTACTCCTTTTTCACTAAACAAATCATTGGAGCAAATGGTTTGGTTTATGTTCAATACACAGGGTTCGCTCTGGTTTTATCAGGTTTAATGTGGATTGCTAAAGATCAAATTAGAACAATTACAACTCTGAAACGACAAAAAAACTTGAACTGACAAAAAATATTATAGAAATTAAAAATCTTTGTTTCCATATTTGTTATGATGAGTAAAGTTTTCGATGTCACGTCTTACTCGAAGATATTTGCTGGCTCCTGTTGGGTATCCCAAACGGCATGTAAAAGCGATTTTCATGTACTCTGGAACACTAAGAAGCTTCTTTATCTCTGTTTCAACAGGGGGTGCTGAAAAGGAGCTAAGAATGTGAAGGCCAACTCCTAAAGATTGCGCCATAAGCCACATGTTCTCCATTAAACAGCCTAAACTTATGAAACCTAAAACGTCTCCATGCGAAGCAGGCGCTCGCTTTCTAGAATCATAAACTACAATTAACAGAGTTGAGCTTCCTCGAATGGACTGAGTTAATGGCATAGGCTCAGCTTTCTTCGCTGCTTCAGCCATTTTCTTGGGGTCAACCCAGTCAGGTGGAAACATTGCGCCTAAAATACCCGTTTTCTTTTTCAGTAGTTCTTCTTTTGAAAATGAGAGTTGCTCGTAGTTTTCGCGGAGAAATTCTTCAGAAATGTGCGATTTGATATCTCCGATTTTATCTAAGAATACTTTGTCATCAACGACAATTATGTCGAAGTTTTGCATGTTATGGGCAGTAGGTGTCCACTTTGCTGCTTCTAAAATCTGTTTCACCTCGTCTTTTGGCACCTGCCGGTTCGGGTCAAAGGGAACTCTTGAAGAGTGCCTTTCTTGAATAATTTTTAAGATTTCATTCATATTTATCACTCACTTATTTTTAAAACCGCTCGGAAATGAACTTTCGCTGACATCATGCGGTCAAAAGCCACGGCAGCTTGTTCAAGCGGAAAAACCTCTACCATTGGAACAACATGCGTGAGGACACTAAACTTTAAAGTGTCAGCGGCGTTTCCTCCCACCCAACCGCTCACAGACCTTACAGCACGCATTAACTGTGTCGGCGAAATCTGCATCGGTTCATTAACAAATGTTATAATTATCATTTGACCTCCGCGTCCAAGTCCCTCAACAAGCTCCGAGATGGCTTTGCTGTTTGGTGCCGTGCAAAATATGGCTCGCGCTCCGCCTAATTTCATTAATTCTTCAGCTGCATTCATTTTGTTTGTGTCAATGTAAAGATGTGCGCCCAACTTGCGAGCTAACGCTTCTTTTTCGGTGCCGCGAGATATCACTGCAACCTTTAAACCTGATCGGATAGCAAACTGTAATGCCAAGTGTCCTAATCCTCCAAAGCCTTGAATTGCAATCAAGTCACCACCTTTCACACTGCTGCTTTTCAAAGCGCCAAGTGTAGTTGCTCCAGCGCATAGAAGCGGCGCAGCTTCCACTGAAGTCAATTCATCAGGAATTGCCGTTAGTACTTCCATTCTGGCAACCATGTACTCGGCATATCCACCGTCACTTGAGATACCCGTCGCTAAAGGACTTTCGCAAGCCCAAAACTCACCTTTTAAGCATGACCTACATTCTAAGCAGTGCCCTCCACGCCAACCCACACCAACTCTTTGTCCAACCTGCCAATAACGCGACTCTGAACCCAGTTTAGCTATAGTGCCCACTACTTCGTGACCAGGTGTTCTAGGATATTGTAAACCCGGGAAATGGCCTTGTTTAACGATAGCGTCTCCATGACAGATACCGCAAGCTTGCACCTTAAGAAGAACCTCATGTTCCTTTGGCTCAGGAATTTCTTTTTCAACAAGCTCAAAATCTGCGTTAGGTGCTTTAACTTGAATCGCTTTCATAAGTGGCATAAATTTCACCTTTCTCTTTGAATTGGTTAATTGGATATAAATCTTGTCAACACAAATAAGTTCCAGAATAATTTGAAATAAAATTGTACTCGTTTGCTAATCGTGCATTAACACGCTTTCCCCCGGAGCAAACCAAATATCCCGATAAAACTCAAATGTCCTCCAGCCAAAAATCTTCCATAAATTCAAAAACCCCATTCGTTCAAAACCTTGCAAACTCAGTACTAATATGGCAGCAACATTTCTTCGATTCGTTGAAGCAAAAACCGAGTCTGCACCGTCTTGCTTGAGATTTTGAGTGGCACTTTGAGTTAGTGATGCAGCGACGCCTTTTCGTCGGAAATTTGGGTGAACAGCAATCCACAATATGCAACCGTACTTTTGGCCGCAAACAGAAAACTCAATAAGTTTTGCAAAACCAACAACTTTTCCCGCAGTTTCACTTACAAGTATTGGTCCTTTTTCATTTAGGCTATGGGTTGCGAAATAGCGGTAGAATATTGGAAAAGACAAATCAATAATATGCTTAATCATCACTTTATCGTTAAGCGTCATTCGTCTTATACTAAACTCATTGCCCATTTTAAATGCCCTTTTGATAATCATTCGTAGTTATCGGTGGGAGGATAAAAGCATTGGAATTGGAAATGCAAAAGCTTAGCGCATAGTTACCACTAGAAGGGCTTAGGCGGTTCAGGTTCTATCGGTTTCTTTCCTCGTGAAAAGGCTATGCCGGAATATGATTTTACTATTTGAGGCAACCCAGCGAGGTCTTCAAAGATCAGCAAACCTCGTGAAAGAAGTGCGAACGCTGTTGCAGCTGCGAGTGGTACTCCTAAAAGAGTAAAGATTCCAACAATGCCGAATTCTTGAACGCCTATTCCTGCTGGTGTAATAGGTACGAAAGCCAATGCGGTAACTAGTGGATGAATAAGGAAGTAACCAATCCAAGGTATCTGTGTAATGCCTAAAGCATAGCCCAAGAACCACCATTCGAACCCCTTCAGAATCCAGCATGCCATTGTTAATACTATTATTGTGGGAATGGCGCTGCGAGTTTTATGGGAACTTTCTTGATATTCTTCAATTTTTCCCATCAAGCCGCCTGTGAATCTCTTCAGGTACTTGGAATTCGCCACGCGGCTAAATAGTGATATTGCTCTTTGAGACCATGTAAAAGCAGCTAATAAGATTGCACCCGTAAGCATCAAGGATATCCCTAAACCCGCTACGATTAAGCCAAGATTAATTCCAGCCACGGAACTAAAGGTTGAGTTCCAAGTTTCTACTGGCACAACTTTAACCAAGAATATAACGGCGCCTATTCCGCCAATTACTTTTACTAGAAACTCTATCGTTTGTATGCCTAAAATGCTAGAAAGACCCTTTGACGTAGGTACGTTTTGGTCTCGGAGATAAACTGGTGTTAAAATGTAGCCTGAGCGTCCTGGCGTAACATCGCTGGTTAACATCCCTGCATATTGAGCGAGAAGTGTCCTGCCAAAGGTTGTTTTTACATTATCTTTAGATAGAACGCTTCTAAGTCGTACTGTGAAGAGTAGGTTTATTCCAAAATACATCAGAAATGCAAGAAGGAGATACTCAACCTTGATGGTTAGTAGCGTTTGGTACAAGGCGGCAACTCCAACATACCATAACAGCGCCCCAAAGATTGCAACCATCAGTACGACTTGTATAAGAATTCTAAAATATTTGTTTGAAAAAAGCGATTTGCGCTTACGTGGTGAATCTGAAATTTTCAAGGTAAATCAAACCATATGATTTGTACATTAAATCTCTTGTGGAAAAAATCTGAATAAACTATGTTCAATGTTGAAAGCTGATGTAGTTCTTCAATTGTCTATACCGTACGAACGATTACTCGTGTCCTTTTTTGGCTTGGTTGCTTGTTGAGATCTATGGTCTTACGCATTCTGCTTTAGGTTTGTACGGACGCTTTGTTGTTCTTCGGCGTCTATGATAATCGCATTCGTTAATTCTAGCCAATATCCAATCTTTATCTTGGTAGACGCATCCACAGGGCAACTTTACTGATTTTTGCGCCCCATTTTCCTCAGTGTTTTTCTTAGCTTCCGACATCAGACGTCACCTTCATAAAGCTAAATTACCGTATTAACTTACCGTCAACTTTGCAGGCAATTTTCTTAATTAAGTTTTAAGCCAAATCAACGATTGTTTAACGGTTCGGGATTGACTAGTGCATTTTTCAAACTCGATAATGTAATCATTGGAAACTTTTGGCCACTAAATTAATGAACGCTTATCATCTACAAGGTCTCTAAGATTATACTTAGGTGACCAATTCACTAAACGAAAGATTTTTCTTAAAATTCTTGAAAATAATTTTATTGTGAAAACAATCTAACTCACTCTTTTACAGAATTACCTTAAATGCCTATTTTGGTACAATCCGGCACAATTAAACACAATGCGACACAATCCGACACAACTGGACACATTCGGACACATTTGGACACATCTAGGGACGGGTCCTGCAAACGATTCAAGCTTTAAATCAAAGAAGCACCCCAAAACACAAAGAAAAAGTGCACAAGCTAACAAGCAAATACCTCCTCCTTTATTTCCTAAAAAATTGAGTGAATTTTAAATGATATAAATTTCGTCAGCAAAAGTTTTTACAAAATAAGAAAAAAAAGAAATGTGGGAGTAGAAATTTTACATATTAGATGCCACTGTTGAGAGATCTGCTACGTCTATTTTGAAGTGGCCGCAAAAGTCCATTCGGGCATCATAGTTTCCCCAGCCTGGCATAGCTCCATATGCATGTATTACTGCAGCTACATCGTCACGAGTAACAGCATTAGTTGTCGTGTCATCAGTTACTTTGAACGGGTTAAACTCAACTTGTCTTTGAACAGAACGGAAAACTGAACCAGATAATGGATCAACTCCGTTTATTGCAAGCGTAAATTTAGTCCAGCTGTCAATAACCGCAGTTGCGACAGGATCTTCCAGCAATCCCACTGCTTCAATTACACCAACTTACATCTACAACGGTTCCAGAATTTCCAAACGAAATCATAATAGTTGTATTCATTGGCGTGGTAGCAGCAGTTGTTGCCGTTCTTTCAGTAAAGCAGTCGAAAAATAAAATTGCTTAAAGGAACAATTTCTTTAACGCATAGTTAAGTTAAAATAATCAAAAACAAACTCTTTTTCAAAAATGCTTTAACTCTTTCTCAATTATGAGAAGTACCGCAAAACGCTGAAATTTTGGAAGCGAAACCCTTAAGTGCAAAGAATATGTAGTTTTGATTTAGAATTCAAAAACCAGGATGTAGAATTAGTTGGCTGTTGAAGGTTTTTTCGAAAACAAAAAGACACCAGTAGAAGCAAAAGTCGGCGACTTAACCCCACAATCTAAAGCGGTTAATGTTACGGCCAAAGTAGTATCCAAAACAGAAGTTCGTGAAATTCCAATGGGTCGCGACGGATCCGCACACAAAGTAAGTGATGCGCTCGTCGGAGACGAAACAGGTGTAGTATACCTGACACTTTGGGATGACAACATTGAAAAAGTCAACGAAAGCGACACAATCCGCGTAGAAAACGGTTATGTTACTCTGTTCAAAGGCAACATACGCTTAAACATCGGCAAATACGGCAAACTTGAAGCTGCAAAAGAGCCACTCGCAGTAGAAGTTAACACAGAAAACAACGTTTCAAGCAAAACATACGAGCAAGAACGCAGACCATATAGAGGCGGCGGAGGCAGAGGATACGGTGGTGGCGGCGGTGGATACGGCGGCGGAAGAGACAGACGCGGTGGCGGCGGAGGCGGTTACGGTGGCGGTCGAGATAGAGGCGATCGACGCGGTGGCGGCGGAAGCGGCGGCGGCTACAGACCAAGATACTAAAACGCTTCAAGTCTTGAAAAGATCAATTTTTTCTTTTTTTGCTTTTTTATTCTTTCATTTTAATTACATCTGGGCTGTATAAACTATACCCAGGAATTAATCGACAAAACTTAAGGTAATTCGGCAAGCAATGCAATTAAATCCCATTAATAATTACAGAAAACCTGATATTTGTGTCAGGTTTTTTTGTGAAACATTTAAAACTTTGCGAAAGAATTCCATCTTATAAAAGAGAGGGCTAAAATGGCTGCTGACAAAAATGAAGGTAAACCTACGGTAGATGAATTATTAGCGAAAGCCAAAAAACCGGCGCAGTTATCGCCGGCAATGCATAAATTTTATGAAGGAAAAATGCAGGTCATCCCTAAATGCGCAATTCGCAGTGTTGAGGATTTTGCAATATGGTATACTCCAGGTGTTGCCGCCCCATGCAAGATGATTCAAGCCGATCCCGACAAATCTTTTGAGCTGACCAACCGATGGAACTATGTAGCAGTGGTCTCTGACGGTACCCGTGTTTTAGGTTTAGGTGATATTGGTCCCGAAGCAGCCTTGCCAGTTATGGAAGGCAAAGCACTCATTTTCAAATATTTGGGTGGAGTAGACGCGTTTCCTATTTGCCTTAGAACTAAAGATCCTGACGAAATCGTTAGAATTTGCAAGGCTATTGAGCCATCGTTTGGCGGCATTAACCTTGAAGATATCGAGAAACCGAAGTGTTTTCATATTCTTGAGAATGCTCGTGAGCAACTTAACATACCAGTTTGGCATGATGACCAGCAAGGAACCGCAACAGTAATTTTAGCTGGATTAATTAACGCCTTCAAAATTGTAGGCAAGAAACCTCGAGAGAGTTTAATTACACTTATAGGTTCTGGAGCAGCAAACATTCGAACAGCTTATGTTCTTATGAAATGGGGTGTCAAACCAGGAAACATAATACTTGCCGACAGCAAAGGCGTAGTTTACAAGGGCAGAAAAGATATAATCAAAGACGAGGATCCCTGGAAATATGACGTTACTCAAAAAACTAATGGTGAAGGCAGAACTGGTGACGTCTCAGAAGCATTTAGAGGAGTGGATGCAGTAGTTGCTGCGTCAAAACCAGGACCAAACACAATAAAGAAAGAATGGATAAAAACAATGGCACAGGACTCAATAATTTTCGCATGTGCCAACCCAATTCCCGAAATTTGGCCCTGGGACGCCCAAGAAGCAGGAGCTCGAATAGTGGCAACAGGCAGAAGCGATTTTCCCAATCAGGTTAATAACAGTCTGGGCTTCCCTGGCATCTTCAGGGGTGTTTTAGATGTTAAAGCAAAAACCATTACCGATGACATGTGTATTGCAGCTGCTCAGGAATTGGCAAGTTATGCTGAAGAAAGAGGCATCGATGAAAGAGATATTTTACCCCGGATGGATGAGTGGGAGGTTTTTCCCAGAGAAGCTGTTGCATGTGCGTTAAAATCGATTGAACAAGGCGTAGCACGGGTGAAGCCAAGCAGGGCTGAATTGTATGAAAGGGCGTCTGCAATTATCCAGAATGCTCGACAGTCGACTGAGCTGTTAATGAAACATGGTTTAATTAAGCAGCCTCCAGCTGATAGTGAACTCTTGAAATAGGTAAAGTTAACCTATTTCTTTCTTTATAAACTTGGGTTGTATGAAGTTTCTTAAGGTAAGCTAAGTAGAAAGAAACTAAGGATAATGCGTTTGGATTATACGTTATACACGTTATTAGATGCATTCTTTGTGATACCCTTTGACCAAGTAGGCGCATGGGAAATCATTTCACTCACCTCAGGTTTCATGCAAACAAACGCTAAATCAAACTCAATGATCCATCAGTAAAAATCAATCCATCAACAGCAGAAATAAATCTTCAAGAAGAATTCATTCAACAATAAACGCCATTAACTTATAAACTATAAACAAAAACGCCAATCAGTTATTCACCGGCTTCCACTGACTAAAGGGAAACCACCTGTAAACAAAAAAAGAATTAAAGAGGAGTAATTTTCACTATGTTCCTTTTTTCCAGTCTTTTCAATGCATCTAAGCACTCGTCTTTTTTCTCGCCAGTGATATTCAAATTCAGCATAATGTCTTTTACGGAAACTTCAGCTCTTCCAAAGTTTTCATGCCGTTTATATAGGTGTCGAACAATGGATTTTTCCAGCTTGCCGCATCGCCAAGTAGTGTTACGGATTAAAACAACGATGGTTCGAACAAGTGTTTGCTCGTTAGATTTTCTCCCACGGGAATCGCCCATCTCTCCCCACCAAGTACATAAACCCGTGGCATAGTTTTTAAACGTTTGTTCCTCAACGGAATAAGCGCTTCAATTTGGGCTTGGCTGATACCTGTTAGAGAGTTTTCTTAAGGTATAAGCCGTGTGCTTTGCCATAATATTTTTCTAGTCGACCAGCTTTTTGGTATCCAGTCTTTTGATAAAGTTTTAATGCGGCTGAGTTATCTTCCCGAACTTCTAAGCGGCATTCCGTTATTCCTTTTTGTTTCAATATAACCTCGATTTCCTGAAGCATTTTACTTGCGATTCCCTTTCGCCGAAAAGTGGAGGCAACATTTATTGTAATAATATGACCAAACATTGTGCTGCTGTCAATTTCGATTTGTGCAATTATGAAACCCGCTATGACATTGTCGACTTTGGCCACTAATGGAATTGCGTTGTAATCTGTTAATAAGTAGGATATTTGACGCTTTGTGAAGGCTTCTTGACTAAAGCATTGTTCCTCGATTTCATAAAGTTTATCAAGAAGCTTTATGGACGCCGTTTCAATGTTTATTTCCATTTTAAGCCTTAATAGAAACTAAAAGCGCAGGATCGATTTTAGTTTTTTCTATGTTTATGTTAAAAGAAATTGCTGGTTTTATTCTAAGAATTGTTCCTTAGTTCTTTTTGAAGAATTCTCCCATAAAATTTTAACTAAGGCTATTGTTTCTTATGATGTTTTTTTCTGAGATTTCCGCTTCTCACCAATAAAACCATCAAAAAGTGATTAAATGTTCAATCGTCTAGTGGAACCGGTGACACAACCACTTCCACTCGCTTCAATTCAAGATATTGTTGAGCGCCAAAACCTATGAAGAAACGGAACCACAAAGTTATGATTCGTGTAAGAATAGTTGCTGTGGCAGCTAATGGTCCATAGATCCCCATTGAAATGTAAAGAGTGGTCATAACAGCTTCTGGAAGACCAACTTCAAAAGGAACGCCAATGGGTATTGCCTTAACGGCTAAGAATATAGCTGAAGTTACGATGATTATGCTTAATGAAACCGGGTGTCCAAGAGACACAAAAACAAGGAAGGGCACGCTTAAGCTGAAAAACCATGAAATAATCAGGTAAAATAATGATCCTCCGATTGCTTTTGGATTATGTCTAAACTCTGTCATTCCGTCATGGAAGTGTTCAGTGATTTCGACTGCTTGATCTTTCAAATTGGAGAGCTTCCATCTGCCTCTGGTGATTTTGTGTGCAAGGTTTGTGGCGAAATTAATAACTTTTAAAGTCCATTGCGGCTTGAAACCTAAAATGATCATAAAGCTCATGACGGTTATTATTGCGGCAGCGACTAGAATTATTGCGTTAAAGACTAGCGGGTAAACGTTTCCTCCGAAGGTAAGTAAAATTATGCCCGCAATTAGCGCAACAACGTTTAGAGCCATGCCTAGTAGTCTATGTGTGTAGAGTGATGCGACTACTTTTCCGAACGGTCCGCATTTGTCTCTTGTGCAAAGGTATGTGCGGGTTACTTCTCCGCTAATGGATTGTGCAGGAACGATTGTGTCAACGTAGATCCCGTACCAAACGTAGAGGTAAGCTCGAAAAACGGGTATTTTAATGGAAAGGTGGTTGGTTAAGACTCTCCAAGAAAATGTGAAAAATAAAACGTCTAACATCCCAAATATTATGGCTAATGTGTAGATGACGGGATCTGCGCTTTTTGCGGTTGCTAATATGCCTAAAATATTTACTTTAAAGACGTAAATGTAGATGAAAAAACCCAGTAAACCTAATAGTGGAAAAACAGCTGTCTTCCAACTTAGTTTTGGTCTTGGAGGTTGCATTTGGGTTCTTTGCACCAGTGTTGAACGGTGAGATACGTTTTTGCAATTATATACTTTACCCAAATCCAAGCGTACTTTAGCAAAATAAATCACCAAGCTGTTGATCTTTCGTTTGAATAAGCATTTTAATTTGTTAGTAACCTTTTAATTTGCTCGCCGACTTAGCATAAAAAAGGTGACGAGAATTGAATGACGAAGTTAAATGCTCAAAACCTGAATGCGACAAATTCACCGCAATTAACGAGTTAGCAAAACGCAGAGGATTTTTTTGGCCGTCTTTTGAGATTTACGGTGGCAGTGGGGGCTTTGTAACTTACGGTCCACTTGGAGCTAGGCTGAAACAAAATGTTGAAGCAAAAATTAGAGATCTTTTTGTTAAGAAAATTGGCATTTACGAAATGGAGTCATCCATAATTGCACCGGGCAAAGTCTTCGAGGCGTCAGGTCACGTTGATCATTTCAAAGAGCCAATGGTTGAGTGCCAAAACTGTCATACACGTTTTCGAGCTGACCATTTGCTTGAAGAAAAAGGCATCAGCTCCGCTGAAGCGGAAAAAATGAGTTTAGACGAAGTCACGGAAGAGATCGAGCGTCATGAAGTTGTTTGTCCTGACTGCAAGGGCAAATTTAGCGAACCCCAACGTTACTTAACTATGTTTGAAACAACAATTGGGCCTTATTCGGGCTCCGTTGGATATGGCAGACCTGAAGCTGCGCAAAACATTTTCGTAGAATTTAATCGTCTATACAATGCAGCGCGTGAAAAGCTTCCGTTTGGAGTTATCGCAATTGGTCATGCTTTGCGAAACGAAATTTCGCCAAGGCAAGGCTTGATCCGTTTAAGAGAATTTACTATTTCCGATTTAGAGTTCTTCTTTGATCCTGAAGAGCCTTCGTGCCGTTTTCTCTGTGATGTAGAAAATGAAGTTTTGCCGATTCTGATGTGTGAAACAAGGCTCAAAGAATGTGAGGATATAACTGAGTTAACCGTTCGAGAGGCACTTGAGCGTAAAGTTATCCGCTCTGAGTGGCAAGCGTTTTTCATGGCGATGGCTAAAAGACTATTAGTTGAACTGGGCGTACCAGCAGAAAAGCAACGTTTTATTGAAAAGTTGACATGGGAAAAAGCCCATTACTCAAGCCAAAGTTTTGACCAAGAAGTTTTGGTTGATCGCTGGGGTTGGGTAGAAGTCTCTGGACACGCATACCGAACAGACTATGATTTATCATGCCATATGAAAGCAAGCGGCGTGGACATGACCGTCTACAAAGAATATGCTACTCCAGTGGAAAAAGAAGAATTAGTAGTTAAACCAATTATGGCTAAACTTGGTCCCGTATACAAAGGAGAAGCTGCCAAAGTAGCTGCGTTGCTAACAAAGGTTCCTCCACAGGAAGTTGCTGACATCATGCAAAAAAAAGGCTCTTTCATAATTGACAAATACGAAATTAAACCAGACCAAGTTGACATCAGCCGACAAAAAACGATTGTAAGAGGCACCCGTTTTGTTCCCCACGTAGTTGAACCAAGTTTCGGTTCTGACAGGCTCTTTTACGTTGCATTAGAATATGCATACGGCGTCAAAGATGATCGCGTTGTAATGGGTTTTCCACGAAGCATTGCGCCGATCCAAGTTGGAATTTACCCACTAATGAGCAAAGATGGCTTAGACACAAAGGCATTGCAACTTCGTAAGATGCTGGCTTGTGAGGGTTTCATGGTTGAGCTTGACGAAGCTGGATCGATTGGCAGACGATATGCAAGAGCTGATGAGGCAGGGGTACCATTAGGATTAACTATAGATTATGAAACGTTAGAAAAAGATACAATAACCATACGGGATCGTGACAGTTGGCTACAAGTCCGAACAGCAATTAAAGACCTGCCGCAACTACTCCATAGCTACTTTGAAGGAAAAATTAATTTTAAAGATTTAGGAATATTAATTGAAAGTTAGGAGCTACCTTTTTTAACAAACACCTGTTAGATACAATGATAATTAGGGTCAGATGTTAGCGGGGGAAACAAAATGGTACTTCCATCAGAAACAGAAGAGCGCGTTAAGAGGCGAGCCTTGAACGTTTGCAACGATAATTTGCGAAAAGTCGTAGATGTGTCAAGGAAAATACCTCAACTTGTTGATTATTTTGCAAGCGGCGATAAAGAAAATGCTAGAAAACTTTTAAGCGAAATCAGAACAGGCGAGGAAGAAGTTGTTAAGGCGAGGCGATTGGTTTCTCAGGAACTAGCTGAAATAGGAGCCATTTTGACCTCCCGAGAAGATTTCTTAAGATTTACAAATTTATCAAGCGAGATATCTGATTTCTCAGAAGGCATCGCTTATTATATAGTTGAAATAATGGAGCATAACTGGGTTATTTCCTCTGACATTAAAAAAGACCTGCTTAAACTTTCTCTCGCCGTCTTAGATGCAGTGCTTAAACTCAGAGAAACCATGATGGTTCTAAACTATGGCTCACAAAAAACTTTAGAAAAAGCAAAAGACGTGGAAATCGCTGAACGCATAGTAGATGACCAATACCGAGCATTAACAATAAAAGTTTTAAACGGCAAACTTGATGTTTCAGTGTTACTGCTTTTAAGAGATGTTCTTCAACTTCTTGAAAACTCTGCAGACAAAGCAGAAGACGCAGCTGACGTTGCAAGAATGCTATCGTTTATCATGTGACCTGAGCTACTAAAAAATGCCAAAAATACAGGTAGAGCTTATAGAAAACTTTCTTGTAGTGTGGAATTCAGCTGAAGGCTCGGAACTCTATAAGGCAGGGTATTATGGTAAGCCACTGGGGATTCCTAAACCTAAAATTCCCGAGTTTGATGCCCCTTTAATTTTAGATTTAATGGAAGGCTTATACCTTGTTGAGAATAAAAAAATAGAAATTTATGAAGACCCAGACCAAACCAAGGTTAGCCTCAAAAAGCTTAAGCAGAAAGCTAAACAGTTGTACGAAGAGTTTGAAGAAAAATACGCTGTTTACCATGACCTAAGAGACAGCTCCTTAATCGTTACACCAGGCATAAAGTTTGGCTGCGATTTTGCCGTTTATAAGTACGGTCCAGGCGTCGAACATGCACCTTACATGGTTTCTGTTAAAAAGGCTGGCTCCGATATTTCAGCGACAGAAATTGTAAAGGCAGGGCGGTTGGCCACTACTGTTCGTAAACGGTTTATTATTGCAGTGCCTGATTTGGTTTCTGGCAAAGTGAAGTATTTAATTTTTAAATGGTTCAAGGCTTAGCTCTAATTTCGAGTTCGGAAAAATTTTTCTTAAGAAAAAAAGACAAATCATAAGATAGTTTTTCTTCTTCTCCTTTGCATTATAGTCAAACAAAGAGTCCAATTTGGCAACTAAAAATTAGAGGAAAATATCCGGTGGTCGGAGCATCGAGTGTTGTTTTTCTTTGAGTAGAATTCTACTAATTCGTGAATTGCTTAGTTGGCTATTATTGTTTGGTTTTGAAATTCTCCTCGTATGGTTTGGTGCGGATAAATTTTTGAGGCGCTAAGCGAGCAGCCCTCTTCAAGGGTAACATCATCTGCAACTACTGAAATAGCACTTATTCTTGTCGGCTTATGCTGGCTTGACTTTACAACGACATGCCTGCCAACTATGCTATCGTGCACCTCAGCGTTTTCGCCAATAATCACCCTATCCATCACTGCCGAGTTTGTTACTACCGCGTTCTTGCCAATTCGAGTAAAGTTATCAATGCATGAATCTACTATTCTTGCGCCATCTTCTATTTGGCAGTGCCTACCTATCAAAACTGCGCCTTCCAAAGTGATTTTTTTCTGTTTTATTTTTTGGATAATCTCTTGGCGGCGTTTTTCTGAGTCGCTGCTTTCGCCTTGGACCCAGATTGGTGAGCCTTCGTTTAATCTGTCACCGACATCGCTAAGCATACAAAAGTTGCCGTGGAGCAGGTCTTTCATAGCGGCTAAGTAATTCTTGGGGGTACCTACGTCAAACCAGTCTCCTTTTAAAGTGTAACCATATACAGGCCGTCCAGATTGGATCATATATGGGATGAAGTCGTAGCCGAAATCTAATCGGTTTTTTTCTTTGATTATTTGTTGGATGCCTTTTTCTTTGAAAATCTTTCTTATCTCAGGTGACAAAACATACAGTCCTGTGTTTGCAAGATTGCTTGGCGCATCCTGAGGCATTGGCTTCTCAACAAACCGTTGAATGCGCCCATTCTTGTCAATATCAGCAATTCCCAAACCAGTCACGTCATCAACTTCACGTAGCACAATTGTTAAGGCAGCACATTTTTCCTTGTGGAAATCAATAAGGTTTTTGACTTTAATGTCAAATATATTGTCGCCTTGTACTGCAAATACTGGATTGTTAAGTTCATAATAATCCATATTTATTCTTGCTGAATCGGCACTTCCTAAATCTTCCACATTAGGTTGATATTTTATGTGAATTCGTGGTTTGATGTTGTAACGTGCCGAGAATCCATATCCTGATTCAAAATAGTCAAACAGGTCTCGATAGTTGGTGTATCCTTTTACGCCAAAGATGAAGTTGCGTATGCCCTGGCGGGCAAGCGACAAAAGTGAGAACTCTACAAGCGGCCTGTTAAGTAAGCGTAGGCAGGCTTTGCTTGTTTCAGCTGTTAAAGGCAGAAGCCGTGTTGCTTTTCCACCCACAGGTATAATTACTCTTACTTTTTCAGGCGCATAATTGTCTCCTACTAGGGGCGCGTAGTTGTTGTTGCTCAACTTTATCACCAGTGCTCAATGGATATTTAGTAAGTTAAATCCTTTTAAACCTGTTTCTTAGGCGCTAACTTAGTTTTAACAAAGAAATGGTCTTTGGCTGAACTTGTACATTTTCTTATTTTTGTTAAAGACATTTTTGATAGAAAAAAACTTCGCACTACTCTTACCCTCCAATAGCTATCTTGATCTTTGCGACAGGATACCTGATTTGCAATGTGAACTAATAGAAATTTGCTCAGTCTTTTTGAGGTTGATTGACTAAATTAATTCCAAAACATGGCTGATAGGGCAATCAAATTAGACCGGGTGAAAGAGTTTTAGATTGACAGGATATAGATATTGATGAACATTTGAAAGCACAACAGCTCAGGATCCAACAATTCAAAATGTTTCGTTTTAAAATTTAGATAACCATTCTTAAAGTTTATTTTTAGTTTTAGTCAAAAATAAATCTTGGTTTGCTTAAGTCGTGTCTGAATTGAGGGAGACCAGAACCAGCTTGACCCGGAGAAGGGAGAGAAGGAAGAAAGGGGAAATGCAAAACCCCTTGAGTAAGCGTTTAGGTCAGCTGGTTCTGAGCGGTGAGCTTCTAACCGCCATTATTGAAATAATAGGGTTTACAGGAATAACATTTTGTACGTCTCTTTTGGAAATACAAATAATTTTGTCTTCTGAAAGCGAAAGTAACCCCAAGTCGAGGGTAAGACACCTTAATCTTCCCACGTTTTGGTTTCACATACAAGGATCGAGGAAGCGGAGCCAGCGGAAGAAACGATGCGTAAATATTTTGAGCATTTTGGGCTTTAACACCTTTGCTGAATTGTCATCGCGGTCGGGTTTCATGTTAGAAAGTATTAAACACATGTGCAAGCTTGGTGACAGCAGAGGTAAGCCAAAAAGACCAGGAATGTGCGAAAATTAAAAAAGAAACACAGCAAATAACAAAGAGAATGAGGGATTAAAATGAAGACACTAAATTTACCAGAAAAAATCAGTGACGAATTAGCAAAAACCGCTGAAGAATTAACGTTAATGGCAAAAAAACCCATCTCCCAATCAATGGCAATAAATCTGCTTATCGAAGTTTACCATGCCCATCTCAACAACCCCTGCGCTCTTGACGCCTTTAGCCAACAACTCAGAAGCCTAAACATCATGCTACCCGAAGAATTCGACAAATACTGGGACGAACCTATTAAGTCAAAGTCAAAAACCAAAAAACAATAGGCTTTGGAGTAATTCAAAAGTACAGGTTAACGAATCATAATTGGGGTTTTCATATGAAAAACATTTCTTTGAAAGCAAAGTTTGGCTGGATTAAGGTTAACGGAGAAAAATACGAAAAAGACATTGTGATCCATTCAGACGGGGCAATAACCAAAAGGGAAAAGAAGAAATCCAAAATCCTAAAACCAGAATATGGCCATACACCGCTTTCGGAGCGGGAACTAGAGTTTTTGGGTCACGAACAGTTCGATACGCTCTATGTTGGAACGGGTCATCAAGCCGCCTTGCCTATAACATCGCAGGCTAAGGAAATTTTGGACAAATACAAGGCAGTAGTTTTGCCTACACCTGAAGTAATAGATAGAGTCGGGAAAGAGCAAAGCAAATTTGTAGCAATAATACATGTAACATGCTAACGGTTAAAGAAATGATAGTACTTGCTTTCTTAAAGTTCCGGGCAGTCTATCGCGGTTAGATAATGTTAAGTGACCAGCTCAGCATCTTTTCTTTCTTTTATTTCGTTCATCAACCGGTTTTTGGCTTTTGCATGCACAACAGCTAACACAAGTTTGTCACTTTCAAGCGTTTGTTTTACCGCTTGTTTGAATTTTTGAGAAACCATCTCCATAGGGCCTATTTCATCGATGGCTACTATACTGGATTTTTCTATTGCTTCGATGATTGAATTTGCACCTATATTTTCGAGGTCTCTAATGTTGACATGGTATTTTCCAACTCGCGGACCATCGTTATGGTTGACATGTGATAACCAACCGTGCCTACCAGCGGTTAAGTCAATGATTTCAAAGCCAACCCGCATATTGCCTTCTCTTGCTTCGCGGCTTATCATACCGCCAACGGCAATGCCCTCTGCTTTAAGAGCTTCTACTGTTTTGATGAGAACTGTCGTTTTTCCAACTCCTGGAGCACCAGTCAAAATCAAAACCCGCTTCTGCAACCAAATCACACCACTCTTACCAGAAGTCTAATAGGCGATAAAATTCTTTTCATAAACAAACTTTGGAGCAAACCTGAATGGTTGAAGATGGGTATAAAGCTGATTTTCCAAGCGAAATAATAAAGGAAGGCAAAGTGCGAGTGCTAGTGCCCAAACTTGAAGCTTATGGCGTTATCCCGTCTGATTACGCGCCTTCCCGAGCACCAGTCTTCTACAACCCAGTCATGGAGTTCAACCGAGACCTGACAGTTTTGGCATTTCAAGCTTTCCAACGTATGGTTAACCATGAAATCTCGATTTGCGACCCTTTAGCTAGCCAAGGCATTCGCGGGCTGCGCTTTGCTGCTGAGGTTGAGGGTGCTACAAGAGTATTGATCAGCGACATCAACGAGCATGCGTACCTAGTTGCAAAGCATAATGTCCTGCTCAACGCGTTAGAAAATATAATTTCGGTTAAACACAAAGATGCAAACGCCATTTTAAGCTGCAACGCGTCGCCCAAAAAAAGATTTGATATAGTAGATATTGATCCGTTTGGAACGCCAGCGCCATTTTTGGATTCAGCTTTCCGAGCCATTCGAAACAATGGGTTGGTAGCGTCAACTGCAACTGACCTTGCGCCATTGTGTGGGGTACATGCGAAAGCTTGCGTTCGAAAATACGGTGGTAGACCCTTGCGAACGGAGTATTGCCATGAACTTGCCGTTCGGCTTTTAGTTGGATGCGCTGTCACTTTAGCCGCGAAACATGACATCGGAATAAAAGTACTTTTCAGCCACAGCAGCGAACATTACATCAGAGTTTATACGCAAGTTGCTTATGGCGCAAAGAAGGCGGATGAAAGCGTCAAAGCGCTGGGATATATTCTACACTGCTTCAAATGTTATCACCGAGAAATCTCACACCTCCCATTTGGCGCGCTTCAGTGTCCTGAATGTGGCTCAAAAATGGATTATGCCGGTCCTCTTTGGATTTTAAGCATCTTCGATCCAAACTTTATCGATTTAATGTTGAAAGAAAATAGGTCAGTGGCGTTCAAAAACAGTGCCAGAATCACAAAACTTCTCAATCAAACCAAAGAGGAAGCTTCAGCCCCAATAACTTACTTTGTGGTTGACAAATTAAGCGGAAAACTTGGCTTGCCCTCGCCATCCATACAAGGCTTCGTCACTGCACTTCGGAACAACGGTTTCCAAGCAGTTCAGACACATTTTAACACTAGAGGCATCCGAACAAATGCACCAATTGCAGTTATTCATAAATTGCTTAAAGAAGCAAGCGGTAGCTAATTGTGGTAACAAAAGTTTAAAGAGCAAAAACTACAGTGCTTTAAGTTAAGTGATCAATTATGAACGATAAAATCACGGTGATTGGCGCAGGCATGATGGGCGGCGCTATAATTAAAAGTCTAGTTAAAGGCAGCTATGGCGGCATATTAACAGCAGTTGACATACAAGTTGAAAAGCTCAAAGAGTTTGAAGCTCTTGGAGTAAAAACTTCTTCAGATAACAAAAAAGCCTCTGGCGATGCAGATATTGTTTTTATCATTGTTAAGCCAGGTGATGTGGAAAAGGTTCTCAAAGAAATCAGCAAAGAAATTAAGGGCAAATTATTGATTTCTGTAGCTGCTACTGTTCCGTTGAGCTTTTTGAGGAAAAATGCGGCTGATGCAAAAATCGTACGCATAATGCCTAACCTTGGTGCATTGGTGCAATCAGCTTACACTGCTTATGTCTGTGAACCAAATGTTACGGCTGAGGATAAAGAGAAAGTTAAAACAATTTTAGATATGATGGGAATCTGCGAAGAGATGGATGAAAAATACATGGATGCGATAACGGCAGTAAGCGGCAGTGGACCAGGATATATGTCAATTATTATTGAAGCTTTAACCTACGCAGGGTTGAAAGTAGGATTGCCACGAAACATTGCTTTAAAATGTGCTGCCCAAACAGTAATAGGTTCAGGAAAACTTGTGCTTGACTTGCCTGAGGATCCAGCGAAAATCAGAGATATGACTACGACGCCTGGTGGAACAACAATTGAAGCTATTTACCAGATTGAACAAAGCCAAATCAGACCCGCAATGATACGTGCAATCGAAGAAGCAACCAAGAAAAGCCAATCCATTAGAGAAAAACTAAACTTGCAGTAGAATCGCCATGTTCGAAGCAGCGATTTTCGATTGGGACGGCACATTAGCTGATACAAGAAAAATAATTATTATCTCATTTCAACAAACCCTAAACGAAATAAACATCAAAGTAACCGACGAATATATTGAGAGACGGATTGGAATTGGGGCAGCAGAAACGTTTCGAGACGTACTGCGGTCAGCCAAAATGACGGTTGACGAAAAATTAGTTCAACATTTAATTGAACGCAAAAGCCAACTCGAAATTGAGCTAACACCTCAAGTGAAACTGTTCCCCGGCGCCAGAGAACTTCTTGAATCCCTGCAAGAAAAAATCAAAATTGGTTTAGCATCGATGAATAATCGCTCTGTAATCTTGCACATGATCGAGACTAATGGCTTAAAGAAATATTTTGAAGTCATCCTGACAGCCGACTCTGTTTCCCATTCAAAACCTAATCCAGAAATATTCTTAAAAACCGCTTCTGAATTAAAAACTATCCCAGAAAAATGCGTGGTTTTCGAGGATTCAATTTTTGGCGTCAAGGCGGCGAAATCTGCAAAAATGGGTTGCATTGCAGTAACAACAGGTGTTTACAGTAAAGAAGAACTTGAACAAGAAGAAGCTGATTTAATTATAAAAACGTTGAAAGCGAGTCAAATTCTGCCATTTATTTTGCAGTAATATAACCTTGTGGTTGTATTTTGACAGTCACATAGCTTTAAAACATTTTGAAAGAAATATAATCTGTTCTCAAACTGCGGAAAGGATATTTTTGATTGCAAACAAAAAAACGAAGACACCATTATTCCAGGTTCTATTGTTAGACAATGGCACCAGCCAAGACGTTGAAGTTCAAGAAGCCGCTCAGGTAGATTTTCTTCAAGTTAAAGAGCACCTAAGAAACGGTGGATCGGTATTCATTACTAGCAAAGACAAACAGAAAATGACGTGTCCAAAAAGCAAAGCGCAGCAAAACTATAGCAAGTCAAGAAGAAGTTATGGAGCCCTTTTCCTTCAGCATCTGAGAAGTTCATGACTGTGTGACGTGCATCCGATAAAAGATTCCCTTTACCCCCCTCTCTCTTCCGTATTTTTTTGGATGCACGCCACTCCTAATAACTAATTTTTAAAAAATAGCGCCAGAAGTGTCAAATAATTAGGCTGTCTACTTGCAAAGGCACTATCCTATTTTAATTCAAGTACAAAATTTGGGATTTGAACTGCACCATAAGCCCAAAGAGCCTATAAACGTACAAATCATTGTATGAATGCCTGATCTTTTCTTATAGAGAAGTTCATTATAGGTCTAAAGACATACCTTATCTTTCTCGTAACCAATCTTATCTGACTCTTGAATAAAGCGATTTAGAATATTAACTGCGTTTTGTCTTCAGACTCAGCCTTTCAAAGAGGCGGATTTTATGGAACACATAGTTTGTTATACAACCCAAAAGAAGTGCAACTCCTAAAACAAGAAAATATAATCCTGCAATTATTGGAATTACAAATTGTGTGCTGAAAATACTTAGAATCGTTGAAACTGCCACTGCACCTCCGTAGCTTGCCATAAAAAAGATTTCAAGCACAGCCACTATAACAATGGTTTTCTTGAATCCTAGGTACTCGAGATAAACGCCGACAAGAACGGCTTGCAGGATCCAGCCTGAGAGCGGAATATAAACAAACAAGAAATCGGCTGCCAAAATTGCCATGCTGACAGCTAAAAGACCGTAAAAGAGAGATTTAGGCACGCCGCTTGAGGGAAACATATTCATGGTTAAAAAGCATAAAACGGGTATTTAATGTTGAAGAATAAGCGACAAAAAAATTTAGGCGGAGATTCATTTTTTGATTCTCAAAACTTTAGGCACATAGGCGCATCTCGGGTCTGAACCTAAAATGTCTCCCGTATAAAACAGCGCAGAGGATCGGCAGCCTCCACAGAGTTCTTTGTATTCACAAATGCCGCATTTGCCCTTTATATTGGCTTTATCTTTGACTTTACTGAAAAAATCACTTGTTTGCATTTCAGCCCATATTTCCGTGAGCGATTTGCTTTTAATGTTACCTACGCGGTAGGCGTCGTTGTAGCTGCATGGTATGATATCGCCGTTTTCTGCAACACTCATGAATTTGCCAAAGAAGCATCTGCCCAAGAAAAAGTTGTTGTACCAGTTTTCAAAGTCAGGCAGACCTCGCTGTTTTGCCACTCGGGCGTAAAATGGGATGTAAATGTTAATTCCAGGTTTTCCCTTATATTCCGCGGTTAGATCATAAAGCTTGTTACATATCCACTCGTATTGTTCTGACGTGGGGTCTGCTTTGAGAGTGCTTTTATCTTTGCTGTACGGTATCATGCCATGGAAAACGACCCAGCGTGCATCATATTTTTTGGCCAAATCCAAAACGTGACGCATGTCTGCTTCGTTTACATTTGTGACTTCACCAGCGTTAGCAAATGTGTAAACCAGGCAGTTTAGGAGTTTTTCTCTTGAAAAGCGCTCTATCGCCGCAAGAGCAGCCGCATAAGCGCCTTTGCCACGGATAACATCGTTAGTTTGCTCTGTGCCATCAATACTTATGGAGATTTTGGTTTGATTCTTAACAATTTTTTGGAATTTTTCTTCGTCGAGGAGACGCCCATCAGTTATAATGCTTGTGCTCAAGCCCTTCTCTGTCGCGTAATCGAGAATGTCAAAAAGGTCCTTACGCAGAAAAGGCTGCCCGCCTGTAATCCCAAAAAAGCTTGCGCCAAAAGCGGTTACCTGGTCCACAATTTTTTTGGCATCATTAGTATTTAATTCATCAGGGGCAGCTGATTTACCCGCAGAAATACAATGAACACAGCAGCTCTCACATTGGAATGTGCAACGCCAAGGTACAATGAACAATGGACCTTTACTTGTCAAGCCTATTTCTCCACGCAGCCTTTCGTGTCAATGCAAAACAAGTATTTGGGTATTTAATACTTCACCTTTTATTTTAGTTTTTGAAACCAAATAAAAAGTAACAGAGTTGATAATATATTGAATTTACCAGTAGTGCCAAAACAGTTATTAATTTATTTAAGCTTCTAAAATTTGGAGAAGGAGAATGGATGAGGAGAGGCTAGTTGACGCTAGCCAACGCATTTGTAGTCATGAGACAGAACGATTGTACACGCAAAGATGCTTTGACATTCTAAATGGCTTCGAATTAACGTTTACTCGTTGCATTAACTGCCATAAAATTGTTAATTTAGAAGCAAAAAAAATACAATCGCAATAAAATCTTTGACTACTTTTCTTTATCTTTTACATACAGATAGAGTTGACCCTGCTTCAGCAAATCCAGAGCTCTTTGTGTTTGAGTGGTTGTTAGTTTACATGTTTTGAGGTCTTTTAGAAAGGGCAGCGTTTCAGGGGCATTTCGAAGAATATGCAAATCTTCCCATGTTACCTTAAAATCTTCAGTGGGCATGGTCTTTTCATCTACATCCATAACCCACGTGCCTGCATCCAGTTCGTCGCCTTTACTTAAGGTTGTAAATGGCCCAAGCAAACTTTTATCCTCAGTGTTAAAGAGAAAAACTACTGTGCCCGTTTTGATTTCTTCTAAACGAGGTGAATTCTTGTCGGCGCAAGTATATCGTTTTTTGCTTAAGCATTGTTCCTGGGAAGCGTTATTACAAAAAAGTACATAACCGTCATACATAATTAAACATAACCTTACCTTAACTTGATTATCTTGCCTCTTATTTTCTTTTTCTTTTGGAAAAAAATACAATAGCGCTAACATGATTAATAGTCAAGTTTTTAGAATAGAAATGTTGTTCAAAGATGAACCCACAAGCCTATTTATTTTTCAAGAACTTACTCAACAACGACAAATCTACACAATAATGAATTTTTTCTTACAAAATTAAGGCAATTTTTGGGTTAGAGATTGAGCAAAATGGCTAATAGAAAAAATGTTATCAAGTCTCTATGTTTAACATTGATCATACTTTTAACGTTAACCTTAATTTTTTTTTGCAGATACTCAAATGATCCAAACAGGAAAAGCTCAAGTTTTGCCCACACCTACTCCGTCGCCTAGTCCGACGGCGACTCCGGCGCCAAGCCCAACACCAGCGTCAACGCCAAAACCAACTGCTACACCAACGCCAAGTCCAGCTCCAACATTGTCAAATGGCTATGTTAGCCCAACATCTGGAACTGCCTCAACAAATTTCTCATATTACATTACTTATTTCGATCCAAGTGGGTCTAATCCTTCTTCAGCATTAGTAGAAATTGACAACATCCGTCATTCTATGAGTTTGTACATGGGCACAGCCTCTAATGGAATATACCTATACTCAACAGCTCTTTCTGTTTCCAGTCACACTTACTACTTCATGTTTACAAGTGGTTTGTCTGGACAGACTGCATTATTTGGTTTGCCAACTCAATTTTCTGGTCCAACTGTGACAGGGCCAACGTCATCAGCTACGCCAGTTCCTACACCTGGACCAGCCGCATTATCAGGTGGTTCTGTAAACCCACCAAACGGTTTCACTTACGATACATACACTTTTTTCGTCAATTACAATGATCCAAGAGGCGCTAATGCTTCGTCGCCATATGTTTACATAGATAACGTTCGTTACCTGATGAGCCTTTATAGCGGATCCGCTTCAAATGGGCTATATGCATACGGAACCAATAGTCTCTCGGCAGGAAATCACACATTCTACTTCAATTTCCTCAGCGGCTCATCAGGACAAAATGTAACCCTTGGCTTGCCTACTCAAATTATCGGTCCAATAGTGACTGCTACAACACCAGTCCCAACTCAAGCGCCAACGCCAACTCCATCACCAACACCGGAGCCCACACAAACGCCCATACCAACAATTCAACCAACTAACCCACCGATCACTTCTAACCCAACGTCTTCACCTTCGCCCAGCCCTTCTGCATCGCCAACCCCTAAACTCCAACCCACACCAACTCAACCATTAATCCAGTTGCCAACCGCTACCCCTTCAATCAACCCAAATGAAGCGTATACAAATAACAAAAACTATCCACTCTGGCCAATAGCAGCAGCCGCCATCATCGGGATCACTTTGATTGCCATTCTCATGATTAGCAGAAAAAAATCAAAAGACGCCAACGACGAGATTGAGTTTTGAAGAGTCTAAACTATAGAAAATTTAAATGGATAAACAAGATTATTCTTTGCTAATTTAAATCAGGTGGAATGTGCTTTAAAGACTCTTTCAGTAGCTAAATTCGGCGGCAGCCTCTTAGATGTTGAAGGCAAAGGAATTCCCAAAATCGTAAAACGCATAAAAGAAATCAACCGAAAAGATAGCTTTGGCCCAATTGTGGTTTTTTCTGCGCCTACAGGCTGCACGGACGCACTCATTAAGATCGGCGAGTCTTATGCACAATCATGCACATTGTCTCTTGACCCAATTTTTGAAATCTATGAGCAGCTAACAGAGTCCTATGTTAACGAAACCTTGCGAAAGCAGGCACTTGACGAACTAGCCAACTATAAAGCCTTAACATTAACGACTTTGGAGTCAATTAACAAGCGCTTTAGCGGCAACATTAAAGCAAGAATTCTCACACTCGGCGGGGAACTCGCTATGTCTACTTTGGCAGATTACATTTTGAAAAGCAATGGCGTAGATTCCTGCAGTGTTTCGCTCGAAGATTGGCCAATTGTAACTGATGACAATTTTGAAGACGCCCTACCCAGTTATGAGTTAAGCAAAAAAAGAATTCACACTTTAATTGAGCCGTTGGAAGAGGGCAAAACTGTTTCTTTAGCAGGGTTCTTAGGCGTCACAGCGGATGGACTTGAAACCATATTGGGCAGAGGTGGTTCCGATTTAACGGCAGTTTTCGTCTCCTGTCTCTTGAAGGACTTGTATGACACTCAAACTTTACTATACAAAGATGTACCAGTTCAAAGTGCTGATCCAAAAGTGGTGCGTGGACAGAAAACTGAGCATGTTTTGGCGCTTACATATAACGAAGCTCATAAAGCTTCAATGATGGGTATGAAAATCGTGCAGAGCCCAGCAATCGCCATGGCTAGACGCTTTACTCAACCGCTAAGAGTAGTTCCGATTGATGAGCCTCGAATGTATTCGGTCATTGAAGCTGAAACAAGCGGCGGAGAAATCGTTAAGTGCTTAACAGGAAAATCCCGCTGCGCAATCTTGTCTATGAATGATGAGAAAAGCAGGTCTCTGGAAGATGCATTAAGAATATGGGAAAAAAGAAATGACTTTATGGATTTGGGCGCCGAAACCATGGAGACAGGAGATCAGATACGTGATTTCCTCTTTTTAGACTCAGATTTTCTAAAGAAAAACGAGGAAAAAATCAAAGGCTTTGACGAAAACATGAAAATAGAATATGGTCTAGGCGTTGTGACATTAATCGGTGATAAAATGAAAGATTCTCCAGGCGTAGCTTCGTTGGCGATTAGCGCAATATCAGGCATCAACATCAAACGAGGAATCTTTGCACCCCACACTTCGCAAATCATTCTTGTGGTTGAAGAAAAAAACATTAACGCCACAGTCGCAGCTATTCATCTGAAGAAACAGGAATTAAACATTAAGTAACCATTGGCAATTATTCTAAAACCTTTTTCAGGGTTAAACAGTTCTTCACTGCGTTAAAGCTGAAAGCATATTCCTTTTGGCTTGCAGCCTCAAAATTTAACGAAGTGGGCAGTTAAAATTTTGTTTTTCCGACAAAAACTTAAGTTTCAAGCATTCTGGGTGTTGCAGAAAAAGAATATAACTCTAAAAGTTGTTTTAACAGTAGCAACCGATCTTAGTTTGACAGTGTGAATCGAATTTGTCTTTTGGAAAGTATCTTTCTCTTAAAAAATCTTTTTTGTTTATGATTGCAGGTTTGATAGTTTTCGTCATTTATCTCTACTTTTTTATTGGCATACATCAGATAACGACGGTATTAAGTAATATTAACTCGTCACAGTATGCATTTTATTATTCGTTTGCGCTTATTGCAGTGCTTGCTTCAGTGTTTTTTTGGTCAGTAGCCTGGAACAGCATCTTAAGAAGTCTTTGTATAAAAATTTCCTACAGACGAGCTTACCTGTATTATTGGGTTAGCTACTTTACAGATTTAGTTATTCCCTGCGCCACTGTATGTGGTGAATTAACAAGACTATACTTGGTTCAGAAAGAAACAAATAAAAATTATGGTGCTTTGGCAGCCGCAGCCATAACTAACCGCATAGTTGCATATTCAGTGGTGACTACTGGATTGTACAGTGGAGCAGTGCTAATATTTTTGAGACCAACTGTTTCACCAGGTATAACAAACGTTTTCATCTTGTTTTTGGTTGGAGTAACAATTTACATGGTGGCTCTTCTTTACTTAGCATTTTTTAAAGAAGCGGCAAGAAACTTTACAATACTTTATCTTAAATTTTTGAAAACTTTTAGACCAAAACATTACAGTTTAGAAAAAATAGAAAACACCAGAAAATCACTTTCAGATTTCTACAGCGGGTTCAAAACTTTCCGTGAAAATCCAAAATTATTACTAAAACCTTTTTTCTTTCATTCAATTTCATATATCCTTGGATTATCAGTATATGTCTTAATTTTTTACGCTTTAGGAATACCTTCATCAAATCCGGAGTTCTACATTGTTGTTTTCTTCATTGCCACAGCAGTTCAAGACGCAGCTGCCAGCTTCTCTGTAGGCTCACTTGAAATTCTTTTAGCCACAATTTTCATTCTTTACGGAATAAACCCTGGAATAAGCGGCGTCGCAGCAGTTGTCCTAAGAAGTGCCGGATTCTGGTTCCCCCTCTTTGTAGGCTTTATATGTGTCCAAATTATTGGTGCAAAGAACTTACTTGCAGCCAGACCGGAAGATCTTAAAAAGAGGATAAACCGGACCAAAAAAGAGATAAAAACTGAAAAAGAGCAGCAAGAAAAAGCGAGCAATTGAACGCTAAAATTGGCGCAATATCCAAATTGAAAAGGCGATGTTGCTGTGAACCGATGCCTGATTTTTGGTTTTGCGGCGAATCCCAACAAATATCACTATGGCACCTCCGACGGCTATAATTATGAATATTGGCAGGTAGACAGTGGATATTCCTGTTGAGGCGTTGCTGCCTGATATGTTTGGGTTTGTTACATACGAGAAACTCACTTGGACTGAGTTGGGCAGGTCATTCTCGAAATTTAATGTGTAAGTTCCGTTTTGTTGTGCTACAAAATTGAATGCGGCGTTTTTATCGATTAAGTTCAAGTTAACGATTACTGTGCCATTTGGTGCACTTACGAAGAAGCGAATAGTACCAGTAGTTGAGATTGAACCGTTAAAACTTGTTCCAGCAGGTAGAGAATATTGGATTTGTGATGATGAGGAGGAAAGTGTGAAGGTTGGTACGGTAGTTGCAAATGCTGAAGAAACCATTAATAACGTTAGCAAGGCAGCTAATGTTGCAGAGAGCAGTAATTTGGTTTTTTTCATGCCGGTTCATCAGATGCTTATAGAAATTAATTGCGAGCTTAATAACAGTCACGCTGAAAATGATAAAAGAACCTTCGTTTGACTAAGCAATGAAGAATTTTTGAATGGGAGATAAGGATTTGATTTCATTTGTGGTGTTAAATCATTTTGTGGTGTATACTAGTTCTACAGGTTTTTTCTTTTTTTTGAAAGTCATAATGTTTTTAAGTCTATCGTAAAGATTAAGATTCAATACACTGATAGAGAGAGAATAAGATGATAAGAAACCGCATAAGAATAATCTTACCCCTCATCCTAACAGCAATAGCCTTAGCATTAGTAGTAACAACCTACGCAGCATTAACCACAAGCCAAAACATAGGCTCAACAGGAGGCATCAATGTTTCAGCCAGCCTTGGCGTTTATTCTGACAGCTCATGCAATAACCCCATCACATCGGTTAACTGGGGAAACCTAACATGCGGAGGCACAACAAGCCAAACCATCTACATCAAAAACACAGGCCAAGGAGTCTCATTAGCGCTATCCATGACCCCTCAAACTGGTACCCATCAAACGCCAACACTTACATGACACTGACCTGGAACAAAGAAGGCACAAGACTAAACCCCGGACAATCAGTCGCAGCAACGCTAACATTAACAGCATCATCATCAATAGTTGACATAACCAACTTCAACGTACAAATATCAATAACAGGCACACAATAAAAACCGCGCAATCAAAAAGGACAAAAGCATGATAGCTCAAAGACGTTCACTAAAATCATCTCTGATACGCATATGAAGTACCAAAGTAATAATTAATTTGTGCAATTTTTTTCTTTGTGTTTTGGGTTGCTTTTTCAATTTAGGCTTTGAATACTTTGCAGGTTGCGTGCGTAGATGTGCGCAATTGTGCCGGATTGTGCTGAATTGTGTTGAATTGTGCCGTAAGATCAGAAAAATCGGGGTGAAAGCCAAAATCTAAGTGTTATTTGAGCAGTATTATGGAAACAGATTTTCAAGACAAAATTTGTCCTTTGTGTTTTGAGTTGCTTTTTTGAAGCAAAGCTTAAATTCTTTGCAGGATGCGTCATTATTCGTCAATATTCGTC
>CAVYXL010000007.1:0-48269 GCA_963772505.1 Candidatus Bathyarchaeota archaeon
TAGATTGGTGTGTTAATAGTGTGTTCTGAAGCGACTGTGTATATTATGCCGTTGCCAACTGCGTTTATGAAGCTTGGGTAATCACCGAATGGTGTGTTGAGACCTGCATTAGTGCTGTTGCCCTCGCCACCGTTTCCATATGTCCATTTTAAGTTTCCAGTTTGCGCGTCGTAACAGTACAATATGCCTGCATAGCCCATGCTATAGAAGTTGCCGTAAGCAAGTTGACCTTGTATTAAAGGTGTAATTGGGTTGCCGTAGTAGTCAAGGGATGCTTGAGGTGGAGTAGGACCCCAAAGTTTTGCACCGGTGTACAGGTTGTATCCCACCCACTGCATTGTTTCTTTGTATCCTTCGGTGAAGACTCCTGATGTTGGATCTGCTGGACCTAAAAGAACTGTTACGTTGCCTGGAGCTGCTGCAACTGTGTTTGTCCACATAAGTGAACCCAATGGGGCTCTAGTAGAGTTGACGTTAATAGCAAAGTATGTGTATGGTGCCCAGCTGCTACTTACACCGCCGGATAATACACCAATGCTAACGCCAGACAGTGGACCGCTTTCACAAAGTATCAGGTTGCCGCAGAAAGCTGCGATTTCAGAGAAAGAACTTGGTAGATTTGGTGGAAGTGAAACGTTCCAGTCATATGTTTGAGGTGCGCCTCCATTAACAGTGTTGTAATAATGAGTTGTACTTGCTGGACCGAATGGACTAGCGGGGGTTGTTATGTTAAAGTTGGTTGTTGCAGCTGCAGGTACGCCTCCACCGACATCAATGTTCCAGTTCCAGAGACCTGTCGAGTTCCATTGAGCTAAATATCCGTTTGAAGTGGGGTACATTATAGTTTCGCCGTTTGGACCCATTGTTGTTGGAATACCGCTTGGAACGTTGGTTACGTTGAACAAATATTGTCCTGTGAATGCGTCATAAGCCTGGGCAAAGCTGCTTGTGAAAAGAATGGGTTGCATAACGCCTTTTTGGTTTGGTTGTTGACTGTCATAGATGTAACCGAATGATAATGCTCCAGTGGGAATAGCGTTGTTTTGCCAAAGTACTTTTCCTGTTTGCAGATCAACTGCATAAGTTCCACCGCCCTGTCCACTTGAATAACCTAGAGGCGCCTGATAATAGAGAATCCCAGCCATAATTATCGGATTGTCATATCTTTGAATGTATGCAGAACCTTCGAAGTAACTATCGCCAGTAGTAGCAAAATTATTTCCTCCAACAATTCCGCCGGCTTGAAGTGGTTTTGTCCACATAACGTGGCTAGTTGTAGGACCTATTGCATCGCCTGGATTTCTGTTGAGTGCTGAACCTGAGAAAAGACTGTTTGCGCCGTATGCACCGATAGGCCAAGAACCTGCTGAAGCCTCAACGGATGAACCTGATCCTAGCCAGTTTGAAGAGATTGTGTACCAGCCTGGGTTTTCACCGTAAATTGGGCGCGTCCAATATGAGACTGGAAGGGGATAGCTATTGATGAAGGGTATTTGGGTTTGTTGCACTATTAGACTTGTTGATGCACTGCTTGGAAGATAAGTATCGTTAATCAAAGTTTCTGGTGTTGATTGACCGGTAAATAAGTTGTTAAAACTGGTATCGTGAGAATATGTGTTGAAGTCTTGTCCTGGGAAGCTGAAGGTCAAATTATATGTACCGACTACGCTTGGAGCAAAACTGTAATCTTGTGCTGATGTTGAGTCTTGTACAATTGGGAAATTCACTGTTTGCGCTTGGCCGTTAGGGTCAGTAATGGTAAGCTTGTAGTTGTGGAATCTGTAATTATTGTCTAGCCCCGATGCGGGAGAAAACAGGTTGGTTAACCACATGATTACAACCACGTTTTGACCGACGCCTACAGGGTTAGGTGCAGCGTTAATGTATGCATATGTAGGAATTTGCCATGGGGGTTGATGTGCGCTGACAGATGGCATAAGCATCATTGAAGTTGTCATTGAAATCATCAATAATATCGCAATTGCGATAACTGCTGTTTTGTTTTTTGAAATTTGCATTTTTTTTTCTTTATCTCCTTAAAATTGGGTAAATGTTATGTGGTTCCATTTTATTTATAAAGTTATCCCTAATCCTTTAAAAATGCGCTTACTTTAGGTTAAAAAAACCTTTTTATGAACTTGTGGTAGGCTTAAGCCTACAACAAATGAATGGAAACCAGCTATTTGCTAAAAAAATCATTTCCGAATTTTAAAAGGAAAAAATCAAATAGAAAAAAATCGTTAATTTAAAAACCACCATAATTAAGCAATGAAATATAATTAATCAATCAACAACAATGAATTCGTCACGTCTAAGTTACTGGGATCATAATGAAATCGAACATGAAACGTTTTGACAATCTCGTCTTAGTGGTGATGCCCCTAACAAATGGAGTAAGCTTGGGAAATTTTATATAAAAGTTAATATGACATCATGGATAAAAATCGTTTCAAGGTCATTGATTTGGGAGGGGCTCAAGTAAAAATCGATAAAATCGATGCAGAAATTTTAAGAATACTCCTCTCTGAATCCCGGACTGGTTTACCGATATAGCAAAAGAATGCAAAATTACAGTTACAGCAGTCAGAATGCGGTATAAACGCTTATGGAAAGATGGCGTAATCAACGGCGAAAAGATGCTAGTAGATCCCCATTGTTTGGGATACAGGCATATTGTAGATTTAGGAATTACAACCAATGTTGAAGATGAAAAAGAAGTAGCCAAATTTCTTGAAAGTAAAGATTACATCTCAGCGCTTACTGGGCCGCTAGGTAAATACAACTTTTTTGGGAAAGTTGCGTTGCGTAACCTTAACTCGCTTCATGACATAATTTCTGATTTAGAATCAAATCAAAAAATCAAACATGTTGACAAATTGATCTGGGCGGAAGCAGTAAACGTAGAGTTTCCTCAAAACTTAGTTATCAAACCTATAGTTCATGAAAGCGATCTTCACAGTAATCGGAAATTCACTTTAACCGATTTAGATCAACCCTCAATCCAAATCGATCAGACGGATAGAAAAATAGCAAAGATTCTTTCAGAAAATTCACGAATGCCCTTTAAAGCGGTAGCTGATCAATTAGGAATGTCAACAAAAGCTATTATTCAAAGATACAAAAAACTTAGAGGAAACTTGTTACCTCTTTCAACTGTGACGCTTGACCTTCGCAAGCTTGGATATGAAGTTCTTGGAAATGCATACCTAAAAGTTTCAAATCGAAGTAAAATGCCAGACATTTACGCTCAATTGCTACAAATCCCAAATTTGATAGTAATCATAAGAATTACGGACACTTACGACATATATTGTGCAATTGCGATAGAAAACTTTGAAAAGTTATTTGAGTCAATCGAGAAAATTAGAAGAATTAGCGGAATAGAAGCAATAGAGTTTTTTGTAATACCAATGCCTCCTTCGTGGCCTCTAAACTTGTTTCCTTCATTGCTTGAAAGTGAATATATGAAACCGAAATATTGGCCTCGTGAACTTGCACATCAATAGATACAAACAGAATAAGGTGGATTTAGCAATTTTTTGCGCCCAACTTTTATAATTCAAAAATACGAAATGTTTAAGCGTGAAGAATATCCATTGAGGGAACAAATAGTGAAGCATAAATGAAGCCTCATATAACCTTAGTCAACCCTGCCGCACCTGTTGGCGCTGCAATGCACATGCCTTTTGCAGTTTTAGGATTAGGATATTTGGCTGCAGTTTTAGAGAAGAATCAGTTTCAAGTTGACGTTATTGATTGTCAAGTTCTAAAACTGTCATCAGAAGATTTCAGAGCCGAGATTAGTAAACGTCAACCAGACATTGTTGGTGTTACATCATCCACTCTCACATATCAACCTGCACTTAAGTTGGTCAAGATTTCAAAAGAGGCTTGTCCAAACTGCATAACAGCAATGGGAGGTCCTCATGTTACCTTTTGGGACGATAAAGCTCTTGAAGAATGCCAAGAATTAGACATCGTCATTCGCAAAGAAGGAGAAAACACGCTTTTAGAATTAGTACAAAGAGTAGCAAACAAGGAAAGCGTCGTAGATGTTATTGGCACAACCTGTAGAAAAGATGGCAAAATCGTTAGGAACGCAGATAGACCCTACATTGAAGATTTGGATGCTCTTCCATTTCCAGCGCGTCACCTATGGCCTATGGAACGTTTTCGCGAGTATGAAGATATACTTTACTTGGCCACAAGCAGAGGCTGCGTTTACTGGTGCGAATTCTGCTCAACCGTGAGAATGCATGGTCGGAAATATCGCATGCGAAGCCCAAAAAACGTTGTAGACGAACTAGAGTTTCTTCACAAAACTTACAACATAAGCAAATTCACTTTTTGTGACGATGCTTTTACAGTGGACCAGCAAAGAACAGAAGCAATGTGTACTGAAATTCTTAAACGTGGTTTGAAAATTGAATGGAACTGTGGCACACGCGTTGATATGTTGACACATGAGTTGCTTGAGAAGATGAAGAATGCCGGATGCATTTCAGTTTGGTTCGGGGTTGAATCAGGTTCCCAGCAAGTTTTAGACGCAATGAAGAAAGGCATTACCCCTGAGTTAACCATAAAAGTTCTCGGTTGGGTAAGAGAACTCGGTATGCAACCTATTCCAAACGTTATTCTTGGTTTCCCAGGGGAAACAAAAGAGAGCGCATGGAAAACTATTAAGTTCGTGGAAAAGATTTCTCCGGACGCTGTTGGTTTCTACAACGTTGCAACACCTTTTCCTGGAACGCCGATGTATGATATGGTTAAAGAGAAAGGCTGGCTTAGGATAACAGACTTTGACATGTACGACACGACGCACCCAATTTTTGAGACCCCCTGGCTTAGCATGAAAGAGCTTGCCAAATTACGAGAAGGGGCATTTCACCATTTCTATCTACGCAGGGCATACTTCTTTGACAAGAGAAGAAGATTCAAGACATATACTCCGCTGCTCGTGGCCTCAAATCTTATTGCCAATATTAAGTTAAAACTGCGAAGAAAATAAAAAGGGAAAAAACAGAAGACTGGGACTTGCTGATTAAAATCGTGGTTTCTTTCTAAACCGCACCGCTTCAAAAAGAAAAATCGCTGCAGAAACAATCGTGACAATTGTTAAAAGCCAGAACGCCTCCTCAATAGGAGAACCCAAAAGCAAATGAGGAACCAAAACCGCAATTTCAGCAACTAAAACACCTACAAAAATAAAACCAAAGATAGCAAAGCTGGGCATAAGTGTTTTCCCAACCCAAACATACCCGTTCATGCTTACCTTTTCTTTCACAACATAATTGCCATATTCATCCTTAACAACTAAGCCTTGATCAATGAGTTTCTGAAGATTTCTGTAAGCAACACTTGGGCTGCTGAGATTGGCGCCACGCATTAAGTCTCGGGGTCCAATAGGTTTGTCAGCTTTGACCATGTAAACGTAGGATTGAAATGTTGTTGCATTTAGTTCCTCATTGGAGTCCAAGCCAGCACCAGCCGCTCAACAAATAGGATTTTCTAACTTAAAAAACCAGTCTAAAATACTCAATAAAACCTGCATACCGTAATTGATATTAACTGTTTACCCAAAGTATCAGGAAACCAATGTTTGGGTAACTCTTGATGCTAAACCTCTTAACAATATTAGTTCCAGTCGTCATGCTACTTCTCGCGATCTTGTTAGATTTGGTTCTTGGTGACCCTTCGCCCAATGACCCTGATAAATGGGTTTTCAAGCTGCACCCAACTGTCCTCATGGGCAATTTCACTGGAAAAATTGAACCCTACTTCAAAAACAAGAATCCAAAAATTGAAAAATTCTTAGGCATACTTCTTGGATTAACAGTAATTTGCACGTTTGCAGTTCCCGTTTTCCTTGGTTTATGGGCAATCTACTCTTATGTTCCATTTTACTTCAACATCTTGATTTACGCTTTCATCGGCATTATTCTTCTTAAAATGACAATTTGCATTAAACTTGAGACCGATTGGGCAAAAGCAGCCGCCAAAGCAATCGAAGCAAACGACCTTGATGAAGCAAAAAAATACAGTCACTTCTCAAGAAGAGACTCGAGAACTCTAAATGGTTCACAAATCAGCAGTGCAGTTATCGAGTCAATGGCGGAGAACTTGATTGACTTCAAACTTTCCCCAATGATGTCGTTTGCGTTGTTCGGTGTAACAGGAGCTATTGCTTTTCGAGCAATAAACACCCTTGACGGCATGGTGGGGTTCAAGGACGAGAAACACATAAACACCGGTTGGTTTAGCGCAAACTTAGACACCATCGTAAACTACATACCAACTCGTTTAACAGCCCTGTTTATGATTGTGGCAGCGGGAATCCTTAGAAAGGACGCTAAAAACGCTTGGAAAATAGCTTACAGAGACCACAAGAAAACGCCCAGCAGAAATCACGGTTGGCCAATGGCGACCATGGCAGGAGCATTGCGTGTGCAATTGGAAAAGCCAGGTCAATATATTTTAGGCGATAGCCTGGAGCCACTCACTGGTAACAAGATTTTAAGCGCCCTACGCATCCGAGACGTCACGATTATTCTATGGGCGCTCTTCTGCGTTGTCGTCATAGTGGTTGTGCGTTTGTTCTTTTTGCCTATTTAGTGCAAAGTTTTAATCAAAGCGTTGAGGTATTGGTGTTTTAAGAAGCGCCAACAACATGCGTGTTTGCCTAATTAATCCACCTCGAATTCAGCCCAAAGCTTGGGGGAAGCCAAACGTTTTTCCACCCATCGTTTTGGCGTCTGTTGCAGCTGTCTTAGAAAAAAACCATGAAGTCTGCATTATTGATGCTCCCACCGAAGGCTGGAAGAATCTTGTGGAATTGGATGAAACAAAATACCGTGTTGGTTTAAATGCCAAAACTATTGCTGAACGGGTGGGTGCGTGGAATGCCGATGTTGTTGTTGTTGAAATTCCGTTTTCAGGCTGGTCTAAAACCGCATTTGAAGTGGTTTCTGCAATAAAATCCGTTAGCAGAAAGTGTGTTGTTGTATTGATGGGTCAACATCCGTCTGCTAGACCGGGAGCTTGTCTCTCAGAAGCCGATGTTGATTTTGTTGTTATTGGTGAACCAGAAAAAACAGTTTCTGAACTGGTTAAAATGCTTGAGGCTGCGAAGCAAGCTTTCGTCTCCATAGATGGTTTAGGATTTAAGCAAAATGGAAAAGCTGTTTTTACAGGTAAACGCCAAATAATTGAGGATTTGGATTCTTTGCCTTTTCCCGCCAGGCATTTACTTCCAATGAAAATCTATTTTGAAGCTGTCAAAGAGAATCCGCTGCGTGGAGAAGTGAGTAAGCCATGGACCGCAATGATTACAAGCAGAGGCTGCCCTCATAGCTGCGTTTTTTGTTCAAACTTCATTGTTTGGGATAAAAAGTGGCGTGCCAGAAGTCCAAGAAACGTGGTTGATGAGATTGAACACTTAGTGAAGACTTATGGGATTAAGCAGATTGATTTTTCTGATGACAATATGACTTTAGATAAGAAACGCATGACGGACATTTGCGACCTAATTGTTAAGCGAGGGTTGCATATTGAGTGGTTTACGCCTAATGGGGTTAGGGCGGATATGCTTGATGAATCGCTTTTGAGAAAAATGAAAAAGTCAGGTTGCAAAAAGATTCGCGTGGCTCCAGAATCTGGAGTCCAACGCGTGGTGTCTGAGGTTATTGGTAAGAATTTGGATTTGAAAAGTGTTGAAAAAGCGGTAATCGCGTGTAAGAAAGTCGGAGTAAAGGTGGGTTGTTTTTTTGTTATTGGCTTGATTGGTGAAACCAAAACGGAAATTGAAGAAACTATAAAATTTGCTTACAAACTTAGAAGATTGGGTGCGGACAGCTTCATCTTCAGCATCGCCATGCCACTTTATGGAACAGCATTTTATGAGCAGGCAAAACAAGGCGGTTTTCTAAGAAAAGGTTTTTGCGATTATGCATTGGCAGCCACGGAGCCCTTAGTAGAGACGCCAGAATTTTCAGCCAATGATTTACGCGAGTTGTGTACTAGGGCTAATTTGGTTAATCCAACTTTTACAAAGTATAAAGTTTTAAGGGCAATAAAAAACCCGAAAAAAACTGTAAATATATTGTTGAAAAAAGAAATAGGGCAAATTAGGATTAGTTTTGGGAATGTTTGGAATAAACCACTTTTCCATCCATGATCGTCATTTCAACATTAATGTCTTTGATTTCACAGGCTGCAACAGCCAGTGGGTTATCGGATAAAACGACTAAATCAGCGAGTTTGCCAACTTCAATCGAACCTTTAACCGCTTCCTCCCCAGAAGAATAAGCGGCATCAAGTGTGTACATACGCAAAGCTGCCTCAGCACTTAAACGCTGCTCGGGAAAATCGTCTCTCAGCACAGCCGTCTCAATACCAAGTAATGGATTTAAAGGCTCCATGGGACAATCTGAACCACCAGCAATCTTCACGCCTGCACTTAGCAATGTTTTGAGCGGATGCAACCATTGAGCCCTTTTGATGCCAAGATGCTGTGTGGCTGACCAAACGGAAAATTCTGTGGCGACAACTTTGGGCTGGACGGAAATTACCATTTTTTGGGTTTTAAGGCGCTCGATTAATTGCGGATTTAGAAGTGCAGCTTGTTCAATTCTGAAACGAATAGATCTGTTTGGCACCTGCTTTTCGGCTTGCTCAACTGCGTTCAACGTTATGTCTACAGCTTTATCGCCCATAGCTTGCAGTACTGGCTGAAAACCCATTGCTAATACTTGTTCTATCGAGGACACCAATGATCTGGGAGTGTAAAGTAATTTGCCGCTGTTACTGGGTTCATCGCTATATGGTTTAGATAACGCAGCAGTTTTGGAATCTAAATAACCATCTACAACAATCAAAGAGCCGCCTACATGTAACATCAAACGGTCAGAGGATTGGAAATCAGAAGTTTTCTCTAGAAACTCAATGGGAACTATCACGTTAACTCTAAATGGCAACCTTCTCTCGTTATGGAGCTTTTGAATTATTGAAATTTCATTTTCAGAAAGAATTATCCAATGGACACTTGTAAGTCCAGATTCAACAATTTTTTGGCAAGCCAACACCATAGCATCCAAGAGCTCATCTTCGCTAGGTTCTGGAACCACTCTCCAAACCATACTGGTTGCGCTGTCTCGTAAAATTCCAGTTAGTTCACCTGTCTTAGGATTTCTATCAGCACTTCCACCTAGAGGCACGGGAGTTTGAGCAGTAATTTTTGCTAATTTTAATGCGGCCGTATTTACTGCGCACAACATTATCGATTCATGGTAAAGAATTACGGGATTATTTGGCGTAACAACGTCAAGGTCAGAGACTTTGAGAAACCTTTTTTCTTTAAAATGGTCAGCATTCCATCCCCGCCCGATTATCCATCGTCCACTTGAAATTTGCTTTGCTTTTTCTTTGATCAAGGTTTGAAGTTCCTTGATGGACTTTGCACAGTTTAAGTCAAGCCAAAGCAAGCATTTTCCAAAATCGGCAACGTGAATGTGAGTGTCAATTAAACCTGGAACGACGGTTTTCCCGCTTAAATCAATTATTTTTGTGGCTTCACCAATCAAAGAGTTAATTTCTTGGTTTGTTCCCACTTTGATGATTATGTTTTTTCTTATTGCAAGGGCTTGTGCGGCGGGTTGGCTATGGTTCATGCTTTGAACAGTTGTGTTAATTAGAACTAAATCTGCTGACAAATTACCACTTTACTTATAGTTGTTGGTTAAATTCAAGCTTTTATGTAAGCGGTTTATGTTAGCGGAAGCAATCTTTGGTTTTTCTGATTTTTTTCTTATTATTAGGCTAACAGCGACAATTACAATTATTATGGCTACAATGATTGAGGCGATGGGCACTATCAAGTCAGGTGCTAAGGTGAAGTAAGCGGATGGAGTAGGAGTGGTAGAAGTGGGGGTTGATGCTTGGTTAGTAATGTAATTGGAGAAGCAGTAAACATTCCAATCATTACAGCCCACATACAACATGCCATTGGCTAAGCTAGGTGATGACCAAGAAGTTGAAGGTGTAACATAGGTTGCAAGTTTTGTCCCGTTCCTTGTTGCATCTAGAATGTATAAATCACGTTGACTAGTAACTACATATATTTTGCCGTCAGCGTAGGAAGGTGAAATGTAGAGTTCATCACCAGTGTAAAAAGTCCAAATCATATGTCCGTTTGTAGCATCAAGACAAGCTATGTTGAACTTATCAATAACGAAAAGTTGACCGTTAACGCAAATCGGTGAAGAACTTATGAATTCACTTGCATCAGGATCCGTGAAATTCCATGTCACATTGCCAGTTACGACATTTACAGCGTAATATGTTCTCAAATTTGAGGATGTGAAAACCATTCCGTCCGCAATTGACGGAGAACCCAGCAGCTCTGTGCCGCCTATAAATTGATATTCATAGGGAATTGTTTGTTTCCAAATTAAAGCGCCCGTGTTAGCGTTGAGTTTATAGAGAGCTCCTGCCGCTGGTTCCTGGGAAGTAAAATAGACAGCTCCATCAGCAATTGCGGGGGATGATTCGATAGGGCCATTGGTTTGAGTCTTCCAAATGATATTGCCAGTGTTAGCATCAAGAGCATACAAGTAACCGTCTAAAGATCCAATATAGACTGTACCGCCAGACACTACGGGTGAAGATTTCAAAACAACTGTTGCAAACGTGTAAGGTAAGTCGCCGTTAACAAACGTTTGCCAAATACGAGCACCCGTGTAAGCGTCAAGACAATAAACATATCCATCGTCACCTCCTGTGTAAACTTTACCGTTTGCAACAGCAGGTGAAGATTCAATAGTGTCTTGAGTTGCAAATTTCCAAATTAGACTTCCGCTCCAAGCTCCAAGCGCATAAATGTTCTTGTCTTGAGAACTAACATAAACTATTCCATTCGAAATAGTTGGCGAAGAAACGACGGATCCGTTAGTTTCGAATTTCCAAGCTAAAGTAAGGTTTGACGGACCTGCAAGAGCAGTAGAGGAATGCGTTGGATCAGCCCTGAAATTAGACCAATTACTAACTGAATTCGAGGGTGTGCCCATTTCCCAAATCTGGTTAACAGTAGAATATTCGTTTCCTGATATAGTATCAACCGCTTTTGTGACGTCGCCTGGAATAATGTACAGGTTTCCATACGCTACAGCCACAGATTCCTTAGGAGCTAATGCTTCCATTGGAAGCGCCCAAATTACTCTTCCAGTGTAGGCATCTAAACAAGCAAACTGGGAGGTACCGATTTCCCCGTTGTATGAAGCATTTTGACCTGTTGTTGCAAAAACTTTACCATCTGCAACCGTTGGGTTTCCTGGGAAAATAAGCGGACCGGGTCCTTTGTATTGCCACACCAAATTACCTGTATCGATATCGACAGCGTAAAGGTTCCCATCTTTATTTAGAGCATAAACCATCCCGTAGGCCGTTGCGGTGCCAACGGTGAAATACCCATTTGTTTTTGGAGAAAATGTCCAAAGAATATCACCGTTTGTAGCGTTAAAACAATAAAGAGTATTATCATCTGTACCGCCTCGTAGAAATCTACCCTGATAATAGGAGCCACTGAAAATCATTGGTCCCTTTGTGGAAGTATCCCATATGACTTTCCCTGTCGTAGCATTTAGCGCCATTTGATGAAACAAAAAGGATCCAGGGAAAATTTCTCCGTTGCCGTATGTTACCCCAGAACCAGTGCTGCCGCCTCCTGGAATGTATGTTCTCCAGATTAATGTTGGCGGTACCGAAGGATTAGAGAAGTCCCAACCTAAAATGTAGGAGCCTTCTTTAGTGTAAAACATTTTTTGTTCAGGACTGTAGACATTGGCTACAAATAGAACAGCAGTATCAGCTGAGAACTGAGTACTAGTCCACAAGATATTTCCTGTTTGCGGGTCAAGGCAATTACCTTCTACAACCAAATGAGAATCGTCAATTTTGTAAACTATTGGCCAAGTTCCATTCATGGGCACAACTTTTTCCCACAGGATAACGCCGCTTTGGTCAAGAGCAATCAAGGATGTGTTTGTACAAACAAAAACCATCCCGTCAAAAGCCGCTATATAAGGTAATATTCCTGTTATATTCGTTTTCCATAGTACATTTGGTGTGCTCGGAGCGGGTCCAGCTGAGAAACGTGAAAAAGAAGAGTCACCCTGAAATTCGGGCCATTCATACTGACTTAAGTTGCCAAAGTTAGTGTTCGCAGTCACTTGAGCACTTACAGAATTAATGGAGACATCATTCAACGTTGAAAGTGAAGCAAAAACTAATGAAACAAGCAACAAAGCCAAAATAACCATGACTTGAATTCGATTGTGAATGCCATTTACCCCCGATATATAACATGAATGTTTGAAAGAGGTTGACTCCTTACACCTGTTACTGGTAGATGGTTGATTCCACTATAAAGCTTACGGAACTATTGGGCGCCATAGTTTAAGTTGCAAATGAACATAAACGTGCTAAAATGCATTAAAAACAAAAACAAAAGAGCACCGCACAATCTTTTTTAAGTTGAAAAGAAACCTTAAGTAAAAGATGAAATTAACGAAGAGAGTTGGAGGGTGTATTTTACTTGACTAATAAAGGTCCTTTGCTTATGACTTCTTGGAGATCAACAGGCGCTTGCAACGCACGTTGCAAATACTGCAATGTTGACGCTTCCGGTAAACGCGCTCCAAGAGAAATGACCACAAAAGAGGCTCTGCAACTGGTTGATGAAGTTCATAAATTTGGTGTCAAATGGTTCGGTTTAAAAGGTGGCGAGCCGCTGATGCGTGAGGACATTTTTGAAATTGTCACTTACGCAAAAAGCCTCGGTCTTAACGTATGCCTATTAACAAACGGCTGCTTTGTTGACGGAAAAATTTACGATAATTTAGTCAAGAATCAAGTTTGGACCTCTGTCAGCATAGATGGTCCTGAAGAAATCAATGATCAGTTAAGAGGTAAAGGATCTTATCAAAAGGCGTTAGCCGCTATCGAGAAACTCTCAAAAGGCAAAATCCTCAATGGCTTAGCATGTGCGATTACAACGATAAATTATAAGCATTTAGATCATGTTGCAGAGTTAGCTGACAAATACCATGCCAACTTTGTTTGGTACAATCATCTTGTACCAAGTGGGCGAGCAAAAGAAATGATGGATTTAACTCCGACACCTGAAGAATACGAATGGACCCTTAACCACATTTGGGATATAACTCAAAAATACGATGGGAAATTTGAAGTGCATGTTCATTGCCCACATTTCGCAAGGGTTGTCAAGCAGAGAAACATACCGAACTTTGACGAATGGTATAAACATAAGTTCCATGGAAAATGCACTTACTTTGCTTTTGGCGGATACCTAAGTGTAACCGAAAACGGCGACTTAATCCCATGTTTCTACACTGATCTTAGACCCTCAGAGCCTATGATGCTTGGAAACATACGAGAAAAAAGTCTTACAGAGGCTTGGAAAGAAGTCCAAGAATCAAAATATTATAGGAGTTTTCAGGACAAGAACATTTTAAAAGGTAAATGCAATGTTTGCGAGTACCGAGAGCTTTGCGGCGGCTGCAGAAACAGAGCTTATGCCTACTCAGGAGACATTTACGAATCTGACCCTGCTTGTGCATATGTACCTGAAAGTTTGCGCAAAAAATAACTCCTCTAATTTTCCTTTAGAATACAAAATGTCTTATAAGTGCAACTTCTCAGAAACATATGGGAACGATGAAAAGAACAACATCCATCTGCCTATTTCTTGCAGCGCTTTTTTTAGCTTCAAGCCTTTCAATAAGCTGGACCTCAGCAGGAACTCAGCCTGATTCAGGTTCATGGCCTATGTTCCAGCATGACCTAACGCATAGCGGATCCTCAAATTCTTTAGCTCCAAAAACAAATCAAACACTATGGAAATTTAACACTGGAGGCCAAATGGGATCCCCTTCAATTGTGGATGATGTTGCGTATGTTGGTTCTTATGATCACAAGATTTACGCTTTTAACGCTTCCAACGGAGCTATAATATGGAGCGTCAATACGGGGGGAAGGATAATTTCTCGACCGGCCGTTGCCTCTAACGTTGTGTATATAGGTTCAGAAGACGATAACCTCTATGCATTTAATGCTTCTAATGGCAATCGTCTATGGAATTACACTGCGGGATATTATGTTGATTCAGACCCGGTAGTCGCCAACGGGGTCGTCTTCTTTGGCTCAGAAGATTGTAAAATCTACGCTCTGAATGCAACAACAGGAAAATACTTGTGGAGTTATGCAACAGGATACAAAATTATGATGTCGTCGCCAACCATAAATGAGGGCGAGGTTTACATTGGCTCTTTAGATGGAAAAGTTTATGCCTTAAACGATACCGACGGCACCCTAATTTGGAGTTTTGGCACAAGTCAACCTGTCACTTCTTCACCTGCAGTTAACGAAGGAGTAGTTTATGTGGGTTCAGCAGATGGCAAAGTATACGCAATAAAAACCAGTACTGGACAATCACTGTGGAATTTCACTACGGGCGGTGAAATTTTCTCTTCGCCAGTCATTTCCGAGGGCAAAGTGTACATTGGGTCTTCAGATGGGAAAATTTATGTTTTAGATGCATCTGAAGGAAAAGAAATTTGGAGTTATGCAACAGGAAGTGTAGTTGCATCTTCACCAACTGTTTCAGCGGGTACTGTTTATGTTGGGTCAGAGGACAACAGCATTTATGCGTTAGATGCTTCAAACGGGAAACTCTTTTGGAGTTATTTAACAGGATATATGGTCATTTCTCGCCCAGCCATTTTCAACGAAATAGTCTATTTTGGGTCATGGGATGGCAAACTATATGCTTTAAACGCTCAAAACGGCACATACGTTTGGGCTTATGCAACGGGCGGAGAGATTGATTCATCACCAACAGTGGCGAATGGTTTAGTGTATGTGGGTTCTCATGATAGCAAAATTTACGCTTTGAATTCTTCTACGGGAATGGTGGGCTACGACCTTGAGCTTCACAATGATGTTGTTTGGAGCTTTGAAACAAAGGACATGGTTATGTTTTCTTCACCCACACTTAATGATGGAGTAGTTTATGTAGGCTCGTATGACGGCAATGTTTACGCTTTAAACGCCCTAACAGGTTCATACATTTGGAGTTATGGAACAAGTGGACCTGTAGTTTCTTCTCCCGCCGTAAATAATAGCTTGGTTTATGTTGGTTCAGAAGACAAAAATGTTTACGCTTTGAACGCTTCGACGGGTAAACTGGTTTGGAAATATACGACTGGTGGCCAGATAGTGGTTTCCTCCCCTGCAGTTTATGATAACAGAGTTTATATTGGCTCAAATGACCAAAACGTCTACTCATTAAACGCTTCTAGCGGAGCGCTCATCTGGAAGTTTCCTACAAACGGTTATGTAGTTTCCTCCCCAGCGATTGCAAAGGGCACGCTTTATGTAGGTTCGTATGACCACAACATTTACGCTTTAAATGCTGAAACTGGTTTGCTTGTGTGGAATTATACTACAGGCGGTAATGTAACTTCGTCCCCCGCCATAGCTAACGGCGTAGTCTACATCGATTCAGGCGATAACAAGGTTTACGCGTTAAATTCAGCTAACGGCAAGCTCATGTGGAACTTCACGGTTGGCGGTGAAGCCGATTCGTCGCCCTCTATTGCCAACGGATTGATTTTTGTTGGCTCAAATGACGGCAAGGTTTACGCTCTCGATGCTTTGACCGGCAACTGTATTTGGACCTATTCGACGGGAGGAATGGTGGTTTCATCCCCTGCAATTGCCAACGATATTGTTTACCTGGGCTCATACGACCATATGCTCTACGCGTTTGGCTCTTTATCAAGCCAACAAACCAATTCTTTTTCGTTTACATTTATTATTTCGTTAATTTTGGCTATAATTGCGATGTCGTCTGCCATTTTGGTAACAGTGTTTTATAAAAAAAGGCATAAGTCTGATTTAGAATTAACTCAGAACTGAAATTTACCTAGAAAACGCCTAACGGCCCAATTATTGTATTTAGCAAAAGGTTAAAATCTTAAAACAACCATGACTACGAACTATAAAATCAAAATGACTAACCAGTCTAATTGTAGGCAACAAGTTATGGTGATGAACACAAATAAAACAAAGATAGCGCTGGTTAACACGCCGCTTGAAACATCCACCCATCACCCGCTTTTCCCACCGCTTGGCTTAGCATACATGGCAGCTGTACTTGAACAAAATAATTTTGAAGTAAAAATAATCGATTGCCCAGTATGCCAGATAGACCATGCAAAACTTAAGGCCGAATTAAGTTCTTTTCAGCCTACAATAGTTGGGATCGGCTCCATGACTCCAACAATAGAATCAGCCTTACAATCTGCGCACGTTGCAAGAGAGGTTTGCCCCGACGCTAAAATCGTAATGGGAGGACCACATGCAACCTTTGCAGATAAACAAATTCTTACCGAAGAAAAAGCCGTTGACATTATTGTGAGAGGTGAAGGCGAAGAAACAATTTTAGAACTTGCTAGACAATCGCCTGAGCTTCAAAAAGTCAACGAGATAAAGGGTATTACTTTTCGAAAAGATAACCAAATTATTCAAGCACCCAACAGACCCTTGATAGAAGACCTAGATTCATTGCCCCGCCCAGCCTACAAATATCTTCCAATTGAAAAATACAAGATTACAGGACGAAATCTTTTGCCTATAATGACTAGCCGAGGATGCCCTTTTCAATGCTCCTTTTGCGTCGCATCTCAAATGTTCGGCGCAAGATTCAGAGGACGAAGTCCAAAAAATGTTCTTGACGAATTGGAATGGTTAAGAGACGAATACGGCGCAGCAGGCGTTGCTTTTCAAGATGATACATTTACCTACGATAAGAAAAGAGCATTTGAGATCTGTGATGGAATTATAGAGAGAAAAATAAATTTGCCATGGGGTTGTGGAACCCGAGCAGATGCAGTTACAAAAGAACTTTTAGAAAAAATGAGTAAGGCACACTGCAATGAAACAATGTTTGGTGTAGAGTCAGGTTGCCAAAGAATGCGCGATACATTAAAAAAGAGAGTTTCAACCGAGCAAATCGAAAGCGCAGTCAATTGGGCAAAAGGAGCAGGAATGTTCGTTACAGTCTCGGTGATTTTAGGTTATCCTGGCGAAACAAAGGAAATGTTGCAGGAAAGTTTAGATTTTGTACGCAGAATGGAGCCTGACGACGTTTGGCTTTGTCATGCGACACCCTATCCCGGAACTGGTCTTCGTACGTTAGTGGAAAGTAACGGGTGGAAAATGGCAGATGATTGGAAAATATACAACACAATGAACCCCATCTATGAAGACCCAGCTTTTCCAGCTAAAGAGATAGTTCAAATGAGGAGAAGCTTTTACAATAAATTCTATTCGCCCCGCTATATCATGCGTCAGGCTGTCAAAGGATATGTTAAAGGCAACTTGTATAGCAAGATGATGACGAGAACCGCCGCCAATTATATGCTTTGGCGAGCAAAAGCCCGTATGTAACACAAGTAAGCAAACAGAAAAGCTCAGCATCAACAGCTTGCTAGGCTCATTTCATGTGATGGTGTTCGGTAGCAATGTGTCAAGTATGTTTTTTTATATAATGTAGCTTTTTAACAAAAACTTTATTATGTTATCGAACGGCTTTTAACAATAAACTGAGGGGAAAAGGAATGAAAAAGAGTTCTCACCTTGAAACAGCCAAACCAGAAGTTTACGATACACGGGAAAATTGGCCACCGTACACCTATAGGGATTACCCAGACATTAAACCTGAAACTTATAAGTCATTCATGGAATTTCTAACAACAGAGAATACCTCAGGCAGATTAATGGAGCTTCAACCTTGGATTTCCGTGTGTGATTCAAAATGTGCTTTTTGCTATTTCCCAACAACTACCACAAGCAAGGTGAAAATAGAACCCTACCTTGACCTGCTCAAAAAAGAACTTGCAATGTACGCTAAAACCAAATACGTGAAGACAAGCGTGTTTGATGAGATTGTTTTAGGCGGCGGAACACCTAGCGTTTTAGAGGCTGAGCAGATGATTGACCTCATAGATTTCTGCAAGGCAAACTTCAACATTAACAAAGAATACTTCATCAAAGTAACTGGCTCCTCAAAGACACTGGCACTCCCAAAAATCGACAAACTTGCGAAATATGGGGTTTACCAGATGGACATGGGCGCTCAAACATTTGATGATAAACTAAGAAAAAACCTTTGCTTGCCTGACAGCGCCGCAGACGTCGAAAAAGCCATTCGACATGCACGAAAACTAGATTTATGCGTCTGCGTGGACCTCATGTATAATCTTCCAGGTCAAACAATGGAAAGCTGGATCAGTACACTAAAGAAAGCAATTGAACTAGACGTCGAGATTGACGCTTACTCGCTCCATGTGGACCCTGGCACTATGCTCGAGAAAATGATTAAAACAGGAACTTCACCACCCACTGGAAATGCAGAATACGAGAAAGAAATGTACATAACAGCATACAACATGCTCACCAGCGCAGGTTACAAAGCAGTTGGACACGACCGCTACAGCCGAGTAGAGTGGCACATGCGAGAAAACTGCCTCAACGGTTGGCCATGGGGTGGCATACTAACAACAGGAGCGGGCTGCTTCATGGGATACCTACAACGATTTTCCTATTCTAATCTTGAAAACATAAACGATTACATGGACACCGTAAAATCGGGAAAACTACCTATTAGCAAACTTTCTGAATCAACAAACGAAGACATGATGAGGCGAACAATGACCCGATTATACTTACGATTGCCAGTTAGCAAAGCAGAATTTATGCAAAAATTCGACACCACACCAGAAAAAGTGTTCCCAAAACAGCTACAAAAACTAAAAGACAAAGGATTAATTGAAATCGACGACAAAGAAGTCAGAATAACCAAGTTGGGCGAGATTTGGAAAGGCAACATTGCGTGGGAATTCGCGCCCAATCAATCATAGCAATTTTTTTTTAACAATAGCCATTTTATTCTTAGGCTAATTTTTTATTTTGTTAAAAATAATGAAATTGATTTTTGTTGAAAAGAGCACACCTCGCCACTTCTATGGCCAACTATATGACTCATAATAAAAAGATACGACCAAAAAAGTCCTGAAAGCAATAATGATCTAAACAAATGAAGAATCAAAATAATATTGAAATGTTAAAAAAACAAAAAAGAAAGGAGAAAAGGAATTTATCTGTGCCTCATTGGCTGAATTCCATACCAGGTCATTACTTTAGCAAGAATAGGAACTATTACTCCCAAAGCAATGCTTGGAATGAAGGCTAACACGAATCCGTAGACTCCAGCGAATCCTAGTGACGTGTCTTTCCAAAGGTTGTGGTTCATTGTCATCGCCGGCTTAAGTGAAACACTGTAGTTTAGGTAAGCTTGGATTACTGCAGTTATCACTGCTGCTGTCATGCCTGCGCCCAACATTCGTTTGAAATTCGTTGATCCGTTGCATAATGCTCCAGCCATGTAACCAATTACGACGCCGTTAACCAAGTATCCTAACATGCTCATGTCGCCGAAAAAGTTGTACGGTGGGTTTGAGCCTGCATAATATCCGTTGTAAAGTCCTGCGCTAGCCACGTAATATAGTCCACCCATGATAAAGCCTGCTGCACCGCCAGCCCATTTATTCCATAATAAACCTAAGACCAATGGGATACCGAGACAGATCATTTGGGCAAAGCCAGAAGTCAGAATGACAGCGATGGTATTGCTAGCTCCGAGTATGTGATAGGTTCCGCCTACGTTTACATAGATTGCTAAGAAGAAAATCAATAGTACTAGAATTATTGGTATAACTATGCCGTTAAATATGTCAGCCAGTTTAAATTTTTCTGTTTCCAATTTTTATCCCTTGAATTATTTACATTGTGGCATGTTAATAAGCTTAATGCTTGGAAGCTTGACTCATAAGCGTTAACAGAGATTAAAAGTGCTTTATCAATAGTACAATACATGAAAGGTCAGTAAAAAGGCGTTTTTGACAAGTTTTGATTGTTTTAAAATAAAAAGAAAAGATAAAGGGAAAATAGGGTTTGCTTATTGTTGTCGCAACATAGCTTTAGATCTAAGTACGGCGCCTTTAAGGTCAATTCTTGCAGGGCAAACGAAGCTACAGTGTCCACAGCCAGTGCAGTAATCAGCGTTAAGCTTAATCATGCTATCGATGTCCATTTTGTCAAATGCTTGCTTGATAAGTATCGGGCTTAGTTTGTGACAGCAAACACGCATACAAGCGCCGCATCGCATACATTGGTATTCTTTGACTTTTTCTGGTGCAAATGCTTGAGCTTTTGGTAGTTTGGGTTCTTTGCTTTCGGTCGTGGGTTTTAGTCTTCCAACTTTGTCAAGTGCTGGTACAGTCAGGTTCATGATGATTAATGCTACAAAGGAGGCACCGAAGAATTGCGTGAAGGTTTGCAAAACCACTGTCAATATTGCTAAGCCAATTCCGAAAATTATCTGCCCCATGTAAGTTAGTGGTGTTGTTGCAGGATCTGTTGCCATAAAGAACGCTAGGAATATTGAACTTCCGATGAACAGTTCGAACAAGAGTCTAACAGTTACGCCTGCGTCGCCGTAAATAAGAGATAATATCACTGATAGAATGGCTACTACGACTATGTAACTTACAGTTATTCGCCATTTGATGTATTTGCGTGCTACGACGAAAAAGCCTATGCCAACGATGATAACTGCGAGAGCTGATGCTCCGCCAGGCCAGCCGTGGAACTTATCTAATAACATAGCTGAAAGCAAGTTATTCATTGTTGCAGTTGGAGCTTTGTTGCTTGCGTTAGAGAAGCAGCTGATTACATAGCTACCAAAGCCAGAAACGGCTCCAGCTGCTCCACCATAACCGTTGCCATTTACGACGCTTGCCAGGCCAATAGGACCGGACAATGAAGGCACCTGTAGCAAAGAACTTTTCAAATGGTCTACTGCGATAAGCAATGTATCGATGAATGGTATCATGACGATGAATTTTGCAGCGGCAGCAGGATTCACGTATTTTCTACCTGAGGTACCTACAATCTTTTTGAAAAGAACCAAACCTACAACAGAAATTAATGCAATATAGATGAAGCACTGAGGTGCCTCCAGAGGAAACAGTTCAACGGTGCGCATAACAGGTACGCCAAGCGAGTATGAGTCAGTAACGATTAAGCCAAAGACTGCAGCAGACATCAAGTTAAGTTGGCTATCAGCTGCAATTTTGTGCAGAAAAGCATCTAGCCCTACAGAGATACCGACGGCAATTAAAGCGTTGATGGCTAAGGTCAGTCCGAGATTCCAGCCAGAGGGCGTTTTTTCAGCAGACCATAAAGCAGCTGTAATAACTGTGAGTATTACTAGCGAGACGAAAGTGTATGTCATTAGTTTATCTTTAGTCATCCATGAATATTGTTTTGGTTTAGACATTTTTCATAATCTCCTTGATTTTTCTGCTTTCAAATTAGCGCTGATTAGTTTTATAAGACTTTCCTTAACATGATGAATGTTCTATATTTATTATAGAGAATATAGGACCATCGATTATGGTTAAGTGACCCCATGCAATCGTAAGACTACCAGAACGTTTGATGGCGAAAAAGCAACGACTTTAAGCAAAGCTAATACGCATAAGTAGCCAGAGAGTTAACGCACAAGTGAAACAATTAGCATGAAGCAAACAAATCATGTGGAATTAGAAGGAACTACATTAAACGTGTATTTGCATGTTGTAAAAAAGGGCAAACCAGTCGGTCCCAGAGATGTCATGAAAGCTGTGAATTTAAGCAGCCCAAGCGTGGCTTACCGGCACTTACAAAAACTTGAAGATCTTGGGTACCTACAAAAAAACGATTATGGCGAATACATAGCAAAAAATAAGGCTCATGTGAAAGGATACATATGGGTTGGCCGCCACTTGATGCCAGCATTGTGGCGTTACTCATTTGTTTTTCTTTCGATTCTTATAGTGGAGCTTTATGTTCTTGCTGTGCATTTTCCCGTTGAAACCTATGAGTTTAAAGTTTTCTTTCTGTTATTGTTGCTTGTAACTGGGTTGGCACTTGCATTTTTTACTATTGAGGGTTTTCGTCAAATCAAGCAAAAACAGAACAGCAATGACTAAAAAACAATCACTAGGGCTAAAACATTTTGTGGTTTAAGAAAAAATAACAATGATATACCTGATAAATTTCCTCATATCTGCCAGGAAACAAAAAATTGGTTTCTAAGAGCAAGTTTTATATCGCTTATTCGAATTTACCTTGACACTGGGAATTCAATGAGTAATGCAATTAATCCAATTACATCACCATTATTCATGGTTGTTTGGCGATGTACACGCAACTGTGTGGGCAGTTGCACATATTGTAGTTACATCAAAGAGTATGCTAAGGACCAAGAATTAAACACCGCGCAAGCCAAACACATGGTTGATGAAATGGCAGACTTTGGCTCACAATGGCTAGGAATCAGCGGAGGAGAACCCTTGATTCGGCCTGACGTATGGGAAGTCATTGAATACGCAGAGAAAAAGCATGGCATGAAAGTCAGCTTGATTACAAGTGGCTATGCGTGGGACGAGAAACGTTTTGATTTATTGCGCAAATATGAAGTCCACACTGCAATTAGCATTGATGGTGATAAGGAGTCAAACGACAAAATCAGACGCAAAGGCGGATACGACCAAGCCATACATGCTATGGAGAAACTTAGCAGCGTCGGTCTACTAGACTGCTTAGTTACAACTATGACTAAATTTAATATTGACAAGATGGCTCATCCCGCCATGTTGGCGGAGAAATATAAAGCCCGAATGCTCGTTTACCATAACTTGGTTCCAGTCGGCAGAGCAGGCGAACACATGGAGGAAATAGCTCCATCACCAGAGCAATACGAGACAGCATTCAACGAAATATATGAGATCCAACGAAAACTCTACGGCACTGTAAAAGTGAATGTTTACGCACCTTTCTACGCCCGCATTGTACGCCAAAAAAACCCAGCTGACTTCTGGCAATGGTACAACGAAGGCTACCTTGGCAAATGCACCATCGGCGGCAACTACATTGGCATAACCGAAAACGGCGACTATCGAAGCTGCGGCTTCCACGAAGGCTACCGCATCGGCAACGTCAAAGACAAGAAACTGCGCACCGCATGGGAAGAACTTCAGAAGAGCGAACTGCACCTAAAGCTACGCGATAAAAACAACCTCAAAGGCAGATGTGGAATCTGCGAATACCGAGAAATTTGCGGCGGATGCAGAACGCGAGCTGAATACTACACAGGCGACCTCTTCGAGTCAGATCCAGCATGCAACTACATACCGAAAGTGCTTCGAGAAGACCCTAAAGCACTTGAAGAGATGCGCAAAAACGCGCACAAAAAACAATAAACCTTTTTTCTCCAATGTTCTATCTTTTAAATAATAATCAAATGTCTATTTTTCAGGTTTGTGTTTGGTTAAAATTATTCAGTATTTTAAAGATGTCGTATCGATCGTTTGAGTAAATCAGTTGTAGAAACTTGCAGCGGGCAAAATTTGGATCTAATTGGTTCTTGTCATAAACTATGAATTGAATATCATTTTCGGCAATGTAATTTTTGTAATCTCTTGAAGATACTGCAAATTGACTAGGTTTATATGCAAATATACTTTGCAGATTATTTTGTTCCAGTGTTGGAAAACTATTTTTTGTAAGAGTTAAAACTTGGTAGTGACGTGTTGCCGTTTGGTTGGCATTAATTTCGTTGAATTGATATTGGAATCTAACTGCATCTATCTGCCGATTTGTCAAGGCACCTATATTTCCCCAATTTGGCAAATCGGTAAAGTTAAAAGCATAAGCTAATTGATTTTTGTCGTCGTAAAGCCCCACGTAATTATCCAATGAATCAGAGTTCGTAAATGTTGCAACGGCCCATTCTTTCCCCGGCGGTCCACCGACAGTTTTTGAAGGCAAATCCCAGGGATTAACCCAATTCATCAATTGAGGGACCTGAGCTTTGTCAAGGTTAAACTGAAGATTGAATGAAGTGGTCAAATATAGTGTCACATTGGATATGCTGCTTTGCAGGGGTGTTACACCCCAGGATATGTCGGTTGCATAACTGTCATTTTGGACAAGCATTGTCTCTGTTAAGTCTAAATAATCATTTGAGTACGCTAACGTTAAATTTTTAGGGGAACTTTGATCGTTAAAAGAAATTTCTCTATTAAAGACTGATAACGGAAATGTGTAGTTCTGGCCATTCCGCGTAAATGAAATAAAATTTCCTGCAGTTGAGGAAGAGGATATCTGATACCAAACTTGATTTATAGAAACATAATCCTCATCAGTAATCAACCCCTTTGCCTCATATGCTCTTAACAAATTTTGTGGATCTTGTATTTCGTAAGATAAGCTCAAAACTGATTCAGCAATTTCTGTTCTTTGAACTGTGGGATCGGTTTGTGCAATTATGTTTTTCCCAGAAAAAGTTGAAAACCAAAACCCAGGAATTTCTGTTACAACAGCCGTGGCGTTGCTTGGATAGTTTTGGCTTAACCAGACGCCTGCATCTAATGCTTTTGTATCGGTTGTTGAGTAGTAAACGCTTGCTTCCATAATTTTTCTATACAACATATCGGAACGAAAAACAATCAACAAACACATCATAACGATAAGGGAAATTGTGAGAATTTTTATCCAGTTTTTATGTAACGCTTTTTTATTTTTAGAGAAATAGGGCGCTAATTTTTCGGCTACAAAAACTCCAAAAACTGAGGCGAAAATTGTCATTGGAACCAATAGATAATAAATAAACCATTGAAAGGGCATGTAGAAACCGAAAAGATATGATTCAGCGAAAAAGAGGGGCACGAAGAAGATAAGAATTAATGTTAAAAAATGAATCAGTTTTCTCTGAGTTTTTAAAATATAATATGAGACAAAAATGCCAGCTAAAGCGAAGAAAAATATGAAGCCGAAATTAACCATAAAAGAGTTGAAACTGACTGCTGGAATCTCGTAAGCATATGATTTTACTGCAAAAAAAACATATTCGATAACAAGGTTAAGGTACCCAATCATAGCTTTGAAATAATAGAGGAAGAATGCTATTCCTCCGCCTAAAACCAAAGCAATTACAACTTTTAGGTAAGCGCCTTTAGATTTTATTAACATGTAAAGCAGGATTGGCGGCATTATAAAAACGGCAAGAAATACGGCTAGTTGATGTGATAAGACAAGACCAAACGCTGCAAGAAATGTAACAACAAGATAACCCATATGTTCGGCTGCTAAAGTTGAATAAAGAAATACTAAGAGCATAAACACTATTGCAAGAACGGTGGTGTAGCCGCCGAACGCGTTTACCTCGTACATAGGAAAACACATCAATAACAAAACAACGGCTACGGCTCCTACTTTTTTGTTGAAAAATCTTGAAGCAATAAGATATACGGAGAGAAACAGGAGCCAATCAATTATTACTGCTAAAACTTTCACCAGAAAAATAAGTGATCCAATCGCAGTTGTGCCAGTAAGTGAAATGAACATTGCAAGCACAATTTCGTAGAGTGGAGGTGTCCAGCCTAAGTTGCTAAGAGGTATGTTTCCTGTTTGAAGGAAGATTTGGGCTTTTAATAAGTGGACGCTTGAGTCGTTTCCTAAAACTACTCCATTCATTGATATGAGTGTGTAGAAAATGGAGAAAATTAACACCGAAAGAACAGCTATAAAAGCGATTTCAATTTGTCGCTCTTTGGTTAATTTACCCATCAAGACTCTTGTTAACTCCCAGCGATGTTGATGTTCCTTTGACCTTAAAGATGGCTATTTCACTGTTAATAAATACAAGGTTAAATTTGGGGTCATTGACAAATTTGGGGTTTAACTCAAAATCGCGGTTTGCAAGGTAAGATACTGAGTATTGTTGAAGTTCTGCTTGGTAATCAAACGTTGTTAATGGTTTAGAGTTTTTTTGTGGTTCTTGTGGGTTTGCTTGATGAGCAATTAATGTTTGGTTAAGCACCACTGAGTCCGCAATCTCTGCGTCAGAAAAAGGATAGAGACCTACCTGAATCTGGATTTCTCCGCGGGATTGCCCTTGCAAGTTATATGATAATTCTGTGATGCTTGGGTATTGTTTGCTGTAATTATGCACTTCCGGCTGGTTTTGTGTAAAGATTAGTTGGCCAACTTCTTTTGTGCCTGCATCTAACATTGCAATGGTATTTGGGTTTGGCTGCAAAAAGCTTCCTTCAGAGTTTAAAACAAAATTAACCCAATCTAACGAAACATTTTGGGAAGTGCTTTGAAGAATTATTGTCATGTTGGCGAATTGAACATCTTTTGAAACGGTTAATATTTCGGAGTAGCTGAAGTCACTGTTCGCTTTGTTAACTATAATTGAGGGGCTGTCTGTTTGGGCTCCAACAAGTTGCATGGTGGTTACTGGGATTTGGGTTATGTTTGTGGATTGTATAATTCCTGCGTTTTGGGTGAGTACTGTGATTTCGCTGTCGTTGAATTGGAGGAAGGAATAGGGGAAATATGTCCAGTTTAAGTCTGCTAGAAACATTGGGTTATGACGTCCAATGTATCCGCCGTCTTCACGTACTTGGATGTAGCCGTTATCAATAATGTAATCTGTGTCAAGTAGATTTTTGGCAAAGTTAGCTGGAGCAAATTCGCGGGCAAGCGTTAAATACTGTGGATCAACTGCGCTTAAAGTTGGTCTTTGAGCAAATCCGCCAAACCACCATCCGTAAAGTGCATCAGAAACAAACACTGAGTTGGCGGCTGTATTTTGCTTAGCCCACAAAATGGCTTGATATCCTGGATTATCCATAACTTGATAGAAACTTTGATCTGTAGTACCTTGCCATGGAGTTATAAAAAGTGGTAAAGCAAAAACGCAAATGAGGGTAATGGTTATTATGAAAGCAGCGTAGAGGGTTTTGTGATTTATTCGGTTTAGAAATTTATCTAATGTTTTGTTTGCATTTGTTGTTTTTTTCTGGATTTGGCTAGTTAATACGTGGTAGTTATCGATTATGTGTGCGAAGAAAAAGGAGCCACGTTCAATGAACATGCCAATTAATATCAGTACAGGTAAAACAAGGAAGTAAAGGAACCGATTGTAATCCACATAGAGGCCAAACAAGAAGCCCTGAGTCAATATTGCTGGGACTAGAAGCCACATGAAAAGAAGAAATGCTGGAAGTGAAATAAATCGTCCTTTGTATTCTTTTGACAGGAAAAAGAATAGGACTGTGCAGGCAAAAAGCGGCACTATTGTGGTTAGAGGAAGCACTCTTGTTGACAGGAGTGCTGAGTTAATGGCAGAAACAACTGTAAATGACGAGTTAGCGGTTAAATATGCAGGGACAGCTTTCACCAGGAAAGGTGAAACTAGAACAGCGCCAAGGGCAAGTGGAAGCAGCCACGTGAAGACATGTTTTCTTGATGTGTCAAAAATTTTTGGAGAAACCATAACAACCAATACAGTTGCAACTGTCGTAGCCACGAATACAGCTGCGCTTAATGAATGTGTCAAGTAAATGGAGCCTACCAAAATTGAGGTTGAAACAAGAAAAGGCGTTAAGCTAAATCGGTCTTTTTGTAGATACAAATAGAAGGTTACAGGAATTAAAAGCAGAGTTATTACGTTGGGGTAACCTGCCCAGAGAAGTATTTCCATGTCAGGTCGTGAAACTGCAACCAAGAAAGCAACGATAAAAGCACCTGACTCAGCCAATACGCTTTTAGTTATCAAGAAAGCGCAGAGTACAAGAAGCGATGAGAATAAAGCTACGATCACCGCTTGCGCAACATAACTGGACATTCCAGTCATTATTATTATTGCGGCAGCAAAAATGTGGTAGCCTGGAAAAGTCAAAGATAAGCCACCGCCCATCTGATAATTATTCCATAGAAAATTAGTGTTGCCTGATTGCGTAATTGAATTAATGACACTGTTGTGTAAGCCAATGTCTGCGCCTGGAGGATAAGAAGCCCATAACATGAGAATCAGGCGATAAGCGAATGCAAAGACAAAAATTAGAAGAAGTAAGATAAGTTTTCTACTCGCTTTGAACATTTGCTCCCCCGCCTTTCTGGTTTTTAAGTTTTACGATTAATTATTGGTCAAACTTTAAATATCAATTTCGAGTATAAAAAGCCCAGAGTAACAAAAAAGGAAAACAAGGTGTATTTAAATGTCATGGCTTAAATCTATGATGGAAAAAGAACCTCCAGAACCAGAAAATCCACTCGGCATAGTCGTAATCGGAAACATTGAACCCGACATGCATGACACAGCAAAAGAAGCAGTCAGACGCTCATTAAAACGCGCAGGATTCAAAACAATCGACGTTGGAAAAAGCGTTGCTCCACAAGTTTTTATTGACAAAGTAAAAGAAAACAATGCAAACCTCATTGCAATTTCAGTAAACACAGTACCAGCAAAAAACAATCTTGCAAAACTTGACGAATTATTAAAAGCAGCCGGATTAAAAGACAAAGTCGGTATAATCATGGGCGGCGCTGCAGTCAAGAAAGAAGATGCTGACGCAATGGGTGCACTCTTTGGCAAAAACAAGGAAGAAGCGCCTGATTTAGCAAAGAAGGCTCTGAAGAAATAAATCCCTCTGATGTGGAATTAATGTCCTTCAAGTTCAATACCCAACAAAAAATATACGACCTCGCTGGAGCAAAAATTGGCGGTCAACCGGGAGAAAATCCCACCTTCTTGATTGGCTCCATCTTTTGGCTAGGCCAAAAAATGGTTACCGATGCAAACAAAGGGGTTTTTGACGCTAAAGCGGCAGAACAAATCATTAACACCTGCCAAACTCAAAGCGACATCACCGGCGTCAAATTCGCTCTTGACATTGTCGGCACAACTGAAGCTGCATTCGAAAAATACATTGATTTCGTACCGAAACACACCGATGCACCCCTCATGCTCGATGCTATGAGTCCAAAGACCCGTATGGGAGCAGCAAGCTTAGCAAAAAAGATGGGTCTATCAAACAGATGCCTGTACAACTCAGTCTACAAAGGCGTAACCGACGCTGAACTTGCAAACCTCAAAGACAGCGGCATCAAAATGTCCATAGTCCTCGCTGACGATCCAAAAGACACAACGATGGAAGGCAAAATGAAAGTCATCATTGAAGCTCTAGCATTAGCAGAGAAAGGCGGCATTACAAAACCACTCATCGATACAGCAATTCCAGCATTCGAACCAGACATGGGCACAGCCGTCAGAACTATACCCATCATGAAAGAGAAGTATGGTCACCCAGTCGGCTTAGGCAGCGGCAACGTTGTCACAACCATGGGTTGGGTCAAAGCAAACGTCGCTAAAGAATTCCGCCCAGGCTGCAGAACCTCAACAAACACAATAATGCAAATGGCAGGCGCAAACTGGCTAATGATCGGTCCAGCAGAACAAGCTGAATGGGTATTTCCAGCAGTCGCAGTCACAGACACATACATCGCTTCAGCAGCAGCAGATCTTGGCACACGACCACTAGACGAAACACATCCAATATACAGGATGTTCATGTAAACTTTCCTTTTCTTTTTTATTTAAATTTTTGAAGTGTTAAAAAACTGAAACCGATAAAATGGTTCGGAATTATCGTTGTTCTTACAGTTTTAACGTTTCTCACAACTTTTATTTCCACTGATTCATTTCTTGTTGTTTTCCGGTATTTTTTTGTTTTTTTATTTGTGTCTTTTCTGCCTGGATATTGTTTAGTTAACATTTTGTTTATGGGTAAAAATAAGCTTGATTTCGTGGAACTATTAGTTTTGTCGGTTGTTTTAAGCTTTGGCATAGATGGATTAATCGGTTTATTTCTAGGGTTATCGCCTATTGGGATCAATTTTACATCAATCGCAGTTTCACTTAGCTCGGTGGTACTTGTTTTTGCAATTATTGGATTGATAAGAAAATTAAGAGAGCCTAATATGCAAAGCTCTGAGCAAGTAAGCGCCTGAAGTTTTTACAGCTGAAATTCCATAAGTTCCGCCTTTACGCATCATGTGAATTACGTAGCCTGGACGCAGGTAAAATTGTTGGTAGGCTTTGTAGCGGATTTCAGCTAGTTTTTCCATGCTTAGCTGCGGGGTTTCAAAGGTGGGACCAGCGGTGTCGTATTTGTCAAAGTCTGTGATTCTAAGCCACCCATTATCTTTGACTTGTTCATACATTGGTGTGCCAGGGTATGGGGTTGCCACGTAGAAGCCGACGTCATCGGGATTTAGTTGTTTAACAAAGCGGATGGTTTCTTTTGCAGTTTGTTCTGTTTCGCCTGGGAAACCTAGAACTACGTTAGCAATAGTCATTAATCCTAAATCCTGAGCTGTTTTGTAGGCTAATCGTGTTTGGTCAAGTTTTATTTTTTTGTTCATTTTACCGAGCATCGCTTCTGAACCTGATTCTACCCCAAGCCAAACAGCAATGCAACCTGCGTCACGCATAATTGTGAGCAATTCTCGGTCAACCATGTCTACTCGTGTGCCGCAATCCCACATCATTTTTAGTTTTCTTGCGTGGAGTTCTTCACAGATTTTTAAAACCCTGTCTCGGTTAACTGTGAAGGCATCATCATAAAATGTTACTTGAGTTACGCCATATTTGTCGTGGACTAATTGCATTTCGTCAACGACGTTTTTTGGGCTTCGCATGCGGTAGCCTCTGCCAAACATACGAACTGTACTGCAAAAGTCACACCAATAGACACATCCGCGGCTGCTGACTAATGGGAAAAGAATTTTTCCATTATGCTTAAGTTTTTCAAGCGGCAATAAGTGGTGGGCAGGAAAAGGAAGTGAATCTAAGTCTTCTATGAAGGGTCTGTCTGCGTTACGGATGATTTTATCTCCGCTTCTAAAGGTGATGCCTAACACGTCGCTGAGATTTGATTGAGTTTGAAGTTTTTCTAGAAGTTCAATAAGAGTTTGTTCTCCTTCTCTTCGCACTACAAGGTCAAGGCTTGGGTATTCTTTGAGGGCGTTTTCATCCCAGAAAGTTCCATGTGACCCACCAAGCATCGTGACTGTTTGGGGTTGCACCTGTTTTGCTATGGTAATTAGTTTCATAGCAGACTTGTAAAGCAACGTCGTTGCAGTTACTCCCACTACATCTGAGAGAGTTTGGGCAATTTTGTCACGGAAAGTTTCGCTTGTAAGCTTTTCCGCTTGACAATCAATTATTGTGACTTGATGACCTGCCGTCTCTGCAACTGCACCTAAGTACGCTAGGCCCAACGGGATAAAAGGTGGGTGGGAGTGGACGCTTGGCGGATATGGAGGATTAACTAGAGTAATTTTCATTTTCAGGTCAGCCTTTTGAGGTAAATGTCTAATCTCTTGAATTGCGACAATAGGCAACATCTAGTAAAAGATACTTTCGCTTTTTGCACAATAAAATTAAAGATATACCTAAAAGGAAAAAGAAGGTTTTAGGACAATTTTATGTGCATAGCTCTAAGTGCATAAGCAGCAGACGTTTTCAAGCCTGATCTGCCATATGTTCCGCCTCTACGCACCATCTTGATTACGTAGCCTGGGCGCAGGTAAAACTTTTGATGCGCTTTGTATTTGATTTCACGGATTTTCTCCATGCTAAGGTAAGGTGTCTCAAACGTTGGGGTTGCAGTGTCGTATTTGTCGAAGTCGGTTACTCTTAGCCACCCATTTTTGACTACTTGCTCATACATTGGCGTTCCAGGATAAGGTGTCGCTACATAGAAGCCTATGTCATCTGGGTTAAGTGAATTAATGAAGTTGATTGTTTCCCAAGCTGTCTCTTCTGTTTCGCCTGGAAAACCGATAACTGCGCTGGCAATCGTCATTAACCCAGCTTTCTGCGCCGTCTTAAAAGCCAAACTAACCATTTCAGGGTTAATTTTCTTATGCATGTCGGCAAGGACTTTTTCGGAGCCAGATTCAACGCCAAACCAAACAGTTATGCAGCCAGCATCACGCATTCTTGTCAAAAGTTCCTGATCAACCGCGTCAACTCGGGTTTCACAGTCCCATTCAACATCAAGTTTGCGGGCTTTGATATCATCACATAATTGTAGGGTGTGTTGGCGGTTCACGGTAAAGGCGTCATCGTAAAATGTGAATTGTCCTTCGCCGTATTTGTTGTGCAGCATCTCCATTTCGTCAACTACTTTCTTTGGGTTTCGTACACGGTAGCCTCTGCCAAACATACGCACTGTGCTGCAGAAGTCACACCATTGGACGCATCCTCGGCTTGTTACTAATGGGAAAATGGTTTTGCCCATGCGTCGATACGAGTCAAGAGGAAGCAAATGGTATGCTGGAGAGGGCAATGAGTCCAAATCGTGCAGGAAGGGTCTATCTTCGTTTCGCATGATTTTTCCGTCGCTTGCACGGTATGTTGTGCCTAAGACGCCTGCAAAATTCTTTTTCTCAGTTACCCGCTGTAATAATTCAAGAAATGTCAATTCGCCTTCGCGTCGCACAATCACGTCGATGCTTGGGCATTCGTTTAGGGTGTTTTCATCCCAGAAACTTACGTGGCTTCCGCCAATCATGGTGATGGCGTTTGGGTGTTCTTCTTTAGCGATTTCCAACATTTTTTTGGCTGAATTATAAAGAAGTGTGGTTGAAGTTACTCCAACTATGTCCGAGGGGACCTTTGCGATTTTTTGGCGGAAGGTATCGTAACTTAATTTTTCTCCTTGGCAATCGATTATTGTAACTTCATGGCCGTCCTTTTCGGCGATGGCGCCAAGGTATGCTAGCCCTAGTGGGATGAAGGGTGGGTGTGCATGTGCATTTGGAGGATAAGGTGGATTAACAAGAGTAACCTTCAATGTATGTTCGCCCTTAAGTGACTGGTTGTACGTTAAGATTGAATATATTGTTTTCTAAATAAGTACTGAAAACGGAAAAATCATGGATGAAGAAGAAATGACGCTTATGTTTTTCATGCATCTGTGAGCAATATCTTCGCTTTTTAAACTATTAAATTCAAAAAACAGAATAAAAAAACGGATAAATCAACAAAATCGAAATTAAAGAAAAGAATTAACTAGATGAAAAATGGAAAATGCTAAGCTTTTAGCATCTTTTCCCAGCGGTTGAAGAGTTCTAAGACTTCATCGCCGTTATGGTCTTTGAGAAATTCACGTTTTTCTTTGTTGGCAACGCATCTTTTCTGGAACTCTGTAATATATTCTGCTTTTTCTGCGAGGAATATTATGCCGTCTACTCCTTGTCGTGCAACTCTTGTGGCAACGGTCATGATTTGGTCTGCTGGTGCAACGGTGTCCCATGTTTCGTTTGGTCCGCGGACATAGAAGTTTACCATCATTGGTTTCTTTAGGAAGCTTTTGTAGCCTCTTGCAATGGTTTCCCAGTACCACGGGGTTGGGTATGCTTTGCTAAACATTGGAATTACAAAGTAGTCTGCATATTGTGCCATTGCTTCAAAGTCGTAGCCGAAGCGTTCCTTGCCCAATAATGGGTCAGGTAAGCAGTTGACGAAGAGTGGTTTGCCTGAGACGACTTCTTTAACTTCTGCGAGAAAGTCAGTTACTGTTTTTGCACGCCATGCAACCCAGCTTAAGCCGCTTTTTGCCTGCTCTTTAACGCATCGTGGGCAGGTGCAGAAGCCTTGGTCTGCAAAGTGTTGGCTGCTGATGCTGATGCCTGGGGTAACTTTGGCGGATTCAGCGATTATTTTTAAGTTGTATTCTCTGGCTTCTGGATTAGTCATGCAAACGACGTCCCAGCGGAGATTGTAGTGCTTGTTTGTGCGGAGTGCTGGACCGTATGAACTTACGGAGGCCCAGTCTGGACGTTTTGCCGCCATGAAATTGTCCCCGAAGCATGCAATGTTAGTGTACATTTTTGGGTTGGGTTTTCCAACGATTCCTGATTCAGATTTTAAGCGATAGAAATTGTAATCAACGCCTTCAACAGGCTCTGGTTGATAGAGAAATACACCGAATTTCAAGTTTAATACACCATTTTATCTCTGTTTTTATAACCGAATAAAAGTGCAAGTTATTTAAGTCTTTTTGGTGAGCTTGCGAATCGAGGAAAAAATGTTGGAAAGTTGAAATCAATCCGTTAGGAGTGACCTAGCGAATTAAGTTCTCCTTAAAGATCCTCAGAAAATTACTTACCTCGTTGATAATGAAGACATTTTTGAAAAAATTGATTCCTTTCTCGCAATTAAACCTCTGAGCTTCGAGTAATATTTTTACGGTTTTTCGTACTTTCCCAACCTTTTCAAACCTTTTTAGACTTTTCGTAACCTTTGTAAACCTCAACCTGCAAGCATTTCAAACCCTAAAAATAAACACAATCAAAAGCAAAGAGAACAAATTTGCGCTCCTTTCTTTGTTTAAGTGCAGTTTTGGCTGGGATTTTTTGGTTGATGGTCTTGGTTTTTTCGGTTTTGCCTTTTATTGACGTTTTATGACGGTTAATGACGGTTATTGACGAATAATCACGAATTGTGACGAATAATGACGCAACCTGCAAACGTGCCAAGCTCTAAATCAAAAAAGCAACCCGAAATAAACTGAACAAAAAATAGTTGTTAAGATGGCTTTTTGCGTTTTCTTGCAGATTCTTGCATTTTCTTGCGAAATCTTACAAATTCTTGCAAATTATTGCGCAACCTGCAAAGAAATTAAGTTCTGCTTAAAGAAACAAACCCAAAACACAAAGAAAAAAATGTGCACAAACACAAATGAAAAAAGACAACTAACGCTTGGAAAGAGATTCACTTACAATTTTGATTAAAATATGTTTTATGAATGGCGGCAAATCAACCAAATCATAATTAGGCAGCTTTGCGCAATCTTGTTGAGAGTTAGCAAGCGCTCCAAAGCATTTACTTAACTCAACTGCATCGCCAAGTTCGGCAGGCAAAAGATTTTTTTTATAGTCATCATCCATCTTTGCAGCTGCCAACATATAAGCAAGAGCAATCGGCTTATTTCTTAGAATTCCATCCAAAGCTTTTGCATCAATAACTAAACCGTCTATCTTTGATACTTCAGCGGCTATTTTTTCAAGCGCCAGATGCCTCTCCTTGAGTCTATCCAACACGGTTCTGCTTGCCCAAAACGGCTCCTGCTTGATTAAAGCTTCTGCTACGGCTTTTCTCGTACAATAAGCAACTAATTTGCCGAGTTTTGAGGCTGGACCGCCGTAATTAATTGTTTTTCCTTGATTTGGTGAGGCTATGGTAACGCTGTCAGTTATTGAGCCTGTCGCTGAATCGCCTGTGTACAAGCTCCGCACATCAAAATCTCTAAGTGCTGCTGACTTCGCTTCTGTAGCGGTGATCAAAGTGGCTACCATGCAGCTTTCGGTTGGATTGCCGTCGATGAAAACGATTATGTTAATAGTGCCTCCGCCGATTTCTTGCACATTCATTTCTTCACCTGAGGATTCGCCATGTTTGCATCCTGCTGTGGCTGCAACACTGACTGAAAAATCACCAGTTTTCTTGGTTATTAAGCTGTAGTTTTGAATTTTTGCTGCAGTAACCATTGCAAGATAATCTTTGGTGTACCCAAGTTTTGCTGCAGATGAGGTTATTAATTCAAGCGGGTCAAGGTGCAAGGAACGATCATTATATCCTTCCGGCACTCCTACATTGAGGACAGCTTTAACCTGTTTGCTCCCGCCATTATAAAATGCTGAACTTATAGTCTTTAAAGCATTATCACAAATTACGGCTAGTACATTATCTTTTATAACAAGTTTGGTGCTGCCAGCAAGGTTAAACTCTTCCAAAGGCAAGTCACCATGTAACAACTAGTTTTTTATTTTGTCTGAATCAATTGTTATCGCTTTAGTCGGGCATAAGTTCACGCACACGCCACATTTAGTGCACTGTACGACCTCGACAACTTGAGGTTTCCTGTTCTTTCCCTCTTCTAATACTCCTTGTGGACAAACACCAATGCAAATCTGCCCTGTGCAAGGGGCACATTTCGTTGCGTCAATTGTAATTGGGGATTTTTTTTGCTTGCCCATTAAAATCAAGAATTAAAACAGCGCCAAGAATATATTGTTTGCGCGCATCAAGATAGAGACATGAAAATAGGTTTAGTCACCTACAAACCCGAAAAAGTCGAGGGCTTTGACCTGCATGTTTACTACTCAAAATGGGCAGACGGCCAAGTTTTTCCCGCGGCTCAAGATATGCAAATGGATGTTACAGTTTTTTGCGATGCAAAAGCAATAAGAGAAGACCCGAGCATCGTTGCCCTTTCTAAAAATGGTCCAGCTCTGCGCAAGAACAGAAGAAACAATCTTGCTTTTGATTTCGTTTGCCCCACTCATCCAAACTATCGAGCTAAAGTTTTTAAATATCTTGACAGCCTCAATAACGAAAAAACTTTGGGCGTAACATTAAATCTTTATCATTTTCCTGATCAAGAATTCTGCACATGCCCAAGATGCTCTAAATTGTGGAAACAAAGCGGTTTGAACTGGACAGAATGGAGAGCCAAAACAGTAACAGAGTTCCTGCAAGAAGCCAAAACACATACCAAGGGAACCTTTGCCGTTGAAATTTACCCCGACCCTGTTCTTTCAAAAGAGCGATTCGGATTAGACTTAAACGCCATAGCTGAATTGGTCGATTATTTCCATGTCCCTCTTTCATCCAGAGATTACTTCACTAATTACTGGGTAGACATGATTACAAGAGACTTTGTAGCTTTGCTAAAGAAGCCTGTTGTTTTAGAGTTAAGTGCTGAAATGCCAACCGACGAGAAACTGGAGGCATTGCTAAAAACTGTGGCTTACGTTTCTAGGCACAGGTTGGATGAGGTATTGCTTTTGGTGCATGATTCAGACAATGCAAAGCAGGTTTGCAGATTTGCCGTTAAAAACACAGAGTTGCGAGAATGGTTTAAACAATATAATTTTGATGAAATGAGCCGAATCGTTGATCAATGGGCTAAGATTTACTAAGTTTTTTTCTATAATCTCTTAGCCTATCCATGTTAAGTTCTTGTGTTAGAATCGAGTCCTCAGGTGCATCCGTCACTTCGCCAAGTATCCCCCAGGGAGCAATAATTGCGCTTCGTCCACCACGCATACTTGAACAAACATTACCGACTTTAAGAATAAATAAACCATAATCTGAAGCGATTTTTTCAGTTAAAGGATGACCTTTAACGGTTGGGTGAGACCCCATTGCTGCAACTGGTAGAGAAATTATTTCGGCGCCAAGTTCGGCGGTTTTCTTAACGAGGGCAGGGTCAAAGGTGTCTGCACAAACTAGAAGCCCGATTTTTCCAATTTCTGTATCAATTACTAGTGGCTGCGTGCCTTTGGAGACACCAGCTTTAATTTCAGCTGCAATTGGGTTTATCTTTTTGTATTTAGCCAATAGGGAGCCATTTTTCCACAGAGTGCTTGTGTTGTAGTATTTGCCGTTTTCTTCTTCAAGTACTGAACCGCCTAGAAGGTAGATGTCTCCTAGTTCTTTTGAAATTTCTTGAAGAAAATTCAGTGTTTTTTTGCAGGTTTCTTTTGAGATTTTTTTTGCGTCTGTGAAATCTCCCATGCAGTTTGGTACTGTGAAGTATTCGGGGAGTGCAATTAAGGCTGGTTTTTGTTTGGCTGCTTTCTGAATAGCCGCTTTGGCTGCGTCTATGTTGCTTTCTAATGAATCGCGTATTTTCATGTGGAGTAATGATGTTTTCAATTGTGTTAATGCCTCTTGGTGGTTTTGCGTTAGGTGTCTATTGATTTTCAGTTTTCCACTTTTAAATGTGCTGTTTTCGGTTAGCAATAATTCGTCTGTTCAGTATTTAGCTGAGTTTCAACACATATGTTTACTATTTTTTTGCTTTTGTTTGCATATGGAGAAACCTTAAATACTGGATGAATGACAAACAATGTATTACGAGGGAAAGAAATGACGCTAAATCCATCAGAATACACCAAGCTTTTGCCTGAAGTAAGAACCTTAGTAAACAAAGTTGTCAAAAGAAACATGGCTGACGGCTTTTTGTTTTCAGCTGGAACAGACACGCAAATAATTGCTTACGAAGCAGTGAAATACAAACCAGACATTCCATGCTTAACTTTAGCCTTTAAACATGGAAAACCAAAAGACACCGAATACGTAAAGAAAATGGTCGAACTGCTACATCTAAAACAGGAAACATACGAATTCGGCAAAGAAGACGTCTACAAATTTTACCCCAAAGTCGTAGAAGCACTTAAAAAATTCGATCCTATGGAAATCAGAAACAGCTTACCAGTCTACATTGGCTTAACTATTTTCAAACAAAAGGGAATAAAAAGCGCATTCACAGGCGACGCACTGGATGAATTATTCGGTTACCCATGGCAATTCCATTTAACTGAAGCTGAATTTGCCAAGAAGCAAGAAGAAATGTGGGCAGAGATGGGCTTCTCTTCAACTCCAATGGCAGAGTCTCTTGGAATGACCGTTAAGTCGCCGTATAGGGACCCTGAATTTATGGAATGGGCAATGAAATTACCGATCAAATTCAAGATAAACATGTATGAGGGCGTAAAATACAGCAAATGGATAATGCGCAAAGCCTACGAGGACGTAATACCCAAAGACATCATCTGGAGACCCAAAGCACCACTTGAGGCTGGAACAGGAACAGAGACTCTTAGAACTTACTTCAACGATCTAGTCACTGACAAAGATTTCGCGGAGAAAAAAGCAGCTATTAAAGCAGAAGACGACGTTGAGATACAAGACAAAGAACAATTGCTCTACTACGAACACTTCCGCAAAATATTCGGCAAACCAAAAGACGTATTTCCAAAAGTTGCAGGCGCCATCCAATGTCCTAAATGCAAGAGCTACATCAAAACTAAAATTCAGTTCTGCAAAACCTGCGGAGCTTACCCAATCTAATCTTTCTTTTTATTTTTTTGTAGACTAGAATTTTCATTTGTTTTGGGAAAGACTTAATTCTTTATTTTAATATTGTTTGGAAAATAACGAGAGGGTGGATCGATGGCTAGTCTTTCGCAGTTAAAGTTTGCTATGTGGTTTTCGATGTTCTTATCTGCCTTCATTTTTGGCCTTCTGGTGTTTGCTATAGTTTTCTTCTTGCAATTGGATGTTTTTGTTGGTTTGGCGGTTGCTTTGGGCGGTTCAGCACTTTTCATCTTATTTCAGTGGGCAGTGGGTCCATCTATTGTTGCTGCGTCAACGCACTTGCATTATCTTAAAGCCGGCGAGAATCCTTGGCTTGAAAAAACGGTTAAGGAAATCGCTGACAAAAGCGGTTTACCAATGCCCAAATTAGCGACGGTTCCAAATAACACGCCTAATGCATTTACTTTTGGCAGAAGCACTAGCAGCGCGACTTTAGCGGTTCATGAAGGATTATTGAGGCAGTTAAATGAAGATGAAATTAAGGGTGTAATAGCCCACGAGTTAGGTCATGTTAAACATAAAGATTACATTGTTATGACGGTTCTTTCGGCGTTGCCGTTAATTGCGTATTTTATTGCTCAAGCAACGTTGTATGCAGGGGCTTTTAGTGGTGGCGGCAGGGGAAGAAATAGTAAAGATAATTCAGGTTTGGCGCTGATCGCAATTGGTGTGATTGCTTTCATTATTTACATTTTGACGTTTTTGATTGTAATGAGACTTAGCCGACTTCGAGAACATTATGCAGATGCTTACTCAGCTTATGTGACAGGTAATCCCAGAGAGCTTGAAAGTGCATTGGCAAAAATCACTTATGGCTTATCCATTTCACCCAAAGCACCTGAAGGCGTCAGAGCATTCTACATTGAAGACCCTGCAACAGCAAAACAGGAAGTGCAACACATTATGGACCACAAAGACGAGTACGATTTAGATCATGATGGTGTTTTGGATGAACGTGAATTAGAGTTGGCGATGGAGAAGGAATCTAAAAGCACCTGGTCACAAATGAACAGTTTATTTGCGACTCACCCGCCGACGTTTAAGCGTATTTTGATGTTGCGGGAAATCGAGCAGGAAATGGACACTGGAAAATATAGCAGCGACAAAGTTTACTCGCATGTTTAAAAATGTTGTTTTCAGGTTAAAATCGTCTTAATTTATGCGAAGAACTAATATCTCTGCGCAACCGCTTTATAACAAAATTCCAAAGAGAGAGAACATAAAATGGAGACATATTGTCCTGAATGCGGCGGAGAAATGCATTACGAAATAGGCACCAAGCATTACGTCTGCAAATGCTGCGGGTTATCGGTAACACAGCAGGAACTTATGGAGCTGCGAGAAAAAAACAGGCCAAACAAAGAAACACCTGAAGAAGTGAAAGAGAACCGCAGAAAAGAATACCTCAAATGGTACCTTAGCAAAAAATAAGCCGTTCAAAAAAGATAACGAGTTCTTTTGTTAGCGTTGACTCTCATTTTATTTTCAAATTTTCGTTATGTGAGCAAACGGTATAAAAGAAAATGTAGATTCTAATTCAGCGCATAGATGTGGAAACTGTGACGGTAGATACTGAGATTATCTGTGTGGGCAACGAGTTACTCATAGGCAAGATACAGAATACAAACGCATATTGGCTATCAAAACAAGCAACGCAGGTTGGAGCAAATGTTACTAGGGCAACAGTGATACAAGACTCGATTGAGGAAATTGGAAAGTGCATCTGTGAAGCCATAGAGCGAAAGCCCCAGTTTATAATCTCTACTGGCGGATTAGGCCCTACTTTTGATGATAAAACATTAGAAGGCATCGCTAAGGCGTTAAACCGTAAATTAGAGGTGAATCTAAAAGCTTTGGCAATTGTTAAACAAAGATGTGTTGAATACGCAAAAAAACGTAATTTGTCATCGGAGATTGAGTTGACGCCGCCAAGAGTTAAGATGGCGACCTTCCCAGCGGCAACCGAGGTAGTGAATAACCCAATTGGAACGGCACCGGGAATGCGGGTTGAGGTGGCTGGAACGGTTTTGTTTGCTTTGCCAGGTGTTCCTTCAGAAATGGAAGCGATTTTTGCCGAATCAATTGCACCGTTGCTTAAGCAGTATGTAGGGAACAAGGGTTTTTGGGAAGAGAGTCTGTTTGTGGAAAACATCATGGAGTCGTATTTGGCTCCCTTAATTGACCAAGTGATGACAGCAAATGAAGGAATATACGTAAAATCTCATGTTTGTTCAAACGCTCATCCTGTGCCTGCTAAAAATAAGCGACCTCATATTGAACTTCATTTAACTATTAGGGCTGCAGAAAAAGAAAAACCTGTAGAAAAACTTCAAAAAGCCATCGCCGAACTTTCATGTTTGGTAAAGGCAAATGGTGGAGAAGTTATCGTTGAATAATAAGTAATTCAAGATACCTTTCTAAATGTGAGCTTGCTCGATTAGTTCTTTCAGATAGAGAAATAGGTAAAGATGGAGTTGCACATTTTTTTTCTTTGTGTTTTGGGTTGCTTTTTTGATTTAAAGCTTGAATCCTTTGCAGGACCCGTCCCTAAATGTGTCCAGATGTGTCCAATTGTGTCGCATTGTGTCAAATTGTGTTGAATTGTGTCGCAAGATCAGAAAAGTCGGGTTAACAGCCAAAAATCTATGTCAGTTTGAGCAATGTTATGGTAGCGGATTTTCAACAAAAATTTGTCCTTTGTGGTATGGGTTGCTTTTTTGATTCAAAGCCTAAATCCTTTGCATGCCGCGGACACTAAAGTATAAGGAAGTATAACAAAGTACATATGCGTACAAGCAAGTACACCGCTGTAAAAGAATTATCAGCCGTTTCCTTGGTTTTAGACCTTTATTCCAACTTTTATTTCTCTTCGCTTTTTAAAATTCGAAAAAATCAGATTTATTTAAATAAAGAAAATCTAAAAGGAAAAAAATTATTGTTTTTTGGCTTTTTCTAATTCTTTTTTGAGTATTTCTGCTTTGTCGGTTTTTTCCCAGCAGAACTCTGGTTCTTCGCGTCCAAAGTGGCCAAAAACCGCCGTTTTCTTATAGATAGGTCTTAGCAGGTCAAGTTGCTCAATGATTGCTTTAGGTCGCATGTCAAAGTTTTTCTTCACGAGCTCCAGAATTTGCTCGTCTGGTAATTTTCCAGTTTGGTATGTGTTGACAAGAACTGAAATTGGTTCAGCCACGCCGATTGCGTATGAGATTTGGATTTCACATTGGTCAGCTAAGCCGGCTGCAACAACGTTTTTGGCGATGTATCTTGCCATGTAACAGCCTGAACGGTCAACTTTTGATGGATCTTTACCGCTGAAGCATCCGCCTCCATGGCTTCCAACGCCTCCGTAGGTGTCAACGATGATTTTTCGTCCAGTTAAGCCTGAGTCAGCAAGTGTTCCGCCTAAAACAAATCTGCCAGTTCCGTTAATCACATATTTTACGTCGGCTGCTAGCATATTTGCTGGAATTACGTTTTTGATAACCTTTTCAATTATTTCTTTATCTAAAGTTGCACAGTCAACAGTTCCGTTGTTTTGGGCAGCGATAACAACTGCTGTAACACATTTTGGTTTGCCATTCTCGTATTGCACTGTAACTTGGGATTTGCAGTCTGGCCGAAGACAAGGAATAAGTTTAGTTTTTCTGCAATCAGCTAACCGTTTAACAAGTTTATGTGCCAGCATAATTGGCAGTGGCATAAGCTCTTTTGTCTCATTGCTTGCATAACCAAAAACCATCCCTTGATCGCCGGCGCCTTGCTCGTGACCTTTAGATTCGTTAACACCCATAGCAATGTCTGGCGATTGAGCAGTTAATGAAACTAAGATGCCGCATGTTTCCCAATCTAAGCCATCTTTTGCATTGTCAAATCCGATCTCCTTTAGGGTTTGACGGACAACTTTTGGGATATCAATGTAGGTGCAAGTAGTTATTTGACCTGTAATCATCACCGTGCCCTGCATAACAAGAGTTTCGCAGTCAACACGTGCTTTAGGGTCATTGGTAAATATTGCGTCTAAAACGCTGTCGGATATTTGGTCTGCTACTTTGTCTGGGTGACCTTCACCGACTGATTCAGAAGTAAACAAATATTTTCCGTTTATTCGCATAGCCAATCTTTCCATGTTGTAAATAAGAACTTAATTTACATGAAGTTTTTCTTAAAAGTCTTTCTGCAATACAAGCGCTTAATCAACAACCAACAAGCGCTGACAGTTGCACAAAGCCATTTAAAACTCGAAACAAACAAAATATTAGACAAAAATGAAAAAAGTTATCATTAGCAAAAAAGCACCCAAACCAGTAGGTCCCTACAATCAAGCCGTGTTGGCAGGCAAATTCTTATTTGTTTCTGGGCAACTTGCAATTGATCCAAAGGAAGGAAAAATAGTTGCTCTTGATATCACGTTGCAGACAAGGCAGGTCATGGAAAATATTAAAGCGATTTTGGAAGCGGCAGATTACAGTTTCAAAAATGTTATACAAGCAAGCGTTTATCTTTCATCTATGAGCTTATTTGATGAATTCAACAAGGAATACGCCAAGTTCTTTGATGGAGATTTTCCTGCTCGCGAAACTGTAGCTGTAGAGTTGAAAAGTAATGCGTTAATTGAGGTTTCAGTTGTTGCTTACAAGGACTAAACTATATCGCCCTTCGACAGCTTCTTTCTACCCAACTGAGAGCTTCTTTGTGGTTTGAACTTCAAAAGTAATATTTCACACACTCTTGCAACTAATGCTTGTTCTTTTTAGGGTAGAATACTATTATTGGTTCCAATAAGAATTGTAAGCTGATATGAATGTTTTAAGGTCAGTGAAGTCTATTTTGCCGTCATGATTAAAGTCCGCCGCGGGATTACATTGACCGCCGTTCCTGTTTGTGGTATAATCTTGGACGAAGGACTTCAAATCATTAAAGTTAACCGTGAAATCACCATTTAAGTCCCCAAAATAAGTAACACCAACTTTCGCAGTACACAAGGTGGTTGTCAAACCATACGAAGACGAAAGATATGCTGTAATAGTATAGTTCCCAATTGGAAAATTCGTGGCATCAAAAAAACAATTTAAGTTTAATGAACTACCACCATCTATTGTCACTGGACCGTTATAAATTGTATAAACTTGTGATGATGGGCTCAGATTTGAAGTTGCAACCAATTGGGCAGTTACTGTCTCGGTTGAATTACTTATATTTTGCATTGCGAGGATTATTGGCAAGGTAAAACGGGACTCAACTATAGCTTGCTGTGAAAAAATGCTTGTAACTTTAATGGCAGAAGATGAAGTAGTTGTGTCAACAGTTGAAGACGCAGAAGGATTAACCATCAATACAGGGTCAGCAAACCAAGCGTAAGGACCATCGGTTAATTCTCTTGCATCAAGCCAAACAACCATCGAGTCTATTTGAACTGGCTTACATAGCGTTGATTGAATCTGTACTCCTTGTTGAGTGTAAACTGAGGAAAAATAAGCAGATGGAATGTAGAAGTCCCAAGTCAAAAGTGTCCAATCATGGTTCCAAGGAACCATGAACTGTGAAGTAGTAGTTAAGCCTAAACCGTCACCATTGTCTCCGCTCACTTCAACACCGCTAACAATAGTAAATGGGTGAGGCTGCGTATCCACAACACCATAACCTGCAGAGGTAGAAGAATACAAGTCACATCCAATTCTTGCACCGCTGTAAACGGTATTTTGTGTGCTACTAGGAGAAGTCTTCGCCCAGACACTATATTGAATGTGGTCACCAGGTTTTACATTTATCCATGTCCCATCAACCTCTCTTGTTCCTCGCAAATTGTCTGGACCTAGCCGTATGCTTGGATTACCATTATGAAGGACTGAGGTATCAAGTGAAGCGTATGACGACGCTGCACCATTCATATCGCTATAGAACGCGCTAAGAGGCTCTAGATTTGTTGAAGAAGAGGGCGAAGTTACGGAATCACAATGAACAAACGTAGACATGAATGGAGTACAAATTAAAACAACTACTGACAGTAAACAAAACAATTTACGCCTATTCACAGTGCACCCATCTCTTCATCGATTAACCCTCAAACATCGATCAAGAGACTTTCCTTCAATGCCAGGGCTAATTTGCTTTGCCTACATAGAATATAGGGCAACTATGTACACCCCAATAGATGACAAATATACTTGTTGAGATTTCTATTTTCCAAATGGGAAATGCATTCTTTTTGGCAAATTATAAAAACCTTTGAGCCTTAGTTACATAAGTGCATTACATGGCTGCAACGCTAAAAAAATTTATACAAGGAATTGCTGGAAAAAAAGCCCCCGGTCCATCAACCACATTTACCGTATTCCATGTTTTTTACGCTTTAGAATTAATGTCTCAAAACCCCATAGGCAGAAACAAGTTAGCAAAAAAACTTGAAGTTGGCGACGGAGCAGTACGCACAATAATAAGCCGACTCAAAAACGCTGGTCTAATTGAAACTTCCAAAACAGGCTGTAATTTAACAAAAAAAGGCTTGGAAGTCTGGAATCAGTTTGAGGAGATTTTCCCAAAACGCATTGAAATCTCAAAATCTGAACTGAATCAATCTGACCATAATTTTGCTTTTTTAGTTAAAAACAGCGGGCAAAAAGTGCAGTCTGGAATTGACCAAAGAGATGCAGCCATAATCGCCGGAGCACGCAAAGCTTTAGTTATTGTTTTCAAAGATGGGCATTTACGTATTGAATCAGTCAGCGAATGCATCGAGAAACAGTATCCTGATGCCGCAAATCAAATTCTTCAGCAATTAAATCCTGATGAAAATGATGTCATAATTGTGGCTGGAGCCGATTCAGCTTTGAAGGCTAAACGAGGAGCTTTTGCAGCCAGTTGGTCGCTCATTGGAATATGAATTTATGTAGTGTATTTTTCGCCTTCATTTAAAATTCGTTCAAGGGTTGTGTTAATGTTAGTCATGCCCTCATTTGTTTTTGACGAAAGCGGCATTAACAAGAATTGCAAACCAAGTTTATTGATTGCTTGCATCATGTTACGGCTGAAAAGGCGTTTTGTTCCTTCAAGTTTCTCTTCAATCGCATCTTCAAGGGCTCGAGTGTTAGCTGACCAGGAAGCAATCGCCTGTACATCGTTTTTTGGTATTAAATCAGTTTTTGAAAGGACATGCAGTTGGGGCTGGAAGAACCTGTTATAAACTGCCGCGGAAAGAAACATGTTTGAAACATAATTCATCGGATTGGCAGAGAAAACTGCGTCAAATAGATAAATTAATGCTTTTGGCTCTTTTGTCAACTCGCTAACTATGTAGGGTCCACTTGCTCTAAAAGCAAATAACTCCATTTGGCGGAGTGTCAACCAAAACGAAATCGGCGTGGGCTTCTTCAATGTCGCGAGTTAAATTTTCTATTTCATCCGCGATTAAATCGGCAGCCATAATCAAAGCACCATTAGGACCTAAACCGTATTTCTCCATTATATCTCCGACATCAACATAATTCCGCACATCAACATCTGGCGAATAAGGTAGCTTCAACGCGCCAGGATCCAAATTGACTACGGCAACATCTTGTCTTGACATTTTCAACCATTCACTAAATGCTGCAGTAAAAAGGGATTTCCCAGAACCAGCTGTCCCAATAACAAATGCAAGAGGCAACTTTAACTATCTCCGCTTTAAGTGGACTATGTTACAGTGTAAGAACCTTTCTGTTAAATCTTGAAAGTAATCTTTTAGTGGAAACTGTTCACATTAGTTACCTTTTCAAGGTAACTTTAAGCCATTTTTAGTTAATTAAAAACGATTACCAGCGAATCAAACGCTTAACAAGGATGGGCAAGATGGGAATCCAATTTTAGGGGATGTAAGTCCTTGCTAAACGTTGATTCGCTGAAGCTTATGTTCCTATTGGCTTTGCGATTCTCGGCAAAACTCTATAGCTCTTCAAACGTTCTTAAGAGTTTCACAAATAATCTATAGACAAGAAAAATAGAATATATTGAATCCCTCAACAATAATTGAAATTCATGAAGAATAGCGGCTCAAAATTGAAACTTCCCGATCGATAGTTTTGTGAGAGCTTTAGGTCATCGAAAATGGATCCGAAATTTTGGAAGGGACAAGTTCAGCTTTAGTTATACCCAAAGGAAATGATAAGTCGAATCTGCCTTGGCCGATCATAGCGTTGACTAAGCATGGGCATCAAAAATAAAGCAGGGCAAATCAGGAGTAGCTCACACCTGTTAGCGTTGACCAGCCAAGGCTACTGGTTTGGTGGTGACTAAGGGCGTTATCTATGACTCTAGATGTGTTTGCCCTGAAATAAGAGTTGTACCAATAAACTATGTAGAAAACAGAAAATCAGCTATTACTTCTTGGAAAATAATTCTTAATGTTGGGTACAAGATTGATGAAAAGTTATTTCTAAAATATGTGTTTATGAAGCCTCAAGTATCGCTATATAGATTATGTCGTAAATGCCTAAGAAGCTCTTTCAAATATTCTGAACAATTGATGAAGCAAATGTTAACAAAAGAATGTGATGATTGCAACAATCTTAAAGATTGTATCAAGCGATGCCAAAACACGCCAAAAAACAAAAAAACTTGGTGCACGGTGAAACAGCTTGCCTCAGTAGAAGACATTGTTTCACTTTCACCTATAAACACCGTTTTTACGGAAACACAGTAAAGGAGTGAAAGATGTGGATAAGACAATAATCTTGGATTGTCAAGCAAGAGTTGACAATTTCAGTTGTGAAAGTTGTATTGTTTTTAAGGAATGCACCCTCAAAAAAGAAAATAAGGAAAACTGTATGGCATCTGTTGAAATTGAGAATATGGATATTTGCGTAAGTCATATCTGACTTTACCAGCTATAAATTTGAGAAACTTCTTTCTTATTTTATCTAAATTGCCAGAAATGGTCTTTTTAAAGTAGTTAGACTTAACAACAAAAGGTAAAGGTGCGGATGGCGTTTACACTTTAAGAGCATAATTAGGCTTTAGTCCAAGGAAGTTCGGATTAGTTTTTGATAGACATAAATGAAGTAAATTGCAGTGAAGGCTGTTAGCGTTACTTCAAGTGTAAGTATCGATGGGCTTGCTTCCACGGCTTTAAAGTATCCTTGCAGAAGAATATCTGAGAAGACAAGAATTTGGAGAAAGATAGCTCCACCTAAACAACTTAAGCCTATACTGTGGATAACTAAGCTAATTCGGTGATTTAGTTTTGGGTCGATTGTCATGGGTTATCGGAATACCATACAGATGTCATCTTAAAGACTTAAGATTTATG
>CAVYXL010000008.1:0-8198 GCA_963772505.1 Candidatus Bathyarchaeota archaeon
AAAAATGGCTCTGTCACCATCGCCATCGAACGCTATTCCAAGATCAGCCTTCTCGGTCACAACCTTCTGGCAAAGAGCGGTCAACGCTTCTGGTTTCGGTTCAGGGTCTCTGTTCGAGAACTTTGGGTCGGGCCAATCGAACAGAAAAGTGGCTTTAACACCGATTTTCTTGAGGATCTTCGGAACCAAGAGACAGGCAGCCCCATTTCCGAAGTCGGCGACCACACTTATTTTCTCTGGTTTTATTTTTTCAGCCACGAAATTAGCGTATTCTGTGTCCATTCCCTCTATTTTCGTCGCTGTTCCTGTGCCTGTTTTAAAATTTTTTGAAGAGCTTATCTCTCCCAGTTTTTTGTTTTCGTCTTCGAAGAAGCCGACTCCGTCTTGATGGAAGAATTTGACGCCGTTCCACTCCGCCGGCAGATGAGACGCAGTTATGTACGCAGTTGCATCATTTTTCATTTTCCAGTTGGCAAAGACACAGAGACTTGCAGGACAGGTTCCGACCAGATTCGCGTTTGACCCAGTTTTTTTCAATCCTGAAACGAATGCCTCTTCAAGTTGAGCTCCATGCTCTCTGAAGTCTCTTCCAATCGTGAAGGTGCCAGGGCACAAGGTTCCGGCTGCTTCACCTATTCGAGTCATAATCTCTTCCGTTAAGTCTTTACCATAAATTCCTCTTATGTCGTAAGCTCTAAAAATACCCATTTTCCGTCACGCACCGCTTTCTTTCGGGATATACCTATAGATAGGCGTCTGTGGCGTATCTCCGCATCATTCGATGCGTATTGAAGTAATATGCAACTTTGCCTATTGAGTTTCGCATCATGCCTATCCAACTATCCCGCTCTTGGTAGAATTTTGGAATAATTATGTATTCCAGCTTATTGTAGATATCAGCGATTTCTCTTTTTCTTCTTTGTTCTTCGCTTATCGCTTGATCAGGCGATGGCCCTATCGCCCACCCTGTGAGCCCTTCAACGCAACCTTCTATCCACCATCCGTCTAAAACACTGAAGTTAATTACTCCATTATGGGCCGCTTTCATTCCGCTTGTTCCAGAAGCCTCCATTGGAGGCATAGGCGTATTTAGCCAAACGTCAACACCTGAAGTCAATTTTTGCGCCATCTCCATGTTGTAATTTTCAAGATATACTATTTCGATTTCGCCTTTCAAACGGTCAATATACTCGTAAATTTCTTTAATGAGGTTTTTTCCCAGTTCATCCTTTGGATGCGCTTTTCCAGCGAAAATTAGTTGAATCTTGCCCTGACTGTTTACTTCTTTGAGTTTTTCTAAATCGGAAAAGATCATTGTTGCTCTTTTGTACTCTGTGGCTCTTCTGGCAAAGCCTAACGTTAAAGTGTTGATATCCATCTGCAGCCCCGAACTGGTGTGAACAAAGTCGAGTAAATCTTGTTTCGCTTTCATGTGAGCTTCCCATAACTCCTCATCGGGAACGGTATCAATTCTAACCAAAAGTTCTGGTTCATTGGCCCACCGGGGAATATATTTGTCGAATAGTTTTCTAAAGTATGAGCATGTCCAAGTGTAAGAATGTACGCCATTGGTTATTTCCTGTATGTGATATCCCGGAAACAGTTTTCTTGAGTATTCCATATGTGCCTCCGTTACACCATTGGTGTATTTGCTCAGGTTTAAGGCCAGAAGAGTCATGTTTAATTTGTCAGATCCGCCATATTCTTTCAAGTTTTTTTCAGGTACTTCTGTTTCAAGAACTTCAGAAAGGAGGTCGTAGGAGAATTTGTCAAATGCAGCAGCCACCGGGGTATGGGTCGTGAAAACAGATCGGTTTTTTACTTTGTCAGCATTCAAATCGTTGTTCTTTAACAGTTCAAGGGTAAGTAGACTGCTATGGCCCTCGTTCATGTGGTATTTCTTAACATTAATTTTCAGCGCCTCAAGGATCCGTAACCCGCCTATTCCCAACACAATTTCTTGTTTTAATCTGTATTTTTCGTCGCCTCCATAAAGAAAATCAGTAATTTCCCTATCCTCTTGAGTGTTCCCTTCAACATCGGTTGTAAGGAACAGTACAGGAATGGTTCCGCCCGTTAGACTCTCTTGCTCATAGACCCAAACGCCGATTTTGACATCTCGTCCAGAAATTTTTACGGTGGCAGTTTCTGGTAATAGTTTCATGAATTTTGAGGGATCCCATTCTTCAGGATATTCCATTTGCCAGCCGTCAGGCGTTAATTTCTGTTTCAGATAGCCTTTTTTGCTTACTAAGGTTAATGCAACTAACGGAATTCTCAAATCTGCACTTGATCTAATCACGTCACCCGCCAAAACACCTAGTCCCCCGCTGTAGGTTGGCATGGCAGAGTTTATGCCGATTTCCATTGAAAAGTAAGCAATTTTGGCGCCTTCTAAGAAACTGCTCATGCAATACTCGCTGTCAAAATAATACTGCTTAGACAAAAAATTCGCAGTAAAATGAGTTGCGGATGGGTCTAAAGGCATTCCACAAACAGGATCCTTGATAAACATATAAACAAAAACCTCGCCAAGAAGGAGTGCCACCTTCACCAATAATTAGGTTTCGTTTAGCCAAAAATGCATTACTTTACGATTTACTGTTTGAGTTCAGCTAAGAACACCATGTGCTGTTATCCTGCGGAACGGTTCAGCCTATTTTTGTTGGATCCAAAACACTTAAGACTCAAATTCCTTTCATTTCTATGACGGCATGAGAATGGCGAAGTTTCTAACTTTAGACGATGTGGAAGTTAAGAATAAAGTAGTACTTGTTCGAGTTGACTTCAACTCACCAATAGATCCCGAAGCCAAGAAAATTATAGATGATTCAAGAATTCGAGCGCATGGAGAATCAACAATAAAAGAGCTATCAGAAAAAGGGGCAAAGGTTGTCGTTTTGGCGCATCAAGGACGGAAGGGTGATTCAGATTTTATACCCCTAAAACAACACGCTGAAATCCTTGCAAAGGTTCTGGGCAAACCGGTCAAATACGTGGATGACCTATACGGTGAAAAAGCAAAAGCGGCTATCAAAGAATTGAAGAGCGGAGAAATCCTTGTTTTAGAAAATGTTAGAATGTTCGATGCTGAAACTGAAGAAGGAACACCTGAAGAACAAGCAAAAAAACCCCTGGTTGTTAATCTTGCACCGCTAGCCGACTTATTCGTAAACGACGCCTTTTCAGCAACCCACAGAGGGCACGTATCAATCATCGGCTTCACAACCGTGTTACCAAGTGTTGCAGGACGCGTAATGGAAAGAGAACTTACGTCCTTGAGGAAGATTCTGGAAAAACCAGAGAAGCCATGCTTATTTGTTTTAGGCGGAGCGAAGGCAGATGATTCCCTTGAAATTTCAAGTTATGTTTTGAACAATGCAATAGCAGATTTTGTACTCACAGGAGGAGTTGTTGGCCACGTTTTCCTAGTGGCAATGGGTTTTGACCTTGGCAAACAAAACATGGCTTTCCTAAGAGACAAAAATTTCTCGGTCTTAGTATCAGGCATAAAAGAGCTTATGCAAAAGTATCCAGACAAAATCAAAACTCCGAAAGATTTGGCTGTAGAAGTCAATGGAAAAAGAAAAGAGATTTCTGTTCATGAACTTCCAACAGATTTCCCGATATTTGACATTGGAACAGAAACGGTGGAGGATTATGCCCAGATAATAAAGGTTGCAAAGTCAATTGTCGTCAGCGGACCAATGGGAGTTTTTGAAAACAGCGAATTTATGTTCGGAACGAAAAGGATTTTTGAAGAAATCGCGAATTCGAAAGCCTTTTCCATAGCTGGAGGTGGTCATACAACAGCAGCATTAAATGAGCTTAAGATAGCAGACAAGATTTCCTATGTCAGCACTGCAGGCGGCGCGTTGACCGAGTTCCTGATGGGCAAACAGTTGCCCGGTGTTACAGCATTAGAGAAGGCAGCCACCAGAGGTGCCTAGCAGATGATCTTCTGGTTACGAATGCTAAGAGAATTCGAAAAGCAATTAAATTAGATGTCTGCAATCGTGAATTCAAGTAAGGAGTTCCCGCAAGAAGTGAACGGACTTGCAACAACAATCAGCTGTTCAGGCTGAAGAAGAATTAGGAGGAAAGGCGAAGTATTCAAAGATTTTTGCGTTGGCGTTGAGTTAAACGGTATTTTGTGGCGTTCCCGAAACGAAAGCAGCTACATTTTCCACTGTTGTTTCAAGGATTCTTTCCAGCGCTTCTTTGCTATAGAAAGCTATGTGTGGCGTAAAAACCACATTATCTTTGCTCAGCAGAATGTGATCCTTAACTAGGCTGGTCAAGACTTCGAGGTTTTTAGGGTCGTACAAAAGTTGTTTTTCCTCTTTTATGGCTTCCTCTCCTTCAAAGACGTCAAGCCCAGCGCCGGACAAAATTTTCTTGTCAAGGGCATCGATTAATGCTTCAGTGTCAACGATGCTTCCTCTTGCAGTGTTTATCAGAATGGCGCCTTTCTTTACAAGCTTGAAGGTATCTTTGTTCATGAGATGATGTGTGGCTTTCATGTAGGGTACGTGAAGCGTAATTACGTCTGATCTAGCTAAAAGGTCCTCTAGCGTAGCATATTCAAACCCTAAGACTTCAGATAAGAGTTTGTTTTGACGAACGTCATAGGCTACAACGTTCATGCCAAAGCCCTTTGCAATCCTTATGACGTGCAAGCCGATTTGACCAGTTCCGATGACGCCTATTGTTTTTCCTTTCAAATCGAAACCCTCTAACCCCTCTATTGAGAAATCTTGTTCAAAACGTCTAATGCATGCCTTACACATGTTTCTCGACAAGGACAGAATCAAAGCAAAAGTGTGTTCGGCAACAGTGTTCTCTCCGTAAGAAGGAACGTTGCAAATTGTAATCCCTTGTTTTTTGCATTTTTCTATATCGATGTGGTCGAAGCCGGTGGATCTTGTGGTTATTAATTTTAAATTTGGAATTGCCCGTATGATTTGCTCATCTATTTTAGAGTAGATGAAGACTGAAACGGCATCAAAATCTTTTATTTGCGGGGCGTTTTCCAAACTTAGTTTTTCATTTGAGAACTTTAGCACGTGACCGTTCAGTTTCTTTTTGAGATATTCTTCCTCCCAGTCTTCTACTTCATAAAACGCTATTTTCATCTTTTTCACTTATCTAATGTTGAAGATTTTGCATCTGACTTTCAAGGGAAAGTGCACGTTATTATTTTGTCGTCAGAGATGTTTAGGAGTGTTGTTGTAATTCGGTAATGCGATTTTGAACCGTTGTAGAAAGTGCTTTCCTCAAATTTTCATCTTGGAACCCTGCTTTAATTTGGTTAATTCTGGTGGCTAGTTCTTCATCACCAATTGTGTTTTTGAACCATTTTTGAAAGTCTTGACGCTGGAAATGGAATGTTACGGATTGAACGGGTACTGTTTGCAGTTTTTCGGCAAACTCCATAGTGCTTATTGCAGTAATTCCAGTGAATTTACCGAGTTCTGTGAAAAAATGAAAGCCATTTTCAATTTGAACCTTATTGAGTAGATTTAAGTTTTTTTGTTTTTCTATAGGCTGCTTTTTGGTTATGGTTGTCTTGGACAAAATACGGACACGACCTGAAATATAAAAAGAAAGGCGTAGAGACTTATAACAAATTGTGAGTGTAGGGACACTGCAACATTTTTGAAGTATATCATGCAGGATAGATAACTCACAACGACAATGGCGGATATGAATTTGGCAATATTCTTCCCATTTAAGAACCTTAAAGTGTTTACTCTAATTATTTCTTAAAGTATGAGTTCGCTGGCAGCGCAATTATTCGCCGTTAACCTTAACTTGGAATACGCAGTATTCTAGACGCAACGAGAAGATGTTTTTTGAAGAAAACAAAGATAATATGCACTTTGGGTCCCGCCAGTTCTTCAAAGGTAGTGATTGAAAAAATGTTCAAAGCAGGCATGAACGGTGCAAGGATAAACACCGCTTATGGAAATCTCGCTCTACATCAATCCGTTATTGAAACAGTGCGAGAAGTTGCGGATATCCCAATAATAATTGACATCAAGGGACCCGAAATCAGAATCAGAGCAGCTCAACAAAAAGTCTTTAGTAAAGGAGAAATTTTGGAAATAGGCTTCGACGGTGAAGAAGTCAGCTTCAATCATGATTTCTATGACGAAATGCTGGTTGATGATGAAGTATACATTGATAATGGAAAAATTAGAACACGAGTTGTTGAAAAAAAAGATCGAAAACTTCAACTTCTGACTCTGAACAGCGGTTCCATTGAAGATGGAAAAGGCGTTAATATCCCCAATAAACATCTTTCAGTTCCCACCTTCCCTGAGAAGGACATAGAAATCATAAAGTTTGCAAAAAAACATGACGTAGAATACATCGCGCTCTCATTCACAAGAAATGCGAAAGACGTGAAAAACTTGTCTCAGACCAATAATTTTGAAGGCGGAATAATTGCTAAGATTGAGAACCCGGAGGGTGTTCAAAACGTCGAAGAGATTTTAGACGCCGCTAGCGGATTAATGGTTGCAAGAGGCGATTTAGCAGTTGAAATCGAACCCGAAAGAGTGCCTTTGGTTCAGAAAGCGCTGATCAAATTATGCAATCAGAAAGGTAAGCTTGTTGTCACTGCAACAGAGATGCTTGAATCGATGATTAATCAACCTAATCCAACTAGGGCTGAAGTAAGTGACGTTGCAAACGCTATACTTGACGGGTCAGACGCCATAATGCTTTCTGGAGAAACAGCGGTAGGCCAGTATTCAGTGGACGCTGTTGAGATGATGACCCGGATAGCGAATGAAACAGAGAAAGCCGTCAAGAGCAACGTTGAAGATACCCCATTCATAAACATCTCGGACACGGTAAGCAGGGCAATCCAAAGAATAAGCCAAAGCATGCCAATTCACAAAGTCATCCCTTTGACGCGGTCAGGATACACAGCCAGAATGATAGCTCGCTTTAAAATTTCACAACCGATAATTGCAGTAACACCCGAAATCAAAGTTAAAAAACAACTAGAACTCATATTCGGCGTGTACCCAGTCCTGATAAACTACGTTAAAGAAAAAGATAGATTATTGGCAGTCACAAACAAACTCCATGAGATGCATCTGGTTGATGATGATGAAACGGTCTTGTTTACTGAGGGTGTGAGAACAGCTATGGAGCACGCCAGCAACTCAATAGAGATACATAAAATAAAAGAGCTAAGAGAATTTGCATCCTCCTCAATGTTGACGACATTTTGGTGAAAATAGATTATGATCTGTAATCTGTTCGTATTTAGACACGCTGAGACTACAGACAACAGCAATCACATTTTTTCAGGTTGGCGTGACCCAGACTTAACTCCAAACGGACTTTTACAGGCGCAAGAAGTTGCTCAACAGTTGGAACAAGAAAAAATTGATTATGCGTTTACGTCACATCTTTTGAGAGCTAAAAGAACCCTTGAAATTGTCCTTAAACCTCACCTCAATGTTCCAGTTTTTGTGGACGACCGCTTGATTGAACGTTGTTATGGTACGTTGCAGGGCGAAAGCAAGATCAAGATTGCCGCTGAAGAACCTGAGTGGTTTGCCAAAGTTCATCGAGGTTACGATTTTGCGCCTCCTGAAGGTGAAAGCCTCAAGATGGTTGAGTGCCGAACTTTGCCCTTTATTGTGCAGCTTGAAAGGTGGCTTCAACAGAATCCGGGCAATGTGGCTATCTCGTGTCATGGCAATTCAATGCGCCCGATTAGACGGGTCTTTGAACACTTAAGCCTTAAACAGATGCTTCAGATTGAGAATCCTCAGGACAAAGCAATGGAGTATGCTCTTCACATACACAGCGTTAACGTTGCCGAAGTTGAAGATGGAAGATTCGAAAAGGAGTGGCAAAGCGTTGTAGTGCCATCTTCTGTAAAGTTAGCTACGGACCCACAAAACCCTTTGAGGCAATTCTATTAGGTCCACCCAAGCGCGCTGCTAAGCTTTTTTAATATCAAAATAGCTTACCCTTGTAGAGGGAGCACTTTTGTTTTTTGGACACAAAAATAAACCCCAAATGGAACTCAAAGTAGACTTAGGCGATTTACAAAGCGAAAAAGAAAACCTGACCAGCTTTCTCCAATTGCACCTCAAAGTTCCCGTTTCCCAAGTGGAGGACAAGGTAACGGTAAATTCAGAAAAAGTTTCTGTGGTGGAACTTGAGCATGT
>CAVYXL010000009.1:0-4711 GCA_963772505.1 Candidatus Bathyarchaeota archaeon
CTAGAGCCCTTGGCTAGAGCAAGACGGGCGTTAGTTCGAAAGCCAAACCCACTAAACTGGCGAAAGTATTAAATCAACAATAGGAAGCAAGCGTTATAAAAGCACTTGACTTCATAAATATTACATGCCAATAGTATGTGAATCAAAATTTAATCTTTTTCCCCTTCACTAAAACTTCTAAAATCTCTTCTCCTATATTCATGTACCCTCTCAACACGCCCACAACCGCGACCACAACGACACAACACCACACCACACGGCACGACACAAAAACTAAAAGCGTTTAAAAACAATACTGTCTTTGAAGGAAAAGAATACGGAAAAAGCAAGAGGTAAAGATGTGGATGTTCACCAAATCATCACTACATCGTATAATGTAGAATTGAATCCCTTTATAGCTCATTTCAATCGAAATGATGCAACATTTGAAAGTGTTAATACTGGTGGAATAACTGAAATTAGGGTGCTAAACGCAAGTCCTTTGGCTTCATATGCATTCTTTCTTGAAGACTTCAGAGATGAAATGTACAATCAATCAAGAGCCTTTTGGCTTTCAACCGATAAATTCATTCAAGCCTTAGAGCCATTGCTTAAGTTCTATATTGACACAGTAATAACTGTTGAAAGACAACAGTATTTACCAACTTATAGTGAAGATTTAATCAATGGCGTAGTCAAGCCATTATCAAGATTCCTTAAGACTGTTGATGAATCCCTTGGCACTCAATTCTTTATTGAACGTGCTGAGAAACTCAAAGTGTCAAGTCCCACATTGAACTTTCAGGTTACGAATTTTTCAAGGTATGGCATACCTGAACTTCAACTAAAAGTTTCATCCGTTATTGCCCCTATCTTTGGAGAATACTCAAGAGTAATTCCACTTTTTGAGGTAAGTACTGATTCAAGTGGCAATTCAACATTCAAACTTACCCAAGGCTGTTATGACTTTGAGGTTTCAAGGTACAAGAAGAAACTACGTTTTGAGGTCAAGGACAATGCCACATTAAAGATTAATGTTTATGATTTTGGCAGATTATTTAGACAGGTTTTGGGAATTCGCTCCACAGAAAGCAAGGAAAAAACTTACAGAGGAAAAAAGAAAGAAAAAATAGCGAAAGAGTCTAAGAAAAGAGTAGAAAAAGGGCAAACAATAACGAAGGGAAATAGATACGGTCTCAGGTTTGTTGTTCCAAAGGAAGTTTATTCAAATCCAGAATATCGAGAGTATCTCAATAATGCCCAATCAATGAAAAGTGTTAAAGTTGTAGTAGATGAATACTACAAAAAATACGGCAAAAGAGATTACTTGTGATATTACAAAAAAGCATGGGTGGCAATGATGACTGAAAAAGAAATGAAACAAAATTTGCAAGCACTGATTGAACAAATGAAAAATACGAAAGTTGACATGAAGATGCTTAGAGAACTCATAAAAAATAACCCTGACAGACCTTTACATCAAAATATTAAAAATCCTGATGAATACAAAGAAAGAAACTTAGCACTATCATATTCAATGCTTGGAGACTATGAAAAATCAATGGCTCATGCTACCGCTGGACTTAAAATTAATCCAAAAAGTGCATATTTGTTATGTATGAGGGGTCGTTCTAAAGGAGACCTTGGTAAATTTGACGAAGGACTTAATGATTTAAATGACGCTATCAACTTAGACCCAAAATATGCAGAAGCGTTTATGGAAAAAGGGTACATATTACAAAAAATCGGTGATTTGTCAGGCGCAAGAAGTAACTACAAGATGGCGATAAGTTTGGACCCTGCGCTTGAACAGGAAGTTGATAAAATCCTCAGCCAAAATTCGAATGAATTAATGACAATTCCCTCAGGTGTTATTTTCAAACTCGTTGTCAAGCCATCTATAACTAAGAATCACCAACAAGAATTGAAAGAGTTAATAAAGACAAAAATCGGACTGAATAAGTATTATAAAAATATAGATGTAACTTTTTTCGATGGCTCATATGTTGACAACAATGGTTTAAGCACAACCAATAATAACTTGATTGGAAAACAGATGGAAGTTAAAGTGTTTTGCCCAGAACCAACAGTCTTAATCGGAAAGGATAGCGAAGAATCTTTTTATAAGCAGATAAAAGAAAAAGCATCCGCAGGGATTATTGAGGTAATTAAAAACAACATAGAAACGAAATATTCAGCAGAACTTGGAGCTTTTTATTGCACTCAGAGGATTCTAACCTGACTCTTGTCTTGATAGTAAACAAAGAAAGAGGATATGCTAATGGTTTTCAACCGTAGGCGAGGTACTGCTATAGTAGAGTTTCCTGAAGGCATTTTAGTTGTTAGTCAAGGTAGTGAATCTTTCATGCTTGCAGGTGGTGGAGCAAACAAAGGTGAAAGCCGAAGAAAAGCTGCTATGCGAGAACTTCAAGAAGAAACAGGTTTAAAGCCTTTAGATTCAAAATACTTGTTCTCTTACAAAGGCAGACTTCACAAAGACTTTAAGAGCAGAGGGTCTTTTCGAGATTACCACAAGGTCTTTTTAATCAAGACAGACGGTACTCCCACACCTCAAAAAGAAATTAAGCGGATAGCATTCTTCAAAGAAGGTTCAGGTCTGAAATTAGTATATTCTACAAAAGAAATCCTTGAAAAGTTCTTAGCTATGAAAGGTGAGGGGTTCAAAGCTGTGAGTTGTAAGAAATGTGGAGGAGATACTTTTAAACCCTCAAGAAAAATCGCTAATGCACTCGAATGTGACCATTGTGGCGAATTATATATAAAAAGCTGAATTAGAATAAGTCTCACATCACAAGTTTTCCTATTGTAAAAAGTCTTTAATCCGCGTAGTGTAGAATAGACTCGAGACAAAATGAACAAAACAATACTCATTGGCATAGGAATATTGCTGTTCTTAATAGGTTTGATTGTAGCTTACTTTGCTGGAAGAGGATTAATAACCAATATTTCTGTAACAAACATGTTTTCTCACGCATATAGTTACTTAATAGAGGCAATAATTGCGATTGCTTTTATGGTCGTTGGTGGACTCTTGGTTTATTTCGGAGTCAACAAATCTTAAATTGTAATAGCGTAGAAATAAACTAACATGGCATTAAGAGATTTAAAAAAATATGTGAATATAATTCTGATTGCTATTCTTCTCAGCGTAGTATTTCAAGGTGCATATGATACGTTATTCTATGGTATGAAAGGTGACAATTCTGATGCTATCCCAAAGTGCCTCCAACTCCTAAGATTCCGGAGTACATTAAGGCGCTATAATGGTCTCGGCGACCTGGAAACTTGGAGAGATAAGTCTTAAATCTGCATAGCATAAAATAAAACCAAGTTTTTGCTATAATTGAGTACCCGTGCAAGATGTGTAAAAGAGTTTGTTTTTTTCAACAAAGTTTAATTCTGAAACGGTTTACGATATGGAGTTTCATTATAAACTCACACTTAATGCCAAGTATCCTTCAAATCCTTACAGAATAAAGAACAAACAAGCAGTCGATTATGAAATGACCAATGGAAAACTATTTGGCGACTTCACTGCTGTTGAGCAAAGACAGGGGAGATACTAAATTTATTTCCAGCTTCAGTAACTAACGTAATTGTATAATAATAACCAGCAGGCACGGTTGAATTGGGGGGAAAGTAACAACTTAAGTTAGTTGGATAATTAGTAACGACTTGGTTTGTTGGGACCGTGCAAACGTTAGTTCCAGAATAGCTTATTATTACGCTGGCTAATTGAACTCTTAGACCAGTATTACTGCTTGCAATAACTCCAACCCAACCATAAATTGTGTTCGTGGGAGCTTTAAGCGAAGCCGATGTGATTGAAATTGACTCCCCAATTGGAGGGAAAGACAAAGTGGGCGAACTTTCTGGGGCAGTTGGTGAAGCTGTTGGCGTTGGCGTAGAAGTCGGCGTTGCCAAAGTTGGCGTTGGCAGAGTTATTACAATTGCAGTAGGTTCAGGTTCAGAAGAGTTCTTCTGATTAGTCGCCAATGGCACAAAATAGACCAATGTTCCTACTAACCCTAATGCAAGGAAAATGCACAAAGCACTAAGGACATAAACAAGCCTTTTCGCCATTTTAGGTCAGTCAAATTACCATATCGTTGTTCACTGAATATAAAATTTTTTTGTTTCCAATAATAGGGCTAAAAAGAGATAACAAGCAAGCTATGGCAAATCTTAAAACCGCATAGCCGTTGATTAGTTTCTTGATTGTTTGTTTTTCATATTGGCTTCAGTACTTTTCACGTGAAGTACAAAACGACCATAACAACGTCGACAGTAACCGCTTTTGTTTTTTCTGGAAATTTTTCGGCGACAGCCAAGACCACGACAATGTTTGCCACGCAAACTATTAGGCAAAGACAAATCTACTCGAAACTTAACGGAATTACTCAAGAGAAGAGCCTCCACATCGTTTTTTGAGGAATATACTGCAAGGATTGCTTGCGGGCTCCGCAGGTAGAAATGATAGCAGAATAAACAGAGAAATTAGAGCATCTACGCTAAGGCGACGCTTAGAGTTAAAGAAGCATCTTTACCACTTTTGGATTTCTTTGGCTCAAGGCGAGAACCACATTTGGGACAGAATTCCATATTCCGTTACTCCACTATCCGTTTTTATCCGTTTTTAAGACCCTTAGCAATGGACCATTTAAACTAATTCACAGACCTTCTTGCTGAAGATCGTTCCTCTTTCAAGATT
>CAVYXL010000010.1:0-282249 GCA_963772505.1 Candidatus Bathyarchaeota archaeon
CTTACTTAAGATGGATTATAAAACGATGCGACATCATCTTGAGGTTCTGGAAAAAAACAGAATGATTACTTCAATCGGTGACAGGTATGGTGCAACTTACTTTCTTTCGCAAACTTTGGAGGAGAATTATAGCTTGTTTGAGGAGATTGTGAAGAAAATCGGGAAAAAGTAGAAAAAGGAGCAAGATAAAGAGGAGAAACAAATGGATAGAAAGATAAAAATTGGTATACTATTTGCGCTTTTGATAGCATTGGCTGTTCTTGCGGCTTTCTGGGTTGTTCTTGAAAGCAGATCGCAATTCCCGGGTTTTCAACAGCCAAGAGAAGTTCCCCCAGGTAATTTTGTTGCTGGTGACTTAGAATTCTTTTACGCCGCTTACACCATACTTTCCACGATTAATATTGCGCTTCTAGTTGCTGTAACATTAATTTACATTGATGTCTACATTAAAACTCGTTCTCAATTTACGATAGGGCTTGTAATTTTTGCTTTAGTCTTTTTGGTCAAAGACGTTACGTCTAGTCCGCTGGTGATATCATTTTTTAGGTTTCGACCTTATGGATTGGGACCGTTTGAGTTTTTGCCTGGTTTATTCGAGTTCTTCGCTTTGTCCATACTGCTGTATTTGAGCGCTAAATACTAGGAATGAAATACTTTTGAGTGGGTGACGTAAATACTGTGGCAAAAAAAATTAGCATAGCAGGCACAGTTGTTCAATATTTAATTCAATTCCTACAAAGATAACGTTAAAGCTAAACAAGAAATAAAAAAAATGCTAAGCAAACACCAGAATACACAAATTATTACAATAATTCTAATAGCCCTAGCTTTAAACGCGATCGTATTTTGCCTTGCATTCCCAGAAACGTTTAAGCCTGTAACGGGAGCTTGGGCAAGAGATTTCTCAGCTTATTACATTGGAGAGTGGCGACTGTTCCATAATCCAACTACAATCTACTGGGGCGGAGCTATAAAGGGAGATTATCAGATTCTTCCAGCGCCTCAAACATTCAAGTATACACCGTCCTTTCTGGTTCTTTTTGCCCCGCTCTTAGCTTTAAGTTACACAAACGCGTTGACCGTTTTTGACATTATTCAGTTTGCTTTAATTCCAGCCTTGGCTTTTTTTGTTTATAAAATGGTTAAGGATAAGAAAATTGGTTACGGGATTTTGGCAGCGTTTATTATTTTGTTAGAACCACTGCCCACTCCACCAATCGATGTAGCTTCACTTAGCCTTTTACATTATGGGTTCTTTAGTTTTAACGGGCAATCCCTGTCGCCGACATATTACATTGGTTATGTTTTGGGAAACGCGCATGTGCTTCAAACCACTCTGTTGGTAGGGGCGCTATATTTTGGATTTACTAAGAAACCGTGGATTTCAGCCTTACTTTTTTCATTTGGTTCATTTGATCCACGCGGGGCACTTCTGGCTCTTCCGCTGTTACTTTGGTACAACAGAAAAAGAATACGCCCATTTCTTGCGGGAGTTGTTGCGTTTCTCACTGTGACCAATTTACCTTTTTTCTTCTACCAAAATATAGGATTATCATTCTTGCGGGCTGAAACATCAGGCTCAATTGTTACTCAAATGTATCCATACGATTGGCTCCCTTTATACGCAATAATCACCTTGACCATAATTGAAATAATTGGATCAAAGGGGAACGAGAAAATCATTCATTTTTCAATTGACAAGAAAAATTGATAATTGAAAAAATTTGAAGCATCTATAACCTGATCGTTGATCATTCTTTGCGGATTACTTCGAATTTTTTTGGGTCTCCTTTGAACAAACCTATCACATGGGTAATAAAATTCAAGCCCACAGTTAGGTAGCTAACGGCGGTTCCAGCTAATGCGTGTTTCCAACCCATGCAAACGCCTATAGTGTAAGCTCTAGTTACAAGCCATACACCTAAACTTAGAAAAGTAAAAGGCAATAGCACAGCCGGTATGTTGACGATGTGCAAATAGTACAGGGGCAACCCAATAGTTCCAATAGAGAATAGCCATAATCCTGAGAAACCGATGAAACTCAATCGGAGTCTATTTGGTAAAGGCAACATTTTCAGTTTCAAAATTGAAATTTGTCCCCAAAGCCATCTGCGTCTCTGTTTTATAGCATCGCTAAAACTTAATGGCGGCAATATAAAAATTCGTTCTTCTGAATTAAAGATGCTGTAACCCATTATTGCAGCCTTGTGAAAATAGAAAGAGTCTTCATTTAGAACTAATTTGTGTTTGGTAGTGTGGGTGAAGACACTTATGTCATAAGAAACGTTCCTATCTACTTGACTGCTCATCGCTGTTCCTTCGCCATGGGCCCAAAGTGGCTGTCCCAAATTTGTAAAAAAATTACAGAATATACCGCATGCGACACACCGTTCATAGTCAAGAATTGTACTCCAAATACTTTGAACCTTTGGAGTAATTGTTCCAATGATAATGTCTGCTTGTACGGTCAGGCATTCTTTAATGAACTCAAGGCTAGGCAATGCATCGTCGTCACCTTGCAGCAACAGATAGTTTACGTCTAATTCGTGTGCGTCGACTAAGGTTTGCCTTAGCCTGCGGGCGTATTCTAATGCACGGCTTTTATACAAGTCTTCACACACAAAATCTTTAGGAACAACAACAACCTTGTCGCATAAATATTCGGTTTTATGGGTATCCCATTCTTCGATAATTACCCATGTTTCCAAAGGTACAGGCAATGCATAGTTTTTTACTGTTTCAAATATTTTATTTACAGATTTAACGTTGCCGATTGTGGGAATTTGAAATATTATTCTGTCAACTTTTTTGTCAACTTGCCCTTTCTGCTTCAGAAGATCGGATTTTCTGGTTTTGTTAGCTATTTTTCCTATTCCTAAGACAAATATGTACAGAAAGGGAGAAAACCAAATGATGGAAATTAAATAATCAAGTATGATCATGACTTTTCTTAACCGTTAAATTATTCTTTTCAACATCAAAGATGGATTTAAGCGTTGACTTGAAAGAACAGAAATCAATTCGCCCATGACCAGTATATTCGCAAATTTAACATATGCAGTTACCGCTTAATCCCCTTCCTTTTCCATAGTTAGCGTTTCCTTTATAGACATAATTCTTAAAAGCTTTGCTCCAATTTACCGCCAATCTGCTTATTGTGAACGTACATTATTGAAAAATATAGCGAACTTGAATCATGGTTCATGGAACTTAACAATAAAGCAATAAATATTTTTTCGGGATTAACAAATTTACATTCAAATCAAGAAAGAGCAGCATGAATTGAAGGTATAGCACTTTAAAGGTCGTCTAATTCAAAAAAGTCCAATTATTCAAAAAATTAACGACAATTTTTTTTAAAAAAAAATAAAAAATGGTATTATTTTTGCTTTGTTCTGGAATACTTGTAAGTTCCAAGAGAGATCGTAGCTAATATGACTGCTAATATAATTATGGCTACTGACGAGAATTCATCAACTGTAGGTATTGATGGTACTGTTATATTGCTGCTGGTTGGAGCGAAGAAGGCTTGGATTGCGCACGCGTTTGCTGTAACGTTGAAGGCGAGAGTGTTTGATGTAACGATGCTGACTGCATCTCCTGTTGCGGCAGGCACTAACCAGTATAGAAACTTGAATCCGCTGCCTGGGTTGGCTGTGAAACTTACGGTTTCACCAATAGTATAATTGCTATAAGTTCCAGCTGCAGGGGTTGTTGTTCCACCTAATGAGATGGGGACTGCGAAGGGTGCGGTTCCAGTTTGGCTTGAAGTTGAGGCGATTGACGCGTTTGTGGTAGGGATGAACATTGCTTGTACGGCACATTCGTTTGAAGAGATAGTGTACTGAAGCGGATTATTAGTCGATGTGTTTGTTCCCGATGCTGAGGCGTAAGACCAGAATAAAAATTTGCATCCTGGATCTGGGTTTGCAGAAAAACTGATTGTTTGACCATTAGTGTAATTGTAGCTTGTCCCGCCGGTCAAGTTTGTTCCTGCGGAAGAGATGGTCCCACCTACCGAAACATAAATGAAAACTTGGTCTTGTGTTTGGGCTTTAACATCAATTGCGTTTGGTGTGAGTGCAATGATAAAAAAGGCTAAAGTAAATGCAGTAAAAACAGCATAGATTAATCTACTTTTTTTCTTCAAAATTTTCACCATTTCATTATATTCAACTAAGCTAAAGGATATAAAAAATTGTGGTAACAACCTTGAAGCAACACATTTGGTATTTGCTTTGCCACTTAAGTAACAATTCAAATCTATTTGCGACAGCAGTTGGTTGGGGTCTTTTTAATTAGTTGAGTCCTTTGCTAAAGCGTAAGCCTGCTAATGTTGATGCGAATGGGTTTACTGCTACGTTTGCTAAGGGTATGCCGGGAGATTTTCAAGCCTGACACTTGATGCCTGAGAATGTCGCAATATAGTTGTCGCCGAGGATGGGATTCGAACCAATGCGGAACGGACGTTCCACGGGCTTTCAAGGCTTAGGCGCTATTAAATGGGCGCATAAACAAGCGATTTTTCCGCATATCTAGAGTCCGAACGCAATAAAAAAAGTTACCAAGCGACTTGCTACGTTACCTTAACAAATATTTTACAAGCAAGCTATTGTTAACGCGGAAGATCTATAGTAAATGTTGTGCCCGTACCTTCTTGGCTTTCAAATCTTACTTGTCCACCAAGCGCTTCTATTAATCGCTTCACGACGGCTAAGCCTAACCCTTGACCTTTAGCCTTAGTTGTCATTAGTGGGTTGAAAATAAGAGGCTTAAAATTTTCAGGTATACCAATGCCTGTATCGCCAATTGTAATAATGGTTGATTTTTCTTTTTCGTAAGCAATTACTGTTAGATCTCCACCGTCTGGCATTGCTTGTATAGCATTGTTGACAAGGTTTGTTAATGCTCGTTTCAGGAAAGTCGAATCAGTTTTAATCTTTAGTGTTCCCTTAACGTGAACATTAAGCTTGATTTGGTTGGGAACTGCTATTATTGAAAATACGTCAACCAAGATATTAGACAAATCTGCATCATGGAACTCAGGGTTTAAGGGTCGCGCATAGTCTTGCAGGTCCTGCACTATTTTAGTTATATAGTCAACCTGTTCCTGTACAAAGTCTATACTTTCCACCGCCTCTTCTGCGCCCATGGCGCCCTTTTGCATAGCTTGCCTTGCCATGTAAAGTTCACTAACAATTGCTTGAAGCGGGTTACGGATATCATGCCCAACCATGCCAGCGGTTTCGCCTATACCAGCCAGCCTTTCTTTTTCCTTAAGCTTGTTAGTTCTTTCCTCAACCAATGCCTCTAAATCTTTTGAGTATCGCAACAATTTATCTTCTAATTTTTTACGGTCTGTAATATCTTGCTCTATACCCGTTATTCTTGAAGGTCTGTTGTTTTCATCGACTTCTATAACCATTCGAACTGTATGCAAGTATTTAGTCACGCCTTGTGGCGTTGATATGCAATAATCAAAGCCAACAGTGTCCCCCAGTTTTGCCTCAACCAAGAATTTTTCCATTTTATCACTAACGGATTGTGAATAGTCAGAACAAATTAGCTTTGAATATTCAGCGGTATTTGGAGCTTTTTTCTCTGGATTTAGCCCAAACATGTCATAGAGTTGTTTGGACCATATTGCCTCGTCTTTTTTTGCGTTAAATTCCCAGCTCCCTAAGCTTGCTACATGCTGGGCCAGTTCTAAACGTTCTTTGCTTTCTCGTAACGTTTGCTCGGTCTTTTTGTGTTCAGTTATGTCTCTTATTATTACGGTTGCCTTTTCGATGCTATCGGCATCTGTAAAAATTTTGGATGTAAATTCTCCTCGGAAGGTGGAACCATCTTTTCGTTTATACGTTAGCTCTGTTGTTATTTTGCCCTCTCTATTCCTTTTTTCGAAGGCAGCGAGAGCTGTGTCATTCATTTCAATAATTCCGTTTCGTCCAGCTTGCCTTAGTTCGTCTTCTGTCATGCCAAACATTTTGCAGGCTGCAGGGTTAGCCATTAGTATACTGCCGTCAGAAGGTAGAATTAATAATATGGCATCCAAGCTATTCTCAAATATTTGTTCTAAAAGTTTTGGCTGCTTACACTCTTGTGTATTGGACTTGACTTTCAAAATTTAACCTTCAATTGTTTCTTCGGCGGCGCACTGGTTTTTATATGGATAAATTGGCATAAAACCCTTTGCTATGACGGAATTAGGTGCAAGTAAGGACAGAATTCCAAAAAATTCCAAAATGCATGACGCAAAAGATTATATGGTGAGGAGATGGCGGCCAACAAATTTTATGGCAATATGCGGACTCCCTTACTAAACTTCGTTCAAATATGCATCCAACATGCTTTTAGCTTAGGTTTAGAGGATAACAGTTCATCATTATTTTCAAAATGCAACTTTAGCTCCGAATAATCTGGCCATCGATCGCAAGAAACGGAGCAGTAAGCCATAGGCTTCAATTTTTAACCCGATGTGTCGTTTAACTATCTTGTTTGGAACGCTTAGTAACATTAATCAGAGCGTGAATCAAGCTGCTTTTAACAATTTGGCGCCGAGGATGGGATTCGAACCCATGCGGAACGGATGTTCCACGGGCTCTCAAGGCCCGCGCGTTAACCACTCTGCCACCTCGGCACTTACAAATCAACACTTCTATTTCGCTCGCGCTTAAAATGTTTACCGAACAGTTCCCCAAACTAATGGTGCTTATTTTCACATTAATGGGGTATCCACATGAAAAGATTATAAGTAAAGTAATTAACCTCCGATGACATTTTTTGTGCATGGCAGCAAAGACACTAACAGTTCAAATACCTCAAGATATATTGGACACGATTTATTCAGGCGCAAAACAACTTTACCCACGAGAAAGCTTTCTGTTGCTAAGAGGCAAAAAAAGCAAATGCGTAATCAAAATAAACGATCTAGTCTTAGCTCCATTTGCGGTTCATGGTGAAGGAAATGTCCATTTTAACCCGTATCTGTTTTCGGGTGATTTCTCGTTAGTAGGCACTGTGCATTCCCATCCATCAGGTAATATTTCACCAAGCCACGTTGACATGAACTATTTTTTTGGAAGAATCCTAATGATTGTAGGATACCCATTTGAAGGATCAAAATGCGTGGTTGCTTACGATTCTAATGCTGACAAATTGCCAATAGAGATAACCGAGCCAATAGGTTATGATTCTGAATAAACGCAGCTATTGTGATGCAGCTTTTTTGTAGGCATCGATAAATTCTATAGCAAACCTGTCTGCGTTCTTCTCTGTCCCTTTATGCATTTTATCCGCCCCTTTACTGCGTAGATGATGGTAAAACTCGTGAATAATTACAAATGGATTTACTAAAATGTCGCTGTTTTGAACTGATATTGTTTGGTTTCTATTTGTGTAGCAACCAAAAGCTTTTATTTTGTGCCCTTTAGGCAACCCCACCTTCAATTCAGGTACACTAACCTTATAGTTTTTCGATAAAAGTTCAATTGCTTCTTCTGTTTTCCCGTTTAGTATAAGCCAAACTACAAGGGGTTTAAAATTGTCTTGCGCCATAATCTACTCAGCCTTACTTGGGTTTGCTACTTAATTAACTGCTTACAAAAAGCATCATTATTCGACGTAGGTGCCTCTTCTAATTTTTTCCGCCAACAAGTGAATAAACTCAATCGGCCAAACATCATCACAAACATCATCAGTCAAAATTTTCCGTTGATGATAAAGCGGAATTAAATCATTCTTTAATAAAAGAATTAAGAGAAATTCATGGCCATACGTACGTTTGAACAAGGCGTATTTTTGCGCTTGCCGCTTAGTCATTTCAAAGTGAGGTTCAAGAATTATTTTCCGACCGCCGAGCTTTTTTTCTAAAATAAAATCTGGAGTATAGACTTCATTATTAGGCAAAGGAAAACTAATTGTTTCATAACCGAATGCAATGTGCATTTTCAGAAGGATAAGAGCCGTCTTCTTCTCCCATCCACTTTTATAACGACTCATTTTTTGGTAATAAGCTTGGGGCTGCCCAGTTATCTTTTGCATGCGATCAAGAAAATCAAGCGCCGTCTTCAAGGTGGATCGGTTCAGAGTTTTTTGTCTGAGCCATCTGCCTAGAAGAAAGAATGGATAGTCCACTTTTGCAGGGTCCGAAGGAAAGAGGCGTTTTGCAAAGTTAGTTATTTTTTGCCTTGCCTCTGCCGCTGTAGCTTCATCTCGCCAAAGTGAAGGAGAAGAGATGTTTATTAAACCTAAACTGGCGGCGACATTAGCGTTTTCCTTGGTTAATGGAACATAGAGATTTTCAGGCAATAAATGATCGTAAATTTGAAGATCAGGTTGAGGGCGTACCATCCAGCGCAGGTAAATCCACGCCTTATCAATGTGGGGTCGGCTGAATGCTTTGACGTTTTGGGAAATATCATCAATGAAATCTTCAGGTTTGGTAAATCGTTGAGCGTATTTTAACAAGTTTCTTTCAGCATTATTTTTTACGAACAGGTTAACTGAAGCCAAAATTTCTGAAGCGGCTTTTCTGTTTGGTCCTAAATCGTGATAAAAATCGAATTTTACGATTTCTTCTTCAAAGATATGCCCTTTTTTTATTTCGAAAAAGCTGCTCCCAAAAGCTTCATGCAAATATCCAAGCAGCATACGGGCATTTTCAGGGTAACCAATGATAGTGTCGTCTAGTATCGATGAAGCAAGTAGAAAGTAATGGGCTATTATTTTTCGTTCTTCATATTTTTCTGAGTAAGGGTTGAAAAGCAACCGTGGAGTCATTCGTCGGTCCCATTGGATGTCTGCGACGTTTGAGTTTTTATGAATGAAATCAACCAGTAAAGTGAGGACTCCGTCGGTTGCCATAGCTCTTTTGCTCAAATTACATATAAGCGGTAAGTGGCTTAAAATGTCTATATTACAAAAACAGTTATCGCAGATTTACGGTTTTTTAAACATGGAAATAGATTAATATAAGCGGGAATTTTGATATTGCAACAGCCTAATAGACGAAGCGATATTGGAAAAAGCTGTAAAAATGTAAGCATTTGTGGGCCGGTCGTCTAGCCTGGTTAGGACATCTGCTTGACGTGCAGAAGGTCGCCGGTCCGAATCCGGTCCGGCCCACCACATACTTCTATTTTTTAAGTTGACACAGATTAATGTAAATTGAGTCTTTGAGAGGAAAAGGCTAATATTAATAACGTCTTTGACATTTTTAGAATATAGGATTTGATTTTTAATGTCTTGGTTAAAAGGTATGAGGGAGAAGGAACCGCCGGAACCAGTCAACCCAATTGGAACCGTTGTTATGGGTACTCTTCACCCCGACATAATGGACACAGCTAAGGAGATGGTTAGAAAATCCCTCAAAACCGCTCAGTTTAGAACTATAGATGTAGGAAAAGGCGTTTCCCCAACAACCTTTGCTTTAAAGGCAAAAGAAGTAAATGCCGACATCATAGTAGTCACTATTGGTCTTTCTGCTGCTCGGGAGAACCTATCAAACTTAATTTCTGCATTAGAAGTTGAAGGGTTAAAAGGCAAAGTGGTTGTCATGATAGGTGGTGCTGCGGTGACTAAAGAAGACGCAGATAAAATAGGTGCATTGTTTGGCAAAACAAGAGAAGAAGCAGTAGCTCTTGCAAAGAAGGTAATGGAGCAAAAAAACAACAAGACCTAAAGTGCTCTAACTTTAATTTCCATTTTTCAGGGATTTCAGCCGTTTAACTTCTGTTTTTACTAAAAAAAAGAAATGCAGGTAATGTCATAATAGTTGGAGCGTCAAATTTTGAACCCTTTCGCCAAATAATTTCGTTGATATTTTTTGAATCGTTAAATCAATTTTTCATAAATCCAGTCAGTGATAATTTTGTTGGTGTCTCTGGTGAATCCCATGTGTCCAGCTTCAAAGAATCTTGCGCTTTTTGGACTGCCATGTTCAAACAGCAAATAATAGTCTTTGATTGGGAAAAGCGAATCGTGCACTCCGTTAATGAGTAACAGGGGTGCGCATGGCTTGTCCAAGATTCCCTGTTTTAGCAGAGACAGCTTAGGTGCATAGTCTACCCATTCTTCATAGCCTGACTTGCCAAATGCAAAAGCAAGAGCGTCATACACTTCAAATGCATATTCGCCCCGATCTTGCTGGTTTATCCATTCTGTTTCAAAAGCATAGTGAACGGGTCCACCTTGACTTACTGCGCATGCTATTTTGTCTTTGTAGATATGAGCCACTTTAACTGCCCAGTAACCGCCTGTACTGTAACCCCAGATTGCCACTTTCTTCGCATTTAATTCTTTGCGTATGTTAATCCAATCAAGTACTGCTTCAAAGAGTCTTTCAGCGTTCTCAGACCCCTTAAGGGGCGAATCACCAACACCTGGGCCATCAATTGCCAGCGTAGCTAACCCATGCTCTAAAACCTCGTCATTTAATTGTTCTTCTTTGAAACCATCAATCCCACCCCAACTAAAAAGTAATGGAAAAGGCGCCTTGCAGGTTTTAGGTATTCTTAAATAAGCAATTATCTTGGTTCCTTCATTGCCTTGAGCTTTGAAGGGTATTTCTACACGTTCTATTGGAACATCAAAGTATTGTGCAGCTTTTAGGAGCATTTCTTGTGATTTTCTGTACGCCTGCTTTTTTCCTTCAGAATTGATTGTGGGGAACCTTCCAAGCCTGTAGTACTGGTATGCGATAAGATAGTTTTCTTTGGCACTTTGAGTGTCTTCTGCTTTTTCTGCTTGAGCTGCTTTTTCTTCATATGGCTTAGCTATGGCGCTCCACGCGGATGCCCACTTTTCTCTGTCATAAGAAGTCAGACTATTCATTACCCTCTCGACGTCTTCGTAGCGAGCATAGGTAAACGGGTATATTCTCATTTTTACTCGGGGCTTCCACATTTCCCATAATTCGTTTATTGAGCGAACATACCTCTTTGATTGACTTAATTTTTCGTTTACATCAGAAGGCGTTGTCATTTCAGATTCAACTTTTTTTTATGTTGATTTCTTAAAAGTGCCTATTTGGGTGTTCGAGTGGCGATTTAATAAGTCTTCTGTCATTCCTAAAAATAACCTTTTCCTTAGACATCGAAGTTTATTTATTCGAAAATTCAAATTTTTGGATTAAATGTCGGAGAATTGAATAATTACCTTTATGTCGCCCACTTCTCGATTCAAAGCTTGTTTGAAATTCTCCGGTTTTTCACGCCTTGTAACTAGCCGTTTTAGCCACTTTTGATCTGCGCGTTTTAACGCTATTCCAGCTTTGTACCAGTGTCTCTTGTTCGCATTAACACTTCCAACCATGACGTTATTTCTGAGAACCGCTGCCGCAGCAGTGTCAGCGGTTGAAGCTTTGGGCGCCATGCCGCCCGACCCAACACCCGTGAGACAGATAATACCGCCAGCACCTAGCTTTTGAATGGATTCTGCGATGACTTGCCCAACACCTGTGCACTCGATAATAATGTCTGGCTCGAAATCTAATTCCGAAACAGATGTTGAATGATAAATCGCTCCAAGATCTTTCACCAAATCAGGCTTGGATCCCGACGTAACGCGATCCAAAACATGAACATCCAATCCGCTCAGCTTACCACCGAGGGCCGCTAGAAGGCCAATCGGTCCTGCACCTGTTATCAGTACATTTTGCGGTTCCCAATACGAGCGCTGACCAATCGCCTTCACCATCTCCCATGCTTTAGCCACAACCGTCGCTGGCTCAACCAACACACCCAGGATTCCCAGCGAAGGATCCACTTTTATAGCGTACTCAGGTTCGATCCGCCATCGCTCAGACATGTACCCGTCAATCTGTTTGATGCCACGCTCAGTGTATAGACCGTTGCTGCACATGTCCCATTCCCCCACTGCACAGTTTGGACAGGGAACAGGATCTGGTCGACGGACAATCCCAACCACGAAGTCTCCTTTTTTAAGCCCTGTCATGGGTCCGGGGTCGATCACACGACCAAGCGATTCATGCCCTAATACCAAGCGTGATTTACCAGGAGGCGCCCAACCATATTTTCCACTCACTATTTCGACATCGGTTCCACATACTCCGACTGCGACTGCTTCCACAAGCACAGAGCCATTTTTTGGATCCGGTTCAGAAATGTCTTCTAATCGTGCAGTATCTGGTTTCATTGGTTCAACAGTAATCGCTTTCATCTTGTCACCCTTTTTGCAAAATTGTTTAAGTCATTATTCCTAATGTTATCTGAAATAAGAAAGTCAATCAAACAATAACACCACTTGAAGAAAACACAACTTTAAATTAAAAATATATGTGGTTACAATATGTTATTCATAAAATATAGTTGTTAAATTATCGAGTTTTAAAAGTATAGTATACTTAATCCTATCCTCACCAATGAATATGAATTGGTGAACCAGTATTTCAGGCGATCAAAGATGTTCTTGATTTGAAAAATTTTCTTGCGTAATTCAAAGTTAAAAAGGTCGAGAGATCGCTCAATACTGCGCTTTCTTGTAACTTGCAATTGTAACCACATAAGTTTAAGATGGATAAATTCCTCATCTTACAAGTAAGCAGTTTTTAGAAAAAGGATGGCTCAAAATGAAGGTAATTATTGTTGGTGGAGTTGCAGGCGGTGCATCTTGCGCAGCACGCTTGCGCAGATTGGATGAAAAAGCAGAAATCCTCATGGTAGAACGCGGACCATATGTGTCATACGCAAACTGTGGACTGCCTTACCATGTTGGAGATGTAATTCAAAAAGAATCGGACTTACTGGTAGCAAACGAACAGACATTCCGAAATCAGTTCGCAGTTGATTGCCGCACTCGTTGTGAGGCAACCGACATTTCGCCGAAAGAAAAAACAGTAAATTTGAAAGATGTAGCGACTGGTGAGGTAACCACTCATTCTTACGACTACCTTGTTCTGTCGCCTGGGGCAGCGTCAATTCATCCTCCATTGCCAGGTATAGATCTTCCAGGAATTTTTCACGTTAGAACAATCCCAGACGCAAGAGCAATACGTGAATGGATAGAACGAGGATCAGAATTTTTGTCGGGTATGCAAAAGTATTCGGGATTTCAGACCATAAAACCAAAAACCAGAGCAGTAGTTGTAGGTGGAGGGTTTATCGGTTTGGAAATGGTTGAAAACTTGGTTCATAGAGGCTTTGATGTTACTCTTTTGGAGATGCTTCCGCAGGTTTTGCCTCAGGTGGATGTGGAACATGCACGCGTTGTTGAAGCCTACTTGAGACGGCACGGTGTCCAAGTTGCGCTTGGCGATGCGGTGGCAGGGTTCAAACAAGCAACAAACGGCGTCATAGAGGTAGGAACTAAATCTGGAAAGACATACACGGCTGACCTTGTGATCCTTGCACTCGGTGTACACCCCGATACTACCCTAGCGAAAAAGGCTGGGCTAGAAATTGGCGAACGTGGAGGAATCCGTGTGGACGAACATATGCGTACTATTGACCCATATATTTTCGCCGTCGGCGACGCAGTTGAGGTAAGGGACTTTGTTACTGGTCAATGGACCCTAATACCCTTGGCTGGTCCGGCTAATCGTCAAGGTCGAATCGCAGCCGACGCAATTGTAGGGCGCAACTCCAAATTCCGTGGCTCACAGGGAACCTCAGTTATTGGACTTTTTGGGTCAGCTATCGCGTGGACTGGAGTCAGCGAGAAGGCTCTGAAACAGCTCGGCGATACTGATTACGAGAAGATCTACATATATCCCAATTCGCACGCGGGGTATTACCCTGGTGCCAAGCCTATCGCGATGAAGGTCATTTTCCGTAAATCCGATGGGCGTATACTAGGAGCACAGGCGCTAGGCGAGGATGGAGTTGATAAGCGGATAAATGTTATTGCCGCTATGATGCAAATGGGTGCTACAGTATACGATCTTGAGGAAGCTGAACTTTGTTATGCACCTCCGTTTGGAAGCGCAAAGGATCCAGTGAACTTTGCAGGAATGGTTGGCGCCGATGTGCTAAGGGGTGATTTACCACTAAGTCACTGGGATTCTGCCAAAAACGGGTTCCTTTTGGATGTTCGCGAGCCAATGGAACTTGCTGTGGAGAATGCCCCGGGAGCAGTTAATATTCCGTTGGGTCAGCTCCGAGCACGCTTGAATGAATTGCCGCGTGACCGTGAGATTAATGTCATTTGTCGTTCCGGTCAGCGTGCTTACTCTGCTACGAGGATTCTTTTGCAAAACGGTTTCAAAGCTAAAGATATTTCTGGAGGCATGCTTTCGCTGGCGCATAATTATCTTCTTGAACCTGACAACGAAATGGAATGCAAGTCACTAGTGATCATTCGTGACCATTAGTACATATGATGGTGTTGAATGGGGGAAATAGATGGCTAAAATATATGATATATCAATTCCAATACAAGAGAAAATGACTGTGTATCCAGGTAATCCTACACCTAGAATTAGTCAGTACTCATCAATTCCAACAAACGTCACTAATGAGTCTTTAATATGCTTAGGAAGCCACACAGGCTCACACGTTGATTCTAAACGACATATACAAAACAGCACTGAAGGCACATCAACGTTACCACTTGATAGTTTGTATGGAAAAGCCAAAGTATTCGATTTAACGAATGTTGAAAATGAGATTCACGTGAAAGATTTAGAAAAGCACAATATAGAAAAAAACGACATTATACTTCTTAAAACAAAAAACTCACAAAGATACAATCAGTTTACTACTGATTTTGTTCATATAAAGATGGATGCGGCGAAACATCTTGTGAATTTAGGGGTGAAAACGCTCGGATTTGATTATTTAAGTGTAAAAAAATATGGGGCAGACGACGACGTACATAGTTTGCTTATCAACAACCTTACTTTATTTGAAGGTCTAAATCTTTCTGAGATTCCGGAAGGCGAGTATATGTTTGCAGGGCTTCCTTTACGTATAGATTGTGATGGAGCTCCAGCAAGAGTGATTTTAATTCAAAACGCATCTCCATAAAACATTATTGGCACAAAATTTTCATCGTAAGAACAACCTTACAATAATACCTTGAAATAGGTTACAAAGCGATCCTTTTTTAAGCGTAAAATTGGCTAATTTAGTAGGCACAAACGTGGATTATAAAGAATTTATTCGAAAATTTTCTTCAATAATTACAGTTTTAGTCGGTGTCGCTTTAGGTTTGTTGCTTCCAGGAATTGGAATGATTTGGCAACCTTATACATCGATATTTCTCGCGGCGATAATGTTCTTAGTTGCATTAAATATCAAGCCAAAAGAGTTCATGACATCGGTAAGAAGCTACAAGATTATCATATTGGCGTTATGTTTGGTCTTCATAGTACCGACAGTATTATCAGTCGTGGGTATACCTTTTTTCAATTCAACAGTTTATGCGGCGTTGGTGATAGCTTTGAGTGCGCCTTCTGCAGTTTCTGCTGTATTTTGGAGCGATATTTTCCATGGATATACCCCTTTGGCGCTCATTATTAGTATGATTACTAATCTTTTATCTCTCATAACTGTTCCAGTAACAATTTTGCTTTTGACGCAAACCATGGCTCAAATAAATTCGACGGCTATTTTTGCAAATTTACTTCTCATAGTGGTTGTGCCCCTAATAGCTGGCCAAGCCTTAAGAAAACTATCATTAAAAGAAACTCGCAAAATCGTTGTCCAAAGTCCAGCCTTGCAGCACGTTCTCTTATTATTCCTTGTATGGGGCGCGGTTGCACCGGGAGCTGCTTACACAAGAGAGAACCCCGTGGAATTTATTTTTCTTCTTCTGTTTATCTTATCAATTCTTAGTGCCACTTTTGCAATATCATACTTGGTTGGTAAGAGATTTGGCCGCTCAAGGGCGATAGCATTAGCTCTAGTTAGCAGCCAGAAAAACTCAACGCTCGCAATTGTTATCGGGGAACATAGTACTGGGGCCAATAGCCTTACCCGCACTTATAGCAAATTTGGTTGGCCAGAATATTTTTCTTTTTCCAGCAAGAGCAGCATTGCATTTTGCTTCGGACAAGCCAACGGAAGGCGTGCAATGAACTAGAGGTTGAGGTTTGTTGGAGGACAAAAAGTCATAAATAAAAATGCAAAGTAAGATGGCAGCATGTCGCTAGCTGAACTAGGTAAATTAGGTCTTGCAGTCAGGCATTGGGCATTAGTCAAATCTAGCCAGTTTGTCTTTTGGATAAGTCCTTTCCGGACTACTCGTTCATTTTTGTAGAAAAGAGTTGATATTCAAAAGAGATTGTCATAAAGCAAACAAATCTGGAGTTACATAATCCCTGTTGGCTCTTCAGTTTGTTCGGATTCTTTACTGTAATGTGTACTTGTTATGTGTTTTTTTAGTTCTGTTGTAGAAATGAAGTTTTCGCCGCATTCGGGGCATTTAATTTGTTTTGGGTCATAGATAATTATCCTTCTGCCCTGATCTTCTTTAGTTAAATATTTGTATTTTTCAACTGTTTTTCTAAGGCATGTTTTATTGTCTTTATTTATTCCACCAATAACAATTTGAAATCCTTTTGAAGTCTCATCGTTTGGATTTGATTCATTTATAGCTACGGACTTTTCACCTATAAATGGGCAACTGTGGGTTAATTCTTTAAGCAATCTAAGCGCTTCATCTTTATTCAATAAGTTTGGCTCCACAAAGAGTTAATTATTCTTGTTTATTTTAATTTGTGATTGCTGAGTGTTCTATCATTATTTACTTTCGGTTGCACCATTAAGCCATCAATCGGTAGTAAATTATTGTGTTAAACGTCTAAACGCAAAGAGTGGATGTTAATTTAACATTTGTATTGAAAGCTAAGATTAAGCTTCAGAAATGCCATGTTCGAATACAATTGCAAAATTGATAGACAAATCATTTGATTGCCCCTCTTTCACCACGGTGTTTTCTCTGAAAAAAATTTAAGTTTGAATTCTTAAATATTGGTTATGGACGAGAACGAGAAAGCTTCCATGGAGGAAAAAAAGGAAGAAATTACACGATTAATCAAAGAAAGAAATTTTATTCAAAATGAAGTTCTTAATCATTTAATAAAAAGTCAAGAGAGCTCGATAAGGCAAATTGAACTTAGTAATGGTGTGATTTTAGGTTTATCAGTTGGTATAGCAGGAGGGTTTTTAGCACAATTTGTTTCTGTTTTACTTGAAGGTTTCTTTCTCTCAAGATACGATAATTTGTTTTTTGGAAGTATTTTCGGATTCGTGATTTCACTTGCCGCGGTTATTGTTATTATTTCTTATTACTTTAAGATTAGACGGAAAGAGGAAAAGTATCTTTATGTTAATTTATCGAAAAGTGAAAAGGATTTGCTAAATAGAATCGACCAAATAGAAATTGAATTAGAGGATTTACGATTAGGCTTAAGTAAAGAATAGTTTTTATCAATTAACGGCTATCAATTCTCAGCTTCAAGTTTTTTTGTAGGTGTTTCGGATGAGTCTAATTATCTCTTGCCATATTGAGGCAAAGTGTCTCATCGTTTTTGGGTAGTCTGACATGTTGTAGAAAATAGAAAAATAAAATAAATAGAAGTTTGCTTGCTACGAAAGCCAAAAATCCAGTTTTACTTGAACCAGCCGTGCTTCTGTTCCTTTTTTGTATGCACAAAAAGTCCTATTCCAACAGCTGTTATTGCCGCTCCGACACCTGCAACTGCTAAATATTTTTTATAATGATTCATATATTTCACCATGAGACTTTAAGAAAAAACACTAATAAGACTATGTTGTTGCATGTTGAAATAACATACAAGTGAAACTTCTAGTATGCAATTCAAAATAGAGCAAAAGCTTTGTTAATTGTTTAATCTATTATCGTTTGCTATACAAAATATTCGCCTTAGCTTGATTCTTGCAACATGGTAAGTCGCCGTTTGATCGCCAAAAATCGCATAGCAAAAATTCGCCCCTCGAATCTCTAAGAAAAACTGACTTTGCATGCCAAATTTCGAGCGAAAACATTCGACGCTCAGTAACGATAATATTCAAATCCAACACTCACTCAAGTAAAGGCGTAACGCTTATTCTCTTAAAAAGAGGCGACCGTTTTTTGGATAAAGTCTCCTTTACTGAAGATTCTGAACCAGGGTTAGATTCCGCAGAGGTACAAAGGAGACTATCAGTATATGGGTATAATGAGGTCCCCGAGCGAAAAGAAAGTTTCTTAAGAAAAATTGCGTTAAAATTCTGGGGTATTGTGCCTTGGATGCTTGAAGCGACAGTTATCATCACTTTAATTTTAGGCAAGTATTTCGAGGCACTTGTTATTTTATCACTGCTATTCTTCAATTCAGCGCTATCTCTATGGCGAGAAAAAAAATCAAGCACTACATTAGCTACTCTAAAGACAAGACTAAGCATTCAAAGCAGAGTGAGAAGAGATGGAAAATGGCTACTTATTCCGGCCAGAGAACTTGTCCCAGCAGATCTCGTACGCGTAAGAATTGGAGATATACTCCCTGCCGACATTAGAGTAGTTGATGGCAATTTAGGTTTAGATCAATCCATACTTACAGGCGAATCAGGCACAGCCACAAAATCAGCAGGGGAAACAGCTTACTCTGGATCTAAAGTTAAGTTTGGCGAAGCTTCAGGCATTGTAGAAGCAACAGGAACAAAAACATACTTTGGAAAAACAGTCTCCTTGCTTGAATTAGCTAAACCGAAACTGCACATCGAAGAAGTAACAATCAAAATCGCTCGACGACTTGCCATTATAGTGCTTGCATCCCTAATTGTCGCTTTCGCTTATGCAGTAGTTACTGGTTTCCAGCTTGCTCTGTTGCTACCACTTGCCGGAGTATTGGTAATAGCTTCCGTCCCTGTAGCGATGCCAACGATGTTCACAATTAATATGGCAATTGGCTCAGCCGCACTTGCAAAGGAGGGCGTCTTAGTTACTAGACTTAGCGCCAGTGAAGATGCCGCGGTTATGGATGTGCTTTGCTCAGACAAGACTGGCACGATAACAGCCAATGAACTTCGCGTCAAGGAGCAAGTTGCGGTTAATGGTTTCGCACAAACCGACGTTTTGCTTTATGGAGCACTTGCCTCCAAAGAAGCGAATCAAGACCCAATAGACTTGGCGTTTTTGGCAGCTGCAGCAGAAGCCCATCTGCCGTTGGATACCTTTACGCAGAAGGAATTTACCCCGTTTGACCCAAAAATGAGAATAACGGCTGCCACAATTGAGAAAGATGGAGAAGTTTTCTTTATTCAGAAAGGTGCATTTGACAAAATATGTGCTGCTTGTAGACTTTCCGATCAAGAGACAAAGGACCTTAGTAAGCTTATTAGCCAATTTTCTGCCAGAGGGTTAAGAACAATTGTTGTTGCCAAAGGAATCCGTTTAAACGACCTCAGAATTGTTGGGTTTGCCGGAATAGCCGACAATATACGAGAGGATTCGCGCGAGGCAATCGAGCAAATTAAAAAGTTGGGTGTCGAAGTAAAAATGCTAACGGGAGATTCGCTTCCGATTGCATCAAATGTTGCTATGCAAGTGGGGCTAACCGGCGATATTATTTCGATGCCCACGAATACAGATGGTAAAGCTCAAGAAAAAGCGGTTGATTCTTTAATTGAAAAATGCAGCGGAGTCGCCCAAATCTACCCCGAAGAAAAATTTATGATAGTTAAGTCTTTGCAACGTCTAGGCCATGTGGTCGGTATGACGGGTGACGGCGTTAATGATGCTCCAGCGTTAGCTCAGGCTGAAGTGGGACTTGCTGTGAAGAATGCTGCAGATATTGCTAAAGACTCGGCAAGTGCGGTTCTTACAGTTGAAGGACTTAGTGCAATTAAGACTTTGATTAAGATTTCAAGGACCATATATCAGCGGCTTTACACTTGGACCTTTACCATGATTTCATGGAAGATACTAATAGTGGGTTTTTTGGTTCTGATGCTATTTCTCTTGCATTCTTTAATGCTGTCAATAACAAGTACAATTATCTTGCTTTTTCTGGGTGACTTTGTATCTATGACAGTATCCTCGGATAATGTGAGTAGTTCTGCTAAGCCCAATACCTTTACTGTCTCTTCACTCTTTAGGGTCAGCGGGGCATTGGGCATAATTATGACGATTGAGAGTGCGGTCTTTACAGTTTTTGCCTTGCCCTCTTTTGGGTTAATCGGAAATGTTGGAAAAATCTATACTTTCGGGTTTGTTTACATAGCCCTTTCAGGTGTATTCACTCTAATGATTGCTAGGCAACGTCAAAACTTCTACAAATCTAAGCCTAGCAGAATATTGACTTTGACAGTCATAGCAGAAGTCGTGTTAGTGTTGGGAATCTCTATTTTTGGAGTTTTGGAACTGTCACCGCTTGGTTATTTGCCTGTGCTTGCAATATTTTCGTACCTGTTAGTAATAACATTCTTGGTAAATGATCATATCAAAGTGTATCTTAATCGGAAGTTGAACGCTAACTAATGGGGCTATGTTCAATCAAGAAATAGCGATTTCACTCTGCAATTTGTGCAAATAACTTTGATTCAAAAAGGTTTAGTTTTCGATCAATTTCAAACCTTTGGAAAATCACATAAATAACTTCATGTCAGGCATGTGGAAGAATAAAAAGTTGACAAGTTTTATATCGGCTCGTTGGTGGTAATATTTGTGAGGTAGTTGATTTTGGGAGTTAAAGAAAATCTTGAGTTAATGAAAACCCTTGATGATGCCTGGAATGCTGGACCTAACAGCCCGCTTTGGGAGACTTTTAAGAAACGACACCGAGAAGACGTTAAAGTGTATTGGCCAGCCCAGCCCTTGCCTACAGTAGGACGACACAACCATGACGTCGAAGCGACAGAATTCTTCAAAACCTTTGACAACCGGCTAGTTAACAATCCTTACAAGATATCATTCGGCGATGAGAACCATACGTGTACTGTTGCTGATTGGACAGTTACAATGAAAGGATCAATGAAAGGCGCAGATGGAAAAATGATTCAGCCTACAGGGAAGACAGCGAAGCTTGAATTTTGCACAGTTGCAACCTGGAAGAACGGTGAAATCGTTGAAGAAAGATTGTTCTATGATGTTGTCGGCTTTATGAAACAGCTCGGACTATCTTAATAGATAGTTAGCGATAGTCACAAAAAGGGAATTAATGGATTAAATCATCAATTCTCAATTTTTGATTTTTTGGATAGCAATATAAATTGTTGCAGCCAATTAGTATGGTGAGGCGTTTTTTTGGAGAGAAAAATTAACAGAATTTTGAACTGTAGAATAACTCTTGAAGGTGCGGGCGTTAAGCTAAAAAGAGTTTTGGGAAACGATGACGACTCCACACTTGACCCTTTCTTGCTTTTAGACCATTTTGGATCAGACAACCCTCAAGATTACATCAAAGGGTTTCCTTGGCATCCTCACAGAGGAATGGAAACAGTCACTTACATGTGGACAGGCGAAGTTGAACACGGCGATAGCATGGGAAACAAAGGTGTAATCAAATCTGGAGACGTGCAATGGATGACTGCAGGGTCAGGAATAATACATCAGGAAATGCCCCAAAAATATAATGGTTTAATGCAGGGCTTTCAACTATGGGTGAATTTGCCATCAAAGAAAAAGATGGTTGCGCCCAAATATAGAGGAATAGTTAAGGAACAAATCCCAATGGTCCAGAAAGAAGGGGTAAAGGCTAAAGTCATAGCTGGCAAATTTAAAGAAACATGTGGTCCAGTTCGTGACTTAGCAATTGATATAGAATATTTCGACATCGAATTGGATGCTGGAAAATCATTTGAACATGCAACTCCCAAAAACGATACACTTTTTGCTTACGTCGTTGAGGGTGCTATTGAGGTCCAGGGAAAAGACATCACGCAAGGGCAGTGTGCAGTTTTTGGTGAAGGAGATTTTGCCAAAATATTTTCAAAGAATAACAGTCGTTTTCTCTATGTGTCAGGTGAACCATTGAGTGAGCCTGTGGCTTGGAGAGGACCCATAGTAATGAACACCGAAGAAGAATTAGACAAAGCCTACGAAGAGCTTCATGCTGGCACTTTCATAAAAACAAAAAATTCTTTAGAAGCCTAAACAGGAATAGAGGTGATAACTTATGAGCATTGCAAAAAAACAGAAAACAAAAAGCCAAAAAACAAGTACTTTCCACGACAACATTGCGAATAAAGAAAAAGCGTTCGTTCTTTTTTATGCGACATGGTGTCCACATTCTCAACATTTTCTTCCGATCTTCGAAGAATACTCCAAAACCAACCCAAAGGAGTGCCTCAGTGTAATTGTAGACGAGGAACCTGATGTCGCTGAGGAATACGATATAGAATACTATCCAACAGTTATAATGTTCAAAAAAGGAAACGTGCACAAACGCTTAGACCCCGAACCAGGAGTTGGCTTAAACAAAAAACAGTTTAAAGAACTTACCGAAAAACCGTAAGCCCATCAAGCGTGAGCTCGTATGGCTTTATAGGGGTGGAGAATCTAAAACCCAAAGCCGAAACTATTGAAAAAATCGTTTGTCGGCAAGTTTAAAGGCCTCAGCCTATTTGGAGTAAGCCCGCTCCAACTTTCTCCAAGCTTTTTAAAGGTTAATCTTTTCATTAGTTTTTTATGCTAAGGCACGATATTCTAAGTGTGCCCAATTATTCCAAAAAACCATTCTTAACAGATAACGATGAAGAATACGAAATGTTAATCGAGGTCGCTGAAGAATTTCAGAAACAAAAAATTGACAAATCAGACCACGAAGAAATCTGGAAATGCAACAGAAATAGTGATACGCAATCATCTCGAAAGAAGAAAACTTAACTTTTCAATTCTTCCAAATGTCGCAATTCAAGGATCTAAGATCAAAAATAATCTTCTTTTTTTAAAGCCTGGCATCGACCCAAATCAACAAATCTTCCCGTCCGGCAACGTAAAAATGATAATTGAGGTTAAGAACAGCGGCGCCGCTGGAAAAATTTTGGAAGATGCAAAGAAAGAAGACCCAAACAAAGTATTGCGAGTTAAATTTAATGAGCTTGAGGCAACGACCAATGTGAAGAATTTTGCTGTCATCGTCTTTTCAGAAACTTTATTTCCGACTCCTTATAAATGGCGCTTTAAAGAAGAAGTGATAGGAAAAAGAAACTGCAAAGTCTTTACTTTGGTTGCCCGTAAGTTGTATCCTCCTGGCGGGCTCTACATAAAATCCAACATAGTTGAAATGCTTCAAAAGGAACAGATGAAGAAAACAGGAGAATTTCAACAGCTAATCAATTACCTTGAATGCTTGTAGACTACCGAAATTTCTTTGAATTTGTTTTAGTAACTTTCGATGATGGGCTCAAAACCTTTGGGGTTAGTATTGCCCGTCAACTAACTGTTTCACCGTATCAGCCTGTTTCTCTTGTTGTTGTTCCACAATTTGTGCATCTGAAGAAGGTGATTGTTGAATGAATCGTCTCATCTGCTGCTTCTACGTTCCAAGTTTCGCTTTCAGTATGGCCACATTTTTGACAAACAATGTTAATTGTCGGTAATTGTCTTAGTGATGCCGTTTTTTTGTCTATAACAGTGATTTCTATTGGTTTGGCATATGGTAAAAATATTTTTTGTTTTGATTCCGCTTCTTTTAGAGGTGTTTGGTATTTGCATTTTGAACATCTAAGTACTGGAGTGCTTTTCTTGCTAACTTGGAGTAATCCCCCGCACTGTGGACAAAAATTCAATAGGTTAATCTCTGGAGGTTGATGATAGTACAAATGATTTTTATATATTTTCACGTTTATGCTGCAAACTGGAATGTAAGAAGGAGTCAGTGACCTTTGCAATCGATTTGAAGATCTCTTGGGAAAAATAAAACAGACTTAAAAAAAATGAGGACATGATTTGAGGGAATTTATTCGCCTATGTTTTTAGTACTCGCTTGAAATAAAAGATCATGCCTATGCTTGAAACAGCGACAATCAGTACTGCCCAAAGCCACCATTGCATCCATAAAGGCTGCGTCTGCGGCTCAACCATGTTACTGATGTGCAATTCGTCGATAGTTGTGAATGAGTCATGACCTATGTAGATGTCAGTTGGTCTAGCGACAGCTCCTTTGGGATCAGCTACACCAGCGACCACCTGGACTTGTTGTTCTTTTCCGTTAACAAAGATATGCATTCCATCAGTTACGCTGCGAGTAAAAACTACATGAATCCATTGATTGAGTGGAACAGCGTTTAGTGTGTCAATCTCGTTGAGGCTTCCGTTTTGAGTTGTAACATATCCGCGAAGTGCACCTGTGGGTATTGAGCTACCGTTTTGTGGTGTTGCTCCGTTGATAGCAAGTCCAAGTGTCCTTGTTGGCAGAGATGCTGTTGTTCTGACGCATTCGATAAGGATGTTGTTGTATGCCACCGCTTTAATTGAGGGCACATAAACCCAAGCGTCTACCGTTACATCGCCTGAAGTTTCAAGGCTTGGCGAAGGGTAAACCGACGCAAACATGTTACCATTGAAGCTTAACGCTTCCTGGAACTTACCCGTTACAAGCATTGGAGTATACGAATAGTTTGCTACTGCAGATCCCAATATTGCAGGATTATTTCCTGTTGAATCAGGTGTGACAAGATTGGAATCAACGGTGTCAAATGACCATGAGGCAACTATGCTGTTTGGATTTGCCGCTGGCGGTGTTTTTGTTGAAGGCATATCCGCAGCCGACGGGGTGAAAGGCGCCATTAATGGATAATTATCAGAAAAATTAGCGTAAACCACATATGGCGTATTTCCTATTCCTGTTACACTACTTTCCGAAGCAGCGGGATATCGTGTTAAGTAATCGCTCCAATAATTTCCGCCTGATTGAGGCCCATTATCCCAGTATTGCAGAGGCGAAGACGAATTATCGTAAACGTTATTGATATTATTTTCAAAGTTATTGTGATAAAATCTGTTTGCTTGGGGAGCAAATAGCTGAGGAGAAACATAAACACCCCACTTATTACCTGAAAAAGTATTTGCTGAAATTACATCGTGTGATCCTGCAAAGAAAAGGCCTGATTCCTGATTTGACATAAGAGTATTGTTGAAAATCACAGAATAAGTTGAACCCGACCCAATTCCTCTATAGTTATTTTGAACAATGTTTCCTGAAATGACATTTGAATAACCATCCATTGAAATGCCTGATTGACCATTTGCGTTTATTATGTTGTCTGAAACTGTGTTCAACGAGCCGCCGAAGAAGCGAATACCGTCTTTAAGGTTCGATGTTACCGTGTTGTTGTTTATGGTAGTATAGGATTGGATTGAGCAAAAGATTCCGAGGTACGTTTGTTGAATAATGTTATTGGTTATTGTTGCGTTGTCTCCTTCGACGAATATTCCATATACATGAATGGAAGAGTTGGAGTAAGGCAGGCTTTGAATTGTAAAACCTGAGACTTTTACGTTGTCTGCCGCTATGGTAAGCGCTGCGCTTGAAGCTCTCTGGGTACTTGCGCTGCCTATTATTACGGTGTTATTGTTGTTTTCTCCCTCAAGCGTTATTGACTTGTTGATTTGCAGGTTTTCATTGTACATACCTGATTTTACAACTATAATGTCGCCTGCGGAAGCATGATTGATAGCAGAGGTTATTGTTGGATAGTTGTCTGGAACAATCAAAGTGGTTGAGGCTCGACTTACTTGTAGGTTAAATGTCCAAGCTAAAAAGAAGAAAATGACTATTATTGCCAAGACTTTTGTGATTTCTTTTTTCATTTTTGACACCAACTTACGCTCTGCAGATAAGTGTCATGTTGTACCATATTACTCTCCCTAAAGAACACACTGTTCTTCAATTGGAACGCCGAGATAAATTAAAGTGAGCAATATGTCAATCTGTTTTATGTTATAAGTTGTACCTTTCTAAATTATCAGATTGAGAACCACATGTTGGAGTTACAAAATAAAAGATTTCTCCGCAGTGGCTGCAACGATACTCTTGATTTCTATTTCTTTCAACTTCTGTGGAGCCACATTTAGGGCAGCGCTTTTGAACATTTGACGTTTTGTTGTTCCTTCTCAAGTTTAGCGTAGAACTTGTGCTGTATTAAAGATTCTGGACAAATATTGGAAAGGTAGCAAGGGCAAGGTATTTGAGCATCATTTGTTTTCTACTGTGTTCTAAGGTTGAAGAATTTGTCTAAGAAAGCCAAGAAAGCTGAAGGTTTAGAAAAACACAAGCAATTGCAACGAGAAAAAGATCAGAAACGAAAAGAGAAAAAACAAGTCTCTCTTCCAGCTAAACATGCCACTAAAGGCAAAAAATAATCCTTTTGCATTATTGCATTAATCCACTTTTTCCGTTTGTTAACTTATTTATTTTGATATCTAAATAACTTATGCGTGGATTATTTCTTCAATTATTTCAGTCGTAGCTTTCTCGGATGACAATAACTATGAATTGCCCTAGTTTAGTCTTTACAACATTGGAGAACAATTTTACATGCATTGGAGATTTATTCTTGCGAAGATGAATCATTTCAAGATTTGTCTGGCCTCTTTCAATTATATGTTTTAGGAAGGAATCAACCGACGGCTCATCTTTTACGGGTAGAAGTGAACGAATATTCAAGTTGAAAAATTCATCAAGACTATAGCCGTAGACTTTTGTGGCAGCTTCATTTGCGTATTCAAAATAGCCTTTATCGTTTAAAAGTAAAATGGCTTCTCCCACATTGTCAAGAATTGTTGCCCTTAGTCTAAGTCCTTCCGCTGTTTCTCGATGTTCTTGAATTTCTCGCTCTAATTCTATGTTCGCTTTTGCTCGTTCAGTGGTTCGCTCTGCCAATACATGCTCCAGGCGGTTTCGATATTTGTTTAGCTCAGATTCTATTTCTTTGTTTTTGGTGATGTCTATTGATAAAATTAGTATTCCTTCAGGCACAGGATCGATATGAAGTTCAAACCATCCTTTGGTTCCATCTGGAAAGGCAAATTCGTTATCCAATTGGTTAGGTAAACGATTTATCATGCAATTTCGAAGATGGCTAAACATTTCAGTTTTTTCTATGCCTTGATACACCTGCATCATTGTGAAACCTAGCAATTCTTCTTTTGTTTTTCGTCCTTGTTCAGCTGCAGCACCATTAACGTATACATAACGCCAATCATAATCGATAATTTGGCAACCCTCAATCATATAATCTAATGAAAGTTGAAGACGGCTTTCAACTTCCTTTAACGATATTTCTTTTCGCCTCCTTTCAGTAACATCATCAGCTGAGCTTAGAACGCCAATAGGGTTGCCTTTTTCATCGCTAACAATCAAGTTATGGAAGTTAAATGTCCGTTCCTCACCCTGTTTTGTAACCAATGAATATTCATAGTGTAAATGACGAAGAGTTCCGTTTAGAGCATCATGAAATAAACGTTTAGCCTCTGATTTTTTTGCGCTTGGTACAAAATTTTCAAACCAATTTTTGCCCTTAATTTCATTGTATGAATAACCCAGAATGTCACATGCTTTTTTGTTTACATCGGCAACCATTTCATCTTTTCTAATGACGATCATAAAGACGTCGGTTTGGTTGAAGAACGATTGAGCTAAATTATTGTTTGTTTCCAACTTCTTTTCCCTCGACCAGATTTATTTTTGCCTTTTCCTGTTCGGAGGCAGGCAAATACATTTCCTGTGTGTATTCTTTCATCATTCGGCAAGCATTGAAAGAGGGTGTGACCGTTTTTATTGCTTCTTTAACGAATTTTATCCATTGGTGAGGAACTCCATGTCGGTCTCGGTCATAAAATAGAGGTGAGATTTCGTTTTCAAGTAGATTGTACAGCGTTTCGGCATCTGATTTGTCTTCTTCCTCCGGCGTGCCCCCGCGAAAATTGTCTATTGCCCAGCCGTTTTTGCCGTTGTATCCCTCGTCCCACCATCCATCACGTACGCTTAGGTTCAATACACCGTTCATTGAAGCTTTCATTCCGCTTGTTCCGCATGCTTCTTGTAGTCGCCTGGGCGTGTTGAGCCATACATCTACGCCTCTGACAAGTTCTCGTGAAAGATTCAAATCATAGTCTTCAACAAAAGCAATGCGCCCTTGAAATCCTTTGTCTAATGTTGCCTGATATACCTTTTTAAGAAGCTGCTTTGACATGTAATCGGCTGGATGAGATTTGCCAGCAAAAATTAACTGCACTGGCCTTTCCGCATCAGTTATTATGCGTTTTAGCCGCTCGATGTCAGATAGAAGTAAGTAGGGTCGTTTGTATTCGGTAAATCTGCGTGCAAAAGCTATGGTTAAAGCATAAGGATCAAGTAATGAGCCCATGGCAATCACTTGTTGAGTTGTGACAGCGTTCTGCGTCCAACGCAGTTGTGCCCTATCTTGTATAGTATTGATTAATCTTGTTTTTAATGTTTGGCGCGCCTGCCATAATTCTTCGTCAGGTACCTCATCAAAACGTTTCCAGTACGTATCTAAATCTTGTTTTTGAATCAGCTCTAATCCAAGGTATTTTTCGCTGAGGGCACCGATTTCCGGCGCTTGCCAACTGGGCAGGTGAACACCGTTTGTTATAGATAAAATGGGTACTTGATCCTCTGGCTTGTCTGGCCAAAGGACATGCCACATTTTTCTAGTTATTTTACCGTGAAGTTTGGAAACTGCGTTAGATTGACCGGATAAACGAAAAGCGAAAGCTGTTAGGTTAAATTTTTCGGGACTAAAACCTTGAAACTGACCCAGCTTTAGGAAAGTTTCTCTATCAATTCCAAGGTTTTTCCAAAGATGAGCGTAGTGATCCATTAGTTGAAAGCTGAAGACATGATGCCCCGCTGAAACTGGCGTGTGGGTTGTGAAAACTGTGCTTTTGCGAATTTTTTCAACTGCGGAATCCCAAGATGTACCATTTGCTCGCTCTATTCGGAGACGTTCCAGCATCATAAAAGCCGTGTGGTCTTCATTAGCATGCCATACAACCGGTTGGATATGAAGCTCCCTTAACGCACGAACTCCACCTACACCAAGAACGATTAGTTGACGTAGCCGTTCTTCTGGATCAGCAGTGTATAATCTTGCTGACAACAATCGATCTTCAGGCCGGTTTTCTTCTACATTGGTATCCATCAAATAAAGACTAACGCGTCCAACATGTACTTGCCAAACTTTAACGTAGATTTGGCGGTCCGCAAGTTCTACCGGAACGAGAGGTCCACATCCATAGGGCCACGCGCAGGGTGAAATTGGTGCATCATCAAAGTCAAGTTGAATGTAATCTTCTTGTTGATCGCCTTCAGATGAAATATGCTGTTTAAAGTAGCCTTGAGGGTACATGAATCCAACAGCGACAAATGGCAACCCGCGGTCTGAGCATTCCTTACAAATATCTCCAGCTAATACGCCTAATCCACCTGCGTAAATAGGTAAAGAATTATGGATAGCGTATTCAGCCGAGAAATAAGCTATTTGCCCATCTGGCTTAGCAGGGTTTGTTTGACCACACCATTCGTGAGGACCCGACATTTCTTTGTCAAAATTTGACATCACCATATCGTAAAGCTCTAAGAAAACTGGATCTCTTGCCGCGTCTTCCAACTTTTCTGGACTGATGCTGCGAAGTTGCTTTACAGGGTTATGTCCGCTGGTTCTCCAAAGGCCATAATCTAAAGAACGGAAAATCTGTCGTCCTTCCTCATGCCAACTCCACCATAAGTTGTTGGCAAGCTCTAGCAATCTGCTGATTCGTGACGGAAGCTTTGGCGATTCTTTTTCAGGGATATCGACAATCATAGCGTGAAATTTTCCCCTAGTTTCAAAAGAAATTCAATATTAAACTCTAACATAATATTTTTGGCGCGAACCTAATATATGTAATGTGGATAGCATGAATTTTTTTATAAGGCTGTAAGTTAAAAAATAAAGAAAAAAGATTCCAGAAAATTTAGTTTTGATTAAATCGGTGCTCGCATCAATAAAGTGTAGTTGATGTCTTCTGTTTGAAGCTTAGCAGCTACTCCAAGAGTCTTTCCGCCAAACCACGAGTATTGCCCTGCAAGTTTTAACGTTACCGTTTGCCCGTCTGGACTTGTACCTTGAGCTTGAAGTAAGACTACATGTCGTCCTGTGAATACTCCACCGTTTCCAGTTGTAAATGTGTATGTTACGTCGTTAGCTACCAGTGTGCCGCTTGTTACGTCAAAATGCTTGATTGGCCCGTTTGTTGATGTTGGCTGAATTGTTAAAGTCATGGTTGCCGGGTAATATTTTATTGTGTTACTGTCGATTGTTTGGTAGATGTTGCCTTTGGCGTTTAGGGTTTTCATGTTTGAAACTGCGGTGTTTGTTGCTTGAGCGCTTGCAAAGGGTATGGAGACCGCTAATATTGCTGCTATCGCAACTATTGCTGCGACTGTTATCTTGGTTTTTTTGCTTATGGTGACCATCTTTTTTTCACCTCCAACTTAACTTCCTTGTTCTTTCTTTGTTGTGGTCTTTAAAAAGAGAGTCGCACTTTTGATGTGCACCACAAATGAACACTAAGGTTTGGTTTCGTCGAGTTTTTCTGCTAATATTTGGTCTTCCATATGCATCAGTAAGCCTACTCGACGTTCCCACTTATTGAAGAACCTAAACTGCGAATACATCGCGTAAATGCTATAGGCTAAAAAGATGCCTGCAAAGATTAAAAGAACAAAATCTATCAAGCCTAACCTGAAAAAACGAGTCCTCAAAAGTAACCAAATAACAATTAAGAACAAGAGTCCTGAAGAAAAAAGCCCAATTAAAGTGCCATTTCGAAATTTGGTCCATTCTTTGTCTAACTCAAAGAGAAAGTCATGCAGAGACTTAACTGGGTAAAGCTTTTCATCGTTTTTCTCGTTGGTCATGTTTGTTCCTTCTTTTTAACTCTTTTTCTTTTTTATACCTGATGCACCTGAGATGAACTTAAATTCTTAGAGAATTGAAGGAAGCGACTTACGCAGATCAATGTAGATTTTTCGGCCCTCTTCCGTCAGTGAACTATAACCATCTGCAGTCTCTTTTACCAACTTTTTCTCTTCAAGATAGCTTAAGTGTTTTAGAAAATCATCATAGGATAGGTTTGTCGATTTTCTCCAAATTACTGTTCTTAGCTGAGGCTTGGAATTGAAGAAGAGGTATTCTAGTATTTCGAATCGAATTTGCACTGCGTTTTTTCTGATTCTTGCCATTCTTGGGCTGCACCGGTAGATAGATGCTAATTATTAGGCGGTAGTAATATAATAATCGCAATTTTTACTCACCATGTAAACAAAAAAAGTCAATTGGATCTATTTCTCGCAAAAAAGAAACTAAAAAACAGTTTGTCTTCTTCATCCAATCGTTTAAAATTGCTGAAGTATTGCTAAGTACTTAAGATAATAGAGGCTAAAAACGGATAAAGTGGGGTCTGTCAACTTTCATTCGTCATCTTTCCCAATCAGACTGGGACGGCGACATCATCCCCCACACTGTAGCATCGTCCCCCACAAATAAAGTATTCTTGACAAGCTGGTACATGAAGAAGGAAGCATATGCGATTTCCACGATTGATGCTGTTAGAAAGCGTCTTAACTACTTAGCAAAAAACTGCTCGCTTGTTGACCCTGAAGCCGTTAAAGTCTTTATCGCTGAAAAAACATGTTCCAATGCGTTTAAGGAAACGCTGGTAGAAGCTTACGATTTATATTGTCAAGCCAACGGCATAACATGGCATAAGCCGTTCTATGAAAGATATGACAAGTTACCGAAAATACCAAGTGAAGAAAAGCTTAACATGATAATTGCACGTTCAACAAAAAAGTTCGCACTGATGTTGTCTATGATGAAAGATTTGGGGACTCGACCGGTAGAGCTAACATGGCTAAAACTAAAAGACATCGATTTAGAAAAGGGCGTAATAACGATAACAAGTGCCAAGCATTGCGTAGGAAGAACATTACGTGTAAAGAGCCAGACTCTGATTATGCTTAATGCTTACGTTTTATTGCAAAAGCTGAATCAAAATGACCGTTTGTTTCCCATTAATTCAAGTTCATTCTCAGAAGTCTACAGAAGAACTCGCAACAAGTTAGCAGACAATCTCGGCGACATGAGCTTGAAGAGCATTCGACTATATGATTTTAGACACTTCAAAGCAACAATGGAGTATCATAGAACAAAAGACTTACTTCATGTCAAAAGACTTCTCGGGCACAAAGATTTGAGGACAACACTAAGATATACTCAACTAATTGAAATTGAAGGTGACGAATTTCACTTCGCAGCCGCTAAAACATTGCAAGAAGCACAAAAACTCATTGAAGCTGGCTTCGAGTACGTCACAGAAATGGATTCAGTGAAGTTGTTTAGAAAGCGAAAATAACTGTAAACACGATTTTTCCCTTATTCTATTGTATAGGGGATTTTTTGTGTTTTCAAAAACATCTACCAGAGTGAAACTTTCAAACCTTAGCTGTTAATGCATCCCTTAAACCAAGTAAACAAACCTTGAATAACCCCAGTCAAGAAATTTTGCGAGAAGCCTTTTATCCAAAATAAGTTTAAGACTAACTATGGGTAGCTTGAACAAAACATTCGCTTTACTTCTTGTTCTCGTCTTCATAGCGTCATCATGCTTAATCTTGGAAAGACCCGTTTCTGGAACCTCAACGGTTGGAAATTCATGGGTTGAGAAAGCACCTATGCCAACTCCAAGAGCGGGCTTGGGTGTTGCTGTCGTTGATAACAAAATTTTTGCAATTGGTGGTACAACCGAGGTAATAATAAATGGCGGTGGAAACAGTGGTGGACTGACTGGGGCAAATGAAGAATATAACCCTTCAACCGACAATTGGACTACGAAAGCACCAATGCCAACTCCAAGACAAACCTTCGCCATATCGGTTTACCAGAACAAAATCTATTGCATAGGCGGAGACAACGACCCTGCTGGCGGATATCCCACTGGCACAAACGAGGTTTACGACCCCACAACTAATACATGGACAACCAAAGCGCCTCTGCCCACTCCACGATTCGACCTACAAAGCAATATTGTCAATGGAAAAATCTACTGTATAGGAGGAGCAGACAGCAACGGTCGTGAATCCGCTGTGAACGAAGTTTATGACCCTGCAACAAATACATGGGCTACCGAGCAATCTATGCCTCATGCAACAGCTATGTATGCTTCTGCAGTTTTCAATGACAAAATAGTTGTTTTCGGTGGGTATACTCAAATATACGATTGTAAGACTGGCAATTGGACTTTTGGAAAATCGCCGCCAGAAAGTGCACCGAGCATAGCAGTGACAACGTCTGGTGTGATGGCTCCTCAACGAATTTACTGTTTCGGAGATGATGGTAGTAACAAGATTTACGACCCTGAAAATGATTCTTGGACAATCGGTAAAGGAATACCCGTAGCTAACTTGGTGAGGTTTGGTTCTGCCAATGTTAACGATGAGATTTATGTTATTGGCGGCGAAATCGAAACACCTGCTTATCCTCTTATTCCCTTTAGTGACTCGACAAATGACATTGCAAGTGGTGCCAATGAACAGTATACACCTATTGGCTATGGTACTCCTGACCCAAATTATGTTTCAGAGTTTGTTCCTCCGCAAATATCTTTTTTTTCACCATCAAACCAAACCTATAATGAATCAAGTGTTCCATTAGTTTTTGCTGTTAACAAGAATGTTACTTGGACAAGCTATAGTCTTGATGGTCATCAGAACGTTACTATAACAGAAAATACTACAATCGCTAACATATCTAATGGCTCACATAACCTAACGGTTTACTCAAATGACACATATGGAAACATTGGCAGTCAAACAGTCAATTTTACAGTTAACAAGCAACAGCCTTTTCCAACTTCAATTATAATTGGTTCGGTAGTTGCAATAGCAATGATTGTTATCCTTTCTTCTTCACTACTTTATAGAAGGCATCGAAATATATCTAACATAAATCAATGACCTTTTCCACTGCAAGAGTATACCCTTATCGCCTTTAGAATAAAATCTTTTAAACAAGGTCAAAACAATACAATCCTGATTTCCTATGCACAAACAGTTTAAACTAATGCTTTTGGCTAATGTCTTGTTGATTTTGCTTTTTGTCTATGCCAACTACGCAATTTGGGAAGTAATAAATTTCCATAGAGCAGTCAATTATTTTTTAGCTCACGGGAATGGGATAACTGGAGAACCACAAACAGTTACATCTGGACCCTTTTTTATTTACAACCATGGCGTTGACATGAATGGTGGAACTTCAATGTTTAACTCACCTTTCTGGATTTTCTTTGTTGCAATAGCCGTAAATATATACTTCATGTTCAAACTTCAAAAAACCAACGAAACAAAACAAAACATATCATAGAAATTGTATCTTTTCCACGCATGAGTGTATAGGGCGTCAGTAGTGTTCCAAAGTTATAACAAACGGTCTATGTCTGTTCCAAGAATAGAAATATACGATAAGTTAATAGTTGTTATCTGCGGATGCTGAATAGATGAATAAAGCCTTAGTAACTGTCGGTGTCTTTGCTCTTATTATTGGAATTCTATTAACTGCCCTTCCATTAGTCTATATTCCAAATCATACAACCCAAGCATACCAGATTCCTAAATCAGAAGTGATAATTGGTGCATGGATGCCTCTTGCCGCAGTAGCTCCAGCAACAAGTATGGCGAAGGGTGCAGAGTTGAATAATGGTGATTCTTTGAATATTCAGGTTAATGCAACATCAGGAAAAGGCATAAATTTCTATGTTAATAGTGGAGTAACAAGCTTAGTGTATCCATATAGCGGAACAAAAAACGAATTAACTTACGAAAATATTACCACCTTAAACAAGGACTGGATTGTACCTGTTAATTCCCAATATTCTTTTGTTTTCAACAGCACTAATCTATTTTCATATAAAGATGTCAGTATACAGGTAACCAAGCAATGGAATGATACCGATTATAGAGATGTAACCCTAAACACTCAATTGCTTCCTTTTCAGGTTCTTTATGTCGGTATAGTTATTTCCTTGTTGGGATTAGCAATCGTGATTTATGGAGTTAGAAACCCAAAAGTCCGAAAGTAGTCCTTTTCTTACAGTGTACGCACGCCCTCTGGTTGATGTTTTGCTTTTAACAGACGATTTCTACCTGTTCAAGCAATAGAACTAAAAGCACTTTATCATATACCCATTATACAATCTAAAAAGTCAAGTCAAGAAAGTTTGACGAATAAGCTTTTATCACAAATCACTGTTAAGACTAACTATGGGTAGCTGGGGTAAAACATTCGCTTTACTGCTTGTTGTCGTCTTCGTAGCGTCATCATGCTTAATCTTGGACAGACCTGTTTCTGGGGCTTCACAAGTTGAGAACACTTGGGTTTCTAAAGCACCTATGCAGGTGCCAAGAGCCAATTTAGGCGTCGCTGTAGTGGCTGGCGACATATATGCAATAGGTGGCAACACTATATCTGGCGAATATAATCTTGACCAAGGTTTCTCTTCTGGAACTACGGGTGGAATAGTTAATACTGTTGAAAAATATGACCCATTAACTGATAATTGGACTTTAGAAAAGTCAATGCCAACTGCAAGAGATAGTTTTGCAATAACCGTTTATAAGGACAGCATTTATTGCATTGGTGGACGCACAAGTATCCCCTATGTGCAGGGAGTGACTAATGGTGCGATTACTAATGTTAATCAAGTTTATAATACCACAAGCAACTCTTGGCAAACTAAAACGTCTATGCCTGTTGCAGAATATCCAATTCAAGCTTGTAACTTGAATAATGTTATCTATGTGATTGGTGCATCAGGAACATATGCTTACTATCCATCTAATGATTCGTGGACAGCAAAAACTCCTGCTCCCTATGTTAACACTTTGTTTCAATCTTTTGTTTCAGCCGTTCTTGACAACAAAATCTATGTGATAGGTTTAGGGGGCGTAAATATGATTTATGACCCAACAAACGATTCTTGGAGTTTGCTCCATTCAGGTCAGCCTTACAGCATTCAAGGGTTAATGGGTTATGGAGATTTGACTGGAGTAGCTGGTGCTACAACTGGAATGTTAGCTGCCCAACAACTGTATCTTTTCTATGGTAATCAAACCTACGTTTACGATTCTAATAATGACTCTTGGCAATCAGGGGCAGCCACGCCTAATGGACGTTTCAGTTACGGTCTTGCAGCCATCAATGACACATTTTACCTCATAGGTGGTTCTACCTATGGAGAAGGCTTCTTTGCTCTATATGCTCCAAGCAACGCAAACGAACAATATTATCCGATTGGTTATGGCACTCCTGACCCAAATTACGTGTTAGACCATATATCGCCACAAATATCGTTTGTTTCACCTTTAAACCAAACCTACAACGACTCAACCGTTCCAATAGTTTTTGCTGTTAACAAGAATGTTACTTGGACAAGCTATAGTCTTGATGGTCATCAGAACGTTACTATAACAGAAAATACTACAATCGCTAACATATCTAATGGCTCACATAACCTAACGGTTTACTCAAATGACACATATGGAAACATTGGCAGTCAAACAGTCAATTTTACAGTTAACAAGCAACAGCCTTTTCCAACTTCAATTATAATTGGTTCGGTAGTTGCAATAGCAGTTGTTGCAATCCTTTCTTCTTTATTACTTTTTAAAAGCATCAAAAGCAAGTCAAGAAACTTTGACTAATCCTTCAGTTAAAAGATTTTTACGAGAAGTCTTTTTATAAAAAAAAACTTCAAGACAGAATATATGTCAGTACAACATTATGAGTTGATGCTGATGTCAAAAAAAACTTTAGCAATTATTGCTTTCATCGTTATTGGTTCATTAGTTTTTGCAGGGCTTCTCTTACCGAACATAAGAATTTGGCAGCCCAAACCTACTGAAAATCCCCAAGCCAAGATTATCTCCTTCACAAATGAGGGACAAGGCACTACAGGAATGTCATTTCAGCTAATCTTCAATGTAACTGTTGAAAACACTGATAAGATTGAAATTGATAATACAAATTTAACGATTGAAAAAACGGTCAACGGAAGCATTAATCAAGCTGGCGTAATTTATTTGGACAACCCGTCACCTTTTACACTTAAGCCGAAGCAAATAGTCTCATTTAGAATTGACATCACGATAGGATTTAACGATTATTTAGCCCAGAATACAAATTTTCAAGCATGTCTTAGTGTAAATGGCACTCTTTTGGACAAACTAAACTTACAACAATGATACATAAAAATTTGTAACTTCTTCCCAATTTTGGATAAAGAATACTAATCGCAATACTCACAAAAAAAATTCTGAGTGCTTGCGAAAGCTTGTTTCTTTGCGTTTCTCTGCTTTTTTTATAGAAGAGCAACTTTATCCTTGGCTATGTTTGAAAATTAGACAACCATAAATGCGGGTTAAATGATAGGCATAGAATATGAGTTATTCAGCTTCACGGTCTATTGCTAAACAGCGTGCTTATGAGAGTCTCGTATTCTATCCTCGTAAGATGGCACCTGAAACCAGCCAATACGTCTGTTGGGTCGATGTTATGGGTTCTAAAGAAATAATGGTTCGTTCACTTAATGTTGCGTCAAACTTCCTAATGAAACTACATATAGCTGCTTTGAAAGTCTCAGAAGAATTTTCAATAGAACTGTATCCAGTGATTGATGGATTGTATGCTTGCTCACCCTCACAGAGCCAAATTCTGAGTTTTATCAACAGAGTCCATTCGATGCTTGCAGTCACTTTTGTACTTGAGAATACCCAACTGTTCAAGTTCCAAGTAAGAACAGGCTTGGCATATGGACCCGTTGTCACGGGAAGACAAGTATTGAGGTGCTCAAGAGTGCTCCAAAATCACCCATCACACACAAAATCAGTCCTTTTGGGTTCAGCACTTGCGAATGCATTTCAGGCTGAAAATGAAGCTGCCCCTTTTGGTGTAGCGCTCCACGAATCAGTAATATCAAAAGTGGGAGAAATCTTTCTTTCAGGAAGTCACCTTAAATGGTGGGAAATATGCTCCCGACCAAACGATTTCTTTCTTGCTTGTGAACTTTACCATTCACTCCAAGAACATTATGCGTGGTGTTCACGGAAATCATCTTACCTTGGCTATGAAATAGATGCAATAAACAAGCATAAGGCAAAAGTCGATGAATACTTCGCAGAATGCATACGCTCAAAACCAAGCAAAAATCAAGGCATCAATCTCTTCGATTATGCATTTCGTTATTAACACTTTGAGTTCGATATTAAATTTTACTGGTGCTTCAAACAGTTTAAGGCGCCAAGTTAGTCAACCGTCACCTGTGTAGAGAGACAAGAGTTTTGGGCTTAAAGACAGAATTTTCAAAGGACTGGAAACACGATTTCTCATGTTCAATTTGAATGGTGATTCTCGTGTTTTCAAATTTTAACTAAGGAAACTTTTCCATATTGACTTTTCGCTATCAAGAGATACAAAACTTTTGTATTTGATTTTGTCATCTCTCAAATCTTCATAGCAGGCAGGACAAAGGAGTTCCTTTAAAATTAAGTATTTTCGTCTCCAATTTCCATGTTCTCTACAAGTTGTTCGACCGCACTTTTTACATTTAAATCCATGAATTGAACTTATGAGAAATCCTCCGGAATGAGTTGTTTTCCCGCAAGTATCACAAATAATCGCTCCTGCATCAATTGTATTTTTGCATAATGAGCATTGTCGAAGATTATCTGATAAAGAAAGAAGGCTTCCTGACGGTGCTTGACTTCCCTCTGTGTAATAGCTTGTTAAACCTAACTTGAAATCTATTCGAGTTAAAGGAAGATAAAGTTGACGAACATCGCTGATGTAAACTTCTCTTTCGCCAGGAACACATTGTTTTGTATATCTTTGATTGTTGCGTCCAAAGTAAGAAACATTTTTAGTATGTTTATGTATGATAAAGTTTTTTGCGTTTCTTTGCATTGTTGTGTTGTCAACTTTAAAGGTGGGTAAATTTCCTCCAAAATCTTCGTGAGGTTGATATTCGTTTTGTTGTTCTGATTCTAAGAATTCAGATATTTTATCGGTATATAATTGACTCGTATTTCCATCTATGAATATTCGAGCTTGAGAAATATTTTCTCGATGAATGATTCCGACTGAGGTTTCAAAAACGCTGTTGACATTGTAAGTGATGCAATATACTGGTCGGTAAGAAACAACTCGGCTAAGGTTGCTTATCAATTCTGATGGGTGTCGTGGATGGCTAAATGAAACTGAAGCGATTTGCGAAGATATAGCTTTTGATGTTTCTTGTTTTGACGGAAGATTGTAAGTCCAGACGCTTAGTTTTTGTCGACCGCTTACTAAGGTGACATTGGCACGTGAAGCCATATCAATTAGAATAGGTCGGTCAATCATGTCGATTTGAGTATGTGTGTTTGAGAGGTTTTTCGCATATTCTAACGCTTCTTTTGTAAAATGTCCTGTTGTAACCAGCATCCCTTTAACAGCGTTTGAGGTTATTACCGCCGAGTGCAACTTTTGAACTATTGGTCGTCCTATGCTGGTTTTTGGCTGATGCTTGCATTCAACTACGATTAACCCGTTTGGAGAATGAATTAAAATGTCTCTACCGCCATCTTGAGTAAAAAGTATTTTTTCAACGTGCCCGTATCCCAATCTACTCAGGATATCTGCAACAAGTTCTTCAAAATCAAATCCTGACAGTTTATCTAATAGAACTGCGGCGTTTTCAATCATCCAAGCAACCTCTTTACTCCATTGTACTTCGGAGTTATCACTATTTTAAACTTGTGAACTCTTGATTACACCAGACGTGACAACGCTTCTTGGTAGAGCTTGATTAATTTGTGTAGACGTGGGGGTATCGCTTTTCACCCGACTTGAAACTCTTATGGGGAAAATATTGGAACCAGAAAAAATTGGATTTTTGAGAGCGCCTAAAGATAAACTTCGTTTTTTTGTTACCGCATTGAAAACCGAAGTTTAATGTTTGCTATTTTTCTTAAGGATGGAAAGAATGAGTGGATTCCAAGTTTTACGATTGAGTGGGAAAGGATTTTTTTTCATTTTAACCTTTTCTTCTTGCGCCACAATTGGGACAGAATATTGATGTTTGGGGCATTAATCCACTACAATAAGCGCATGGTATCAAAACAACTTCTCGAATAGTTTCCTTTGAAGTAATAATTGAAGATTGTTGAGGCGGTGGTGGAGGTTTTGCGATTAAAACTTCACGTGTATCTGATTGGATGCTTGGACGCCCAAGAACTTGAATTGAAAGATACATCCACCATTTTACGTAGTTATCAACGCTGTAAAACGTTTCTCTGGTTACTGAAGGAACCTTAAAGAGAAAAGGATATTTTCCTTTGAACCCTTGTGGAAAATGTCCCGCTCCAAACACTCCATAATAAGTTTCATAAAGTTTCGCTTGGTCCCAATAGTCTTCTTGTCTTTGCTTTATGCTGTTTCCGTATTGTTCTGTTACTGTGCGAGTTTTCTTGGCATTCTCATAGCAAGTCAACCACACGAAAGCCTGCTTTACGTCAAACTCTTCTTCTGGGAGAATCTGTACTTCACCATTTATTTCATCGCCTAAAATGAATTCATTCCTTTGCAGTATTAATTGAATTTGTACTTTAGGCGCATATATTTTGTCTGTCAGCCTTTTCAAAAAGCTCATTTTCAGCCAACTTACTACTGTCTTACTTGCTATGTAGCTTTAATGTTTTGTGTGACTTCATAATACCTTACAGAACTTGTTTACACTGAATCCGACTTAGAAAATCTTTCATAAACCTAAACGTCTTCGAGAGCCTTGTGTTTTTTGGTCAAGCCTTCTTTTGAGAGTTTCAACTTCAAGAATATCCGCTTGCTCAACACAACGATAAAAATACTCGCACCCAATCGACTCCTTATTAGCTCTAATCAATGGTTAGGCGTTTAAGCGCTTTATAACTCAAAAAAGTAAGGGCTAATCCTCAGTTTTTCCAAAGACCCGTCACAGCGCTACTTTGCCCGAATTCTGCGTCAATGTCCTATTATAAAAAAATTGACATTTATTTTAAGGAGGACTATGATTTTTATAAGAGGTTTAATATGAAAAAAACAAATCATGTGAATCTCAAAGAGATGAGCTTTGAGCAATTATTTATGCAAATTTCTCCGGAAGGGATAAGCGACAATGTATTTACGTTGTTAGGAAAAGATTTTTTCGTTATTACTGCGGGCAAAAAAGATTATTATAATTCTATGATAGGCAGTGGGGGTGGTTTGGGGGTTCTTTTTAAAAAACCTACCACTTGGTGTATTATTCGAGCAGACCGTTATACGCTTGACATGATTCAAAAAGAGCAAACATATACAATGTCTTACTTCTCGAGCGAATACAAGGAACAAATGCTCTTTTTGGGAAGTAAATCAGGAAGAGATAGTGAGAAAATGAAGGAAGTTGAATTGACAAGTGTTCAAACTCCTTCCGGAGATATGTCTTTCAAAGAAGCCAGACTAATTATTGAATGTAAATTAACGGAAATTACTACCCCAAACCCCAATGATTTTTACACACAAGAAGCTAAAGACTCTATAAAGGAAGCTTACACTGAATCAAACCATTATCGCAAATATGTATTTGGAGAAATCACTCATGTTTGGGTAAAAAAATAAGAATAAACCAGAATTAACTAAGAAAATGAAGTGATAAGAAGAATTATAATCTGAGGGCTCAAAAAATCCTCAAAAAACGTTTAACATAGATATAGTTTAGAGTCGCAAAAAGCCATATTCTACATTTAATTAAAAAACTACATTTAAAAATTAGATATTATAAAGTCTATCGTCAGCTTGCACCCTTATCCAACAATTCAAATTGGCGAAAACCCATAAAAATGAGAAAGCAAGCTTCATCAAACCTTTTAGCGACGCTGCAATTTCCGCGTAAAGTTATCCTCCAATATAAGCGTTAAGTATTGTTATCGCTCTCCACTATTATGACTACATTTCCTGTTTTTTGACCCCTTTCAACATAGCTATAAGCCTTGGCAATCCTTTCTAGCGGATAGCATCTATCGATCACCGGTCTAAACTTTCCCGTCTCGATAAGCTCTTTGAAAAAAAGAATGTCTTCCTTGCTGTCTTTTGGAAATGGAAATATAACTTTTCTGCTACTAAAAAGGGAAGTTGCTAGCGTCAAAAATATGTTCTGCCACAAAAAGCCAAGATCAGTTGAACAATAAATCCCGCTTGATTTTAGCAATTTCTTACAAGCGCCAAACGAAGTTTTACCAACTGCATCAAAAATAAAATGATACGTCTGACCACTTTTTGTGAAATCTTCTTTTGTATAATCAATTACTTTATCGGCTCCAAGAGATTTTACTAGTTCTATATTTTGTGTATTGCATACTGCTGTAACTTCTGCGCCATAATATTTCGCCAGTTGAACAGCTGCTGAACCGACAGCGCCTGTTGCGCCGTAAATCAAGATTTTTTGCCCGCTTCGAACGTTTGCTTTTCTAATATCGTTAAGCGCATAATGGGATCCTTCGGTACTTGGTGCGGCTTCTTCATAAGTCATATTCGCTGGCATAATTGTCATCATGCCATTTTCGGGCACAGTCATATATTGCGCATGAGCACCAAAATTTATTCCGCTGTATCCAAAAACATGGTCAGCAATCTTAAATGACTTAACATCATTGCCAACGGATTCAATTATTCCGGCGAACTCACAACCTAAGATCGATCTTTTTGGTCCGAAGATACCACTGACAAATCTTGCAATAAATGGTTTACCACTCAAAAAACCAATGTCTGTCCGATTTACGGTTGTCGCATAAATTTTTATGAGCACCTCATTGTTTTTGGGAGTTGGTTTTGGTACCTCTTTGATTTGAAGAATGTCGGGTGGACCGTATTTTGTGGATACAACCGCTTTCATTTTTAACAATAGCCCCATGAGAAGCAAGCGTTGCCAAAAAAAGGAAGAATAAGAAAAGATTTTTTGTTTTAACCTACTACTTGCGTTATGTCTTTGATTATTGTTTTTTCTACTTCGCGCGTCCACAGCAATTCTGGCACGTCAACAGCTAGAAACAGCCAGGTTAAAAAAATTGTTTCAACTGCGGCTACTCCAAGGTTTTGAATAAGTTTGCCTATGCCTACATGGATTGAGAAATCGTTAGGTTGCCCCGTTATCAAGATTGTGAAGGCTCTGTTAGCATCGATGATTCCCCTTAAAACTCCAGCTTTCTGCGCTTGAATTATTATTCCCATAGGCACGGTAGCTGACTGTGTCTTGTAGCCTTCGGCTGATAATTTTTGTACAATCTGTTGAGATAGCAGAGTTAAGTCCTTGTTTTTCCCTTGAAAACGAATAATTTTTTCAGAATAGTGTGCAGGTTTCGCTTTACTATCTTCCATTTTAGTGGTTCCTCTAGCCAGAAATACAGCTAATTTCGCTTAATATCGGTGTGTTGTTGCTTATTGGTAATCACATAATAGCTGAATATCGGTCTATCGTTCAAAAATAAATTGGCTTCAATTTTTTGCCTTCACTGCGGCGCAATGAACCTCAAAGTATTCTGTCTTTGCGTGGCAAGTTAACCTCCTTTAAAGGGCACTCTCCTCGTGCCTAAGAACTCTGTTTTTTGCCCAAAAATACAGACTAATGAAGAAAAAGAGTGCTTCAATATTCAAAACGTCAACAAATCCAAACACCAAGAATACTATAGAACGTTATGAAGAATAGCTATAAAGACACATTTCACTCTCTTCTTACTAAATTCAATGTGCAGCCTATGAAAATTAAGATTACTGCTCCTCCGCCAAGTAATAATATTAGTGATGAGGAATAAAATCCCTGTTGCCACAATGAAACAATAGCGCCTAAAAAACTCGAAAAATAAAATAGCAATATTATGGCAGCACCTAAGACTACAGTCAGATACTGCGTTGTTTGCTTAATAATCAAGAAGTTGGACCCATGTTCTAAGTGCTTCCAAAGAAATAAAAGGGTTCTCATAACAATCATTTGAAAACTGCAAACAGTTAGTGACACTGTTAATTCACAACAAGCCAGCGTTTAAAGAATAAAGAATCTAAGCGATTAAATTGTCATTCAATTGCCTGTTCTTCAATTCGACAATAAGTAACGCTGTTAAGGCCGGAAGGAAGAACTCAAAAACATCCGTATACAAAAAACTAGAGCCATAAGCTACATAAATTTCTGATTGAGCAGAAAGTGAGAGCAACGAAAATGCAAATAGGATTGTCGAACCTAACAAGGCACCCAAAAACAAACTTATTGTCGTTCCTTTTAATGAAAGAATTCTGATTTTCTTTCCTAGAAAATAGAAAGTAACAAAGAACATAACAGGACCAATTAAACTGAATAAGTCAATAATTATTTCAGAAGTTGCAATGGACGAACTCAGGTTAGAAGTATTAATAGAATTTAATACGAACACTCTAACCATAATTGATACGAGTGTAAATCCGATTGATAACGCAAAAGCAACAATAAATACCAAAAGGTATTTTTTCAATCGCTTTTTCCTCAGACAAACAGTTGATTAACTGCAGATAAAAGGTTTGCTTAGCAGTTAAGACCGATAATTAGAACGTACAATATAGAAAAAGAAGTTAAAATGAATGAAGAAATAGGTAGTAAAAAATTACTAAGCCCTAAAGCTGAGGTAACATAATTCCCTTAACTTACCGCCCTGTCTATTAAGTTATTTTGAGGGCAAACGAAAGTGACACAGAAGCATCGACATTACCTCAACTACACCATAGGTTAAAATGTGTTAAAATGCAAAAAATCCCTGAATTTTTGGATCAAGTTTTTTCAGCTTTAAAACATTCTGTTCCGTGAATAGAACTAAAAGCAACGTGTGCGATTATGGATTTAATGTGGAGGGTATTTCAGATTCAAAAGAAAAAAACTGTAAGAATCAAGGGTTTCTGCCTTATCTTGCTCACTTTATGTTTGTTATGGACCATCTCGTTGGGGCCCCAGCGAGTCTTTGCTATGAATACGGCTAAAACGATAACTGGTTTTAGGGATCCTTATGGAGTGGCTATAACGCCCAATGGCGCATACGCTTATGTCACAAATGAAGGAGGCGGAAAGGTTTCGGTCATAAACACCGCCACCAACATGCTTGTTTCATCAATACCTGTTGGAGACAATCCTGTAGGAGTAGCTGCAACTCCTAATGGAGAAAGTGTATATGTTACTGATGTGGGAAGCGGCACAATCTCCAAAATAAGCACTGCCACCAACACTGTGACAAATACCATACAAGCTGGAATTGAACCTTTAGCCATAGCTATAACGCCTAACGGAGCATACGCCTACGTTGCATGTGAGGGAAGTGACTTTGTTTCGGTGATAAACTTGGCGACTGACAAAATTACCACACAAATACATGTGGTGAGTTATCCAGGCGCGGTTGCCATCTCACCTAACGGAGAATATGCGTACATAACAAATGAGGGCAGCGCCGTAGTTTCTGTAATTGATATTGCTACCAACTCGGTTGTGGCAACTGTGCCAGTCGGAAGCGAACCTGCAGGAGTAGCTGTAACCCTAAACAACCAATATGTTTATGTTACAAATCAGGGCAGCGCTGCAGTTTCTGTGATAAACACCAGCACTAACACTGTTGTGGCAACCATTCCAGTGGGTCAAAGCCCTTTTGGAATAACTTTGTCACCTAACGGAGACTATATCTATGTTACAAATGAAGGCAGTGACAGTGTTTCAGCAATAAACGTAGTTACAAACCAGGTAACTGCTACTATACACGTTGGAAGCTACCCTAACGCGGTAGCAGTTGTTCCAAGCGGTACTTACGCTTACGTCACAAATGTCAATGACAACTCCATTTCAATGATAAAAGTAGCCGCAAACACAGTGAAGGCGATATTACCATTAGGCTACAAACCTAACGCTGTTGCTTTAACACCCGATGGAGCATATGCGTACATTTCCAAGGCAGATGGCAATGCAGTTTCTGTGTTAAATACAGAGACAAACCAAATAATTGAAAACGTTAGTGTTGGGAATGGACCTTATGGTTTGGCAATAACACCTAACGGCAAATACGTCTATGTTGCCGATTCATACAGCAATGATGTTTCTGTAATAAGCACTGCTACAAACAAAGTGGTAGCACTCATCCCAGTTGGCCCCAACCCCTATGGTGTAGCTGTAACACCTAACGGTGCATACGTTTACGTTTCAAACAGCGGCGGTAACACAGTCTCCGTTATCGACACAGCTACAAACAAAGTGAGTTCGACAGTAACCGTTGGAGTATTCCCTCTTGGCTTGGCCGTAACTCCAAATGGAGCTTACGTCTATGTTTCCAATGATGTTAACACAACTGTTTCAGTTATTAACACAAAAACAAATACTGTGACGACAACAGTCGATGTTAAAAGTTTTCCTGATGCAGAGGTTGTTACACCCAATGGCGAATATGTTTATTCTACAAATGTTGGCTGTGGCTCAGTTTGCGTAATTAGCACTGCAACTAACAAAGTGACGTCAACTATAACTGTTGACACCGAACCCTATTGTATAGCAATAACTCCCGATGGAGAATGCATCTATGTATCAAATGCTGATAGCAATACAGTTTCAGTGATAGACACAACCAGCAACACTGTTATAGAGACTTTGAATATTGGAGCGGGGCCTTATGGATTAGCTGTTACATCCAACGGGCAATATCTCTATGTCGTCAATGACGTTAGCAATACTGTTTGGGTTATAGCTACAGGTGCTTCTGACTTTTCTGGTACAGCAACTTCACCAACTTTTGGCCAAACTGAATTTACGGCAGCGAACATTATAATTGGAATACTGATAGCTCTCATTATCTTCGTCGGTGTCGCTCTATTGTTATATAGATATAAACCTAAAAAGGACTGAGATAGTGATCGTTACCATTAATCTAATTCTTTAGAACAAATATTGTTCTATCTTTATTGAGCCAACAATTTTTTTTAAGATACTATTAGAATATATTTTTTGTCCCATGAAAGGACGTAATAACACAATGGAAGTTGGGCTGGTATGGCTGCAATGCGATGAAGACACGGCTGAAATAGCCACTCTACCTTTTTGTTCTTAATCGCTTTAGCGCAAGGCTATGACCAGCTTAACTCTCCTTTTTAGATGCCAAATAATATCTAATATCATTTACTTCTGTTAATTGCAAGTACACAGCAAGCTGGTTAATTTAATTTCTAAACAATTAGGTTTGAGAGTCAATAGCCAAAAATCCGAAGAAATCAGAAATTCAATCACAGATTACGTTTTATGCAGATAATTAAAAAAAGCACTTTTCACAATGGACAAACAAACAAATAAGAATCAACAAATTCATAACCCCAAACTTGGTTTATTTCCGTTCGGTTAGCTTCGCTCTAACTACAAAAACTAATTCTTCCGGTCGGAGGGGTTTTCGTAAATATGCATCTACACCCTGATCCATCGCTTCTACACTTGATACAAAAGAAGGGTACCCCGTAAGCATTATCTTAACTGCATTCGACAAGTTAGCTTTTGATAGAAGCTCAATTCCATCCATATCAGGAAGCTTTAGATCAATCAATGCCACGTCGTAATGGTACATTTTGGATTTTTCTATAGCTTCTTTACCGCTCTCTGCGGATTCTGCCTCAAATCCGTTTTTCTCAAGAACCATAACCGTTGACCTAAGAACTGATTTATCGTCGTCTATAACTAGAACACGTTTCTTTGGGCCAAACAGCTTAGTTTCTTCTTTGGGCATTATTAAAACACCACTTCAAGCTTCAGTGTTTTAACCGTATTGCGAGAAAAGAACTTTGTGCTTAAATAAAAAATTGTTTCCGGTAATATCCTCATCCAAAGTGACGCTTTTGCAAATTAGGATTCAAAGAAAAATAGATTAGCTTAGAAGAGAAGCAAGGATAATTAGCGACATAAAAAGCGACTCTTTGCCAAGCGTACGTGCGTGTGGATAACTATTAATTTAGCGTTAAACAGAGTGATATTAAGGCGTTTTAAGATGCAAAGTTTTGAAAGAATTGTTGGGTTGAAAGTATTAACTTCAGAATCTTTTTCTTTAGGAGAAGTAAAAGGTGCACTTGTTGATACAGAAAAATGGAGTGTAAAATACTTACACGTAAAAATAAATGATGAGGCAGCAACAAGACTCGGGTTCAAGAAGAGATTCAGAAGCTCGACTGTCTGCATACCAGTCAGCATGGTTGTGACTGTTGGAGATTATGTGACAATAGGCAGATCTTTGGATCAATTAAGCGAATCTCAAGAGATTACCGAATGCAAAGAGTAAGCACCTAAAAAGGTGCTAGGTTTCTTCGGAATTTAAGTCCTTGAAGAAGCAAAACAACATTAGTTAGAGAATTAGTAAGTCGGTTAGCCATGTTCAGATGAATCCCAAAACATGGAGAACATGAAAACCTATGACTAAATAAAATACCATAATTAGACTGGCGTGAATAAACTTGTTTGTCTTTTGACTTATTTGCGGTATTATTGGGAATCTTTCAGCGAAACCCGAGATAACTTCTAAAGTCAAGGCAGTGAACATGGCCAAGCCCAGTCCCAAAGACGGATAATCTGCAAGTGACCTGCTCGTTTGACCTGCAACATGAATTGTTATTAATATAAAGAATGTGAGGTTTCCAAATATGTGAAACCGGATAAGTTGCTTCATTTTTTGAGGATAGTAGCGCCTTAAGAGAACAAAAATGGGTGTGGCGATTGCGATATATGTTGTGCCGATTATTGTTAGCCAATGATTGAAAAAGTAAGGACCAACAAAGAAGTTTGTGTCAATCCAATGAAAGTACGTTGCGGCTGTAAGTAAAGCAGCTATTATTGCAAATAGCAGCGCAAATAAGTAATCATTTTTACCAGCTTCTTTTCTATCCAAAAAAGGTACTTCCAAAAAAAGATAGCCAATCTGCTAACTTAAGTATTTCCCAGTAAAAAAATAAGAAAATAAGGATAGGATACCCGGATATAATGGGTTAGATTTTCGGGAAAAACGGCGCGGGATACGCTATTCCGAACAGAGCACCGATTATTATGCTTAACACGATAAAGATGACCCATGCTAGAATTGCTATGAGAATTGCTCTAAGCCAGCCTGTTTGAAAACTTACCTTGAAAACCCAAATCCAAGCAATAAGCGCTAAAATGTAACCGAAAATCAAAGCCGAAGTCCCAAGGAAAAAGCCCACCAAAAAAACAACGATGAAGTACACTATTGGTCCAGCAAGGGTTGCCAGCAAAGCATCTCCAAAAGTTGCTTTTCCTCCAGTTACAGCCTTTCCAGCAAGCCAAACAGGAATTGAAACAATTATCCAAAGTATAATCAGCCCTAATATAGTATAAAGGATGCCTGGAAAAGACACATCAAAACCTGCAATTATCAAATAGAAACCTCAAGCTATTGAAAGGTAGAAGTTTTAATTAAGGCTTGCTATCTTAGATAGCAACCGGCATTTAATAATTATTCCTGTTCTATTGAACCTGCCCTCTTTTCGTTTCTAAAGTAACTACAGGGATATGCTCAATAAGAACCCTCTAAAAACGTATAACTATCCAGTTAGCTCTAGACGCGGTGACATTATTCTCGTGAATAAAACGCTGCCATCTAATTTTGTTCCTACGAAATCAGCGCACTCTTGAATAAGAGACAGCAAAACTTCGAAATTAAGTGATAAAAAAAAATAAAAAAATAGAGAAATAAGTTGATTTTTAGACTGGTGTTGGTGTTGGTGTTGGACCTGCTGCCATCATTGGGGTTGGTTGAGTTTGAGATTGCTGAGGCTTCATTGTGAAGAAGGCAATTGCTAAAATCAGCGCTCCGATCCACATTAAGATTGCACCGATGCCGAAAATAATGATCAATCCTGCTCCAATGAGAATCAGTAACCCTGCAGTTGAGAATAAGCCTACGCTTGTTTTTGCTGAAAGCTGTCTGAGTGAGCGTCTCAAGAAAAAGGCTGATAGTATGGCAAATATCCAAAGGATGACAACAATAACTATGGCTGCTGCGATAAAGGGCAAAATATCCGAAGAAGTAATATTGGTTGTGTTTGGAGTCATGCTTGAAAGTGATTGAAGGCTCGACCAGCTACCGTTCCAACTTGGATAAATTTTTAGTAGAAAATCTTTTATGCTTGGCAAAACTACGGCGAATCCAATTGCTGCTGCAGCTACCACGCCTACAATACCGATGCCTATTGCGTAAATTGCATTGATGAAGATTCCTTTTTCATTGTAAATGTTTGCGAATCCGTGAAGTGCAACCAAAACTAGTATTGCGCCTATAAGGTCAACGATGCCAAATGTGTTAATGTATGGAAATACGCCTATGAACAGTAGTAATGCGCCTACGCCACCCAACATTTTGTTTGATTCGATAGTCATAATTTTTCCTCTATTTTTCACTCAGCTATTTAGGAATAAAAGCTTTTTCATGCCTATCCATTTGCTATTTAAAGTTAATTCTCCGGGGTACACTTTCCTCAACAAAACTGACGAAGAATGCTTCGTTAAACGAGTCGAAAAGGAAAATGAAACAAATAGAAACTTACGAGAAAATTAATGTGGCTTTTTACTTTCTATTTTTCGTAATTAAATTTAATAGCTGATACAACGTAATTATTTTGGAGACAATTCCTTGTCAAAATCACTAAAAGTTGATGAGGATTCGAATAGATTTGAAAATATGAATATTCAATATTTTGCCAATTGTCTGCAGAATGGATTAGCTTTTTGTAGAATAATAGTTGACAAAGAAGGCAAAACGATCGATTATCAATACCTGTTCGTTAATAATGCCTTTATGAGGATTACAGGGTTAAAGAAAGAAGAAGTTTTAGGAAAAACGGCTTTGCAGTTATTTCCTAACTTGCTTAATGAACCCCAAGATTTGATTGGCAAGTATGGCAAAGTAGCAACAACTGGTGAGCCAGAGCGATTTTACTCATTATTCGAACTTAGGAATGTTTGGTATTCTCTCTATGCTTTTAGCCCAAAAAAAGGATATTTAGTCATGTTGTTTGAAGATATCACTGAACGAAAGAATACTGAAGAAAACCTTCGGAAAAGTGAAGAACGCTTGAATATGGCCCAAGAAATAGGGCGAATGGGTAGCTGGGAATTCCATGTAAGAGAAGGCAAGGCTCTATGGTCTAGCGAGTTATTTCGAATATTTAATTTACAACCAATGAATTATGGTCCGGATATTGAGGAGTACAGGAAGTTTATTCATCCTGAAGACCTGCAAAGAGTCATAAAGTTAGTTGAACCTTTTACTTTTCAGGGTCATCTGGGCGAAGCAGTAAAGTTTGATTACCGTATTGTCCTAAATAATGGGAAAATTAGGACTTTACACACAGAACGAGTTGTAAAAGCAGTTAGCCAAGCGGGCGATCCATTAATAATTATGGGAATCGAACAGGACATAACGGAACGTAAACAAGTTGAGATCCAGCTTGAAGAGTATAGCAGAAACTTGGAAAAGATAGTCGATGAACGTACTAAGCAACTTAAGGACACCGAGCGATTGGCAACGATTGGTCAAACCGCTGGGATGGTTGGTCATGATATCCGCAATCCGTTGCAATCTATGATTGGAGAAGTGTATCTGCTCAAAGCTGATTTAGGAGCTATGCCTGAAAGCAAACTGAAAAACGAAGTAACGGAAAGCTTTGATAGCATAGAAAGAAACATTTTGTATATTAGCAAAATTGTTGCTGACCTTCAAGATTATGCTAGACCACTAAACCCTGAATACAAGCAGGTTGATTTTGGACAGATTCTCGTTAATGTTTTTGATAATCTCTATACTCCAGATGAGATCAAAATCTCGCTGGATATCAAAACCTGCCCCAAATTTACTAGCGACCCAGAGTTTATCAGACGAGCATTGACAAATCTGATCAATAATGCCATTCAAGCAATGCCAAACGGCGGCCAACTAGATATTCGATGCTTTGAAAAGAATGATTACGTGTTCATTTCAGTGTCTGACACTGGGTGTGGAATTCCAAAGGAAGTCCAGCCTAAACTTTTCACGCCAATGATGACAACTAAAGCTAAAGGTCAAGGCATGGGTTTAGCAGTTGTTAAACGATTGGTAGAGGCATTAAACGGTTCAATTACTTTTGAGAGCAGTGAAGGTCAAGGAACTACATTCACAATTTGCCTGCCCAAAACTTTAGGTAAAAAGCTACTTTAAATTATCAGCTTTTCATACGTAATTACTCGTGGTTTTTTTGATGCCTTTTATCTCTGTCAGAGAGATGATAACAACGGTTAAGACAACACTAAATAGCCCTCGCAAGCGCTGGAATAAATTGGGATTTAGAGGCTAATTATCAATGTAAATACCTAATTAACTCTAAATTAGAGCAGAAATTCCTAATCCAACTTGGTTTTCCCCTATCGGCTCCGTAGTTCCTCGATTACTTCTTTAAGTATTGACTAAATTTTTATTCACACACATTTATTCTCACGCAACAATTTGTTACTTAAGCGGGCAAAAATAGACAAATGCAGAGTCCTTTGTTGTAGCTTTATGGCAGTCACTCAAGTTTAAGTGCACCTGAGTTTTACATAAACTATTGAAAAAAAATAATGGTGGTGATAATTTTGACCAAACTTAAGAATCTTGTAGGGAAAAAAATTGTTGGTGTTAACGGTGAATCTATTGGTGAAGTGAAAGATGTTGAATTTGATACAGCCACCTGGAGAATTTCAGCCATGGAGCTCAAATTGGACGAAAAAGCAGCCATGGCACTGGGGCTCAAGTCTTCTGGAAGAAGCATGGCTGGTCTTTCTCGAAACACAGGAACCGACACCGCATATTTGCCAGTAGAACTCATCTCAGCAATGGGCGATATAATAACAGTGAATAAAACGTTAAATGAAATGACGGAAGGTCATCTAATACATGCTCATTAATCGATTTCTATTTATTAGTTGACGATAGAAACGCTTTACCTGTTATCCTATTTTTATGTCTATTCGTTTTTCTTTTCTCGCTTTGTAATCGATAAATCTCTATTTATTGAAGTTTTAATCCTACCAACCAACGACAAGCAAACACAAACTAAAACAAACATAAACATAAAAAGAAACAAAAAAAGTCATTTATTTTGTTTTTTCGCCAAGTAGTTCTTTTATCGTGCTATAATACGTCTGTGAATAGACTTTACCGTTTTCTGTTATCGTATAGACTTTTCGGGCGCGTTTGCCTTTTTGTTGGGTTGTGTATTCTAGGAAGCCTTGTTTTTCAAGGTTTTTTAGCGCGGGATAAAGGGCGCCATGGCGTAGTTTGATGTTGAAGTCTGTTTCTACCTGTTTTTTGATTTTGTATCCCCATGTGGGCTGAGATTGTATGATTCGTAGTAATTTGATTTCTAGTAGGTTTCTGATGATGTGTTGTACAATTTGTTTTTTGTAGGTTTCTGACATTTGTTTTTGCCTGCTGGCGGTTGGTGGTGACTTGTGGATGTTTGATTTATTTAGGTTATGGTGAGTTTGGTTGGTGTTTTATTGTGTTGTTATGTTTTTGTATGCTTGAGGTATGTATCAAGCTTTATATCAGGGTTTCGGGATATTCAATATTCAAGAAACAAAATAGGTCCGAAAAAGGACATATTGTATACTCGCAGAACAGAAAAACTGTTCTACGCAAATACAGGTGAAAAAAATGCTCGAAACATCAAAGACACAAAAAGACGTATCAAGCAAACTTACAAAAGGCCTATTAGACCTAATAATTTTCCAATTCCTAAGCACTCAACCTATGCACGGATACCAAATAATTACAAAGATCCGTAAGAACTTCGGCGTCTACTTCGGACCCAGCACCATATACCCGCTACTAAACACTCTCGAGAAAAAAGGATTTGTAAAAAGCGTATGGAACATGAACAGTGAAAGACCCAGAAAAATGTATAGCTTAACAAACAATGGACAAAACATGCTAAACTTCACTGAAGAATCACTTAATATAATATGCCGAAAAATATCCTCACAAGACAAAACAATATTGACGAACGAAGCATCAACCCAGCCAACAATAGGCATGATTGTTAAAAGAGAAAAAAGCACTCCAACAAGCCGCATAGAATTTGAAATGCGTTAAACCGGCACGTATCCCTCAAAAACCTATCGGGTTAGGTTTTGCCCAAATTAACAAATAATTTTTGATTTTTCAAAGTGTGTTTTAATATAGTCAAAGCATCTGTTCAATATTGGATAAAGTATCGATGTCCAATTGAAACAAATAATTAACCAAAATAACGAATTGCAAACGCAAATACTTGATTTTTGCAGACATATCGCTGGCTCCTCAAACATCATTGCCATCGCCCATGTCGATAATTACTCAATGAAAGCAATTGACGACAAAATAATCATCGACATAATACTTGTAATCCAGTCGTTTCAACCAAAAATAATGAGTTATATAAAGACAGTTAATGAAAAATCCATTTTTGTTTTTGCGATTGATCAATGGGTTTTTGAACGGGACATTGAAATAGGGCTTCTGGGAGAAGCTATTGCAAGCAAACTTATTTTTCCTCATTCCACACTTTTCGGCGAAGAATACTTACATAAAAAAGAAATAAGCTTAAAGAAACGTCTAGTTCTTGAGTCAATCGAGAATTTGGCTTCGAATTTTCCAGAGCTTACTCACCGAATTCTAATTAAACCCCAATATTTCCTCTACGATGTCCTCTTAAGTCGAATAAGGGTTTCTCCGTTAATTAACTATGATATTTCAAGCTTGATGAATGGCATAGCGTTAAATGAATCTGAATTTCTTCAACCCTACAATGAAGCTTTAAATGAACTTGAAGCAGAAGAGAAAGTTTTTTTCATAAATAATTACGTTAAGATATCGAAGAAAATTTTGAAACAATGCCAAGATCCAAGAGTTAGAATACTTAACTTATCGAAAAATGCGCCGCGAAGATTGTTCCAATCAATTTTTGGAACGTTTCCCCAGTTAATCAGTATTTTTTCCCAAAATACCGAGGCGTTTCTTAAAGCGCAAAAGAATAATTGGGTAAGAGAAGCGATTCAACCGTATTTTTTTATAGATCCAAAGAAATATGTGTTCTTTCAAACTTCGACGGGTTTGCTTTCGTTGTCGGATAAAATTGACATTAAGAGTTTCGCTCAAAAGATGCTTTTGAATCCAAATGAAGACATTGAAGTTGAACCTATCGGCGGAATGTTAAATGACGTTTATTTGATTCATGCTCGAGGAAAAGATTTAGAGACGAAAGTGTTAGCTAAGCGTTTCAAAGATTGGTCTGGCTTCAAATGGTTCCCGCTAAGTGTGTGGTCTCTTGGCGCAAGACCTTTTGCGATTACAGCCCAAGCCCGCCTATCCAAGGAATATGCAATTAGCGAGTTTTTGTACGGCGAAGGGTTTAATGTGCCAAAGATTTTGCATGTAAGCAATGCAGAACGATTAATTTTTATGGAATATGTTGAAGGCGAGAACCTGAGCCAATCTATCAAACGAATAGCCACAGCTTCGGGGGGTGAAACGTTTGAAAAGGAACTTGCAAACTTGAGTAAAGCAGGCGAAATCCTTGCAGCGGTTCATTCACGCAATATTGTTTTAGGCGATTCTAAGCCTGAAAACATGATAATTAAACCCGATGGCACTATTTTCATGATAGATTTTGAACAGGCGTCCCAAGATGAAGATGGAGACAGGGCGTGGGATGTAGCAGTTTTTCTATATTATGCAGGCCATTACCTTCAACCGATTTATGGGAATGCTAAAGCTGAATTGATTGCTAAAGCGTTCATTCATGGGTATTTGAAGGGTGGGGGAAATATTGAGGCAATTAAGAAAGCCGGATTACCAAAGTACACTAGGGTTTTTAGCATATTTACTATGTGGAATATTATTTCAAGCATTTCAAACGTTTGCAAAAAAACTGAAGCTCTTAAGTAAAAAAGATCAATGCAGTTCAAAGCACTAAACTCGATGGAAGCAATTATTTTCTATTATGGATGGAAAGTGGAAGGATTGAATTACAAATTGAAGCGATCGTGCTCCTGAATTTCGCGGTTCACATGTTTTATGACTGGTGAAATCGCACAACAAATACAGCTTGGAGAAATCAACAAAACTGCAGCCTCCAAAGCAACTGTGTTTATTTACCTTTATGAGAAATACTAATAGGGACTTTTATGAGTGAACTTGAACTTTACTACTACAAAGGGCTCAACAAAGTTAAGGTGGTAACCCAAAGTGAAGGTTACTGGATTGTTGAGGCATTGGAAGACTTTGAAGATTGTACTGAAGGCCCCGCTGTCATTGTTAAGAAGGGTGAGCGCCGCATTGTGCCTCCAGATACCTTGTTTAAACGAAAAACATTATTGCCAATGGTTAAAGAACATGAATATGAATTGAACATGGAAAAGAAACTTAAGAAAATGGTCGCAGAGTCCGAGAGAGAAACAAAGAAATAGTTAGGTCCTTTGAAACTTTAGAAGAAAAGCTAACAATATCATTTAAGAAAGAGCTATATTTCGCAATCCCGGTTTTTTAATTTATTGTCAATAATGCTTAACAGTTTTTCAGGATTAACTGGTTTCCCAACAAAAGCATCGGCTCCTTCAATACAATCTCGTAGCCATGTTTTGCCCGTCAACATAATCCTCAAAGTTTTTGGCGAGGAGTTTTTAATTAGCGGGAAGAGCTGGTTGCCTTCCATATCTGGAAGACCTAAATCAATTAATGCAACATCATAATGGTTTATGTTCAGCTTTTCTATAGCTGTTATGCCCTTTTCCGCCACATCAACCGAGTAGCCTCTTCGTTCAAAAATTTTGGTGAAAGCATGCAGAATCGCTTTGTCGTCATCAATGATTAGAATTGATGGCTTGATAGACACCTTAAAAACACCTAATTACTAGATTATGTGCATTGCTAATAAGAGTTATGCAAGCGTTAAATCCACATGGACTATAACAGTTTCAATGCTCGCGATTATGTCAAAGAAATCGCTGTATTTTACGTTAAAAGTTCAAAGCTTAAATGGAACAAACTCCATTTTCACATCAAAAAGAGGCAAAACCGTTGGCTAACCAAAAAATCGCTGAAGGCGACTATGTTCTAATTTACTTAGATGCGCGAAGAACCTACATGATAAAAATGCAGGCGGGACAAACCTTCCATACTCACAAAGGTTTCCTTAAACTTGATGAGTTAATTGGTAAAGAATATGGGGAACCTATCAAAAGTAGTTTGGGCATCTACTTCACAACCCTAAAGCCATCTTTAACAGATTACATTATGAAATCTTCCCGCAACACTCAAATCATTTACCCTAAAGACGCTGCCTTAATCGTTATGTTTAGCGGAATCGGACCAGGGAGCCGAGTTGTTGAATCAGGCACCGGAACAGGCTCATTAACTACAGCACTAGCTCATTATGTTGGTCCAACAGGAAAAGTCTACACCTATGAGCTTCGTCCTGAATTCCAAAAGAACGCTGCCAAAAACCTTGAACGATCAAAACTAATAGACCATGTTGAAATGAAAAGCGGCGACGTCACATTAGGCTACGAAGAAAGGGACGTGGATGCAGTAATTTTAGATTTGGCGGTTCCTTGGCTTGTAGTGCCACATGCGTATACTGCACTCAAACCGTCAGGGGTCCTTGTTTCGTTCAGCCCAACCATTGATCAAGTCGTAAAAACCACTGAAGCACTCCGCGAAAATGGCTTCGTCTTCATTGAAACCATCGAGTGCTTAATGCGCACCATGCAAGTTGAACGTGGAAAAACAAGACCCAACACAATGATGACGGGACACACAGGCTATATTACGCACGCAAGAAAAATCTATAAAGATACCCCAGCAAGAAAATCTACAGATGCAGCCTCAAGAAAGCATTGTACAAGAAGAACCATCAGTAGAGCAAGCAGAAATTAGTGAAGAAATGGCAGAAGAAGAAACTGCTTAAACCTTATCGTTCATTTTTCGTTGTCTTGATGCAGACAACAGGCATGCTTAGTGACCATACCGCCTGCTTTAATTGTTCACTCTTTTCACCACGGGTCAATCCATAGTAAGCGCCAAGGATTTTGCCGAAGTAAGGAATAATCACTTGGTCAAAGGTTTTATACAGCAACGGATTTGAGAAGCGATTTTCCAAGAAAGTTGGTTTCCAAATTTTAATGTTGTATTCCCAGCATTTAATGAAAAAGTCCCAACGTGCTTTGCTAAGCGAATCCATTTCGGCGCCTTTCTTGTTCATGAGGACACAGTTTTCGAGCGGTACAAAGAAAAGTGGCACATAAAAAGCGTTAAAATCCTTCAACTTATCCATTAACTCAAGTGTTTGGAGCATGTCTTCTTCTTTTTCGTCAGGTAATCCAATAATCAAAGTTGCTAGAGGATACCAATTATTATCATTTAAGATGCCAAAAGCGTTAGTAACGACGTCTTGCCACTCTTCAGGCTTAAATGGCAACATTTTTCCAGCCATATATTTTTTCATGAGGCGTGGGCTGCCTGTTTCTACACCGGTTTCAGCTGTGATTATGGCTTTCTTGCCGAAGGAATACCAGCTTTTTTCAATTAATACTTCCGCTAATTCTTTGATCATTTGAGGATCATTGTAAACAGGAGCTAATGACATGTGTGAAGCTTGAATGCTGTTGACGCCTGGGTAATCCGCTACGCTTTTTACGAGTTTGACTACAGCTTCTTTGTTTGGGATGAATTTTTTATCTGTTGTACCGTAGAGGAAAAGATCTTCTGTAATAAGAGTAACATGATCGCTGCCTTCTGCAACGGTTAAAGCCACTTCATCCATGATTTTTTCAAGTGGGACATCAACTTTATTTTGCATTGTGGGGGTACAAAATTGACAGTTTCTGCCGCAACCTTTGGAGATTTCTACTGCGCCGTGGATTGCTGCATGCATAGTTAGCGGCATTTGAACGTTATAGTTCCAATTACTTAACGATTCGTCAGCTTTCGCGATTCGCGGAAGTACCTCGCCGTTAATGGCTTTCTTAAAAACTTCAACGATTGGTCCAGGTTTTCCACCGATGATGACACAATCTACGCCGTAGTTGTCGGAAACGTGTTTCCTTTCAAGCTGCCAAGAACCGAAACCGCCAACAATAACTTTTGGCTTATACTTTCTAATGCTTGGGTGCATGACAAGTTTTCGAAATTCTACAGCGTTCATGGGTTCTCCGCCGCCAACAATCGAAGAGTACGTTTTGCTTACATAGCCCATGCCAGTTGGATCCATGGAGGATATACCTACAACTTTGGTTTGAGGACCAATAAAATTTTGTAAATCTTCTGGGTGAACAACTGCTATGTCTGTTTTTGAAAAACCACTTTGCAACAGTATTGATTCGACTTTTCTCAGACCATATGGAGCAAACTTTGCTTGACCATCAGCTTTGCGTCCGCAATGTGGATAGAGTGTTTTTCTAACGTAACCAAGCGGGATAGGTCCTTTGCCAAAGCCCCCAACAAATGCGATGAATGGATTATTAAAAAAATCACTCATTTCTGTAGCAGATGCGGTAAGTATAATTTTTTTGCCCAATACGGGTGATGCCAACTCTCTCTTCCTCGTGAATAGAATACATGATTATTTTGTATCCTTTTAAGAATTACTATCCGCAAAGGGTTATGCATAAGGAGTTAGGGATAATTCATTGAATTATCTGAAGTCTTTAAAGTCTGAGTAACACCTTTTTTAGTTTCTGATTGGATGAAACATGTATTGATAATAAAATGAAAATAATTAGAGTTTTTTCAATATTGAACAAAATTTTCAGTTCAATTCTGCTTTATTTGAGTAATTGGAACTAATTTTCGCTTTCAAAAGAAAATTATATGTAAATTCGGAGCATCGAGAAAAATAGAGTTAAGCAGGTTTAGCCTTACGCTAATAAGGATAAGGAAAAATTGGAAGAGAGAGAGGGGGAACCTTATCGTCTATTAGCAGCCAGACCTGCCCAACATGGGATCGCTGTTTGTTACTTGTTAGCCAAGAATAAGATATAAGATAATGTGGCTACAAATTGAGGCAACAAAAATAGATTGAAAAAGACAGGACTTCCCAAAACCAAGCATCTATTTGTAAATAATGTTAGCTAATTATACTTTATTTTATTATGTAAATTAAAAAAAAGGAAATCTTGACTACTAAGAGCATTTAGCGTTAGGTTACTAAACTTGCACAAGCGGTTACCAAAGTCTCAGGTTTATCCAACTTCAAAGAAGTTAACTTGAGAAATCAACTAAGAAATCACTTGAATCATATTCAATCTGTCAGTTCCGCAGATGCTCTTTAAATTAATGTTTAAAATAATCCACGTTCAGTCTGCACTTGGTTTTGGAGCTCTTTAATATTTGTAATTTCTTCAGTTAACATTACGCTATCGCCTATTGAACCAACCATTTTGAAGGGCAAAGGTACAACAGATTTTGTCATGAAACCACTCTTAACTACATAGGTTTTGGCTACCTGGTCACTTAGTTCAACATAGAGTGTTACTGGTGTCCGGGTTAAGTCGTCTAATTCTAAGTCTTCAACTGTGCCTAATACCGTTCCTTTTTTTGTAATGACGGTCTTTCCGAGAAAATTGCTAATTCGTACCAAATTTTCACCGACGAGACCACTCAAACATTTTTAAAAAACGTTTGTGGTTGCAAACAATACACAACAAACATGCTAAGAAAACAATTAGATGAGGTCGGATCGAAAAAATGTTGGACTACGTTTTTGTCTTCAGCGTCTAAACATAATGTTCTTTTTGACGAAAATAGTAAAAAGCATTTTCTGTATTTACTGTTAACTAAGACAGATATTAAATTAAATAAAAAGGAAATTATCCTTCAAGAAGGGCACAAAAAAGGGCATTATAATGGACTTGTGTCCTCTCTAAATGACCAAAATGCTTCAGGTCGAATAATAGAAAAGTTGGGGACGGCACTACCAAAGAATCAGGAAAAGTTTGCCAATTGTTTTGAAGCGAACCCTTTTATGCAATAAATAAGTTACAATTTTCTATCAGAGAAAGCGTTATGAACTTTTATTTGCTAATCTCCACCGTCAGCTTGGCTATCCAACTAGTTGTTTTAGCCTTACTTTTGATCGGTTTCAGATTCAAACAACGTATGCACTTTCGATCTCATGGAATCTTTATGTTGGCAGCGGTAATATTGCACCTAATAATCATCGCGGTAATTATGGTCCCATCATTCATAGCGATAATATTGGAAAAGCCTGCAAGCGCTATTGGCATGTACGCGCCTTTTCACGCTGCAGCAGGAACGGCAACTGCTATCTTAGGCGTCTGGATTGTCGGTGGATGGCGTTTAAGGCAGTCAACCAAGTTTTGTGCACCTAAAAGAAAATTCATGCGCGCCACCTTTATCCTGTGGATGGCAACACTATCTCTGGGTGTAATTTTCTATTTCATTCTTAACTGGTCATTACTATTAGGGTAATCGACACAAAAAAACGATGTAAATAATTATAAATCCAATTCTAAGTAGTATCTAGAGTAGTCTTGAGTTATTTTTTTGGAGATGAGCAAAATGCCACGTGAAATTGTTGTGAGCAATGGTCATGTATTAGTTGCTCTGGACAACAAAATGAGGATTAGGGACTTCTTTTACCCAAATGTTGGTTTGGAGAACCACATAGATGGACATTCTTTTAAGTTGGGAATCTGGACAGACAACCACTTCTCTTGGGTTGAGAATTGGGATATAAAAATGAAATATATGCCAGAAACATTGGTCAGCATGTGTATGGCGAGCAATGAGGGAGGCGCTATTCAACTTGAGGTTAACGATGCAGTCCACAGTTTTTTGGATGCGTACCTGCGCAAAATTGTCATCCATAATAACATGGATAGAAAAAGAGAAATCCGATTATTCTTTTCTCATGATTTTCATATTTATGGTGAAGACACAGGTGACACTGCAATCTATGAACCCAATCTACAATCGATTATTCACTACAAACGAAAACGTTATTTCTTAATCAACGGGATAACAGATCAAAATCAAGGAATTTACCAGTTTGCAACCGGTCAAAAAGAGTCATTTGGCAAAGAAGGTACTTGGAAGGACGCAGAAGATGGAGAACTCCAAGGAAATCCGGTGGCTCAAGGCTCTGTTGACTCAACAATTTCTTTCAAAATAGAAATTGAACCCAACTCATCAAACACACTCTATTATTGGATAGCCTGCGGCAAAGATCTTAACCAAATCAAAAACCTCGACGCACAGATCAAGAAAACTGGGGTTGAGCAGTTGTTACTTGAAACAGAAAACTACTGGAGCGCTTGGATCAATAAACAAAACATAGACACGAGAATTCTACCTCGAGATGTGGCACGACTTTTCAAAACATCGCTGCTAATAATGCGTTCACATGTTGACAACAATGGTGGAATAATTTCTTCTTGCGATTCGGATGTGTTACAATTTAACCGCGACACCTACTCGTATGTATGGCCACGAGATGGAGCAATCATTGCTTTAGCGTTTGACATGGCAGGTTATCCAGAAGTTTCACGTATGTTTTTCCAGTTTTGTAACAAAACCATTAATGAAGATGGCTATTTCAGTCACAAATACTCACCTGATGGGTCAATAGGAAGCAGTTGGCATGCAATGGTCGATCTTAGCGGCAAAATTCAACTGCCCATTCAAGAAGATGAAACAGCGCTTGTTTTATTTGCTTTGTACAAACACTTTCAAAAATACCACGATGTGGAATTCATTGCGACAGTTTATCCACGTTTGGTGTTGAAAACCACTGAATTCTTACTCGATTTTGTAGATCCTCAAACAGGTCTTCCAAAGCCTTCATTTGACATCTGGGAAGAAAAAATTGGTGTGTACACTTCGACAGTATCAACTGTGATCTCGGCCTTTCAGTCTGCAGCGAAATTAGCTAAAGTATTCTACGATCGTGACAGGCAAGACCTGCTCAGCAGGACAGCCTCAAAAATGAAAGAAAATATGCTAACTAAGCTCTATGACTCCAAAACTAAAAGGTTCAAGAAAGCAATATACTCTGACAATTCTAACGATTTAACAGTGGATAGCAGCTTATCATTTACTTTTACTCAAGGATCTTTCGAAGCCAACAGTGAAGAAGTTAGAACCACTATGGATGCGATAATTGATAAGCTCTGGATAAAATCAGATATTGGAGGATTAGCACGGTACGAAAACGACAACTATCACAGAATTTCTCAACAGACTCCGGGAAACCCTTGGTTTATTTGCACACTCTGGCTCGCCCGATGGTACATTGCAATAGCCGCGTCATTCGAGGAACTCAACAAAGGTTTGTCACTGTTAAAATGGACAGCTAAACATGCCTTGCCTTCCGGAGTTTTGGCAGAGCAGATTAATCCTTATAATGGTGAGGCAATTTCTGTGGCGCCATTGGCGTGGAGTCACGCAGAATTTGTAATTGCAGTTTGCGAATATATTGAGAAGCAAAAAGAGCTCAGATCTATAATTCCCAATATAGGCTCAGACGTTTTGGAGAAATCAACATGACTTTTTATCCTCTTTGCAGAACAAATGAAGTTTCAGAAGGAGAGCTAAAGGAATTTGTCTTAAAAGAAGTTGAGATCCTTGTCGTTAAATATGCCGGTCAAATATACTGTTTGCAGGCTCGATGCACTCACGCCGGAGCACCTCTTGCAGAAGGCGAGTTAAAAGATGACGTTTTGCAGTGTCCTTGGCATGGCTCGCGTTTTAACATTAAAAATGGCTCTGTAATCAGGGGACCTGCAGTTAAACAACTACGTATGTATAACTCCATCATAGAAGAAGACCGATTATTAGTGGAACTATAGCATTTCGATCCATTTTCAAATCTTTGCTAAATGTGGTCGCTTTTAGAAGGATTTCTTAGCATTTCTGGAATATTGAAGTTATTTACAAAACGTTTATTTTAGAAAGCAAAATGAAAAAATGGGAATTCTAACTTGCTCTTTTTGGTTGGTCGCAATTTGCCTTTAGTTGTGTCGTCTTCTGAATCGGTTGAGGAGCTGTGTTCCTAAGCTTTATTGTCCCCCAGCTTTTCCTTGGATGCAATAATACATCTGATCTAGTTCATATTTTGTATAGACGGGGCATGTAGGACAGCTGCAAGAAATATTTTTTACTTTCTCTTTTGCTTTTCCTTTCGCACAAAAGAGTATTCCTGTTAAATTTGAGCTTTTGTAGGTGGGGCAGTCTGGACATAAGCACAGTTTCAAGTTTTCTTCATTATCAGGTACCAACATTTTCGTATTACCACTTTAAATTTTACTTTGTAAAGAACTAATAATCATATGTGACTACATATTGGCAACAACATGATTTCTTGTTATGCCAAAAATGTCAAAATGGATTAAACTCTGATATTTCCATGTCAATAACACAATTTAAAGTTGGTTCCACATTGGTCGCAAGCATAGACAGCAATGTAAAAGCAAGAGTTTTCGAATTTCTTTTTGGGTCTAGTAAGTTCATTCCCACATTTTGGACATTTAACCATTCAAACACATGAAAACGTAGCGTACCAGTTGGCGAAATAAAAACCTGTGTTGTATCCCTTAAGCAACCACAAACCAACTCTGCAAACAAACCCTATGTAGTTCCTGTAGAAGTGTATCTGCAAGTGCAGCTTAAATTCACGAATAAGGAACCTTGGGAAATAAGAAACAATGTGATTAGATGAAAACAACAGTTTGGTCCTAGTTTTTAGACTAAAAATATTGGCTGAGCGGATTAAGCCTTGAGTTAATAAGGAAGGCACAAAAGGAGGTGATTTTTTGCCTGGTCCTTATTAGCAGCGTGACCCGCTCAACTGATGCTACATTCCTACACAATACATGTAGTTGAGAGTTTTTCATATAAGGCAATGTGGTTACATACTGAAACAACAAAACAAATGTTCTAGAACAATCTAAAATGAAAGTTTGACCAAAACATTTTTTTAAAAACATTGCTTCATGCAAAAAAGCGCTTAGACATTTAGCGGGGAAATCAGGATTCCACAAGGTCAATGCCCATGTTCCTAATTAGTCTATTCAAAACTTCATCGCTCATCATTTCAGTTTTAAGGTACAAACGAATTTCCGCAGAGCTTAGTCCAATGCCGTTTAGCTTCTTGCACGGCGTAGCGATATCCTTCGATTTCTGTTGGTCTATCCACGTAGTCGTATTTGGATCAAAGAGGTCGCGGCCTTCCATGTGTTGCTTTACGTGGCAGAGTTCATGTACGACGTCGAGGTAGATGTCTAGTTTCCTACCGGTACTTAAATATCGTTTGTTCACCATTAAGTGCCCATCATCATCGCTGACTCCCATGTAACCAAACCAAATAAAATCCACTTTTAAGTTATTGAGCACTGCCGCTGTATCTTTTCCGAATATTCCTATGACGGCAACGTTTTTCTCGAAGCCCTTAAAATAGTCAGTAAACTTTGCTTGCTGCGAAACCAAATGAATAAAACCCCTCAAAGGCAGATTAGTAAAAATGCGGAGAAATCGCCCTGCAACGTGCTCCATTGCATTCTGGATAGGCACAGCAATAACCTACCTAAACTTTGAGCGACTTTGATTCTTCATTAGCAATCCAGCCCTTCGTAACATGCAATTGCTTCCAAGTAAAAAGCATTGAGTTAAAATACCTTCCCAAAACCAAGATTGCACTATATAGCAGTCAATGCCGTCCGAGTAACTCTGAGCTATCATCCAGGTTAGTCTAGCAAATGCCTTTTCATCATCCGGCAAAAAACAGTTAGCGTATAGGGGCATAAAAGCGTATAGACTGTATAAAATTGTTTACAGGGAACACTTTTATTTTGCCACTCAACATATTCAGATAGGTAATCAAATATGGATTTTAAAGGTAGTCAAACAGAAAAGAATCTCTTAGCAGCATTTGCAGGCGAATCCCAAGCACGAAACCGATACACATTCTTCGCAAGCGTTGCCAAAAAAGAGGGATACGAACAAATAGCAGCAATTTTCGAGGAAACATTAGGAAATGAGAAAGAGCATGCAGAATTGTTCTTTAAACATCTTAAAGGCGGGATGGCTGAAATTACGGCTTCTTATCCGGCAGGCGTAATTGGCTCAACCGTTGACAATCTCAAGGCGGCGGCTGCAGGCGAAAAACTTGAGTGGGGCAAACTTTACCCAGATTTTGGAGATGTCGCTCAAAAGGAAGGCTTTCCGGAAGTAGCTGCAACTTTTCGAATGGTTGCAAAAGTAGAAGCATACCATGAAAGAAGATACAACAAATTAGTTGAAAGCTTGGAGCAAGGAAAAGTCTTCAAAAAGGATCAACCGATAAAATGGAAATGTAGAAACTGCGGTTTCGTTTTCGAAGGCAAAGAAGCACCAGAAAAATGCCCAGTATGTGCCCATCCAAAAGCGTTCTTTGAAGAATGGGTTGAAAACTATTAAACAACCCTTTTTCTTATTTTTTAGCTTGAGATAGGTTAACTTGCTTTGGTTTTGTGCTGTTTTGGATTTTCTTTGCTATTATTACTATGGCGAGAATTGCTAAGCCTGTAAGAACAATTGTTCCGCCTGGGGCGGCATTTATGATGACTGAAATTATTATGCCAAATATGACTGTGATTAGGCCAATTATTGGTGCTAATATTACAGTTTGCCTAAAAGATTTTGTAACTTGGGTACTCACTAATGCGGGCAAAACAAGAAGGGCAGACATTAAGAGCACACCAACTACCGGTATGGCTATGACTACGGTGACACCTGCAAGAATGCTTAGCAAATAATCAAAGATCCAGGTTCTGATTCCAGAAGCTCGAGCTTGTGTTTCATCAAAAGTAATGTAAACTAGTTCTTTGAAGAATAGAAAAATTATGGCTAAAGATATAGCCGTTACTATTCCGGCGATAAGTATCTGTTGAAAGTCAACGGCAAGAATACTACCGAAAAGAAGATTTTCAAGATTTACGCCAAAACCGCCTGTAATGCTTACTAAAGTTACACCTGCTGCAAGACCAAGCTGAAGGAAAACAGCGACTGCAGCGTCGCCAGCAATTTTAGTTGACCTTAAAGCTTTATTGATACCGATTGAACCTAAAATTACTGTAATCGCGCCCACCCATTGGGGTATAATTCCTGCAAAGTATGAGTAAGTGGCTAGGCTTCCAAACAAGATAGCAGTTATATAATAGCCAAGTGCATAACCGCCGAAAGCCGTATGAGAAAGCCCATCACCGATAAGTGAGATCCTTTTTAAAACAATAAAAATACTCAGAATAGAGCTCAGCAACGCGATGATGATAGCTATTAAAATTGCTCGCTGCATAAATGGCGCTTGGAGCAAAGAGAAAGCGTCAAGGGTGATCATGATGGTCAATAAGCTCCACTGGATGCTCGTACAACTTGTGAATCTCAACATCTGCTTGGAAATCCGCATTTTCGCCGCAGAAGAATTGTGATTTGTTCAGACAAAGAACTCTAGTTGCTATCTTTGTTATTACCCCAATGTCATGAGACGAAAGTATAACCGTTATTTCTCTTTCTTTGTTTAATTGATCAAGAATATTGTAGAAATCTTTTTTGGAACTCGTGTCAACACCACTTGTTGGCTCATCCAATAAGAGTAGTTTGGGCTCCGCAACCATTGCTTTGGCCAAAAAAACACGTTGAGATTGCCCCCCAGAAAGTTGACCAATTCTTCGATCTTTCAGATCATATATACCAAACATCCTGAGAGTCTCGTCAACTTTCTGTCTGTCTTTTGCCCCCATTCCATGGAGCAAACCGGCAACTGGAGTTCTTCCGAGCAATACTGTTTCATAAACGCTGAAGGGTAAGTTTGGGTCTCTTGCTTGAGCGCTTTGTGGAACATAACCTACGTACTTGAGGTTTTTGTTTAGGTCTTTAGACCCAAATAATTTGACTGTGCCACTTGTTGGTTTGACTAGACCTAGAATTACTTTGAGGAGGGTTGATTTTCCCGCTCCGTTGGGTCCGATGAGTGCGATTAAATCTTTCTGTTTCACATCTATATTTATGCCTTCCAGGGCAGTAACTCCGTTAGATAACTTTACACTAAGGTCGCAAATTTCTAAGATTGATTTAGCTTCCGACATTTGTTAAAGCCATGTGGATATTATTTATGTCCTGCTGCATTAATGTAATGTAATTATCACCAGCCGCTTTTTGCTGTGGAGTCAAACCTTCAATGGGATTCATATTTATTAGAGTGGCATTGGTCTCGGAACGAATTGTGTTGGGGATTGCCTGATTTTCAAGCGACTCATATCCCACATATTTTAGGTGATACAGGTTAATAGCGTTGATTACATTTTGGATATCAGCTGGCGTAGGTTCTTCTTCAAAAGGACCCAAAATTGGAAGTTGAGTAACATTGTATTGTTTAGCAAAATAAGCAAATGCTTCATGGAAAGTAACAAAATATTTGGTCGCCGTGTCAGTTGTGGCATTTACAGCTTGAGCATTCAAATCATCAAGTTTTGCCTCATAGGCATTCGCGTTTTGGGTAAAATATTGGCTATCTGCTGGATCAGCTTTGATTAATCCTTTTAGAATATTGTCTACTTGCAATTTTGCGTTTAATGGATTAAGCCAAATGTGAGGGTCAATTGTTTGATTATTCTTCTGGAATTGGGATGGTACAGGCAGCAATTGAACTCCTTGGCTAGTATCGACTTGAATAAGTTTGGAGTTTCCGGCTGAAGCGACAATACTTGGAATCCATGGTTCAAGCCCTGCACCGTTATAAATTAAAACGTTTGCGCTTGAGACGGCAACTAAAGAGGAGGGTGTGGGTTGAAAATCATGTACGTCTGTTGTTTCTGGAACAAGTATTGAGACGCTGACTTTGTTGCCGCCTACATTTTGGGCAAAATCGTATAGCGGATAAAATGTTGCAACCACATCTACCTTGGAACTTGTGCTTGTTCCAGTGTTGTTGGTAAGATACAAACCTGCAATGGTCGCAACAATAATTACTGCAACCAATATGCCTACTAGGATATATGTGGTTTTTTGCATGGTATCGCTTATTTATTAAAATGCTGTTACCATTTATTAAATGTTATTAAAACTAACACTTTATTTAATAAAAGGCAATTCGTCGAAACGAAGGCAAAACTTAAGACAAACAAAAACCATAAACCAACACTAATTATCATTACATTAAGGTGAATCAAGTGAGCATCATTAGTCTTTCACTGCCAAATGAATTGCTAGAAGAATTAGACACCATACTTGGCGAAGAACGAAGCGCAAACCGATCAGAAGTAGTTCGGCAAGCAGTCCGCATGTACCTAACCCAATACAATGAACTGGGAAAAATCAAAGGAAACATCATCGCAACAATCACAGTTCTCTATGATAAAGCTGAAGAAAACAAAGAATTATTCCGTATACAACACGAGTTTGACGATATGATAACGGCTTATCTGCATTCGCACTTGTCAGAAACAAACTGCCTCGAAGTTATGGTTGTAAAAGGCTCATCAGACCGACTAAGAAGCCTAGTTGACGGGCTAAAAGCAAACAAGCCAGTTAAACAAATAAAAGTGTCAATAATGGCAACAAATGAAAAAGAATAGTAAATGCAAACCTCAATTCAAAATGACTTTAGTAAGGCTTAGTTTTGTTTGTCAACTAGACTGGTTCAAGCGATACTTCAAAAATATATCCTGCTAAACTTGGCTGACTCCCCTTCAAACTTAAAAAAACTATTTTTGGAAGGCGAATGCGACCATCCTTCATCATCTTTGCAAAAAAACTCCGATGCCCTGTCAACAAGTCAGGCACACTTACGGACACCTTTAAGGTTTGATTAGTTTCTAATTTGAACTCCCATCGAATGATCTTTGGAATTTGAATTTTATTACTTTGCTCAATCAATGTTTCAAACGATACATGTTCTAGTTAACGGCATAGCCTAAAGCCACTGCACCAACACAACAAACATAAAGTCACTTAAATTTTTTTTCTCTTTTTCAGACTTTTATAGACTTTATTAGACATTTTTAGACTTATTTAGACTCAACCTGCAAACGCCGCAAACCCTAAATCAGAAAAGCAACCCAAAACACAATGCAAAAAAAATTCATAAAACTGCAAAAAAATCAGTAGCCTACACAACATATCTATCCGTTTTCTCAAAATCCTTAACAATCTCCATAACACGTTTAGGCGCATTATAAGGTCCAAGCGGAATGTCTTTAAGCAAAACCCAAGGACTTTTTTGAGCTACTTCAGTAGCGCTATGCTGTTCGCCAAAGCATTTCTTTGCTACGTCAACAACTGAACGTCTAACCTCTACCTCTGAAAGCTCGCCCAACGCATGCAAATACTCATGCAACAACAAATTGTAAACTAACGCGTTAACCGAGGGTTTAGATGTTACCGATGCCTCAACAATTTCCACAAGAGACCTATTCAAGACAATGTTGTTTGTTCCAACAGGATAATACGCACCCAACTGCAAAGGTAAATCATCAAGAAAAAGCATCATTGCATCTCTTCTTTTACCTAATGCAAACTGCACACTATCTTTAACGATCTGCCAAACCTCAGCATAATTCTTAGCATTATCCAATCGCACACCGAATTGCCCAGTTTTAGAATCATCGCTCAAAAGCAAACGCTCTCAAAAAAACAATAAAATAAACAAGCCTTTAAGTTTTCACCATGTCCAGAAAAAATAAACAAAAAATTGATAAATGACAAGTGTGTCTTCATAGACGTTAAGGTGAAAATTAAATGGCAAGCAATGTTATGGTAAGAGACATAATGTCAAAAGACGTTAAAACTGTAAACAACAACACAACCGTCAAAGAAGTTATTGCATTAATGACAAGTTTAGACAAAGACGCAATCCTTGTTGTACAAAGCGGGAAACCAACCGGAATCATAACCGTCAAAGACGTTCTGATCCGCGCAGTAGAAATGGGCGCACCATTGAACACAATCATCGCAAGAATGGTCTACACAAACCCACTGGTCGTTATCGAAGAGAACGCAACCGTTGAAGAAGCAGCTAACCTGATGAAACACTGGAGAATAAAGCACTTACCAATTGTTGACAAAAACGGCGCACTCGTAGGCATGGTAAATGATAGAGACATCATCTACGCAGTTCCGATTCTAATGTCAACAATGGAAGAATTCTGTCGCTCAAAATAAAAAAGCGATAAACTAATTTTTTTACTTATTTTTATAAATCAAAAAAAATAAACGAAAGTCTAAAAAAAGAAAGCCAATTAAGCTTTCTGTTCTTTAGCCCATTCGTCTTTAGCAAGCTTTGTAATATTATCTAAATTAACCTGCGCAGTAAGATCAGCAATAACCCAATTCAACTCATTCTTAATCAATAAAGCGAGTTCGCCAGGTCTTAGAGGTTCAGGTCTAGTAGATTGATAAACTCTTAAAGCGCGTAAACAGAATTTTACCATAACAAAATTAAGTTCATTCCGCAAATCGCCAAGTTCATCTTTACTTTCTGTCATCTTCTTGCTGAATCCTTTTGAATCCCAATTTCCCTTTTCTTCTTCTGCCATTTTTCCTCAATCCTTACCGTTTCATGTAAATCATGCATTATAGCCTTTTCTAGTAATTCAACAAAGGCACTTCAGCCTTTGGCTTGCCAAGTTTCTTGTTAACGCATGCTTGAAGGAAACCAAAGTATTCAGGCGAAGGTCGCCCAGGTCGGCTTTTGAATTCTCCATGGAACTGCGAGGCAAAATAGAAATAATTCTTAGGATAATCCAAAGTTTCCATTCTTCGGCCATCAGAGCTTTTGCCTGTGAAACATAAACCGTTCTTCTTAAGAATATCAGCGTAATCTAAGTTGACTTCAAAGCGGTGACGATGACGCTCATAGATTTCTTCTTGACCCCACAAATTATAGGCAAGCGAGCCTTTCTGCAAAATAATTTTGTGAGCACCCAAACGCATAGTTGCACCTTTAAGTTCTATTCCGCGTTGTTCTGGCATAAGATCAATGACTGGATAAGGCGTCTCAGGATTAATCTCAGTGCTATTCGCATCTTTTAAACCGCAGACATTTCTGGAAAACTCAATAACAGCCAATTGGAAACCATAACAGATGCCCAAGAATGGAATATCATTTTCTCTTGCAAACTTGGCAGCTGCAATCTTGCCCTCAGTTCCACGTGGACCAAAACCGTATGGAACAAAAACACCATCGAAATTGGCAAGATCCTTTATACATTCAGGCTCATGCTCAAGTTTTTCTGCTTCAAGATAGGAAATGTCCACTTTAGCCTTGTTTGCAGCGGCGCCATGACGTAATGCTTCGGTCATACTTACATAACTGTCAGTTAAACCAGCATATTTACCCACCAAAGCAATTCTAATTTCATGTTCTGGATGAATCGCCGCATCAACATATTGTTGCCATGGACCAAAGTCTTTGCCGTCGCATTTGAATTGAAGTCGTTGGCAAATAAAATCGCCCATGCCCTGCTTGTCTAAGATAAGAGGTACTTGATAAACGGAGTCTGCGTTGTATGAGCAGAAAACTGCGCTTTCTGGAATGGTGCCAAATAATGCTATTTTTCTTAGAGCTTCAGCATCAATCATTTTGGGGCTCCTAGCAACTATTGTATCTGGTTGGATACCGATGCGCCGCAGTTCGTTAACGCTGTGCTGAAGTGGTTTGGTTTTCATTTCACTGGTAACATCTAATATAGGCACTAAAGCAACATGAACATAGAGCGTATTTTCATATCCTTCTTCTAAACGCATTTGACGTATTGCTTCAAGAAAAGGTAAACCCTCAATGTCACCAACTGTTCCGCCCACTTCTGTTAATACAACATCCGCGCACGTGGCTTTGCCGACGCTTTTTATACGATTTTTAATTTCGTTAGTTATATGGGGTACAATTTGGACACAGCGTCCTAAAAAGTCGCCACGCCTTTCTTTTTCAATTACCGATTTGTAAACCATTCCAGTTGTTAAGTTATTTTCTTGTTTAAGGCTTAAATCTAAGAACCGTTCATACCAGCCTAAGTCTAAGTCGGTTTCTCCTCCGTCGTCAGTCACGAAGACTTCCCCATGCATGTATGGATTCATGGTTCCTGCATCGACGTTCACATAGGGGTCAATTTTTACTACTGTGGGTTTTAGCCCTCGCGCTTGAAGCATTTTACCGATGGAAGACGTTAATATGCCCTTGCCAACAGAGCTTAATACTCCGCCAGTAACGAAAATGTACTTAACCATGCTGTTCGCCCAATATCCTACACCTTTCAAGCTGACAAAATATAACTCTTTTGTGTGCAGAGCTGTAGAAATGTGCAAACATACACTAATGTTTTGAACACACGAAAGGATTCCCGTTGAAGTGTCTGTTAGCTATCTTTGGCGTCTCATTAAAAACAACGCAAAACACAGCCACCGTTAGAGTACCAGGCAAAGATATCAAGATTCAATGTTTCGCACTTTAAGCAAATTAACAAATTTTTAGCCCATTCATCTTGTTCGATAAGTAAGAGCTAATAAAATTTATAATTACTAAGAAGCAAGCATTATAACTTAGAAAAATTTTAATTAATAGTTCACTTAGTATGTGGTGTGGAGACCAAAAAATGCCCAGAGCCTTTGTGTTAATAAACGTTGAATCAGGAGCCGAGCAAGAAGTTGTGGATGAACTAAAAAAGATCGATGGGGTTGAAGAAGCATATTTTTCCTATGGCGTTTACGATATACTCACGAAGATAAAGGCTGACTCAATGGAACAACTCAAAGACATGGTAACCCGAAAAGTAAGAACCATAAGCAGAGTACGATCCACATTAACATTGATAATGATGGAAGAATAAGCACCAAATTTGGGAAGAGCAAAACTGCTCTCTTTTTTGTTTTAATTCGATCAATCAACTACACGTTTTGAGCCAACTTTATTAAATAAGCAACAACAAAAATTAATGTATGCGCAGAAAGCTTGCTTTAGCATTAATTACGTTCATTCTGATTTTGAGTTTAAACTGCGCGGTTCATGCGCAATTAACGGTGGGCGTGAAAAAAGGCGATTGGATAGAGTATAAAGTTTCTTACACTGGAGCTCCAATTGATGGGCATAACATGGATTCAGCCAAAATGGAAGTATTAGATGTGGCGGGAACAAATATTTCGGTTAAGATAACTTCAACGTATGCAAATGGAACCATTAACAATTTAACGTACACTCTTAATTTAGAAAAAGGGCAGTTGATAGATGATTTTATCATACCTGCTAACTTGAAAAGCGGCGACACTTTCTATGACCAATATTGGGGCAACGTTACGATAAGCAAAGTTGAACATCAAATGTATGCGGGAGCAACTCGAGCAGTTTTGTATGGATATACAAGCCAGAACACGTATGTTTGGGATCAAGCCACAGGAGTGAGCGTTGAAGGCATCTCTCAGACACCTAGTTACTCTATACACAGCGTTGCGCAAAATTCAAACATGTGGCACTCGGAAGGGACCTTGACTGCCGGTTTTATCTACTTAATTGCATTTATTGCCTTAGTTATAATTGTTACAATTGTTTCATTTACTCTTTATTACAGAAATAAACAAACAAAAAAAATGACAGAATTAACCGCTTTTGTTTTTGAATAAACTTAATAGTTTAACCGTAAAAAGTTAAGAAGGCCACAACCCGATGACTTCAGAAAAAACACCAATCCGCCTTAACGTGATTCTAACAATTTTAATTTTAGGGTTAGCAGCCTTCATCGTTTATCTATATTTCTTCATCAACCCAGGCCAAGTTATAGAAATTCTCTCAAAAACAAATCTCGCTTATTTTTCATTTGCCTTTGTAGCTTATTTTCTGTACGCATTTTTTTCTGCCTTATGTTGGCGCAAGCTACTAAACAGTTTATCATTAACAATAAGCGTCCGAAAAAGCCTATTGTACACATGGGTCGGATTATTTTTTGAAGCAACAGTTCCACAACTTGGATGGTCTGGAGAAATATCTAAAACATATTTCCTTAACAAAGACTCAAATCAAGATTCGGGAAAAATCGGGGCTTCAGTTGTTGGACAAAAAATATTCAATTTAACTATAACTGTTGTGGCTTTAGGGCTTGGATTAGGATTAGTGCTTATCAGTTATGCCTTACCCATCTTGGTTACTTTTTTAATAGGCCTTGTTTTAGGTCTCACAATTCTGTCGCTTCTGTTTGTGTACTATGTTAGCTTTAAGCCAAATACAACTAAAACTCTGCTAAATTGGGGTATCCATATAGTTTCTTTATTTAGGAAAAAATGGGATGGCCAAAATTTCAGGCTTCGAGCAGAGAATGTATTGGGCAAATTTCATTTAGGCATGAAGCAGTTGAGCGCAAATCCTAAGGCACTAATAAAGCCAATAATTTACGCAGTAATAAGCTTTGTTTTTGAAGTTTCAGTTGTGTTTTTAGCTTTTATTTCATTAGGTTATCCTGTTCCAGTTGACAAGGTGCTTATTGTTTTTACGTTAACTGGAACACTTCAAACAGTGGGTTTAACTTTTTTTGGGTTTCCTGAGTTAATTATGAGTATTTCATTCACGGCGCTTGGCATTCCAGCGGCTCTCAGTGTCTCTGTTACTTTGCTTACACGAGTTGTAAGTTTATGGTTCAGGCTAATCGTCTCCTATGCTGCTTTGCAATGGGCTGGAGTTAAAATCATACGTCAAAAGAAAACTGTTCAAGCCACTTCGAGTTTGCAGTCTTGAATTATAAAAAGGCACTTATAATGACGATTTAAGCGGTAACTTGCAAGACTACTAGGAAACTTTTTAATGCACTGTAAACTATCAATTCTTTAGAGTAGATTGATATGCCCACAGCCTTTGTTTTAATAAATACTGAGATAGGTTCAGAATCAGATGTACTAAAAGAACTAAAAAAAGTTGAAGGGGTAGAAGAAGCATCAGCCGTGTACGGAGTCTACGATATAGTTGCAAGAGTCAAAGCAGATACGATGGATAAGCTTAAAGAAATTGTAACCTGGCGCATTCGACGGCTAGACAAGGTACGATCAACATTAACAATGATCGTTGTTGAAGAACGATAATTAATAATTTAAACTCTTTTTCTTTCTTATTAACCTCAAACAACAGCCTAACATTAGCCATAGATACGCGACTAACTTGAAGCACCAAAAAAGATATTATTTTTGTTAATTAACTTGATTTGTGTCCATAGGGCAAATGATTTTACGAATCAATAAGAGAAGAAAAGTGTCATAGAAATCCTTTTTCTGAATCCAGATGTTCATGCAATGTTCATTATTTTTACTAGTTATCGTTCAGTTGTGACTGCGTCAAGACAGCCACAAATTTTTAAATTTTGTTTGGTTGATGTAGAAGTCCCGTGCATTTGAAGCAGTGAGAAAATGATTGAAAAATTTCGAATCATTAACAAGCCATCGAGAACTCGCAGGATAACGAGTGCTCTCACTGTAAACGGATGCATGCAATTTTTTATCGGTTGGATGAAGAGGTTTGGATACAGCAATGAAACCTTTTTCGTTCCACTTGAACTAAAAAGAATATTCAAACCTCTGAAACTATCTACAGTAAAATCGTTAGGAGATCTGTAAAAAATGCCTACAGCATATGTATTATTAAATACTGAAATTGGAGCCGAAAACCAGGTTCTAAAAGCCCTTAAAAAAATTGATGGCGTCAAGGAAGCGCACAATCTCTGGGGAGTCTACGATATAATTGCAAACGTGCAAGCCGACAATATGGAAAAGCTCAAATTTATTTTAACAAGAAGAATCGAAGAAATTGGGAAAATTAACGCCAAACTAACTATGATAATAAATGACAAGACAGCTAATACCTTGCAAGAACAAGTGTTTTTTGAACCAAACATAATTGCAACGTAAAATCTAACTTTTTTTTAGTTTTAAAACAATATTTTTTTTACCTTCGCAGTCCATTCTCTCTATCTACCTTGGAGAAAAGCGGGTTTGACTCTGCAGCAAATAATGCACATCGGCTTAGACGATACTGACTCAACAAAGGGTGGCTGCACGACCTATCTTGCGGCATTGCTTATTGAAAAGCTCGCCAAATTCAATGTTCACTTTATCGATTATCCGCGCTTGATTCGGCTTAACCCAAACGTGCCTTGGAAAACAAGAGGCAACGGTGCTTTGACATTAAGATTCAGCTACGATCCAGCACTTGAAGAGGAGATCAAAGAAGAAGCAATTGATTTATGGGAAAGAAACTCTTGTGTCGAAGAAAAAGGAACAGATCCAGGAATCGTTTTTTTTAAAAATCAGAAGGTGCCCATGGAGCTTAGTGTTTTTGCGAAAAGAACGGAGAGAAGCATTGTAACGCTCAAAGAGGCAATGGGGTTAATCAAAAGATTCAAGTTGGAAGCTTTAGGTTTTAACTCTTGCAGAGGTATTATCGGTGCTTTGGCGGCGCTTGGCGAAACCTTAGAGGGCGACTACACTTACGAGTTAATTGCTTATCGGGAACCGCAAAATTGGGGTTCCAAAAGAAAAGTTGATGAATCATCAATTTGTAATATGGATAAACAGCTGCAACCCTTCACTTTTAACAATGTAGATGAAGAAACGGGTAGGGTTATCATTACTCCTCGTGGGCCTGACCCAATTCTTTTTGGTATTAGAGGTGAATCAGCGGAAATAGTGAAGAAAGCTTACGAATTAGTTAAGCCGCTTGAACCTGTTGAGCGCTGGGTCATTTTTCGATCTAACCAGGGCACAGACGCCCACTTAAAACATCTTGAAAAATTAAGAGATCTTGAACCTTGCAGCTCTGTAATCGTTAAAGGTGTTGTTTCGCAGAATCCACGGATAGTTCCGCTACGACATGTTATTTTTTCGATAAAAGATGATTCAGCAGAAGTCGATTGCGCCGCCTATGAACCTACAGGATACCTAAGGAAAATTGCGAGAGATCTAACCGTTGGCGATTGTGTAGAAGTTTATGGAGCTGTACATAAAGCAACGTCAAATAAACCGTTAACGATTAATCTAGAAAAAATCAATATTTTGAGTCTAAAAGAAAAGACAGTAGCAGAAAATCCCCTTTGCCACAACTGTGGAAAACATTTGAAGTCAATGGGCAAAAATCAAGGGTACCGCTGTGAAAAATGCAATGAAAAATTTCCTCAACTAAAAAAGAAAGAATCAGTAGTGCTCAGGACTCTTAAAGAGGGGTTGTATGTGACTTCAACAAGGTCTCAACGCCACCTTACCAAACCGTTCAGACGCTATGGCTTGGAAAAAACTCAGAATGAGCAATCGCCAATGATTGAGAGTTGGCGATCTTCAATTGTTTGAGTTTTAGGTTCCGATTTTCCCGAATGCTCAGCTTATGATATCAAGACGTTAGTTTTTCATTTTGGTTGCTAATTTTTGTTGAAATCATTTAAATCAGTGAAACCCATAAACCCTTTTCCATAAGCAACTGAAATTTACAACATAAATGAGGCCTCTTGATGGTTGAAAAATCGTTCCCAGCCGAAGCGTATGCACTCCCATTCTTCAAGGAAGAAGGTTTTGTTAGGAAACATTGTCCAAAATGCGGAGAATACTATTGGACTCAAAATGAAAAACAGGAAACTTGCGGCGAATCCACCTCTGACGAGTGCGGATGCTACACTTTTATTAATAATCCGGCTGCAAAGAAAAGTTTCAGTCTCTCTGAGATGCGAGAAGCTTTCTTATCATTTTTCGAAAAAAACGGACATACAAGAATTAAACCTTATCCTGTTGTTGCAAGATGGCGCAAAGACATTTACTTGACTCATGCAAGCATAATTGATTTTCAACCGTATGTCACTGAGGGCATTTCTCCTCCGCCGGCGAATCCGCTGGTGATTTCTCAGCCATCAATTAGGCTCACTGATATTTCTAATACGGGTCCCACGTTTGGTAGACACTTAACTATTTTTGAGATGGGTGGAGCTCATGCGTTTAATTATCCAAATAAAGAAATTTATTGGAAAGATCAAACCGTGAGGTTCCATCAACGTTTCGCTACTGAAGCGTTGGGCATAAAATCTGAAGAAGTAATTTACAAAGAAGGCGTGTGGGTTGGTGGAGGAAATGCTGGTCCTGACGTTGAATGTATCGTTCGAGGTTTGGAAGTCGGAACCTTAGTTTTTATGCAGTATAAAGTTGTTGGTGAAGAATTCGTAGAGTTGCCTATTCGTACTGTTGACACGGGTTATGGCATTGACAGGTTTGCATGGATTAGTCAGGGAGTTCCAAGCGCATTTCAAGCGATTTATGGCAAAATGATCGACAAAATCTATGATATGGCAGGAATTACAAATGTTGATAATGACTTTTTGTCAAGAGTTGCAACGTATTCAGGCTTAGTCAGCGTTGACAAAACCGCGAATCGACTCGTAACTAGGAAACGAGTTTCTGAATTGTCAGGCATCGATATGGAAACACTGGAAAAAGTGTTGATTCCCATTGAGAATGCTTGGGCAGTAACCGATCACACAAAAACGTTGAGTTTCATGCTTTCCGAAGGCGTTGTACCTTCTAACATTCAAGAAGGCTACTTAGCAAGGTTGCTGTTCCGAAGAGTTTACCGTTTGATGCGGACCTTAAATATGGATCCGGCAAAACTCTACGACATCGTGGATATGCAGGTTGATTATTGGTCAAAGGATTTTCCACGCATTAAAGAAATGCGAAATGAAATTGTTGAAATGCTTAAGGTTGAAGAAGAGAAATTCAAAGATACAATTCAACGTGGGGAAGGCATGGTTAAACGAATAGCCACTGAACTGAAAGCGAAGGGCACAGGAAAACTACCTATGGATACTCTAACGGAACTGTATGATTCACATGGGCTTCCACCAGAAATAGTCAAGCAAGCAGCCGAAAAAGAAGGCGTACAGGTAGAGCTTCCTGAGAACTTTTACGCGTTAATCGCAAACAGGCACATGCAAGCATCTAAACCTGCTGAGGAAGAGGAAACCCAAGCAGAAGTATCCCTCGAAAAAATCGTTGAGCAACTTCCAGGAACAGAGCAATTGTATTATGCAGATACTTACATGAAAGAGTTTGAGGGTAAAGTCCTCAAAATAATCAATGACAAATACGTTATCTTAGACAGAACATGTTTTTATCCTGAAGGGGGAGGTCAACCTGCAGATCATGGCTGGCTCTCAAATGGCACTTCAAAATTCGATGTAATTGACACAGAAAAAATCGGCAAAGTCATAGTACACAAACTTGGCACTTCACCAAACTTCAAAGAAGGAAGCACAATTCACGGTATTCTTGACTGGAATAGACGTTATTCACTGATGAAAGCACACACAGTAACCCACTTGATTAATGGGGCCGCAAGACGAGTGTTGGGCGAGCACGTATGGCAATCAGGAACCCAAAAAGGTTTAGAAACTTCACGGCTTGACATTTCACACTATAAAAGATTAAGCCCAGAAGAAGTACATAAAATTGAGTTGTTGGCGAATAGTGCGATTGCCGCTAACATGAAAGTTGAAATAAACTGGTATCCACGAAACGAAGCGGAAGCACGGTATGGCTTTAGACTGTACCAGGGCGGCGCAGTTCCAGGCAAAGACATTCGTGTTGTTAAAACAGGTGATTGGGATGTGGAAGCGTGCGCTGGAACCCATTTGGCAAGCACTTTAGAGGTTGGTTTTGTAAAAATCGTTTACACTGAACGCGTGCAAGATGGTGTTGAACGGTTGGGCTATGCGGTCGGGTTGGAAGCCTTAAAGGCAGTTCAGAAGCAAGAAAGTCTACTCTGGAAAGTCTCAGAAGTTTTAGCAGCACCAATGGATAAGCTTGATAAAACAGCTGAGAAAGTTGTTAAAGAATTAAAAGAGGTTAATGTTGAGAAACGCAAGCTAATAAAAGAGCTCGCTGAAAAAGAAAGCGCCGTTGGGCAGGCAAAAACTGATGAGACAGCAGCGGAAATAAACGGAGTCACAATTGTTAAGAGAGATTTTGGAGATGCAATCGATGTTAACCGTATGTTACAGACAGCCAGCGAAATAATCAAGCATAATGAAGCTACAGTAACACTGTTTTATGGATCAGATGGAAATACCTGTAAACTTATGATCATGGTTGGTGAAACGGCTGTGCAAAAAGGCGTGAATGCTGGATGCATAATAAAGGAAATTGCGCCGATTTTCGGCGGAGGAGGCGGCGGAAGAGCCAACTTTGCCCAAGGCGGTGGAACAAAACCCGAAAAAATAGAGGAAGCAGTTCAAGCAGCTCAAGAAGTAACTAAGAAACAACTGAATATTAAGAACTGATTTCTTTATCTATTTTTATTTCATTAATTATGTCAAGGTTTTGCATTTTGGACCTTTATGAGCGTCCAAAACGATCGAGCTAACTGTGTTTTTTACGCCAGGAATTTTCATAATTTCGTTCTTTAACGTATTGCGGAACTGCTCAATGTCTTCCGCCGAAACAAGCATAACAATGTCAAATTCCCCAGTTACTTCATAGAGTTCTTCGACATTCTTTAGCTTCGACAGTGAAGATGCTACTTCATCGAAAAGATGCGATTCAACAAATATTCCAACGAAAGCGTGCACATTATGCATTTTGTTCACTCACACATTTTTTGACAAACCATTTTTATCAAAGAAAAATGTCCAAAGTTCATAACTTCTCTAAACGGAACAACACCAATAAAGCTTGTCTTTTCTTCAATCAAAGATAGTGCTTCTATGCTATATTCTAGCTTTTTCAAGTTGAAGAGAAAAGGGAAGAAAGAATAAGGAAATAGGAAATAGAAGCTAATAAATGACGTCAGCTAACCATATCTTTCCATTAAATAATGCGCCGTAACATGATTCCTTTGGGTTGTTTTTGCCAGAAAATATATAAGCAAGCATACACAGGTGTGCAATAGGTGAAGCGGTGCAGAAGCACTTAATCATAGGTGAAGTATATGCGTAGAAGTTTAACAGTAACACCTGAAAACGACAAAAAAATCTTATTAACAAAAGGACGATTCCTCACAGGAGACGCACCATTTGACATAGACTACACCACCCTCGTAAACATATTCATCGAACTCGGCAACAAACTAATGACCGCTGCATGGAATGACAGCGCAAACCCCAACGTTACGATCGATAAAAATGAGATAACAGATTCCTTCAAAAAACATTTTTTCGACGCTGAACTTAAAGAAGAATCAGTAGGAGACCAAGTAGCTGAAATCATATTTAGAAAACTCGTAGAGCAATCCAACATAAGCAGCGAAAACAAAATTTGCAAAGACCAACAAGCTGAGCTGCCTGACCAACAATCAAGAACTAAGGACACAAAAAGAGAAAAATACATCGCATAGAGTAAAAATAATGAGGAAACAGCGAAATGGTTGATGAGCAAGAACAGAAGCCAAATGGCAATTTGGAGCAGCTGCTGGATAGCGAGAGAAAACGCTCAGAAGATTATTTGACTAGACTTAAATATTTACAAGCGGACCTTGAAAACTTCAAGAACCGAACCGCAAGAGAAACCGAGCAAATAAAGAATTACTGTACGGAACGCTTCGTAATTCAGCTACTAGATGTTGTTGATGAATTGGAATTAGCAGTTAAAAACGGGGAAATCTCAACTTCACCCGAATCATTAATTGAAGGGGTAGAAATGACTCTTAAAAAATTCAGAAAAGTGCTTGAGCAAGAAGGCGTTACTCTAATAGATAACCCCGAGGGAAAAATTTTTGACCCCACCCGTCACAACGCTGTTGCCGTTGTAGAGCAAAACGACGTTGCTGATGGGACAGTGCTTGAGGAAATAAGAAAAGGCTACATGATGAGGGGCAAAGTCATCAGACCCACAATCGTCAAAGTAGCAGTTCAACCAAAAAATCAAAGTAACCAAACGGAGGAAAAAAAGTAAATGAGTAATCAAAATCAAAAAACAAACCAGAAAGTATTAGGAATCGATTTAGGAACAACCAATTCAGCAGCCGCCATTTATGAAGGCGGACATGCCACGGTTATTCCAAGCGCAGAAGGTCCAACCATGGCTGGAAAAATGTTCCCCTCAGTGGTGGCTTTCACAAAAGACGGCCAACTCTTGGTAGGAGAACCAGCAAAACGCCAAGCAGCAACCAACCCCGAAGGAACAGTTTTTGAAATCAAACGCAAAATGGGCACCGACTACAAAATTGCCATTTATGGTAAAGAATACACGCCGCAGCAACTCTCAGCGTTCATTCTTCAAAAAATAAAGAAAGATGCAGAAACTTATCTTGGTGGCTCAATTAGCAAAGCAGTCATCACGGTTCCGGCACACTTTAATGACAACCAACGGCAAGCCACTAAAGATGCAGGAGAAATCGCAGGTTTTCAAGTCATGCGAATAATTAACGAGCCAACCGCAGCATGCCTCGCTTATGGCATCGACAAGTTGCAGCAAGAGATGAAAATTCTTATTTTCAGCTTCGGCGGCGGCACACACGATGTCACAGTAATGGATTTTGGCAAAGGAGTTTTCCAAGTCCTAAGTACCAGCGGCGACACCCAACTTGGTGGAACAGACGTGGACAAAGCAGTCATGGATTACATCCTTGGCGAATTCAAACGGCAAACCGGCATAGACATCTCAAATGATAAAATGGCAATGCCAAGACTCAAAGATGCAGCCGAAAAAGCCAAAATTGAGCTCTCAACACTTATGAGCACCGACATTGACTTGCCATTTTTGACTGCAGACGCTTCAGGACCCAAACACTTGCATCTCACATTAACTAGAACAAAACTTGAATCTTTAGCACAGCCAATAGTTCAAAGAACACAGCCAACCCTTCTCAAAGCCCTCGAAGACGCAAAACTAAATCCGCAGCAAATTGACAAAATCATCTTAATTGGCGGAATGACAAGAATGCCTCTTGTTCAAAGATTCGTTGAGCAAATATTAGGCAAAGCTCCAGAACGCGGCATAGACCCCATGGAAAGTGTTGCCATTGGCGCAGCAATTCAAGGAGGAGTTGTCTCAGGTGAAGTAACCGACCTACTCTTGCTCGATGTAACACCATTAACGTTGGGTTTAGAAACAATGGGCGGCGTAATGACTAAAGTAATGGATAAGAACACAACCATTCCAACAAAAAGGAGCCAAATCTTCACAACGGCAGCAGACTTCCAAACAGCAGTAACTATTCACGTGCTTCAAGGCGAACGGGCAATGGCTCAAGACAATGTTTCACTTGGAACATTTAACCTTGTAGATTTGCCGCCAGCACCAAGAGGCGTACCGCAGATCGAAGTAACCTTTGACATCGACGCTAACGGAATAATGAACGTAACCGCCAAGGACTTAGGCACAGGAAAAGAATCCAAAATCCGCATCACCGCATCTACCAAATTATCTAAAGAAGAAAAAGAACGCCTAATCAAAGACGCCGACCAATATGCAGAACAAGACAAAAAGAAACGAGAAGAAGCTGAAATCCGCAACAACGCTGACAGCCTAGTTTACACAGCGGAACGAACCAAAACAGACCTTGCAGGGAAAATTAGCTCAGAAGAAGTAAGTAAAATTGACGCAGCCGTTACAGAACTCAAAAACACATTAGCAGCCAACGATATGACACAGGTGAAAGCAAAATCTGATGCTCTGCAGAAGGTACTGCAAGAAGTCGGAACAAAGGTTTACCAGCAGGCAGCTTCCGAATATGCCAAGCAACAAGGGCAACAGCAACCAGGTCAAGGTCCAGAAACTGGAGCGGGACCACAAATGCCACCGACAGAAGGTCCAGAGGGTCCAGGTTCGGAAGGTTCTGGCGAAGAGAAAGTTGTGGATTCAGAAGACTACAAAGTAAAGTAGTCTTAGACTGCAAACTCTAATTTTTTTCTTTTTTTTTAAATTTGATTTTTATCCTTTGGATTTCGATATCTGTTCCTTTAATAATAGAATTAATCATTGAAGATGGCTGTATCATCTTTCTTTTTCAAAAACTTTGCATTCGAGTTGGGTGAATTTTTTTTGTTACATCTTGTAACAAAGCTTATGAAAGATATTTTGGAGGCAAGAATACCATTGAATGCGCGCCCAAAAGTAACTGGTCTGGATTTATAGGCCAGTTGCAATCAATTCAAAATGAACAGGCATTATGATAATGATGCATCCAAGAAATAGTCGAATCTATCGATGCCAATAATGGCTTAGATCTTTCAGGGAAGATTTTTCTGCTAATAGGAACTTTTTTATTTATAACCATCCAGAGAGTGGTAACTTAATAGACTATTGAGCGTTTAGATTTTACTTATGATTAAAGATAGAGCGAGAAATACCTCTTTGAACTATCAAGGCATGCACCAATAAAACATCTCCATGAAAAAGTGATTTATGTTGGAAAAGCCGCAACCATTTAAGAAATGGGTATCCATAATAGCAGTAATTGGATTTGTTGTTTTCTTAGCCTATCTCTTTTTCTTCACTGACTTTGCAGAAGTGGAATTGGCAATTGGTCGAGTTAGCATCCCAATCTATATTTTAGCTTTTCTTGCCGTAATAGGCAGCGTGGTTTTTGATGCTCTGGCTTGGAGAGCTATTCTGGGGTCTTTGGGAGAAAGATTAGGTTTTTGGAGAATGTTTGAACTAACGTGGATAGGTCAATTTATAGATACTCTTGTTCCTGGTGGATGGGTCGGAGATTTGTTCAAGACGTATCTTCTATACAAGGAAGATGGTGTCCACGGTGCCAAAGCAACCGCTGCTATCGTAATAAAAGATGTCCTTGAGTTATTCTTCAGTTTAGGCGCTGCCATAATTGGAGTAGTTCTTTTGTTGTCTTTCTACTCTATCAGCGGAATATTAATGACGGCTGTTACGATAACTCTTCTTTTCTTATCCTTGCCTCTTATCTTGCTAATCTATTTAGCCATGAATATGAAAGCCGCAACGAAACTAATGAACGGAATCTACAAGATAGTCCGTAAGATAAAGGGAGAACAAACTGGAAAGTCTCTACAAAAGAAACTAAAAGTTCAGATCCAAGAGTTTCATGATGGCATCGTCTCGATGAGACATAATCCAAAAGGCATGATCAAACCCACAATCTATCAGCTAATGTCAGGAATACTTAGTGCACTTGTCCTTCTGTTGGTGTTTTATGCGCTAGGCGAGTTTATCGGATTTGACAAAGTCCTCATCACCAACACAATAGTCAGTAACATTCAAGTGCAAGGAGTAATGTTAGCAGGATTTTCTCAGGTAGTCAGCAGCACCCTTTACAATGTTCTTGGGATAGCACCTGTGCTTTCAATAGCTTCAAGTCTTCTTGCAGGATTTGCCGCATTCTGGTTCAGACTTGCCATATCATTTGGATATTTCCAATTAATAGTTGCTGAGAAATGTGTTCCATTCTTCTGCAGAAAATGCGGAGGATGGAGATCAATCAGAAAGAAGAGCTGTGACGATTCAATAAACAAAAATAAACCACAAGAAAACCTCATAAGGTAATAAATAACATTGTTTACTTTGTCGTACGATTCGTCGTGAAACAGTGTAGATTTGTCGCCCATTATGGCGATCCTCAAGATTTATATTCTTTAAAAAGAATTTTAATGTGTGATTTTGATGGAAAAAACTTCTAAATTAGCTGAAAAGGCTGCTCAAGGCATGGCAGAAACTGCTGCAACTCTAGCGGATACCTTAGTTGCAGTTATGGATAAGCTTGCGGGCACTCAATCCAGCTTAAAACTCAGCTTCGAAGAATTAACACTTGACCTGCCAATGATGAAGGCAAAACTTAACGGAGCAATAGTTTTAGACCTTGTTTATGCAAAAGAAGCTTATGCTGCGATTCAACAAAAATAGATAACTGAAGATGCAACTAATTCGTCTTCCAATTTTTTTCTATCAGATGGTCAGGTAGATTCAAAAGTCGTTATGATTGTTTCAAAGCTGAAATTGGTTATATCAATTATTGTAGGGCTTACTGTTAGTGTTAGTTTTATGGGAATTACTTCATTTGGCTTAATGATTTGTCCTGAGTAGTTCCAGCTAAGAGGCATGTAACTTGATGCATTGATAGGATTCCAGTTTGACGTCGTTAACCGTAGGGAAGCTGCTGAATTGCCTTCATTTCGTATAAATATCGTCAAATTATTACGTGAATTTGGGTCCATGAACCCCCAATTAAGAGAATGGGTTGTATTTGTGCAATCTTTGTTCCAGTAAATCCCAACTCCTATGCCAAGCACAGAATCTGCCTTTGCAAAACTATTGACTGGACCGAAAGCTCCGATGAAAATTATTAGTGAAATTAGAGTTAGAATGCATATTGTGGCGAGTACTGTTTTTCTTTTAAAATTATGGTGGGTTGGTTTAGAGAAGCGTGCTTTTGGGCCTGTTATTCGTTTATTGAAGTATTCTTTAGACATTCTAAATATCTCGACTATATTGTGTAATAATATACACTATATCATCTTGAATAAGAAATGATGTGACTGTCAACATACAGCAACATAGTTAAGGCTGACATACCATGGGATTATTAATTCTTGATTTTCTAAATTCTGGGTTGTAACCTGCTTTTGGGTAATTCATGCTGAAGTAGCGCTTGCTTTAATGTCTAAAACTAGAATCATTCACTTTCTGTTTACTTCACAGAAACGAAATTGGTTACGATTGGATAGTTTTGCGTTAATTTATTATTGATTTAAAATAACGGGTTTTTTAAAAAATAAAAAAAGAAAAAGGGTTTGTTTTTGTTTTTGTCTTATGCTTTCTTTCTGAGCATCATTGCTAGTACTGCGCCGACTATTGCTATCGCGATTATTATGGCGATAACTCCGACGAGTACGTATGTGTTGGTGGTTTCTGTTCCTGTTGAAGTTGTTGATGTTGGAGCTGTTGTTGCTGATGCTGCCATTGCATAGACGTGTGTTTGAGCTGTTGATCCGTAGTATGCTCCTGAACCTGTGAATGTTGCGATGACTGTGTAGTTGCCTGCAATGTCTGGTGTCCAAGTGAATCCGTATGTGCCTGTGCCGTCAGTTGTTGTGGTGCCTAGGACTCTGTAGTTGTTGTTTGAGTCAATAGCGCTTATTATGACTGGTACTCCAGTTTCGTTGTGTGGGTCGGGTTGTTGTTGATATACAGTTGCCATAAATTGGCTCTGGCTTGCGTCAGATACACAGGGTAAGCCGTTTGGATAGTTTAATGCTACTGCTGCTTGTTTTGAGCCCGCTGAAATGTCCGTTACTGAACCTGTGATTGTCACTGGTGTGTTAGTTGCAATGCCAACTTGTGGTGCTGAAACTGTGGTTTGACTTGGTCCTTGTCCATAAGCGTATACTTGGTTGTCGTATGCGTTAAGTGCTGTCATTATGCCGTATGCTAATTCTGGGTTTCCGTCAACAGCGAATGAAGGTGCTTGCCATACTAAAGCGCCAGTTGTAACATTCAATGCAACTATTTGCGCTCCGATGAACAATGGTGGTGAATACTCATGTCCTTCTTCAAGGAACATTAATCCGCCGCCTCCACCGATGCCTGTTTGTACCCAGATAGGCCAGACGTCATAAGGTGTATTCGTGCCTGCTTCGCCTGTAATTTGTGTCGTGTTGGTGTACCAATTAACTTTCCCAGTGCTCAAGTCCATAGACCATACGTCTCCACCGAAACCAAAGACTAAGAAGCTATTTCCGTAAATGTTGCCTTTGATTCCGCCGACGGTGTCGTAAGGATTGATTGGTCCACCGTTAGTGCCTGTAAGTGTTGTTTGCCATATCTGTTGTCCTGTAGTAGCGCTGAATGCTGTAACTACGCCTGTTTCTTTGCAAATGGTTGTGAAGCTTCCTTGGCCAACGTTGCCGTAGTTGTCTAAGTTGATTGCAGTGAAGGGTACGAATGAAACATTTTGTACGAACAACTGTTTTCCTACGGTTGCGTTAACTGGATTGTTTACGTCGTAGCCAGTGAAGACCATGAATCCGTATTGGAAGTAGTTTGTGAGTCCGTTGTTAGCTGCTGAATAGAGGATAGCTGAACCGCTATTTATTCCAATTATGGTCCAAGTGTTTGGGTATGTGGAATTGGTAAGTGTATATCCGCCAGCTGGAACAGTGCCAGGTAATTGCCATGCTGATTGAATGCCGTATGAGAATGGGATGAGTGCGCCTTGTGGTGGTCTCCAGAACCAGCCTGATGCTGAGCCGGTTGACCAGCCTGCACCTTCCATGATGCATTGTGTTGAGTTCCATGCTTCGAGTAGTGTGTTTCCTGCAGTGTTAGAGACTTTTACTGGTTGTGGTCCTGTTACTGGTTGAATTGCGCCGAAGATTGTTTGTGTGCCAATTGTGGTGTTAGTGTAGTAGTTTACTAAGCTTCCACTTGAGTCGACAGTAATTCCGTAGCTGAAGCCTGTTCCGTTTACTATGCTTAAGATGTATTTGCCGGTCATTGCGTCAAACATGTTCAGGGTTGTTCCTGTTACGTTCATAACGCTTGGTGTGATCCAAATTGGGGTACCTGTTGTCCATAGATATGCGAGTCCGCCGTATTGGTTAGGTGATACGTAATCGAGTACTTGGCCGAGTGCAAAAGGTGTAACTGCACCGTTTGTCTGTAGCATGTTCTGTGTTGCGGAACCGCCGTTATAGTTGCTTGCATCGTCTGTCCAAACTGTTTTTCCAGTGTATAAGTCAACGCAGATGTTAGCTAGTGGGCTAGTTGAGCTTCCTGGGAATTCAGTGTAGAAAAGATAACCGTTAATGACAATCGGAGAATATTTGCGTTCGTATTGAGAAGTTGAGTAGTAGTTGCCATATGTTGTTGATCCGCCTGCGTCTCCGCCGATTGTTCCTCCGTAAGCTACAGGTCTTGTCCACATAACGTGGGCTGTAGTTGGTGCTGTGGAGTATGGGTTAAAGTTTGTAGTGGCATTATAGTTTCCGCCACCTTTACCTGGACCATAGCTTAAGTATAGATCTAGGTAAGGTCCGCCAATTTTGTACCAGTTTTGAACGTTCATCGCGCTTATTGGTGTTTGCCAGTAGGATGTTGGAAGTGGAGCTGCTGGAAGTTGTGGTACTGGGTTTTGTTGTACTGTAAGTGTTGCGACTGGGCTAATTGCGGGTGCAATAGTGTCATTTAGATAAGCTGTGTTAGTCAAGGAGCTTGACGGGACTGCTCCGATGGGGTTGTTAGAGTATCCGGTCATGGTCATACCAGGGAAGATCATTTGGAATTTGTAAGTGCCGATTGTAGCTGGTGTATAGTGTGTGCTTGTTCCGCCGGTATCGTCAGAAATGAATGGTCCTAATGTGTCATTAGTTCCATCTGGTTTTATTACATTTATTGTGAAAGGACCAAATCTGTCTCCGTATGGTCCGCTTGCGGTTAGAGGGGGTTCATTTAGCCAGAATGCGACTGTGACGGATTGACCTAGACCAGCTGGGTCGGGTCCAACATTTATGTTTGGAAAGAGCGTAATTTGTTGTGGTGGAGAATGTGCGCTTGCATTGGGTATTAATGCGACTGATGCGCCTACAGAAATCATTAGAATTGCTGCTACTAATATAGTTAAACTTTTATTTTTTAGATTGTGCATTTTTTTTTCTCCTATATTACTTAGCGTTGAGACCGATAGTTGTTTAAAAAAGCGAACAATCTGTTGCTCAACTAGTCATATACAATCTTAGTGTTGTTTAAATCAATTTTGATAAAATGTTAAAATGAGCAGCAAAATGTCCATGATCAAGAATATGGGAACGAAGGGAAATGGTATAAATTCCAGTCTGAAGCTACCTTTAAAGTTAAATAAAATGCTGCTTTAGCGGTAAAATATAATGACTGAAAAAAGAGATTACTACGAAGTTCTAGGTGTTCAACGTAGTGCAAACAAAGATGAAATTAAAGATGCTTACCGAAAATTAGCGATGGAGTTCCATCCTGACCGCAACAAGGACGCTGGAGCAGAAGAAAGATTTAAAGAAATCTCAGAAGCCTATGCAGTTCTCTCTGACGATCAAAAAAGACAAACATATGATCAATTGGGACACTCAGGTTTTGACCAAAGATATAAACAAGAAGATATCTTCAGAGGCGCCGATTTTGATTCGGTCTTTAGAGATATGGGTTTTGGCGATATTTTCCGTACTTTCTTTGGAGGAGGCGGAGGCTTTGGCGCTGAAAGAAACAATAGGGGTCAAGATTTAGCTTTTGATCTTGAAATTACGTTGGAAGAAGCTGCTAAAGGAGTTGATAAAGAGGTTGAAATTCCACGAACTGAGCGTTGTGATGTGTGCGGTGGTTCGGGTGCGGCTCCAGGCTCATCGGCAAGAATTTGTCCAAGATGTGGCGGCGCCGGGCAGGTTCAAGTTCAACATCGAAGCAGTTTTGGCGTTTTTGTTCAGGTTACGACTTGTCCTCAATGCAAGGGAAAAGGCAAGTTGATAGAGACTCCATGTAACAACTGTCGTGGTTCAGGGTTAGTTAAGAAACGCAGAAAAATCACTGTTCACATTCCCGCGGGCATAGATGAGGGCAACCAACTGCGACTAAGAGGAGAAGGAGACATAACCTCTAGTGATGGCGAACCAGGCGACTTGTACGTAATTGTCCACGTAAAACATCATCAACAATTCATCAGGGAAGCAGAAGACCTCTGGTACATAGCTATGATTACTTTTCCACAAGCTGCACTTGGCGCAGACATCATTGTTCCCACGCTTGAAGGGCCACTAACTGTTAAGATTCATCCTGGAACTCAAGTGGGCGAAACTATAACCTTAAGAGGAAAAGGCATGCCACGTTTCAGAGCGTATGGAAAGGGCAATCTAAATATCCGCATTGGGATTGCGGTTCCAGAAAAATTAACTACAAATCAACGTGGACTTCTGGAACAATTAGCAAAAGAGTTTGGCACAGACGTACAAAATAAAAGCCACAAATTTCATCTTTAATTTTTTAAAGAAATCTTAACAATTATGTAACCCTAATTCGCCCATTGATTTAAGATTTTTCACTTTCAATTACCTCTCCACTGCACTAAAATGTCGTTTCTCGACTTGCCTTTTAAGCATTCAAATGATATGAACGAGCCCAGCTGATGTCTATGAAACCAAAAGAAAATAATGACAAGAGTGTAACTCTGTCTGATACCGAATATTCCAACATATTGTGGTATACTGATTATTTTGGGATTGGCTATGCCTTAGACAAAAAAGGTTGGTCAGTATTCCCCATATTTAGCAATCCTTTAAACGCCAAAATGATATGGAAAGACCAAATAGAATCTTTAGAAGAAAACACCCTTAAAATGCGATTCATCGAATATGAAAATAAATACAAATTCATTTTGTACCCATTTCCGTTTCAAAAAAACAAAGTAAATTTTGGGTTCTACCGAAGCATAAACTCATTAAAAACATACAAAATATTTAAAAGAAATTTTCCAAATAAAGCCTTTTTCACTTTTGGAGCAATCGGCGACGGATCAAAACCTGACGTTTTAAACCGAGCCAAATTAGTTTCCGATATTCAATTCTTTAAAAGCACCGATGTTAAGGAAAATTCAATTGAATGGATGGCTGAAAAAGCCCAAAGGGCAAATGAGGATTAACCAGAAATGAGAAATGATTTTTTCTACGAAAAAAATAGTCAAATTCAACAAACCTACGAGATAGAATTGGAGTGTCTAATGATTGACTAAAGGTAAGCCTTGGCCCATAGCAGATGAAAAACAATTGACCGATTGGTTCAATTCGGGCACTAAAGAAACTCGAGTACTTGCTTTCTCTTTTGATGGTAAATACAGCGAAAATGCCATTTATCAGAAATTATTGGATTTAGGGATTATTCAGAAAGAAGAAGAAGTTCGGAGGGAAGCACCTTCTTCTTCTTCTTCTTCTGCTTTGGCGTCAGGTTGTTCTTCGAGTAAACTTCAGATTGCCCGGTGAGCTTCCAAGTATCGAAGAAGCACTTAAGACCTTGGCAGCTGCGTTAGTGGCTTTAGATAGTCCCGGTCTTGCCAGAACAGAAGTTTTAAGGCTAAGAGCTATTATTATGGGGACTAAAATCTACAAGGAACTACTTGCAGATTACATTAATTATCGCAGGCTTGAAGCTGAGCTTTTAGAGTGGAGAAATAAATATGAGGCGCTTGCCAAAAAAGACCAGGGAAGTTGAGGCTAGAACTTTTAGGCCTAATCGATTGTTTTATGAACGCAATCAATTGCTAAAAGATATTGAAACTGCTGAAGCTGCAGCTAACTTAAAGGTAAAGTCTGAGACAGGCGATATTACAAAGTTTTTAATTGATTACTGCAAACTCAAACCCTACAAGCACACCCTTGAAATTGCCAAGCTGTATCAAGAAAACCAATTCATGGCCCTGCGTTTGCCAAGACAAACTGGCAAGAGCACAACAATAGGAGCATTGATTCTGCAAGATGCTTGGCAACATCCAGAATTATACATCGGATTTATTGGGCCTAGCTGGCGACAAACTAAACTAAATGTCCGCAGAGTAGCGAGTTTTTGCCGCAATCTTCCAAAGCAAGGCCTACATGTCCAAAGAACAAGAATAACTCTTCCAAATGGCAGTGTAATTGAGGCTTTTCCAAACAATGCAGATACGATAAGAGGCAACACTTTTGACAGGCTTTGGTGGGATGAAACCAACTTCACTCCTAACGATGAGGATTTGTACGATGCTATCTTGTTTACTTTAAGCACAAAAAAAGATGCAAAATTCATTGCAACCAGTACACCTTTTAACACTGATTCTTTGTTTTGGAAGATGTGCAATCATGAAGACTTTTCTGATTTCGGGCGTTACCATATTTCTTGGGAGCAAGCTCTTGAACCCAATGGTCCATTGAGCACGTCTATAATTGAGAAGATTAAGCGTCAGTTTGGCAATGACTCGGCTAGATGGCGTCGCGAGATGGAGGCTGAATGGTGTGAAGACGAGGACGTTTGGTTGCCTCAAAGCCTCATTGTTAGCTGCATAGAAAGTGGATTAATCCCTTATGATTTCCATTCCTCCCCATTATTTAGTGAATTTTATATAGGCGTCGACTTTGGGAAGGAACGCGATTACAGTGTAGTAGTTGTAGTAGAGAAGCGAGGCCAATTAGTGCGAGTGGTTCATGTCCATCGTTTCCCATTACATACTGAGTATGCGAGCGTCATTGGGTATGTTAAGAGTCTTCAGGACCGTTGGAAAGATATACGTTACGTTTATGCAGACGTTACAGGAGTCGGCAACTACATTGTTGAAGATATGTTCCGCAGCGGCATTTCTGGCGTCACTGGAATAACTTTTACCGTTCAGTCTAAAGAAGAAATGGCGAATATTCTTAGGGAAAAAATGCATGCAAGCGAAGTAAAAATTCCATACGTCCCTGCAAGAAAAATTGGAGACATTGATCTTACAGCTGAATTAAATGTTGAAAGGTATCAGCTTATGAAAACTGGACACTTAGGGTTTAGCCATCCTGATGGTACTCATGATGATGTCTTTTGGAGTACTGCACTTGCTGTTCTAGCTTCGGTTCAGGCGCCAATGCCTGGTAGAGGTGCTGGTTTTTTGGAGCATTAGGAAATCAGAGCAGCTTACCAAATTTTTTTGAACAAAAGCGCCCATGTTTTGAAATTTGTCTGGGTTTAGCATATTTTAAATACGAGAACAAGCAGTAAAGCGAATGTTTTACCCCAACTACCCATAGTTAGTCTTAAAAGTGATTTGTGATAAAAGCTTATTCGTTAACTCTTGACTTTGTTTTTTCGATGCCTAATTATCACGGCAACATAGAACACAAAAAGAAGCAAAGGCAGAATTACCAACCAAGATAACTCCGGAACGGCTGGCGTAGAGGCAACAGTTGGCGAGATTGAGAAGACCTGTGGAGCATTACCATTAAGGTCGGTTTTCACCACCCAAACAATACTTGAATTATCATAATTATATGCGCTGCCAGCAACAACAAACCCACCTGCTGTTTCAACAACTGAACTTACCCAAGAATATCTTATAGAAGAACTAGAACTATTAGAATTACCAAGCGGCTTAATCCACTGTATATTACCCAAAACGTCAGTTCTAACCAAACAATTACTTGAATTGGAACTGCCTGCTAAGACAAAACCCCCACCAGAAACTTTAGCTAGAGAAACATAATTCCCATCCAAGTTTCGGAACCATTCCTGACAACGGTTGAATTGACTTTACTTACCCAAGAATTGACGGGTTCGTAAAGTCCAGTGAAGGCATTGCCCAAAATGACATAGCCATCATGATCAGTTTGCACAATAGACCCTGCTTGATTTTCAAGTAATCCGCCAACTTCGCCAATACTAATATTCCATTCCTCCAAACCTGCCGCATTAGTTCTTACTACCATTGCTTGGGGAGAGTCAGCCGCCCCAACTAATGAAAATCCACCATCAGCAGACTGAACTAACCCTTTTGCACCATCGCTACTCTGGTAAGAATGGCTCCACTGCAATGTCCCATTGTTGTCTGTCTTAACAAGCCAATAGCCATTGGGTTCAAAAGACCATGTGTAACCTGCAAGGGCATACCCTTCATCGGAAGTTGTGACCAAGGCAGCTGCTCCTTCATGCCAACTTCCGCCATAAGTCTGGTTCCACTCAATATTACCTTGCTTGTCTGCTTTTATCAGCCAAAAGTCTAAACCTTTACCATTTAGTGAAGGAATATTATTATTTAATGATTCGAAGTCTTTTGTCCCCCCTAAGGCGAAGCCGCCATCGGGAGTAGTAGTAACGCTGGATAGCCAATCGTCATTATATAATGGAATTGTTTTGTTCCATTCAACGGCTCCATACGCGTTAATCTTAAGAAGCCAGCATGCTCGGTCTGAGAATGTTGATCCTGCTAAGACTACATATCCACCGTCACTTGTTTTCGCAAGTCCTAATGTCGTTTTATCCGTGGATGGACCAATGTAATTGTAACTCCAAGTGTTATTTGCAGCGCTTGCTGGTTTAAGCATTATTAGATTTAGGCTTGACATGGTCATTGTTATAATCAGGATTAAAGCCAAACCCTTACCTAAACAGCCCATAATCAATCATTTGACGGCTTAGCGATAAAAGCATATTCGTAAAAATTCTCTTGACATAACTTTAACTAGCAGCTTTTCGATGCCTAAAGGTGACAGCAACAACGAACAAAGAAAGGAGCAAAGGCAAAATCATCAACCAGGATAGCTCTGGCACATTTTGTGGTGAGGAGTTTGAATTATTTGTGGGCGATTGCGAAGGTGCGAAGTTTGTTGCTGTTGGAGGCGTCTGTGTTGGGGTTGAAGTTGCAGTTTCTTTGGGGTTAGGACTTGTAGGTGGATTTGATGAGCTAATTATTACCACTGCATTTGTGCAACTTGGACAGTTTCTTGAGTCGCCGCTGTAGCATGCAACTATTGTTGCGAGTACTCCCGTGTTATCTGTGTAGGTGGTTGAACTATTTCCAGAAATCAACTTTGTTGTTTTTTGGCTAAATGAGCCCGTGTTGGTGCTTGTTATCCAAGTTATAGTTCCAGTTGGGTTGTTTCCAGTTACAGTGACATTTAACGTAACTGGTGAAGTACCATATTCAGAAGTGACAGAAATTAGTGTTGGCTGTGAATTAATCGATCCGGGATTATAACCGAAAGCATAAAGATCTCCATTATCTGAGCCGACGTAAACTATTCCACCAGCAACAGCCGGAGAAGCCCGCATTCCGCCAATTGTCGCACTCCAAACTAAGGCTCCTGTAGAAGAACTCAAGGCAAAAAAGTTGCCATTGCTCACGCCCATAATCCCGTCAAAAACAAGTCCGCCTGCAACAACAGGGGAATCGAATATCAAGCCATGAGTCGAATAGACCCAGACTTGACTGCCCGTCAAAGCGTTTAGCGCATACAAATTGCCGCCCGTTGACCCCACATAGACAATGCTATCATAAACGGCCGGGCAAGAATCCATGGGTCCGACTAGTTAGATAACTCCATAATTCGACTCCGGTGGAAGCGTTCAATGCATAAATATAGGAAGGGTTTAAAGCAGTCATATTGCTGTCATCTGAGCCGACATAAACAATTCCTTGAGCAACTGATGGACAAGATTCAACTTGACCGCTCGTGGTGAAATTCCATATTTGGATTCCTGTTGATGCGTTAAAGGCGTATGTATTGTTGTCACTTGAACCGGCATAAATCACGCCATCAACTATTGCAGGAGAAGTAAAAGTAGTACAATTAATTTGGTAGATCCGAATTTTTGTTCCTGTTGTAGCGTTCAAGGCAAGGATGCCATTGGTGTTAAGACCTGGGCCATAATAGGCGAGCCAATCATTTACATAAAGTACGCCTTCGGCGATAACTGGAGCAGAGGAATCAGCGTTGGTTTTGTAGCTCCAAATTTTTGTTCCCGTTGAAGCATTTAACGCATAGAAGTTCCCGTCGTCAGAACCTATGTAAACGACGCCGTCAGATACCGCGGGGGATGAACGTACATACAAATATCCAGTCGTGAAATTCCATATGCTCGCTCCTGTCGTAGCATTTACGGCATAAACCATTCCGCTGTCGGACCCAAAATATACGATTCCTCCAACAACGGCTGGTGACGATACCACGGGAGAAGGACCTGAACCCCAAGAATCGGGTGTCTGAGTATTATAACCCCAAAGCGTTTGGTTGGTTGTTGGAGCGGTTGAGTTTGAAGCGCCTGAATGACCTGGGTCTGCCTGAAACATTGACCAAGAATCTGCAGCTGCGCCGAAGCCATCGCTTTGTTGTGCAGCGACGTCCTGCTGCCAAAAGAAGCTTGTACAATCCACGGTTACTATCAAAGCCACAAGGAGAACAGTTGCAAATACTTCTTTTTTCATCAACTTTCCAGATAAGCCATTATGCAATAACAGTGTATATCAGTTTATCGCTAACTAACCCTAATTGAATGGATTAAGGCTAAGAGCCGGAAACAGTGAAATTTTGGCTCAGAGAGGTACTTCCAGCAGGTACTTCTAACTGGAAAAAAGTATCAACGTTATGCCATAGTCCTGTGCGGTTGAGTGCTGTGCCGTCATTAACCCTTACAAAATAAACCGCATCATTAGGAATAGAGATTGAATATGTGTTTCCTGTTATTGTTGCGAAGTACCCATCAGTGGGGAATCTTAAATCATGGAATTGAATCTGGTACGGGGTTATGCTTGAGTTTCCAACGTTAACTGTTCCCGAAACTGTAACGATAGCACTTTCAACTGAAACCAACATAGAAATGCTATGACTAACTGTGCCTATTGTAGCTGTTATCGTTATCGTATAGTTGTCTGTAGGTGTCGAACTTGGAACAGTTATCGTTAACAGAGTACTGAAACCATCAGGTATTGCAGGAGGGAAAAATAAATTTTTGAGCGAACTGATGTAATATAACGAGGTCGAATTAAAATCACATTGTATGCAGCTTGAACCGCTATCTGCACTCCATAGGACATCATTCGGATTTACGCTTTGAACGTTTCCGCTAACTGTTGTTAAGGTTAGCGGTTCACTGAAACTATTACCTTGACTAATCCCTATACCTTGAGTTTGGTTAAAGAAATCAGGAGACATCCAAAAGTCATATGGAACAGCATTCGTAGTTGGACTAGGTGTGGGATTGTTAGCTTGTGTTGCTGTTGGTGTTGAACTAGGCAAAGGTGTTGGAGTAGGTGAAGCAACAGAACTAGGAGTGTCTAAACTGTTTACAAGAACTCCTCCAAACGCTATAACTAAAATCACTATAACAGCTATTGGTATAATCATGCTTTTGCCAATTTTCATTGGTGGCAGAGTCATTAATAACCGCTTACTAGTCTAACCAATTAAGGTTTTAAGTTTTTGCTCTTGCTTTTTGCATGTTGCAGTTACAGCGAAAAGCGATAATAGCAAGAATAGGGCTAAAACTCCTATGGCTGGAAACTCTGGAATGGTTGGAGTTGGTGTTGGGAATGCAGATGGAGAATTGTTTGCAACGTAGCCGGTCACATAGGCAGAAGTCGGAGCCACATTATCTAAAATTGGAAAAAGGTAAGTCTCACTGGGCTGAATTGCATAGTCAATCAAAGCCCCCGTTCGGTATGGTTCCTGTCCAAACACTGTGACGCTGTTAACTGGAAAAGTGTTATTGTTGAAAACAGTCACATTACGGTACGTGTAATCAATCGCACCCATGTGATGCATTATACCAAAGTTATCTGCGTAAATATCATACTCAGAATATTGTAGTATCGATGATAGAAATTCGGGTTGTAGGCAACGGCGACCATGTTGCTGTTTAATGTGTTGTTATAGTATTGATGATATGTACCTTCGTCAGATTCTACTACGCTGAAGTTTACAATTTGCAAGTAAGCCTCTGTTTGAGGAACAATTAATAATTGACCGTTAATGATGTCGCCAAAATTGTTTTGGGAAACATAAATCTTTAGGTTATGGGAGCTAAACGAAAACGAAATAGAGCTTGGAATGCTAAGACTAATGTTCGCTTTTTGGTTTGGACCAATAGTGATTGATGTTATTGGAGTGCTGAAATTCTGCATGTCACGCCATAATTCCTCGCTTTGAAAAAATGTATTCGGCGAGTTTAATTCATAATTAGAATCCCACAAGCCCAAGCTTGGATTAATCACATCTGAGTTATCAACCTGTATAGCCAATGTAAGATTACTAAAAGAGTTACTTGTTGGGTTTACAAGAACTATATTTCCCTCCGTAACGCCCACTGTAGCTGTAGTAGAACCACTCCAAGAACTCCAAGGTCCAGAAATGTAGCTTGCTACGTATAGGTTGGTACGCGTATGATTGCTTGCTGAGGCAACATTTGCTTTTTCAACAAACAAAATAGCGGTCAAAACAACACAAAGAATAGCTATTACTGTAACAAGACGTACACTTTTCGTAATCGTTCCTCAATTTATAACATAGTGTTGAACAATTCTTAAATTTTATTCAAGCTATTGTTCCAAACTTGGAAGGCTTTATTGAACAATTAGTAAAAAGCATTTTTTGTAAGTTTGCGATATTTCACAACCAATTATTTTCAGCGTTTGTGTTTCTTGAGGTAACCCACCAAACCAGCAGACGGTATTAAGATTAGCAAGAGTGGAATTTTCAATCCTGGAAACTTGGAACAATTGGTTATGGTGAAACTGAAGGGGCTAAAAACGAGTTTGTGGCTGATTTTCCTGCAACATAGTCTTTGAAGCTTATAACAGAAGAGTTAAAAGTTACTGGCGCCGCCCAGTTTCCAACCGTGTCTTCGGTAAAAAGCGTCACGGTGTGGCTTCCAAGTGGCACGTTAATATAAGATTGAATGCCATATATTGCCGAAAAGCCAGAAATTGTTTGGTTACTTTTACCATCTATGCTATATCCGACCCATGAGGGTATAACGTTTAAACTGAAACTAAAGTCAACTTGAGCATACTTGTCATTATTAGTGGCAACGTTATTCGTAGGGGAGCTAAATGAATTGATGGTCAACTTTGGGTAAGGTTCAGGGGAGGGTTGGAAAACAGGCGTTGCATTTTGATAGGCAGTGTCAATTGTGAAGGTAATTGAAGTGGAATTTGTTACCTGAATCCCTGTCGATACGTCATAAAAGTTTTCAATCGTCAGATTATAGTCTCCATTCGATAGGTTAAGCAAAACTGTATTGCTTACAGCTGAGAATCGGGGGTAAAAATAGGTGTAATTGTAAGTCGGAAAATAGCCTTTTAGAGAAGTTTGATTGATTGTCCATGCTGGAATTGTAATTGGGCGTTGACTGTTTAGGATATAACGAACCGAAAAAAATTCGTCACTGTTCTGAACCATTAAAATAAAGAGGCAACGAAGTTACGTTGTAGGTTGACCCGTTTTGGGGAGATTGAATAGTGATAACCGCATTATCATCAGTTGGGGCAGTGGAAGTATTAGGTATAGGTATACGATTAAAATATACTGAGTTAACCGCAATGAGAACTACGATAGCTAAGACAACAATAATAAGAAGCAGTAAGAAGCGTTTGCTCACATGAGTCATATTATTTGTGCTAAGACTTTGCAATATAAAATTTGTGCAAATACTTTTCGCTTACTTGTACATGAAGCGGTCTTTTGTTTTACCTTACCGGGTTAGTCAAAGATTGTTTACTAAATTGCTTTGACTGGAGTAGCACTTCCAACACACGACAAATTGAAATAGGTGTAAAGCAAAGAAGCAAGCTCAATTTTATAAGGTAAACAATAGATAGTTTGTTGAGGAAAAAAGCTCCTTTTAATGTGACGAGTTTTCAATATCTTTTTTTGTGTCAACATTAAGGATTTCTGAAAAAATAATGGGGGTCTTTTAAGGGTGAATTTAGAATTAATTATGAAGAATCGAATAGGTCCGAGAACGCTATACAAGAGTTTTCAAGCACATGCAGTGGCTACGGATGGTAGCCAATTTAGAAGAATGCTTATTGATGGAAAAACGAAAATATCTATAGAGAAAAGCGCTCAAATAATAAATAGCGATTATTTTTTCATGGGTCTTAACTCTCAACATTTTTTTCCATCATCAGCGCGATGCGTGTTTACAATGGGTGAAAATAGCCGATTAATCCTTAATGGAGCAACCAATATTGCTAAAGGAGTGATAATTGAAGTCCATAAAAACGCTGTTTTGGAACTAGGAAGAAGTGTGGCAATAAATTCAAACACATCAATTATCTGTGCGGAGGCCATTAAAATTGGGGACGGCGCCGGCATAGGTTGGGATGTAGAAATCTGTGATACTGCCTTTCACCAAATAGGTGAAGGAACCAAAGTAACTGATCCTATACACATAGGTTGCCATGTCTTGATTTGTAGTCACAGCGTAATAATGAAGGGAGTAAAAATCGGCGATGGGTCAGTTATAGCTGCAGGGTCAATGGTGACAAAGGATATTCCTGCTAAATGTCTGGCAGGTGGAATTCCAGCTCGTGTCATAAAAGATAGCATTGAATGGTCATGAGAAAGCATAATTTGCTATTGAAACAAGGTATCGAAGTTTGCAAAGTTAGAATTGGATCACCTTAACCAACTGTTTTCAGCGACTGCGTTTGAAGTAAACCAACAAACCAACAGACGCCATAAAGATTATCAAGAATAAAATTGCCACTGTTGGAAACTCTGGAACGGTGGGATTTGAGGTAGGCGTTGGTGTAGATGAACTATTAGGCGTTGGAGATGAAGAGTTGTTTATGAATTGAAGTGAAGAGAAGTCAATTGTTGAATATGGCGGATTGATATTTATCATATTGATAAGTGGATAGTAATCTATGTTGTTAGGGTCTATAACGTAAGGTGTATTACCTGTTCCACTTGCACCCACTTCTGTAGCATTGGGGTATTTCGTTAAGTAGTCAGACCAATAGTTACCCACAGAACTGCTATTCCAAATCCAAGTGTTGCCACCACCACTAGACATCCCGTTATCCGTAACTAAGTTTGGATTATTGTTAACAATATTATTTTGATAAACGATTACGTAGTAACTTGGATAAAGAGAAATGCCATTACCATTATTTTCAACGATGTTATACTCAATTCGTGTATAGTAGGGTGCGCTTAAACCTATACCGTATTTAGCATTTGCTTGAATATTATTTCCAATTATATCAATATACGAACAGGAAGATAATGCTCCTGACTGAAACCTTGGTGGAAGATTAGAGGCATAACAAAAAACGCCAATGTTATTTTGCCCTATGGTGTTAGCTGTTATGCTGGTATAGTTTGCGTCTATAATTTCGATGCCTTGATAGTTATTGGCTATCGTGTTTTCACTTATGGTAATATTATCTGAACGAATAACTGTAAGAGAAATATTACTGCAATCTTGTAAGGTGCAATTGTCAACTTGAACATTAGAGGAATCTTGGATGGTAATTCCAGATATTGAACCTTTAATATTCAGGTTCTTTATCGTTACATTTGTTCTACTATTGAGGTCCAACTCAGGAAATCCGCCAGTTGGAATTACTAATACGCCTGTTGTGTTTATTGATGGTTCAGTTAATGTAAAACCTGCCCCATCGATTACTATATTGTCAAGTTCAACTTCGATTTGGCTGTTAATGTTACCAGTTAAAGTATAGGTACTGCCCACCTGCTGAATATTATTTGTTCCTGTGACCGCCCCGTCAAAGTTAATCACTATGGTACCAGTTGTTTGTGCTCGAGCAGGAATTTTTACTATAACCAATGATAGGAAGAGAGTAAAAGCAACTACTACAGCCAAACGTTTGTTCATCCAGACATCTCTTCAATAAATTGTTGGGCAATAAGAAAGATAAGGTTATTCGTAAAAGTTTCTTAACTGAGGGTAGTCAAAGTTTATTTGAGTAGACGAATCTCTTAAAAACACAATTCTAATCAAAGTTTGACAGGTTTCAAAGCCAACTGTAAGCTAAAATGAATCGCTAAAATCTTTAGCTCGATTAAAGACATGTCAATAAGGGTTTTTGATGTACAAGAAACTTGGTTCGATAACAATTTTTAATGTCTTTTATGCGTAGTTTTCATTCTGGTTCGTGCCATCTTCCTCGCAAATCATTTATATCAAAGTTTAACCTTTTAAAATTGTAGTACTTTGAAGTTGATGTTGAACTATGGATTCACAAGTAACCCGTAAAGGACAGGTAACTGTTCCTGTTGAGCTTAGACGAAAATATTGCATAAGTAAAGGTGTGAAAGTACTCTTCGAAGATTCTCCAGCAGGGATTGTCCTTAAGGTTATCCCTCGGTTTCAAGACTTAATCGGCGCCGACGCTGACAAGGTGGATCTGAACCAAACGCTGAAAAAACTAGATAAGATGCGCTCAGAAGACAGATACTGATGAAAAGTGTGTTGGATACTCGGTTCTTCATCGCTAGTCTTGAAAGCAAAGATGCTGAGTTCAGAAAATGGTCAAAATCGATGCTTGACTATCTTGAAAGAAAAGAAAATATTGGCATGGTCCCTTCTATAGTGATTCTGGAGTTTTATAAAATTCAATTGGAAACTTTTGGTAAAGTTGTTGCGGAAATTAGAGTTAATTCAGTTCTCGAATTAAGGTTAGAAGTTGTAAATCTTGATACCTCTATCGCCAAAGAGGCTGCAAAATTGCGATGCAAATATGTTGAGTTGCCAACCGCTGATGCAATCATAGCAGCCACAGCAATCAAAATGTCCGCAGATTGCGTTCTGACAGATGATAAGCACATAAATCAAATTAGGGAAACAAAAACAAAATGGATTTAAAACAAAAATAGTCATATGGAATTGAATAGATAACATGAGTTTTCATTTAAGTGAGTTTTTTGTGACTAGAAGTATTTTTCTAAATTAGTTGTTGGGCCTTCACATCCACAAACCGTTAAGTTTAAAGCATCCCAGCATCAGAAGAGGTAATGACATATTTTTTAGGTGATGAAAAATGAGTCAACAACCTAGCGATAACAAAAATTTGGAAGTTGCTACCATTGCAGCAGGCTGTTTTTGGTGTACAGAAGCTGCATTTAGCATAATTAAGGGAGTAGAGAGAATTGAGCCTGGCTACACCGGCGGAAATGTAGCTAATCCTTCATATGAGCAGGTTTCCACCGGCACAACTGGACACGCTGAAGCTGCGCAAATATTTTTTGACCCCAAAATAATTAGTTATAAAGAAATTTTGGAGATTTACTTTTCCATGCATGATCCTACGTCGCTCAATCGTCAAGGCGCAGACGTTGGGACCCAATATAGATCAGCAATTTTCTACCACAATCCAGAGCAAAAAGCAATAGCTGAAGCTTTAATTGATGAGCTCAACAAAGAAAATATATGGGACAAACCAATTGTCACGGCCGTTGAACCGCTCAAAGTATTTTACAACGCTGAAACCTATCACAAAGATTACTACAAAAAACATCCCAAAGAACCCTACTGCCAAGTTGTGATTGCTCCGAAAATTGCCAAACTGCAGCAGCGGTTTTTTGATAAAATTAAGGTTCCCTTATGATGACCGAAAAAGCATCAGGAAGCAAAGCCAATGAAGTTTTAACGGAAATTGAAGAGTTAGCAAAAAAGGACTTTCTGCCTATTATTGGACCAAAAAGAGGCAAATTTTTGGCTGATGAGGTTAGGAAGGCTAAGCCTTGCCATGTTTTGGAAGTTGGCACTTTGATTGGTTACTCTTCAATTTTAATGGGCAAGGAACTTGATGAAAATGCGGAAATTGTAACTATCGAAATTCATCGCGAGGAAGCTGAAATAGCTAGAGAAAACGTTGTCAAGGCAAACATACCTGCCAAGGTTAAGATAATTACGGGTAATGCCCTTCTAGTCATTCCAACATTGAACGGTTTCTTCGATTTTGCATTTATCGATGCTGAAAAAACCGAGTATATTCAATATTTACGGTCAATAGAAGATAAACTGTCTAAAGGCGCGGTTGTTTTTGCCGATAACGCTGGAATTTTCGCGGATCAAATGAGTGACTATTTGGATTACGTTCGGAAATCGGGCAAGTACAAGAGCAGGTACATTCAAGTTGGCGAGGATGGCGTCGAGATAAGCGTTAAACTATAATGTTCGATCTCAAATTTTCTTTTTCCGATTGGCGCTATGCTTGGGCTTCATTAATTGTTTTACCTGAACGTTTTAATGATTGCGTAAGTTGTTGTTGCTGGGTGGGCGATGACGACTCTGGCCCCGAAGACTATCATGGATGATGAGGATCTTGAGTGTGAGGCGGTAGGAATGATACATAATCAGTGCGTCATATTTTACGCCAAAGAGCCCACCTAAATCAACGATTTTTCTTCTGTGGCTGCAATTATGAGTTGGGCTAAAGCATTAATTGATGACAAAGATACGAGAAAGAAATTGTTTTCTGGAGTTAGAAGCAAGAGTTTTCTTGAGCTCGGCGCCTTATGCTTTGCCTTCTTCTATGATGAACGTAGGGAACCTGCTAAAAGCTTAATCAAGAGAACCTATGATAAGGAACATTTTGCCAACAGATCAAATATTGCTTCTGAATTAGAACCTTCTGATATTATAGCAATTCTGGGCTGTTCTGAAAGGAAGGCAAAAGAATACATCAGAATGATTCAAGTGTTATCTCTTTTTTCGATGTGATTATTATGTTTGAACAATTTTTCTTTTAGAAGCTGTGTGGTTTCAGCAGCTTCTTGTCCTCCTTTCTTTTTTTCTTTTTTCTATTGGTAGGAATGGGAGTATATCATCTTGAGCAGAAGTCAACCCATTAGTTTCATTCGAACACCTTCTCCCGTTCCTACCTTTTTCTATTGAGGAATAAAGATTGGGTTATAACGCTCGTGGAGGTCACGGTTACGGTGGAAATTCTCGCCATGGCTCAGGTTCAAGCCATTGGTATAGCCGAGGAAAAGGCAGAAAGAATGAGGATAAAGTGGTAAATGTTAGAGAGGAAGAGAAGCCAAAATCTCCAGCTTCCGAGATTATTCAATGGCAAGAAAGACCTATTCCTGATAATGTGCAAATTATTTTATCGAAGCCTACTAATCTTTTAGAAACTGGAGTTAAAGTCTTACTTTCTAATGACTTGGAAAAGCAACATGAGATAGCTTACCAAATTTCAACAGTGGCGTCAACTTTGAAGCAGAAACTTGGAATAGAAGTTCTGCTCCAGGATGGCAGCACCAAAAAGTTTAAAGTAATTTCAATTGTGGACCAGCAACCAACGGATAAACCTGTCAGTTTTGCAGATTTGACATATATTGGCAATTTGAGAAATCAGCTTCGACCAAACGGTTTCACAGTGATACCTGCTTAGCATTTTTCTTTTAGGATGAATGTAAATTGAGCTACAAGTCAAGAGGCGGTCATGGCTACGGAAATCAAGCAAAGCGTGGCTCTAGCCGTAGTGGATGGAAAGGCAAAGCAAAATATGACACATCTTTGGCGAAACAAAGTTTTGAACGAAGGCCTAAATTAAGTCAAAAACAAGACTTACACCGTTTCGCAACAATCGCTCCTGACATAGTTGCTTATCTTAGAAGCCCGGCTGAATTTGATTGGCAAGGCGTAGATGATCCAACAAGCTTAGCAAAGATAGCTGAAAAAGGCTCTGTTCACATGGTAATTAAAGACGGAAAAGCCAAAAAGACACATAATTTCAAAGTTGTGAAAAAGACTGAAGCCACTAAAGAACCTGAGAAAATAGAGTTAAAAACCAAGGATAATCCGATAAAAGAAGAAAGTAGCCGTAAGCTGCCGAGTGAAAAGGAAATTTATGATAGAGCTGTCGAGATGTATCAAGAAGAAAACTTTAAGCCCAAATATGGGGATTCTGCGCCGGAAGTTAACCCAACAAAAGGCGAACTTGCGGAAGAGGGTTTTCTGCAACGTGCAAAATTGGACCTTATGACTAAAACGGACACGAAAGCTAGTCGAGATGTCATGGATTACGTTGATAATGTTCGTCAAGAGCTGGAAAAAATCGGTTTCACAGTTGAGCCGATTGCTGGTTTCGATGTTAGCGACCTTCAATATTAATTCTTATCCCTTTTTTCTTTATCCATTCGTGTTTAAGGGTTTTAGTGATAAAATACCTACCTTTTCTGGGCTAAATATGTGAGTTCGGAAATGCTATAAAAATAAAAAGAAGAGGAAGGAAAAATTAGAACAATTCGGCAATATATTTTTTGATTAGCGCTTTGTCAACTGTCCCAGTTTTTTCATAAGCCAAGGAAATTTTAGCCACTAACAAGTCGGATGCTATCACGTTTTTATTTATGCTTATGTCGTCACTTTCATTTAGTTGAGCCATGACCATCTCTAGTGTTGTAACTATCGCTTCTTCTTTTATTATCTGGGTTGGGTTGCTTGGAACTATTTCAATATCTTGGTTTTGGTTTTCCATTTAACTCTCTCCAATTGTTTTGTTGTAATTACTACAATTACCACAAAGTATTTAAGATTTACTACAATTGTAGTAAAGTAAGCAAAAGTGTTAAAAATATCGTTGGATGATTGAAATGACGGTAAATGAAGAAATGCCGAGAAAACAAAAGAGAACTAACATTTACATCCCTGACGGAGAAACCTGGGCATGGGCTCAATATAGAGCAAAGACACTCGGTTATGAAACAACGTCAGATTATCTTTTTGACTTAATCAAATTCGACAAACAAAATAGTATTCTCAAAAAGAAATAAGGCGAGTAAGTTTGGCTACTAAAAAGGGAACAAGAAAAAAACGTGAAGAAGTCTTTGAAAACACAAAGAAGCGTATTGAGGAAATGGCTGCTTATTACAAGCCAAGACCGAAAGAAAGAATACCTGAAATCTTAGCTGCTATAAAGGAACTTTGGGAACTAGAACCTGATACAAGACTCGGACAACTGCTTTTGAATTTTGCTTTTCGTGGTGGAGATGTCAAAGAAAAAACTAATTATCTCATGTACGAGCAAGAAGACAATATAACGCTGGAAAATCTCTTAAAGAAGCTGGAAAGCGAAAAGGCTTCTAGGTCGTAACCAAAAGATTTCTGCTTTTTTCTTTTGTAGGCGACGAGAGCAATAACTCAAATAAACCACCACCTTTGAAGCCTCGTGGGTTATTCGCTTCTCGGCTTTCTTCGCCTTTTTTTCTGTTCCCAATTGGGAACAAATAAACATTATTTTTCTATTGGTAATTAAATTGAAACTAAGTAAAAAATCAAAATTAGCTATAGGATTGTTAATCGCTAGTGTGATTGCTGTTTCTCTTGGCGCTGCTTTCGCATCCTTTGTTCTCAGTGGAACAGTCAGTTGGCCCAATCCGCTTCCTCAGCCTACAGATACTTTCACAGTAACAGCGACTATGAATGGAACCGTCCAATCGACTCCATTGAACATCAATCTTGCTGGTCCAATCTATCAAGGCGATTCTTACGTCATTGTTTACTCAATAACAAGCACAGCAAACCAACCGCTTACAGTGTCAGAAACAAATAGCATCACTGGAGCAACTGCATCCTGGGATAAGACAAGCGTTACTTTGGCAGCTAACGGAAATACTGCAACAATGACATTGACGGTTTCACCAACATCTGCAGGGCAAATAGTCACTTCTTTCGCTGCTAACATGTAGCTTAAACTCAACTCTCTTTTCTTTCTTTTTTCTCTTAGTGACTAAAAATTGAAACTTAAGAAAAGTATAATCGGAATAATTCTTTTGCTTTCTTTAAGCCTCTTAGCAAGTTCATTATATATGCAAACCGTAAAAGCGCAAACTCTGCTAGACAGCTACGATGGAGGAAACATTTTTGATGCACCTATTCAAGTTCCAAACTATCTCGGTGCTGGTGCTGCTTTCTATGTGCCTTATGATGCTTCAGTTTCATCAATTAGCTTTGAGTTGTATCGTGTTGGACAACCTGTCGGTTCTTTAGTGGTTAATGTTTATCCAACTGGCAGTATGTCAACTGCGCCTAACGCCAATGCTACTCCATTAGCAACTTCGAATACTGTTGACGAATCAAGTTTAAGCGTTTCTCCAACATACGTTACTTTCACTTTCTCAACACCTTTTTCAGCGTCAGCAAATACCAATTATAACTACATTGTTTGTGGTTCAAATAACTTTGACTCAAATAATTATGTGGAGCTCGTATGCGGTGCCTCTCCCCCTCTTGGTACTGCTGGAGTAATGACAGTTCAAAAACTATCTAGTTACTACATAAGCTCAAATGGACACTCAGCCGATTTCTTATTGTATGGCACTTTTAGCGGTGTACCAACTGCAACGCCTATTCCTTACCAAACTCCAACTCCAACCTACTCAGTGAATCCAACTTCAACTCCTTATGGTGCTACTCCAACCCCTTACAATCCAACATCTGCGCCAATTTACAATTTTCCAACTCCAGCTCCTACAAGCATCATCTCAATCGAAGGTTACAATTTTAGCTTAACTGACGTCCTCATAATCTTAGTAGCCATTGCTGCTATCCTATGTTGCGGTGTTTACATCGCTCACAGCCTAACACCAAAAAGAAAGCACAAGTAAAAAACATCTTTTCTTTTTTCTATTGAGGCTTGAAATTTGAAAAAAACATTACTTGCTTTTATCGTTATTTTGATAGCTGTTTCTCCTCTTTTCGTTCTTCAGTCAACGGTTAAAGCTCAAACAACTCAACCTTTTTACGCATGGTTTAGTGATGAAATCCAAAGTTTTCCTAGCACACCTAATAACGGTTTTGAAATGACGGTTCCAGTGGTGGATCAAGGCTATTCTGGTTCTACTGTCTATATTTGGATGTCTGAGCGTTTGTCTAATAATATCTGGGTTCAATTTGGTTACGGTTGCATTAATGATCTAACTCTTTATCCTATTGTTTCAATTGTCAATGAAAGTGCTAAGAGCCACTTTTTTGTTTTCAATGGGTCACCTATTAATGCCACTTTTCCAAATTGGGTTGGGCTAATAATTTTGTCAATGGAACTACACATAACTTTGCAGTTGTGTTTTCCAGCAGTACAACCTTAACTTTTTATGTGGATAACAAAATTGCTCTTGTTTTAACTCCAACAGACTTTAATAATATCTTGGCGTTTAAGGGGGGCTCTTCTGACTCCGATATTGCTTCTTTTTCAATAATATCTGGTCTTAATGGGAAAGGGTTGGCTTTTGGTGTCGAGGTTTATAATGGAGCCATAACAAATGATGTCGATGTTCCTTTATGTATGGCTTATTTGCAAAATAATCAATGGTATATCCCTTCTATGGGTCAGGGTGGCGGTGGTTCTGGTTTTGGAGAAGAAGGTCAAACCCAATATTCGAATTTAAAATTAGGCGAAATAGTTTTCGGTCCTGATGTGCCTATTCCAGAGGCAGATATAGGGGCTTTTTCTGCAACTTTGTGGAATGGTTCTGTAACAATTGCTCAACCTTTCACGGCTTCAGGTTCCTTTTCTATCGGTTCCTTTTCCGAGGTTAGTCAGACTTTTCTTATTGAGATTATCTTAGTAATGGTTGCTGTTTCTTCTGTGGTTCTCGCTGTTTTCACTCGAAGCAAAAAACGATATAGAAAGCACCGCTAAAACCTTTTTTCTTTTAGGTAATGCCACTTGAAACTTAATGCTAAAAAAGCCCTAATCTTGTTATTGCTTGTTTTGTTTTGTATCTCTGCGGTTGCTCTAAGCAATATTTCTATGGTTCGAGCAACGGGAATATCAAGGGTTCAATTAGGTGTAGCTGATAAGGAAAACGCACTTTGGAATAACGTAACTGTAAATTTTGGTTCAGCTCCTTCTTCAGGTGACTATTTGATTGCTGTTTGTGGAGCTGTGAATAGTTCTCAAACGGGTTCTCCTTCAGTTGTAAGTTTAGTGGAAACGGGAGTTTCTTGGTCTTTTGTTTGCAGTTATGATTCATCAGCAAAAGTTGAAATTGAAATTTGGAAAGGCGCTGTTAGTGCTGGAGCTGGAACTTCTTGTTTGATAACTTGGAATACACTCGGTGACTATCATCAAGCTATTATTGCCGAATATTCAGGTTTAAGCGGAACGGTAGATACTAACTCTTCAGGTAGTGGTGCTTATAGCTCAACTGCCACAACGGGGACAACTCCAACAACTGCCTCAGCGAACGAAGTTTGGGTTGGTGGCTTAATGAATGGCGCTAGTGGCGGTCTCTTTACTTCTCCGACTAACGGTTTTACAATGGTTTGGAACGGTACATCAGGGAGTGCTTCTATAAGAACTGGCTATTTCGAGAAAATTGTTTCGTCAACAGGAACGGCAAGCGTTAGTGCTACAGATTCAAGCGGAAACAACGCTGGCATAATAGCGACTTTCCCTGCTACCCCTTCAACTGTTTCTATCACTTTTACTTCTAACCCAACAGGTTCAGGGTTCATAACTGTAAATGGCTCGGCTCAAACTACGCCTTATACGATTGCTTCAGCCGTTATAGGCGATCATTACACCGTAAACTGCAACAGTCCAGCGAACACGATTGCAGGGCAAAGCCAATATGTCTTTTCAAGTTGGAATGATAGTGGAGCGCAAAGTCACACTATTACGGTTTCGACAGCTACCACTTACTTAGCGACTTTTCAGCTTCAATATTACCTCACAGTAACAGGTGGCAATAGTGCTACAGGGCAAGGATGGGTAAACTCTGGAAGTACAACAACAGCCTCAAGCGATTGGATTTGGAGTCTTTCAGGTGGTCAACGAATAGCTTTATCAAATTGGCAATTAGACAGCTCCAACCAAAATCCAGCTCGAAGCAATACAGGAACTTTTACAACTCCAACGATCACAATGAGCAGCTATCACACGGTAAACTTTGTTTCAGGTTATCAATATCTCTTAACGGTGACTGGAGGACACAATGTTACTTACGGAACGCCGAGCCAAACCTCAGATAACTGGTATGACACAGGAACTTCAACAACTATCAGTTCAGATTGGGTTTGGAATACTGTAGCAGGTCAATCAAGATATTCTTTGGTAACGTGGACCCTGAACGGTTTTGACCAATATCCAACAAGAGCTTATAATGGAACAGCTACAACTGCTTCAATTCCTATGTTGGCGCCTCACCCTTTAACATTCGTGAATACGACACAATATTTCTTAAATTCAACTACCGATTCTTACAGTGTGATTTCGCCGTCTTTATGGGTTGACTCAGGGAATAATCAAACCTTCAATTATTCATCAAGCACATCGATAAGCAAGGTTTTGGTAGATGGGTACCTGGTTGCAACCAGTAGAAACTATACTTTCACCAACGTTCAAGGGATTCATACAATTAGCATTTTATCAAATATCTACTCAGTGATCTTGAGTAGAAGCGGTGACAATTCACCGTATCAAGGCGATTCAGTGACAATTGGAATAGTTGTTCTGAAGAATGGTCAATCCTTTTTTGACTACGTAATTAATGCTACTAAGGATGGAGCTGCTTTTGGTCAAAATCTCAATTTTCAATTCACTGACAATGAGCCTTCCGTTTGCTCAAGAAACTTTACTGTCTCGGGGTTATTTGATAGCGATGCTCGGCAATCAATTGGGAACTACAATGTTACATCTTTGTCGTTAACCTGGCTTTCTTCTTTGACGCTTGGCGATCCTTCAAGCAACACAATAACTTCAATCGTTACGCCTCCTCCTTCTACTATTGCTCCTTCCTTGAATGATCCACCAACTGCTACTCCTTCACCTAAAGGAACAAGTTTGAGCTGGACTAATCCGCATGACTGGACCGCTTTAATCAACTTGTCCTCTCGGCTAAATTACTTATCATCTCTGATACATCATAGCCTTTTGTTTGATGGCATTATCATAGCTCTAATCGTTGTCTTCCTCGGCGCTATTGCAGTATTTGTTCCAAGGCGCCACCACTGATCTTTTCTTTTTTCTATTGAAGGTTAACATACATTGACGCATAAGAAAAGCTGCTTAGTTCCAGCCGGGTTATTGATTGCTGTTTACGGTGCTCTCACTCTTGTCTTTCAATCTCTCTATCCCCTTAGCATCACTGTCATTAATGCAATATTGAACCCATTGTACTTCTTCGTCAAAACAACTGAGTTTGCAATTTTATCTTTCTGGTTCTGGCCAGCCGTCTTGTTGGCGATAGGCACAGAACTTGTTTTACTTGGAAAGAAATTATAGCAAACCAAAGTTTCCTTTTTTCTTTTATCAGTTTAAGGATGGTGTAAAACAAATTTGATTTCAAGGGATTGTGACGGATGTTCACAACAGAAGCCCTGCAGTATGCGTTATCGCTTAGCAGTTCAAGGCGATAAGGTAAGCTGTCCGAATGGCGATGTGCATCTTATTGACTCGGGCAGTGTTTCAGAAATTTAGTTGTTGGCTGGGGCATGAATGACTCTCTACTTTATTGCATCAAATACCCCTACTTAATTGCTAACAATCTGTAAGCTTCTTGCTCTATTCCTTTCTTCTATTGGGCTAAGTTTCTCTTTCACTCTTTTGCAGCTCAGCGTGTTAATTTATTTATGGATAATTCTATGGGCTATACAGTTTTTTCTTTTTGAATTTAAAAAATTGAAGCTATCGCTATCATCCTGAAGGCTGTCTAAAAAAACAAGCACTTAACACTAATTAATAGAACATTTGTCCTTTTTACCATGCAAAACAAGAAGAAAAAGAGTGAACCCCCATTTCACGGTAGTTAGTTGCGAGCGCAGGCGCCTTTTTAGAGGTTCTAGAAGACCTGAATAGTGTTTTGTATGCCCCTCATTTGAAAGTAGCTTTCACTATCGTATATAAAGGGTCATGGAGGGCTTGATATCGACTTAGGCGTTTTAGCCTTTGTTGTTTTGTTGTTATCTCTGTTTTTTATGCTAAAAGTCCATGCTTTTGTTTACTTTTATGTTATGATCTTAGCATTTGACTTGAAAGGCTTTGTTTGGTTGATTTGCCGTGAAAATAGTCAGGTAAGAAGCAAAACTTCTTCTTCCTTGTGAAGTCAAACTACACAACAATGTAAATAAATGCTAACTGTTGGTTGTGACTGTTGATTGCTTGTTTCGCATCTTCTTTATTTCAGCGTCAAGTTTTCTACGAGCTAAAATAGTTTCAACATATTCGATCATTGTTTCTAAGGGTCTTCCTCGGAAAGGCGCTTCTCCAACTATCAGCATTTCAAGAACTTTGTCAATTCCCTTTTCCCAATGCTCATCCATGCCGTTTTTTCTACCAAAATCATGCAAAGCGTCAGATGCAGAATAACGTTTGTGGAATCCATCAATGACTTCTTCATTGGTTAAAACGGTCCAGAGTTTATCTTCAAAATTTAACAGTTTTAGACGCTCTGCTCGTTTTGCTTCGCCATTAAAGTCCGTTGGAACTCCGGGTTCTTTAAGGTCTTGATTAATCAAAAAGCGCAATGCTTCAGCTCTTTTTCCATCTCCCGAATGTTTCAAGTCAAAAGCCTTTAGGACACTTTCAGGTAATCTAAAATTAACCAACACAGCTTTATCTTTTTCAGTTTCGCTCAAGTTATTTGTGCCTCAACAGAAAAATAGTTTCTTATGGAAAATTTGACAATCTGTTCCCAATTGGGAACATAAAAGCGTTATTTTTCTATAGAGGATAATAAATGAGTCTTCCTAAAAATGTGAAAGTCTTCTTAGCCAACTTGGAACCATACGTTGAAAAGACTCGAATTGAGAATGGCAAAGTTATTGTAACAATAAAAGAAGAATACTGGAAGGAACCTGAGCAGTTTGGTATAATGACCAAAGAGATTAATGCTCTGAAGGGGGCGTTCCACTTTGAACCTTACGTTAAACAAGTGCTAAATAGCGTCCCTGAACAGAATTGGATGAAGCTTGTCAGTATCGAGCAACAAATAGACGTCAATAATCTGCTTGTTGATAAATTACGAGTTTTTTTCAATCCCGAATTGGATTCTCAAACTATTTCAGAATCAATCGCTTGGCTTCTTGGTCACGGATGGACTGATGCAAAATGCCAAAGTGAACTAGGCGCCTCAAGAACAACTTTCTATCGTTACAAGGTCAAGAATAAGGAACCAACACCCATAACTTCCATAGAAGCAATGCAAGAACCTGTTCCAACTTGAAACAACTATTTTTCTTATAAGGGTAAACCCCACCCTGAAGGCTTGGAGCTGCGTGAAAAACCGCTTCGTTGTTCAAGGTTTTAGCGTGGCTTCAAACGCCTTCTTTTTTCTGGACCTTCTTTCTTTTGTCGATAGGGATTCCAAGCTTTTCTTTTGCTTGATGAAGTAATGCTGTTCTTTCCCGGTCGTAACTTTTATGATAGGTTTTCTGATACGCCTTCGATTTTTCCTTATCTTTTATTGGCATAGACACCACTAAGGGATTAGCCAAAACCTTAATATTTAGCTTTCGCTTACTCTCTTCTCTAAAGCTATGGATAACTAACTTGGTGACTTCACATGAGGAACTAAAAAAGACTACACAAAATTAGCCAAACAAAAAGGGGTTACTTGCTTTGAAGCAAGCACAGCTTTGTTTGGAGAGAGGAAGGTTGGGTCTTCCTTGCGTTCCATCTTGGGAGAGATGAAAGCAATGTGTGTCAAAAAAGTTCCAGAGTGGAAAACAATTGAACAACGAAAACGATAGTTTAAAACCTAAAACCGAATCGGAAAATAAAGCCGATATTAAAACCACTGAGAGCGAATCTCAGCTAAGTTTCTTTGATTATGTAAAACAATGGGTTGATGGCACACCACACACCCACGATGGCTTAACCAAAATCTCTGTGAAAAGAGATATCCCTGAGGATGCCCTAAAACTGCTTGAAGTTCTTGCGATCAATCCAGCCTATCACATTAGGCACCAGCCGGGAATGCGTGACTTTTTTGTTCAAGAAGAACCAAAAATTAGTGACGAAGATGATTACTCCATTGAAGATTCCAAAACGTCAATTGGATATCTGTACCCTATTCTCGAAGATGCTTTTGGAAACCTGATAGACGGAGCACATAGATTAAAGACTGATCCAAACTGGCCACGCAGAAGACTTATGAACATTAATACCCCTGAGAAGCTTGAACTTGCTCGACTTCACGCCAATTATTTCAGACGTAACTCTCACGATAATGTGAAAGAAAACAAGGAACGGGTAAACACTTTAGCTAATCTAGGTTTCTCTCCCTCAGACATAATTGAAACTGGCATGACTAAAAGCACAGTTTACAGATTTTATCCTGAATCATTAAAGAACCAGGCTAAATCTCAAGCTGGAAAAGCAAGTGCAGAAGCCAGAAGAACGCAAGTTCAAACACCTATAGCTAATTCCAACGTCATTGAACCTCAAGTTGTTGCCCCTGAAATAATGAAGCAGAGACAAGCTGAAGAGAGAGCTCAAGCGTACATAGATCAAGGTAAAAAATACACGAAGAAAATTACTAGTCAACGGCAAAAGATTATTGAGGCAGCACCGTTTTTTCCCGAGCGCTTAATGAAGGCAGTTTATGGTCACTTTTCTGCTAAAGACAAGAAATTGACGCCTGAGAAAGCAAGAGACTTCGCTGCTCTTGTGATAGACCGCTTCTTTGCTCGTGCTGTTGAAGATAGTACGCTTGATGAAATTTTTCTCGAAGCTGAGTGTTTGCAATAGTTCTTTTTGGGCTCTTTGTTCCCATTTGGGAACACAAAACTATTTTTCTATTTTTGAATTGCTCCGATATATAACATTGTTATTTTTCTTTTGAGTGGTTCGCACTCAAGAGATTAAGAATTGATTGACACTAAGAACCAAAATGAAAGTTCAAATATTAATCAAAAGAGCTACCCTGTCAATTCTGGAACACAATTAAAAGTTACAACGGATCGCAAGGAAGAACTTGACGATTTTGTTGAATTTCTGAAGACCGCTTTTGATTGTGAGTTAAAGAGCAAAAAACTCTATTCAGAAGATCAGGACAAATTTTTCCAATATATTGCGATAACCAAAAAGGGGGCTAAGTAACCTTGCCCTGTTTTGGAATTAATACCCTACCTTCTGAGCCTATTCTTATCTGTCATGGAGCTCGCAATGACGCAAAGATAGATGACTATTTCCAGAAAAAGCCCAATTTCTGTTCCGAATGTGGAAATTTCAGAGGTAACGGCAAAATATGCAGTATTGGATATTCAGCAAAATCCACGATGAAGGCTTGCAGCCAAGCCGTTGAGTTAATGGCAAGACGGAGCTTTTGAAATTGAAAACTAAGACCACCTGCAATAATTGTGCAGTTATTCAATGCTCGGTCCGAGAAAGCTCTGAGGGATGCCATGATGATGAGCGACAAATTCAAGGGGAGTTAAAGCTACTTTGACAGCTCCAGACTCTTCACCTAACGACATTCCAGAGATTAACAGAACCAACTCAATAACCTCAGATATCCCACCGATCAACCAAGAGCCATTCCTTTTTGAACCAACATTACCAAAACCTGAAGACTTCAAAGAGAAAGAAAACTACGAATTTGCCCTAGCCGAATACAAACGCAAGTTAGAGAAGTATCAAGCAAGATTAAGCTTACATAAAGCTTGCCAAGAGATAACAGAGGAAGAAGCAAAAAGCCCTTTCAAAAATATTCTCCATAAAGGATTTCCAGACTACAAAGCTTTTTGTCCCGTTGACCAAGGAGAAAAAGATTTAGGATATGGGGGTTCTGCCAAACAATTAGGATTTAAACCTGCATTAGTCTCAAAATACCTTTGGGAAAATGAAAACTTCAAAACAGACCTAAAAACTGGAATCTTATATTATTACGATGGAAACTGTTGGATACCAAATGCTGAAGGATACTTAGAGACAATTGTTGCAATAATCATGGGTCAAGAAAACAAACAAGGCCATTTCAACAATATTCTCCATGATCTAAAAGGTCTATCTTATGATAATATTGAGTTTAGCTCAAAAATTGCTTGCCCTAATGGATTATTAAACGTAGAAACCTTAGAGTTGACACCAAACACACCAAAAGAAATGCCATTATTCTCAATCCCGACCGAATACGTCAAAGATTCACCCTACCCAAACTTTCAAGAATGGCTAAACCAAGTCATGCCAAACGCAGATGACCAAAAAACTCTGCAAGAATGGAGTGGCTATCTACTACTTTCAGACTACAGATTCCATAAGCTTCTCTATAATTACGGAACAGGAAGAAACGGAAAAGGAACCTGGGAAAGAACCATTCAAGCCGTTATAGGGAAAAACAATTGCTCAGAAGTGGGTTTAGAAGAATTGGACGGAACCCACCGCTTTGCACTATTCCAATTGTACGGAAAACTCTTCAACTCCTGCAGCGAGCCAACGACAAACAAAATCCTTCAAACGTCAATACTTAAAAAAGCTACAGGTCAAGACGTAATTAGCGCCGAAAGGAAAGGAACAGACAAACGGATAGATTTTACCAACACCGCAAAAATAACCGTATCAGCGAACAAATTTCCAAAAGTAAAAGACAGCTCAACCGCTTTCATTGAAAGACGTTTATTCCTCACATGGACCAGCGAATTTCTTGAAGGAGATAAACAAATTCAATGGATCGAGCGAAATTGGATTCAAGGCGAACATGACGAAAGAAAAGGAATTCTATGTTGGATGCTAGAAGGGTTACAGCGCTTACTAACACAAGGACATTTCACAACAAGCAAAAGTCAAGAAGAAACAGAAATAGCGTTCCAAAGAGCAAGTGACACAATAGGCGCTTTCTGGGCAGAGTTAGCAATTTATGGTAAGAACTATGCAACAACACGAGCAGAAGCCTTGAAGGCTTACGAAGATTACTGTGAAATCTATGGGTTAGTACCTGAAAACGACAAAACTTTCACTCAACGGATGGAAGATAACGAGAAAATTTCCAAGGGAAAACTGAAAGGAGATAGAGCTTGGAAAGGAATAAGCTTCAAGAAACTTAATGAAGATGGGACAGAAGGGACAGATGGGACACTTTTACATGACTATTCTCCTACTGAAATTTCCGCTGAATCTTCTAAAAATGTACAAGGAGTAAAACGTGTCCTAAGTGTCCCAAGTGTCCCCGATAATTCAGTACAAGAAGAAAGTCAATTGAAAGTAGTTACTGAAGAGTCAGGTTTAAGACATATTGAAACTGGAAAACCCATTTGGTTTGTAAAAGAAATTCTTCAAGGCTGTAAGTGCGATTGTGGAGCTTTGAACGTAACAAAAGAGATATTGACACCACAGAAAGAAACGATCCATCGCTGTAGCCAATGCTTTGAAAAACTTAGGCAAACATTTCCTAATGCTGTTTGGAAGGCAGCTTACCCCGAAATGCCGTCTTACGAAGAGGAGGAATCTTAGTGGACAAGATTACTCTTGATAAATTAGAGCAGACTCAATGGGATATCCGCTTGAATCGCCTTTCCAATGAATTTAGAGAAATCGATCAACAAAACAAACAGAGGGGTTCTAAGTGAAAAGTCAGCCACTTTCGAATAATTTTCCTTTTTCTATTGGTGCTGATGTGGTTCAATCAAGTAACCTAAAAGAAGTAATCAATTCTCAGTTGGACTCTATTCAAAAAGAACTTACAAAATTACGTTCAACAGTTAAATCTCAACAAAAATACATTGAAGAGTTAGAAAACCGACTAAAACAACAAGAGACAATAACTATTGAGAATTAACTTCTTTTTATTCTTCCGGTTTCAGTATTCCCTCCAGTCTTTTTGATATGTCTTCAAAACTGCGCTGTAAGTCATTTATTTGCTGTTGTTGTTGACTGATCTTGTTTGCATTCATACCTTGGTCAAACACTGTTAAATCGGGAATAACCTTTCGATATTCAACTAAATGTTTTTCAAGTTCTGGTCTAAAATATGAGCCGTCTAAATATTCTGCGTCTTTTCTTGGATGTTCGCCAACCAAAAAGTTATGAAACTAGGCTTACAGCCTTTTAATTTGCAGTTTGTTTGAAAGAACTTTCTTAATGTGTGACCGTGTAAAGTGTAGCTTCTTGAATTTGGGATTTTCTCAAGTAATTTAGCTCTTTTTAAGAGGATCGTCCATTGTCTTGAGATGTTGCCACTATAGCCAAATTCTTCACCGTAACCCTTGCTTTCTTTAGCAAATAATGGAGCTTCAGGGCTTAATGGTTCTCTTGTTTTGAGATATTGTTCAAGCAATCGCCTTGCTTCAGGTGTCAAAAAGGTGAAATACATTTTTCCTATTGCTAATTTTCTTCCTGGTCCACCTTTTACTGTAATCATACCCAACTCTTCAATCGGACTGTAATCTTTGACTTGTAAACTTGCTGCCGTACCAATTCTAAAACCAGCAGAAAGGCAAACAATATAGAACGCCTTGTCTCTGAGGGATACTTTGTTATCTAAAATTAGCCTTAACTCTTCGACAGTTGGAATCCTATCTTCAATTTGAGAGATGGCTTTTGGTCGACTAATGTAATCCCAATCTATGTCGTTAATCCGATTTGCGACAAACCATTTTTTGGCGCCGTACCATTTTGCTTTAATGTCAATTCCGCTTCTCTCTTTTCCGATCATGTAATCTATGAATTCATCAAGTTTTCCAGTGCGGTCCTGATAGTTGGATAGAAAAGTCAGCGCTTCATCGGGAGTTTTGACGTTTATAAACTTGGTGAAGTCTTTGATGCCGTCTAAATATCGTTTTAGGGTTTGATCGCTCTTTCCCTCTCTAGTAATCATTCGGTTTCTGAGAATGGTTAGTGTTTTATTCTGCTCTATGAGTTCTAAGTCGTTTTTGCTTAATCGTGGCATATCGTCTTGCCCTCAATATGCCTCTACAATTGCGTAGAAGTTGCTTTCCCAATTTAACGTACTAAGTATATATCATTTTGCATACAACAACTTGAGTGCGTATCTTGCATTTGATTTTCAAGTGCACGCCTAAGAGCCCACCTAAAAATAAAAAGAAGAAAAAACAGATTTCTACAATTGAGCCAAAGCGATTAAGCGTTAACTAAGATTTTTGCTTGACAACTGCAAAGTTGCAAGTAAAAGACCAACCGACAAGACAATGGCACTTAATGAAAGAACATTCTGAAAATTCGAAAACCAATTGACTATTAATTCAAACATGATGTATATCCATGTCTATGGTCAATTTGGTAAGTTATAAGAAATTGTTATAATCTCATTGCAGTCACAAACGACTTGGAAGACAAAAACACTTTTCCTACTTTAACAATCGAGGACAACGGCCATTGATTTCAAGTGTAGATTTCTTTGTCATTTCAGTATACTTGAGGGAGAAAAAGCCTTAATTTCTAAGTAACCTTAATTACAAAAACTAAAAACTCAAATTATTCTAAAATATTTTCGTTAGAATAAGAAAAAGGATATCAATAGGCAACCTCAAATAAGCAAGTTATACATTAGTAAATTTAATAGGTTGAGAGTATCTTGAGAAATAAAGGAAACAAATTATACAAAAACACCCATGGAACCGTTTTCAAACGGAAAACAAATAATAAACGCCGAAAGAAAATTGCGTTAATGAAGAAGAATTCGAAACTCGCTAGAGCACCAGTTGCCTCTGCTACTCCCATTTGAAATAAATTGGGTAAAAGCAACTTTTTTTAATATAACTTTAATTCGAAAAATATGTTCTTATCTAACACAATTAAGTTCTTAACCTGCATTTTGGGTTCAATTAAAGCTAAAGGTGCCCATTGTTTTTATGTAAGCGTTATTTAGTCGCGGATTCAACGATATCTTCTATACCAGAAATATTTTTCAGCAACTCGTCTGGAATATCGTGACGGATCTTAAGATATTGAAGCGAATTGTATGACACCCAAACTTTCCCGTTTGCATCTTCCGAAACAAGAACTTTTAAAGGAAAATCAAGCGCAAGAGTTGGCGCCGCAACCATCAGAGGAGTCCCCGCTTTTGGGTTTCCAAATATAAGCATTTGAGCAAGATTCATTTTTAATCCAACATGCTCTGCATCTGCACTGAAATTTATATTAGCGAAAACGGTGAGTCCCCTCGACAAGACAGTGGATTTTAGACGCTCAAAAGTGTCTCCAAAAGAATATTCGCTTTGCACTTGCACGATTCAATTGTTATTTGACAATCGTGAATTACCTTAATTGATTTAGAGAGGGGGATGTAATTATTGTTTTCGCCAATGAAGTTTTAGGGTCTCAACCATCTGTTTTGCATTAATAGCCATCAACGAAATCAACATTACAATGGGTATCCAGCCTGGAGTGTAAAATGGAGTTGTGGAACCAGTCCCTAAAATCATGTCTACCAAGCCCTTTGCGGTACCTGGATAAAAAATCATAAAATTAGTCGCAACCAACGCAATTACCATAGGAATTAAAGCGGTTTTTAGCTTGTCCTTATTGTAAAAGAGAAACAACGGCAACCCTAAAACTGCAAATCTAGGATCAAACGCTCCTAATGCAAAGACTATGCCAGACAGAACGGGTTTACCTTTATAACCTAAATAAAACGAAACAAGCAAAAGAAAAGAAAGCAATATTTTTGCTTGCCCCTCTGCCCAACTCATAAAGTAACTCACAGATATGCCTCTGCCAGGCATCGGATAAGGCAACAGCAGAACAAGCACTAAAACCAAAAAGGCAACAGCTGGATTTTTCTTTTCCAACAAAGAATATAGCAGAAATGCTATGATCGGGAGCAAAGCAAACTGGATGGCGTCGAAAACCCAAAACGCCTGGTAATAACTAAGGCTGACAAGTGGCGAAATCAAAATGAGGAAAGACGGCAGGTATTTGTAGGGTGTTAGGGAAGGGTAGATGGTTGGTTCGCCATCTGCCAGGTGGCCCGTGGTGAATATTTGAGAGGGATTATGAATCAATCTCCAAGCCGCTATGTAATAAACTGAAAAATCCCGAGGCAAATCTGCTCCGCCCAAGTTAAGGGGACGATTCATCGTCGGGTAAGCTACTGAAAATGTGTAGAAATTCAACCCGATAATGATGATAACGACTATGATGAACAGGAATTTTTTTGATTTAAGACTGCGAAACATGGGAAGCTACATAGCGGTTCTATGTCTTTGCTTATTAGTATTTACCCTTCTAAAGTGCTTACGAATTTCTTTAAATTTGTTAAAGTTTTGTTTATGGAGATTCGCAGCCAACGCCGAGAGAACGGTTGAATTAGAAAGCATTTATGAAAGTTAAGCGTTAAAAATACTTAAGGTGTGTATATTGTCAGAGCAGATAAGAAGTTTCATAGCTTTTGACTTGGAAAACGAGCAGGTGTTAAGCAGGCTTGCGGAGGCACAGAAGCTTGTTCTTGAAACAGGCGCCGACCTCAGACCAGTAGCACCACAGAACATCCATGTTACTATCCGGTTTCTTGGTGACATAAGTCCAGGCATGGTAGAGAAAGTTTACGATGCCATTAAGAATGTCAAATTTATTCCTTTTACAATTCAAGTAAGAGGTCTGGGTGTTTTTCCCAGCTTAAATTTTCCTAGAGTTGTTTGGGCAGGTATGGCTGATGGCGTAGAACAGCTCAGAAGCATCTTTGATCAGCTTGAGCCTCAAATACGAGCATTAGGGTTCCCGAAGGATGCTTACGGGTTTAGTCCTCACTTAACGATTGCACGAGTGAGGTCGGCGAAAAATAAAGAGCATTTAGCTGAGTTTGTGACAAAGAAAGGCGACTTTGAATTTGGGGTCATCAAAGCCAACTGTCTGAGACTAAAAAGAAGTCAACTCTCACCAAAAGGTCCAACTTACTCGACAATTAAGGAGTTTTGTTCAGAAGCAACTACCAAATGATAACCATGCAGGAAATATCTACGTTAACCAAGCACATATTAGAGAAAATTACGCCTGCAAAACAGGATCGCGCTAAAGTTGATGCTATAACCCGTGAGTTAGAGCTCAAGGTGTCTATAGCCTGTAAAAACGAGGGTGTTCCTGCTGTTGTTCGAGTCGAGGGTTCAGTTGCTAAGGACACATGGCTCCGAGAAAATCCCGATATTGATATTTTTATGCGATTACCCACTTCGATTCAACGAAAACACTTGGGCGACGTGGCTTTGAGAATTGCTAAAAAAGCAGCTGGCTCCTATGAGCAGACTGAAAGGTTCGCAGAGCACCCCTACCTTCAATTGATCGTTGAAGATTACCGCGTCGACATTGTTCCATGTTACGATGCTAAACCGGGGGAATGGCAAAGCGCAACTGACCGAACACCCTACCACACAGATTATATAAAAAAGAATCTAAGCAAAGAAATGCTTGGTGAGGTTCGGCTTTTAAAAAAGTTCATGCAGGGCACAGGTGTTTATGGTGCAGAAATTAAAGTTGGTGGCTTTAGCGGATACCTTTGCGAACTTCTTATAATGAAGTACCGTTCATTCGTTCAAACAGTGGAAGCCTTCGCGCGCTATAACAAACGAGTAATAGTTGACATAGAAAATTATTATATAGATAGAGAAAATGATCTGTCGTTGCTTTTTCCTGAACCGTTAGTGATTATTGACCCCGTTGATAAAGGCAGAAACGTGGCTTCAGCTGTGCAACCACACAAACTTTATGATTTCATCGGAGCAGCCAGAGAATTCTTAAAAAACCCAGATGAAAAATTCTTTTATCCGCCCAAAACAGAATCCTACCCGATTTCAAAACTCAAAATGTATTTTGAAAACCGCGGTTCATCCACCATATTTCTAGTTATTGATCAAATCAACGCTGTTCCAGACGTTTTATGGGGACAACTATACAAAACAAAACGTTCCCTAAACAAACTACTGGAATTAAGCGAATACAAAATCCTCAACGATGCAGTTTGGAGTAACGAAAAAGACGTGAGCATTTTCATTTTTGAGCTTGAAAGACAAGTTTTGCCAAACATCAAGAAACATCTTGGTCCACCGCTTGAACGAGAAGGTGAAGGAGAAAATTTTCTCGCAAAATACAAAGACAACAAAACTGTGATTTCTGGACCATTCATTCAAAATGGACGCTGGATGGTTAACGTTCAACGCAAAACTGTTGATGCAGTTGAGATTTTAAAAGGCAAACTTGCAGATGGAGGCAAAAACGCTGGCGTCGCTGAACTCATTGCTAAATCAATCCAAAAAAACCTCAAAGTATTAGTTAATAACGAAATAAGCGTCGTCTATGTAGAAAATTCCGATTTTGCGGTGTTCTTGACGGATTTTCTGGCGAACAAACCATTTTGGCTAAGCAATTAATCCCGTATAAGCCAATTCAAGAAGCAGTAGCCATACAAAATCCGACTCTGTGTGTGTCTTAGAAGACCCCTTTGGCTTCGAAAAGGAAAAAATTAACTGGAAAAAGGGAAGGCTGTTCAGTTTATTGCGTAACCGAGTGGTACCAGCTGATTATGTATTCAGGCAGGTTTAGTCCTCTTTGTCCAAGACGTTCAGCCAACTTTACTGGTACTGGGCTTAGCACGTAAGCAGCTCGGGTGTAGAAGCGTCGTGGAGTAAGCGGTTTGGTTTCTTCAGGCAAGATGATTTTTAAATCGGCTTTTTTAGCAAGCGTTGAATCGGCGGAGTTCGTTATTGCGAATACGGTTCCAGCAAATTTCTTGATGACATCTGCCCAAATTATGACGGGTCTTGTTTCGCCTGAATATGATAGGAGAATTTCGAGGTCGCCGGCTCTTGGATGAGGTGTATTTACGCCTCTTGTAATGTACACGTTGTCGCCAAGGAAACTTTTTATGTGGAAAAGCCTGACTCCGGTCATTTTAGCGATTTCATTAGCAGTTCCTTTTCCGCCCAGAAACACGTTTGTTCGTTTTTCGAGAATATCAACTAATTGCGTGTAAGTTTCGGAGCTGATGTTTGAGTCTATCATTTCACCGATTTTCTCGAATTCTTCAACACAAAGCCGAAAAACATCGTCAACCTCAAGATTTCGGAAAATGGCTTCAATCATGCTATTTAAAAGCTCAAGGGTACCCAACTCAAAGATGTCGCCCATCATACCAGTTTCGCTGTATTCGGTGCCCGGTTTTGATCTTCCTCTGCCTTTAATCTCGACTACGTTGCCATATTTTCTGCATATTTCACCCAAAGGAGACGAAACTGCAGAAGTAAAAAGCCCCATTGTAAACTTGCTTGATTTCTTATCTTCAATATACTTCGCTAAATCCTGAGCCATAACTAATGGGTCATCAGAATAGCCGCTGCCAGAATTTATCAAAAGTAAAGTTTTCTTGTAGCGCCTTGCCAAATCAGCGGCAGCATCATACATGCTTTTTCCCGGAAAACCTGGATCATCAGGAGTCAAAACCACCTTGTTTCGCCAACCAACTTGGCTCAACGCAATTTGACTCAATGCTGCATTCAAGGAATAAAGTGATCTGCCTGATCCGCCACAAATTACGCAGTCAGCAGCCTTTAACTCCTCGTATAATGGGGAGAGTTCTTTTCTTTTAATGCTCAAAATGTTTTCTTGGATTTTGTTGACGTATCCGATGCTGCTGATTTTGCTTTTGATTTGCAACCGCACCTTCAAGTCAACATGATTTACCGATTCTCTATATTATCCTTGCGCTCGCTATATTGCAAATACATCAAGTATTCTTTACCCACATAAAACCTCAAAGGTTTAAACAAGAGATTCTGAAGCAAATTCGCTAAATGTTTAAATTAAAAGAAACCAGTTCGGAAGAGATAAGTGAAATTAATGTCATCACCTCAAACAGGCGCCGAAAAATTCCAATTTCTAACCAAGTTAGCCATGGAAAATGGAGCTGCAGACGCAAAAATCATCCCGACAAGCAAGGTAGTGGTTGAAGATCGTGTAGTTTTAAAATGCAAAGTCGGTTGCAACCATTATGGAAAAACTTTAGCTTGCCCACCATATACTCCGTCGGCAGAAGAATTTAGAAAAATCGTTAATGAATATAGCTATGCCATGTTTATGAAGTACAAATCAACTGCGGAAGCGGAACCAGAAGTGCTCAAGAAGCTTATGGTAGCTGAAACTGACCCAACCGTTCCAAAAGAAATCAAAGAAGAAGCAGCAAAGTTTTGGGCAAACTGGAAAGATGACAAACGAAAAATGCTTCAATCCGTTGTTGATTTAGAAAAAGCAGCAATGAATAAAGGCTACAGCCTAGCTATTGCGTTTGTTTCAGGACATTGCCAACTCTGTGAAAAATGCAATACCGAAACAAAAATTTGCGCTCACCCAAACTTGGCCCGATGGTCCGAGGATGCAGTTGGCGTGAACGTGAAGAAAACTGCAGCTAATGCTGGGATTGAAGTTACTTTTCCATTTGCAAAGACGCCAGAGTCATTCGCGATACTTCTCATAGATTAACAAGCTTTTCATTTTCCAAATTTTTTTAGACGACACCTTTGACCCTACAGTTCACGAAACTATGTTGACATATGTTGAAAGCTTGTAAGTGTACTTGAGAAAAATCAACCTACCAATTGTTTTAAATAAAAAAAACCAAATAACTTAATCAGAAAGTGAAAACATGAAAATTCTGCTAGATGAAATGTACGCTGGATTGAAGGAGTATTTTGAGACATTGGGCTATGAAGTATTAACTGCACAAGAATCAGGGTTAAAAAGTGCGAAAGACCGCGATATAGTTGAGTACGCTGGAAAAAATAACTTGATTCTTGTTACCCAGGACCAAAAACCAGCGGAACTCGCCGAGTTACTAGGTGTTAAATGCGTTTTCATCTCTAATTTGTTAATAGCAAAATTAGTTGATGAGAAAATCAAACTAATGTTTAAGTGAGTATGTGTCGAAGATACTTATTCCAAAGGTATGAAGCAGCGAAACCAGCCGTAATGCCGGTAGCTGGCCCCATAAACAAAACGAGCGCATCAAGCATTGGGCTTCTTTGAATGAACAATCCAGAGCCTGTAAATTGCGGAAACATTGCAAAGGCAGAGTAACTCAGAATGCCAATTAACATCGTGCTCAACGCCATTGCTCCCATCATTCTATTGCGATTTACCCCTTCGCGAGATCCATTTATTCTAAAAATGAACAAGAACACATCGACTAACATCCCAAAGATAAGACTAAACAAAAAAGTAAATGGCCCCAAAGCTGGATTGCCCAATGCTGTTAAGAGACCTCCAACTGCACCTACGTAGGTGGCGCCTATTTTTTTGATGAATAATCCGCTTAGAGCAAGAAGAACAGCTTCTACTACCATTAACGCGTAGTTGAGAGGGGGTGGCAAAAAGACGTTAACTACAAAAATGATTGAGCCGAAAAGTGCCGTTATGAATAATTGGCTTATCTTCTGCGTCAAATGTCCCCCTTTGATATAGGACTTCACTTATCTCTCTAAAAAGTTTAATGTACAAAGAGCAAAAATTTCTGACTTAATCGTTCTGACCAACAGATTGCTCCTTGTTTATTTTAACAAGAAAGCTATAAATTGGCAAGCTACAATAACAAGTAAATATACATAAGTGTGAATGAAGGGGTAAAGTTGAGCACTCACGCAGAAGATTTGAAACTTCGATTAATGACAATCGAGCTGCTACGAACAGCAAAGTATAAACGGAATATTACTTACCGAGAATTAGCCTCAAAAACAGGCTTGCCAGTCACAGTTCTAAGCCGATATGCAAAAGGCCACGTATTACCAAATACAACAAGAGCGAAACAACTCTGGCGAGTCCTCACCAAAATGGTGGGATTAGAAGCTGAATTGCGCAGCAGAATAAAATTCGACGACAATGGATACTTTGACAACACTGAAATCGTTGGAGACTACAACATTCTTCAACAAGCTGCAAACCATGCACTTGCTAATTTTGCAGGCAAAAGAGTCACAAAAGTTTTAACCGCAGCCGTTGATGGGATTCCATTAGCCACTATGGTTGCTAACGCACTTGGCGTTAACCTTATTGTGGCAAAGCGAAACAAAGAAGTCGGCGTCAAAGCCTTCCTAGATGAAACATTTGTTTTGGGTAGAGATTCAGGGGTAACCGTAACCCTGTACATTCCTAAAGAAGCCATCAAAAAACGTGACAGCGTCCTGATCGTTGATGACATGATTAAAAGCGGCGAAACGCAAGAAGCGCTTGTAACTTTGGTTAAGAAGTCTAAAGCTGAAGTTTCAGGCATTTTTTCGCTAATCGCAGTAGGAGAAGAATGGAAGAAACGGCTAAAATCAGGCGAAGACTCTCCTGTCGAAGTTGTCACTGCCTTAAAATCTCCTTTTGACTCTTCGTAGCTTTTAGCAAACACTTTTCTTTCTATTTTTAATTCAGTTATCTGGAAGGAAAATTAAAATGAAGATTGGTCACGTAACATTATTAGTCAAGGATTTTGATGAAGCGTTAAATTTTTATGTTGAAAAAATGGGTTTTCAAAAAAGACAAGACACTAAGTTCGGAAACGACAACATACGATGGGTTACTGTTTCAACAAAAGACCAACCTGAAATTGAATTAACTTTTGTTTTAGCTGATACTGAAGAGAAGATAAAGGCTCTTGGCAAGCAGGCTGGAGACCATGTTTTCATGACTATGCAAACAGATAATTGCAAACGAGACTATGAAGCCATGAAATCTAAAGGGGTAAAATTCTATGGGGAACCTATGGAGCAAATGTATGGCACTGAAGTGGTTTTTGAAGATCTTTACGGCAATTTGTTTGATTTAATTCAACGGAAGAACATGCAGTTTTTTCCGAAAAATTAAACAACGCCATCCGCAACTAAGCACTAATACAATCATTAATGAGGCGCTTGAGAACATGCGGATGATAAAGTGGCAAAACGGAGTTGTTATAACACCAGACCAAACTAAACTGCCCCTTCAAGAAGTCACCTTAGAAATCAAAACTGTCGAGCAAATGGCTGAAGCCATAAAAGTACTTCGAGTTAGAGGGGCCCCGTTGTTGGGTGCAGCCGCAGGATTCGGCGTTGCATTAGCAGCTTACCATTCAAAAGCAAAAACCAAAGAAAAACTCTTAGCCGAACTGGAAGATGCGGGCTCAATTATTAAACGCCAAAGACCCACTGCAGTTAATTTGTTTTGGGGCGTAGACAGAGTTCTAAACACAGCCAGGAACATAAAAGGAGACCTCGAAGAACTCAAAACAGCGGTTATTGAGGAAGCACAAAAAATAGCAGATGAAGACGCTGCACAAAATCGTGCAATCGGCAAAAACGGTTCAGTTCTCATAAAAGACGGCGACGCAATTTTGACCCACTGCAATGCAGGTGAATTAGCAACTGTGGAATACGGAACTGCATTAGGTGTTGTTCGTGCAGCTTGGGAACAGGGCAAAAAAATTAAAGTTATCGCCGACGAAACCCGTCCGCTCCTGCAGGGTGCAAGGCTTACAGCCTATGAATTGAAACGCGATGGGATACCAGTTACGTTGATTACCGATAACATGGCAGGATATGTTATGAGTAAAGGGCTTGTGCACAAAGTTATTGTTGGTTCTGACCGAATTGTGCAGGATGGAGTTGTGAATAAGATAGGTACTTACTCCGTGGCTGTGTTGGCTCATGAACATGGAATACCATTTTATGTTGCAGCGCCAAAATCCACCTTCGACCTCGCACACAAGGCGTCCGATGTAATTATTGAAGAACGCAAACCCGAAGAAGTAACGCATGTAGGTTCTCAACAAATTGCGCCTGACGGGGTTAACGTCATGAACCCAGCATTCGACATAACCCCACTCAAATATGTGTCAGCAATTATCTGCGAAACTCAAGTATACTACAAAAAAGACTTCGGCTTATTCAAAAAAATGTCGCTAAAATAATCTTGACATTCATCGGGATTTAATCTCAAAGTAAAACACTAAAGGTTCACGCGCCACGCCAATTCAACCTTATTTGGGTCTGTACCTTAAGAGAGCGGCAAAGCCGCTTAATGCCGTAAGCTTGGCTTTTTCACTCGATTCGGTAGATATTACTTCGATTGAAGCGTTTGTTTTTGAAGCTATATCTTCCAAAACATCAATTATGTCCTTCTCATTCACCACGTATTCGACTGCATGGCATCTGGGACATGGATTCGATATAATTTCTTGTGTAAATTGAACCTTCTTTTCTGTGTTCACTAACTTCGGGCGTGAAAGCTGACATTTTTTGCACACTACATCAATTTCTATCATATCTGTGGTATCTGTTACTAATGCAACTTCCACTTCACCTTTCTCAAGTCCAATCAACACGGAATCTAATCCATAAATAGCCAACCCATTTTGTTTACCTACTTCGGCCAGAAGTCGTAGCATAATCCGCTTCTCTTCGGGTGCGCACATATTCTGCCTGATCTCTGCTGACTTCTCAAGTGCTTCACTCAACCCTTCTTTGCCAGCGAATTGCGTATCAACTACGCTTAGAACAGCATTTTTTAGCTCATAGTGAAGAAAATCACCCTTTAAGAAAGCCTCTTTCGTTTGACCGGGACCACCAATGATCAAAACTGTAACTTTGTGATTCTCAAGAAAAGCCTTGGCCGCATGCTCCGCAACCCTGTGGAAGTAATATGTAATTTGCGTGTCGCGTTCTCTTTCGTAGCGCCTCTGGCTTGACCCGCCTTTTCCTGATTGTCCATGAATGCCCGATGTCATGCTTTCAATTATTTCAAGTCGTTCACCGTTGAGTACTCCAAAACTCGCTTCTTTTGAATCAAGGGACACAACGCCCACAACATTTTGATTTCTCAGCATTTCTCTGAGCGGTTCTAACCTGAAATGATTGTCAACTTCATAAAAATAGGTGATAATTGGTTCAGGAGGGATGAGTTCTTCGATGCTAAAACCTTCGGTTTCAAAATCGGTTGCGACGAAAGTTCCAGCAAAAATTGCGATTCCATTATCAGGAATTCCTTTTTGCAGTTTTAGATGTTGAATTACGTTTTTGAGGGTATTTTCTAATCGACCTCTAACAGCGCTATCGCCCTGAGATTTCGTGGGCGAAGAATCTGGCTCATTTTTAAGAAATGCTACAACCTCATCTGTTGTTATCTTGTGTGGAATATAGAGTGAAATAAACTCTTTGCCACTTGCCTTTTTGTCAGATAAACAAGCTATAAACTTTCTTAGTTTATGCTGTTTAACCGAATTTGAGGTTGCTAATTGACATGCGTGAAAATGCTCTGTTCTTTCAAAGACCAAAATTGACGCCTTAACTTCAAATTACAGCAGAATGTGATTTATTAGTTTCCTATAGCTAAAACTAAAGTTCATTCTATAATATATGATGTTATGCGCAAATGGCTTTGGCAAAGCATAATGTTAAAGAGTTAACAAATCCCCAAAGAAGCTTGATAACGTGATTTAATAATGAGCGAAAATAAAAAAAACCCTCCGCCTGAATTCAGGACCGGCGGTACTCTTGCAAAAAAAGGCGTTGCCGTTGCTGACCAAAGCAGCATTGACGCACTTTCAACTCGGGGATATGGAACTTTGGAAGGCAAGGTTTTCACGTTAACCTTCTTTGAAGCATTATACCTTGTTGATAAGGGCATGCTTGAAGTCAAAGATGAAGGAAAGACTGTAGATTTTCAGAGCATTTTGCACTGCTATGAAGCACAAAGTGACAATGCATGGGTCAGCTACATGGTTTATCGTGACCTAAGAAGCCGAGGCTATGTTGCAAGAGATGGTTTTGGCGCAGGAATAGATTTTCGAATGTACGATCGAGGCTCCTACGGCAAAGACACCGCACCTTACTTGGTACTTAGCACTCAAGAAGGTAAACCTCTCGGCATTAACGAGTTAGCAGATGCCATGCAACAATGTCAAAACCAAAAGAAAGAACTAACCTTAGCAGTCATGAACAGGCGAGGAGAAATCGTCTACTATTCAGTTTCGCAATTAACTTTCAAATAAGTTCGTGAAAAACATGGCACATATAGGTTACAATTGGAATGCACAGGACTACTCTAAGAACTCTCAAAACCAGTTTCAATGGGCACAAGAGTTGATTCCCAAGCTACAACTCAAAGGAAACGAAGCATTACTAGACATTGGTTGTGGCGATGGGAAAATCACAGCGGAACTTGCACGCTGCTTACCAGAAGGAAAAGCGGTTGGCATTGATAGTTCAGAAAAAATGATAGATTTAGCCAAAAGGAGTTTCCCAATTAAGGATTACCCGAACCTTTCTTTCCAAGTTATGGATGCTCGCAAACTAACTTTTCAATCTGAGTTTGACAGAGTCTTCTCTAACGCCGCATTGCACTGGATCGTTGACCAAAAAGCCGTCCTTGAGTGCGTCCAAAGAAGCCTAAAGCCAGGCGGTAGGCTGCTGTTTCAGATGGCAGGCAAAGGCAATGCAAAAGACATACTAAACATCATTAATGAAATATCGAAAGTCCAACCATGGAAGGAATTTTTTAGTGGAATGGCGTTTCCGTACGGCTTCTACGACGAAAAAGAGTACAAAACATTCCTGGAGCAGACAGGCTTGAAGGCTGAACGAATTGAGCTGTTTCCTAAGGATATGAAGTTTCATGGCTCTGAAGGCTTAGCAGGATGGGTTCGCACCACTTGGCTGCCTTATACAGATCGGATTCCAGCTGACCTTAAGCCAAAATTCGTGGAGTTAATTATTAATTGCTTTGTTGAACGTCACCCAGCAGACTCTAATGGCACCATACATGTCGGAATGATGCGTTTAGAAACAGAAGCACACAAGCCATAAACATTGTAGGGATTTATTCTTTGGTTTTTCTATTGAAGTCGTTGAAGAGGGTTAATTCGAGATCGGTTATACCTGCTTGACGCAGTCTGAAAATGCAAGTTTGGAATTGGTTTTCAGTGAATTTTACTGGCTTGATGCTTTCGGATGACTTTACGATATGGTAGGTTTCCCTGGCCGTTTTGCTCTTTTTCAAGGCAATTCGCTGTTTTTTAAATCTACTGAGAGGTGAACAATTCTGGGTTAGCATACCAAAAGTGGTTTGAGGGAAAAGCCGGCAACCGACCGGACGAATTTCATAGATGGTACAAATGTTGTCACATAGGAATGGGCAAGGGTTTTGCTCGATGTACTTATTGTATTTCGCCTCGTCTTCTTCCCACATTTTCCCAATATCTTCGAATAAGGCTTTTACTTTGGCGTGAACTTTAGGATTTTCTTCAGGCTTGACATTGATTTCTCCAGCAGACAAGAAGTCTTCCAGTTTGCAACAAGCACCGCATTTAATGCACAAAAAAGGCAGGTTAATTGACCATTCTCCACTTTTGTTTTTGAATTCTAAATGCAAATAGAACGTATCAACCAATATGAGCAACCAACAATCAAATAGCAAGTTAATGTTTTCAACTTTTCCTCCAAATAGAAAATTTGTTTAGATGTGTACAAGCTTCTTCGCTTAAACAAATTAATTTGTTTGCGAGAAATAGTTAACAAAAAAGGGCAATTTATCTTGCCAGCAATCTATATAGAAGGTTATTTAAACCAAACAAACTCATTCTAATCCATGAATCCATGCGTAGTATATTTTTCCAGAACAGGCAACACCAAACGCTTAGCTAATGCGATAGCTGAAGCAACAAAAGCACCAATCTATGATTTAGCTTCAACCCAGCCATCAGCCTTCGAAAACTGCGACTTCTTGATTCTTGGCACCCCTGTTGAAGGAGCCAGCCCAGCCAAAGAAACAGTAGCTTACATCGAGAGCATGCCTCAAAGCCAGGGCAAAAAAGTTATTTTATTTTGCACTTACCGTGCTTTCGGAAACGAGCGAACTATGAAAAATATGGAAAAGAGATTGGAAGGCAAAGGCTATCAAATTGTAAGTAAAGTTTCGAAGAAGGGCATTAAGCCTGAAAAAGAATCTGACTTCTCAGAGGTTATAACCGAAGTACGAAAAGCACTAGAAAAGCAAATGTAACGGTGCTTAATAATTAAAACTTAGGGTTGCTTCGTTAATCTCAAATAATCAGTAATCATTTTATCATGTTCAAATCCTAATGGCTCAGGCAACTCTTTTAAACTGAACACTTTGATATCCTGGATTTCGCTTTCTTGCCGCTTCATTTCCCCTCCAACAACTTTGACAAGAAAACATGTTGGGTAATATTCATAATCTACATCATCTTTGATTCCTTTTTCAACGTACTCACCAATTTTTTTTACCACAGCGACGTCAAGCCCTGTTTCCTCTTTGCACTCGCGAACGACGGTTTGCTCGATGGTTTCGCCTGGATCCATTCTGCCGCCTGGCAATCCCCAATAACCCTTGAAGGGGACTGTGTTTCTTTTAATTAGCAAAATTTTGTCTTCTGGAAATGGTATGATTGCAGTTGCTGTTTTTCCAGTGTACTTTTTCATGTTTTAGCACCTATTATGTTAACTTCATTCTTCAATTTAGATAGCTGTTACCAATGATTTGTAAGGACAAATATTTGTTTATCCTTGTTCCGCTCGTTGTTTGAGGGCTTTATTCATTTCCTCGAATCCCCTTTGAGTATCGCGTAGTATGCTTTGGCTGAGAGGAATTAGAAGACCTTTGAAATGTTCACTTTGGATAAACTTGACCGAGTTCTCACTTAGAGCTTCAACAATAAGAGAGTGTTCCCCGTCAAACAACCAAGGCAAGTACAATCTGCCTAACCAACGAAGCTCATGATTAATATCAACTTTTAGGACTTTGGGTCGAAAAGTCATGCCCTTGCTTCCCGAAGGTTGAATGAATAATTCAAGTTTGGCACCAATTTTTAGATCTCCTTTGGCACTTCTAATAAAGGGATTCCAACTTGGAAATTCCTCAAAATTGGTGATCATCGTCCATACTTGCTTTGCAGAAGATTTAATCAGTATTTCACTTGACAGATGCCTCGAAAATACCAACAAAACCACTATCTTGAATTGGCCAAATTGGATATATAATTGTAGCGTGAACACAGCTTCGTTTATCTAAAACTGAAGTTTTCATTCTACTATGTCAGTTTTGGCTTAAAACCTGATATTGCTTATCTGAAAGCCAACCTTGATCTTTCAAATAAGCTAAGCCCTTAGCTATTTTTGCATGCGCTAATTCATTTTTCAAAATATTGTTTTTTTCTCCCAAGGCGATAATTTGGCGATCCAAAGCGCTGTCTTGCTTTGTAAGAACCTCAAGTTTTTCAACTAAGTCGGTTATAGCGCTGAATCGTGGATTGAACATCTGCTTTACCTTTGAAATTCCAATTACACCTTTAAGTTTAGCAGCAAAACCAACAGAGCTCGTCGTGGATGGAGTAAAAAAGAGGTAACGCTGTGCTAATCCCGCTCGGTAACATGCCACATAGAATGGAACGTAAAACAACGCTGGAGCTTTCAATTGGGGATTTCTCAGTCCTAACATCTGGAACTTATCATTAGCTTCATGAGCCAACTTTATAGAACCATTTAGTCCTTCAAGCAAGGGTTTTTCTTGGTTTAGCAACTTTTCAGTTTCCCGCTTAAAAACTAACATTTTTGCGTCGCTTGCAACTTCAAGATCAAGCAGGGGTTGACGAGTCAATTTAACTTCTGTGTCAAGTTCAAGTTGCAGCTTGGAGATTTGCTGGCTTTTTTGTTTGGTTAAATTTTTAATGTTGTTTTCTGTTCTTTTTTGTTCTTTTTTAAGTCCGCTTAGTTCTTTTTTTGCTATCCGACTTTTTGATTTCCATCTTTTCTCGTAGAGCAAGTGGTTTTTCTGGGCTTGTTTTTTAGCCTCATGTTCGTACTGTTTGAGTTTTTTTTCTTCAGAAGCTATGAATTTTAGTGTTTTTGCTTTTAGCTTTTCAAATTTGTTTATTTCTTCATCAAAACTTTTTGTGACCTTTGCTATTTCATGTTTGCATTCTCGGTTTAACTTTAGGATTTGGGGTTTAACAAGTTCTTCTCGTGCCTTAATTTTAGCCTCAGCTTCATCTTTAACAGCTAGTGCTGCGTAATCCAACTCTGTTACGAATTGGCTGGTTGTCTTATTTACGCGCCTTAGACATTCAGGGAGACTCTCAACTTCTTCATTAAAACCAAACTGGAGCTTATCCATTTCCACTAACATAGAAGAAATAGCCGACTCTTGCAAAGAAGGGACAAGCAAGGAAAATTTTAGTTGACTTACCAGTTCATTAGCTTCTTTGCGGTAAACGTCAAACTCTTTTATAAAATCTAAATCTGCAACTAGATTTCGGATCGAGAATACTTTCTCTTTCGCCTGTTGGAGAAAATAACTGCTGTGATCAGAGAGAAAAGTCATGTATGCTTCTTGTGTTTTTGAGTTTTCTTCAAGGCTATCCATAAAGGCTTTAGCATCTGGCAGTTCAATGTAGGGAACAGAATAGTTGAAATTACTTAAGCCATCAAAAATAAACGCAACTGAATTATCTGGAAAAAGCCATAAGGGGTAACCCATTTCCGCTAAAAACGCAAGTTTCTCTTCAGGCTGCCTAACTACTAAGCCGCCGCCTTTTGATCTTTCAAGCTCTGCAAGCGCATAAACTGCCCCCACTTCAACCTCTGAGTTAAATGGTTCACCGCTTTTCTCTGGAGAAAAGGGTAAAATGAATCTTTTAGCTGCAGAGTTTAACATGCGAGTTTCAGGTCAGTTTATATCGGGTTGCTTTTAAAAATTTATTGTCTGAATTGCATTTAAAAATTGTAAAATTGAATATGATGTTAATGTTGACTTGTTTTTGTGCAGTTTTTTCTTTGTGTTTTTGGTAGTTTTTTTGATTTCGGGTTGGTTGTGTTTGCAAGGTAAGTCAAAAATAGACAAAGAAATCTAAATTAAGTCGATAAAAGTTGACTTAAGTCAAAATAATTCAAAGAAAGCGATAATTAGTAAGCTTTTAAACGGATGAAATCATTCAAAAAAGTCCAGACTGGATTTGATTTCAAACTACTTTCGTTAAACCAAGACACCGATAAAACGACGTCAAGTTTTTACTAAATGGCAATATTAAAAAGGTAATGGTTTAAGAAGAGCAGGGTTAACTTAAAGGCAAGCAAAAAAATTCGGAAGAGAGAGGGGGAATCAGTTCGCCTGCTTTTAAGTTAACCTTTTGCGCTGTTGTTAAACTACATACGTCCCTCTTGAAACTTAAATAATGATGTGACTGCCTGTGTACAGTAACAACTTTCTCATGGAAAAAATGCGTTCCAATGACAAATATTTATAAGCATTTTTATTTAAATATACATAGATCTTTCAGAGGGGGAATCGAAGGATAAATCAAGAAAAAATAGATACAGCAGTGTGTCTAAATGTTAAAAGAATGGGTGGCTCAAATTCTTCTAAAATTAATGTGCAAGAGCCAAAATTGAAACCATCGTCCAAAAGCACAACTCTTGGGGGAAGTTGGCAATGGTAGAAGAAACTCATAAACATACCAGCAACTCGTATAATGAGAATCTTCACATCATCCAAGATGCAGAGGGAAAAGGAGTACGTTTCTGTCCAAATTGTGGAACAAAAATGCGAGATTGCTGCGATTTTCACCGCCAATTCAACCTTTTAGGGCATAGACCTAACGGCATACACGTATCGCCCAAAGAATGGATTTGCCTAAGCTGTGGACTAAGAGAATACAAAGAACTATCAATGAGAATTGCTTGTGGACCCGCAGGTCAGTTATAAAATACTCAACCATCTCAAATAAAACTGTTTTAAAATACAACCCAGTTGCCTATTGCTATTCAAACAAAAGACAGGCAAGCCTTAATTTCTATTAAGGTAATTTTCTTTTGCTAAAAGTTATTAGATAAAAGAATCTAGCGCGACGCTATCAAGAATTAATGAATCATGCCGTTGTTCCATAACTTTACAACAAGCACTTTCTTAAAAGTCAAGAATTTCAACTGAGAAAACAAATGGTGAAACAAAGACCCATTGTTCTATGCGATTTTTTCTTGCTAAAAACTCCCTAAAAATCAACTAATTATCTTGTTATTGTAGCATAGCAACAACAATACTTGAAATGGTATGCTAGCACGTTGTCTCAAAGAGGGAAATACCCTGAAAACAAAAAAAGAATTCTCCTCAAAATCGAAGGATGCAAAAAACGATTACTCTGAGGAAAACGAATTAAGAGAAAATTCCGATAGGACAAAAGAAATACGAGACCAAGAGCCTAATTCAGAGAGGAAAAGAGAAGCATCAAAACCACTGTATTTAAAACGATATGACTAAAAAACTGGGGAGCAAAAAAACCTACAGTTTTCAAAGTAGCTTACTAGTACAAATACAAGAAATCTTGAAGCAAGCGCCAGTTTTGAGTACAAGTTACAGAAAAAATATTTTGAAAAAACGAATCGTATTTTTGTTTTCATTTCAGCAGTACTATTGGAAGTTGACTAAACTTTTGAAGAACAAACCTGACAGAATTATATGCTGTACGCCCGATTACTATCTCGATATAACTTCAAACTTCAAATTAGAACTATGAAATTTCTACGTTCAATATGATGATTTAAAAATAAAAATATGAACACAAATAGATTGACTGATGCGCAATAAGTGGCGAACGACTGATTAAAAGTGGTATGAAAGAATTTCTTTTCCTATAAAAACTCATGTTGTGTCAAAATGCAATAACAAAACATTAAGAATGTTGATAAGTCGTTGTCAGGCAGATGGGTGAACCGTTATGAGCCAAATTATAAAACCTGATGCTTCAAAGGTTTTGCGCACCGTTCCTTTTGAAAACGGTTTTCACTTCCGTACCGATCAAGGAGTTTATACTAACGTTACCGCTACAAGTTTAATTGATTTCTCTGATAAATTAGAGACGATTGATGTTGTTTCTATTGAGTTTCATTATCCTAAAGGAGACTTCCAGTTTTGGATAACAAAAACGCTGGGAGACGAGGAACTAGGAAACAGGTTGTGCTTTATAAACAGAAATATTCATTGGGAACAACTTAGACAAGGATTATTGAGGATTATTAACGAACGCATAAGCGAGCTCAAAAGCTCTATTGAATATTAGACTCATTCTATCAAAAACCAAGAAAACATTTTCCTAAGATTTCTATTTTTTTTATGTCAATATTAGGTGACACATACATGGAAAACGAAGAAAATCATCACCATTGTTCAGACTGTGGAGACCTCATTAGTGCAACTGAAAGTCTCTGTGGAAACTGTGGTGTAAAGCACACATCCAAAAAAATCAAAAATGGAAAATTGACGTTAGTTGTGACTGCCTTGATTGCTTTTTTTGTTGCCATGATAACACCGGATATTTATACGATGTCCTTTTTCATGGGGGCGAACAAAGGATGGCTTATCGTATTAGGTGTGTCAGTAATTTCGGCAGTTGTCATTATAGCAGTAGCTAAACCTAAAACAATCCTGAAGCATTTAAGGTAATGTCATTTCACCAAATGAAACTGGAGAGAAAAGCCAATGATATGATTCTGATAAACGTTTAATCTCCAATGCTGAAACCGTCGTTTTTTGCCCAAAATTCTTTAATGAGGGTGAAAGAGAATCGGCTTAAAAAAGACCGTTTTGCTCTTTGATATTGATGGATGGCAATTCTATTATGAATTTTGTTCCTTTTCCTTCTTCGCTCTCAAAGCTCACTATCCCATTCAATGCTTCAACTAGTCTCTTAACGACAGCTAAGCCTAAGCCTTGGCCTTTGGCTTTAGTCGTCATCAAGGGCTTAAACAGGTTAGGCTTAACGGCCTCAGGTATGCCTTTTCCTGTATCAGAAACGGTGATAACCATGTGTTCATTTAGCGTGGTAACAGTTAACTCTAACGCCCCACCGTCAGGCATAGCTTGAATGGCATTATTAACTAGGTTCGTTATTGAACGCTTGATAAAGGTAGCATCAGTTTTCAGTTGCATGGACCCTTTAACATCGACTTTAAGTGTGATTTTATCAGGCAGATTAATTGTATTAAAGACGCTAACTACTAAATCGGATAAGTCAACAATGGTATATTCAGGCTTTAATGGTCTTGCAAAATCTTGAAGGTCTGATACTATTTTGTTGATGTAATCTACTTGCTCTTGAATAAGGTCAATACTTTCTAATGCTTCATTTGTACCAGCATTTTTTGTTGCTTCAGTCATCACTTGTCTGGCTAAAAACAATTCGCTGACAATAGCCTGCAGGGGGTTACGGATATCATGCCCAACCATACCTGCAGTTTGACCAATAGCCGCCAAGCGCTCATTATCCTGCAGCTGCCTTTCCAGTGTGATACGTTTAGTAATATCTTCGAAAATTACTCCCACTTGCTTACTATTTGCCATCCAAGCATAAACATCATAGTAGTGGCCAGTCAATTCACTTTTTTCTTCTCGGTGAACAGCTTGTCCTGTCTTTTCAATTTTGCTAAATTCGGAAAGCCAGTAATCTTCAACTTTTCCAAGTAATTCTGAAGCTTTTTTGTTAATAACTTGGTCTTTTGCTTTCCCCATCGATCTTAGAAAAGCAGGGTTGGAGTCGTAATAAATAAAATCTTCAACTTCCCCGTTTTCATTATGAACTAATTCGGCGACAAAAACCATTTCAGTCATGCTACTGAAAAGTTGTCGGTAACGCTCTTCGCTTTCAGTTAAGGCTTGTTGAGCTTGTTTGCGCTCAGTTATATCAACGCCAATTCCTCTAGCACCCAAAATCTTGTTATCCTTTACGATTGGGACACTGATCAGTAAAACTGGAAAATGTGTTCCGTCTTTCTTGACAAAAAAGTATTCATTGCTTTGGCGCAAGCCTGTGCTAAACATTTCTTTCATATTCTCCAAAGATCGTTGAGCATCTTCGGCAACAACTAGGCGATTAGCGTCGAACCCATGCTCAAGTTCATCCTTAGAATAGCCCATCAACTCAACAGCCCTCAAATTGGCAAAAATGATACAGCCCTTCATGTCAATTTCAAAAACCATTTCAGGCAGTTTATCGACAAGCTCCTTATATTTTTCCTCGCTTTCGAAAAGTGACTCCTCTGCTCTCTTTCTCTCAGTAATGTCTCTAAAAAGGATCCCTACTTGATCGATAGCATAAGGAAAGTAGTAAGAGTCATACCATCTATTCAAATATTTATTAAAAGCTTCACGATGGATAGGTATCGCTTTCTTTAGTACATCTCCACTCAATATGGTTATATCTAATTCTAGGTCAGGCGTAATCTCGCTTGCCCTTTTACCTAAAACATCGTCTGGTTTTGCACCAGTTTGTCGCTGATACGCAGAATTTAATTTTAGAAATCTAAAATCATACGCTTTACCACTCTCGTCAAAAATTGGCTCAATTAACATAAAAGCATCTTCACTGTTATCAAACAAAGTTCTGTAAAGCTGCTCGCTTTCTTTAATTTCAACTTCTAGTTTCTTACGGTCAGTAACGTCTCTAGTAACACCAACAAACATTACTGGTTTTTGGTTCTCATCATAAAACGCTGTCACAGAAATCTCAGCACAAAATGACGAGTTATTCTTTCTCAAAACACCAACCTGGTTCAATACTTTGCCTGTTTCAAGGACCTTGGAGGCTCCGTCAATAGCAAGTTGTCTGTCTTCTGGAACAATAACATCGTAAACATTTGTCCCTATGAATTCCTCACGCGTTAAACCCAAAAGTTTCAACGAAGCCTCATTGCAATCTAAAACTTTTCCATCCAACCCAACTAAAGATACACCGTCATCCATGGCGTTAAGGATATTTTGCAACTTTTCTTTGGAAACTTTCAAAGCATCTTCAGCTTTCTTCTTCTCGGTAATATCCTGTTCAATCCCGACTATTCGCTTAGCTTTCTCGTTTTCGTCGACGTCTTGAACCATTCTTTCTGAATGCAAATAACGTATTGTCCCATCAGGTCGAATTATACGGTAATCAAAACTTAGAGTTTGGTCTTTCCTGCCTTCAGCAATGAACCCAGCCATTAACTCTCTTAACTTACAAAGATCCTGGGGGTGAATCAGCTTTGCATATTCAGCAATATTTGGAGCCTTTTCCTCAAGGTTCAAATCGAAAATGCGAAACATTTCTTTGGACCATATTGCTTCATCGGTCTTAACGGAATATTCCCAACTCCCAACATGAGCGACACGTTGTGCAACTTCTAATCGCTCCCAATTTTCTTTTAATTCTTCTTCATTCTTCTTTTGCTCTGTAATAATTGTTAATGCGACCAAAATTTGTGTTGGTTTGCCTTGTTGATCGCGTTTAACATTAGTTATTCTGCTTTGGATCCATTCCCAGTTGCCTGCTTTACTTTTAACTCGATATTCAATTGGTTTTTGTGTACTCGACAGTCCGCTCGATGTCACTTGTTGCCAATTTGCTAATACCAATTCATAATCTTTCGGGTGGATCGCGTTTAGGATTGAATTCGTGCTCTCAAGCTCTGCAACTGAGTAACCTAAAAATTGATTTGAATTTAAAAATTCAACTTTGCCCGAAGGAATATCTAACAGGTAAATTGTATCTGGGAGGTTCAAAAGAAGTAGATGAAAAAATTCCGCCATATTATCGTCTTTCGTGATATTCCCTCAAATAATTATGGCTTAATTAATAATTTAAGTTAATTGGATGTTTACAATGATAATTTTATTTACAGAGGACCAAAATATCTTTTTGACTAATTACACATTTAAAATCCTACGTGGTTAGTTAATATATCGAAATAAGAATGCAACTTCTGAAGCAGTTGAATCACAAATTCAAGTCGCGGACGTTTTTTCTTATGCTTGTTGCACGTTTTATGTTGTTTAGAACCATATTCATTCTGTAACTGCTCTGAACAGTCCTAGCTGTCTGTGCAAACAAGAACCTGGGTCGTATTACAAAACTTGAGAAAGCTTTGTTAAGCATCTGTCGTATTTCTTCAAGAGGTACTGCATTTGCAGCAAGGTTGGACAAATCAGCGCCTACTTCCCAGTATTTCTCCTCATCAAGAAGCCCTTTCTTAACAAATTCAGCCCATATATCGTTTCCAGGATAAGCGTGGAGAATGTTAAATTGAGGTATATCCAAAGGAATACGTTTAGCGAAATCGATAGTTTTCTGAATCTCCTCTCGAGTCTCATCTGAGGCGCCTATTACAAAAGACCCAACGATTATGTCCACTCCAGCTTTTCGGGCAGTCCTTACGGCTTTCTCAGCATGTTCTGGAGTAGCTTTCTTATTATAGTAATCTAACAAGCGTTGGTTGGCGTTCTCGATTCCAAAATACATCACGCGCAAACCCGCCGCCACCATTTCACGAAACATCTCAGAAGATCGAACATCAACTCGTCCCTCAGCTATCCATTCTAAATCAAGTTTTTCTTTTCTCATTCCTCTGCATAACTCAACAACCCTAGAAGGATTTAATGTAAAATTGTCATCAACGAAAACCAGTTGTTTATAGCCATCGTTTCCAAGCTGACGCAGTTCATCGAGAGTGTTCATGGCAGATCGCGGTCGCCAAGAATTTCGGAATATAGCAGCACAGTTGCAGAATCTGCATGAGTAACTACAACCTCTGGATGAGAGAACACCGGTGAATTTTTTCGGTGCTATGTTCACTCCTGCAATGAAACAGTGATATTCTGCGCTCAGAAGTTTTCGATTAGGAAAAGGAAGCAAATCTAAATTTTGGAGAAGTTCGCGTTCATGGGTCAATGTGACTTTTCCTTGTTTTCGGAAAGCAATCCCATTGACCTGCGTTAAGTCATCCTCGGCTTGGAGGTGCTTTGCTAAATCTACGATTGTTTCTTCTGCTTCTCCACGAACAACAATATCGATAGAAGGATGTTTACTCAGAATCCGTTCTGGGTTGAATGTTGCGTAATGGTTCCCAATTAGTGTGATAATGTCTGGGTTTGTTTCTTTGATTCTTCTGCTCAGAAGACCTGCAAGACGCCCTGAACTCATGAGGGCAGAGAACCCAACGACATCAGGATCCTTCTTTTCAAGCCACTTTACAGTTTCGCTTACGCTGTAGCCCATTGCTGGCTGGTCTAAGATGGAAACCTCGTTGCCTTCCTGTTCTAAAACCGAGGCTAAATACAAGATGCCCAAGGGAGGAAACGAAGCACTCGCTTTCCTTACTTCATAACTCTCTATACTCTCATTGGGAGAAGAACTAACAAATGCAAACTTCAAGGTGACCATTCCTCTAACAATACAACCCATTATGCACAATAGAAAAAACGATTTTCCATTAGCTTTTGATTAAATTCAAATGCAAAAAATATTGTGGTTTCCAAAATCCTAACCGATTTAGGTTTTGTCGTTGATTTTCAGTTAATGGGTAATCAGATACAAAAAAAGGTGATTAAAATGGAATAATTAGGGGTTTATTTTTTTCCTAACAATCCAAGGATCGCGCCGATAGCGATTAGCCAGCCAATATACCATGCGCCTAGAAGACTAGCTATTATTGCAAGTATAATTAGCCATAGCGCTGGACCTAACCTGTTACAGAACGGGGCAGCTCCTGCACCTAATAGTCCTAAAATTACCATAGCAATTCCCCAGAATAATGAGGTAATCGCATATACTGGATAGAAAATCAAAAGAAATATCCCTAGTGCGGCAAAAGCGCCTATTACTATCAGAATTATGCTTCCAATCATCGCCATTGCAAAACCAATTGTAAATAGTGCACTTCGAAAGGTTTTCACCTCCACAAAAAACGCTAAAACGGTAGAACTTTTTACCGCTTTGCTTGCTCCCAATTAAGAGAATACAAACTATCATCATAAACATTAGTGACTACAGTTTGAAGTAACAATGAAAGTGTTTACTACGTTTTTGCCTATCAAATATGTGAAATTCATTTTTTTAAAACAAATAAATTCTGAAAAGCATTATTCATATGACGAATTTGTGCCAACAAAAGTTTTTAAATCGCTTCATCGGAATTAATATGGTAGTTTTCTATTGACATTTACAGATGTTCTCGTTTCTGTAACAACAGATTTTTCTGACTATTTAAAGGGGAAAAGTGAAATTAACGCTGACGTCTTCATTAATCCAAATAAGTACGCATTACGGTTGCCAATAGGCAGAATTGTTGCTGACTCAAAAGTTTCCAGGCAAGGCATAGAAATCTACAAGCAGAAGATTGCAAAAAATCAAAAAATAAAACCAATAATCGTTGTAAAGCACCCAAAGAAGGTTTTGTACGCAATTTTGGATGGTCACCACAGATACTATGCTCTCCGTGAAATGGGGATAAAAGAGGTCAATTGTGCTTTAGCAGGAAATTGCTCAAGCGCCATATTTTATTTGACCGAACACGGTTATTTTCAACCAACAGCTGAAATAACGGAAAGTATCCGTCAGCCAATCATTAAATTGCACAAGAACTTGATTCAATCTTTGATGAAATTCGCAGATCCTGAGATTTAGTTATCGCTAAAGACAAATTTATTTTAAGTCTTCTCAGTAAGAAGGGAATTTGCTCTTCCGATCTTAAAACAAGTTTAAGATTAAAGGTTGCTCATTTCTTTGCATGCCGTATACTACCTCGTTTGAAGCGTCCAAAACTAAATGAAAAAATTTTTTTACAACGATCCAAAAATTTTTGGATTGTAAAACTCATTTGTGCCAACAAACATTTTTAATACGTCACAGTCAATATGATTTTAGAAATGCAATATCAATAATACAAGTATCTTTCAAAATTGTTAAAAATTTCTATTTTTGAAGGTGAATTGAAGTGGCCCGCAAGGTTATCAAAGGAAATCTTTCTTACACTGATCGAACTGGCGAAGTAGCTTTCGCTGTAATTATGGTGATAATAATAAATGGATACGTTGCCTTATCAGGACTTAACACCGGTTTTCTTTACATTGTTGCTGTTAATCTTGGGGCATGTGCTGGTTGGGGGTTCATCGACGGATTCATTTATGCAATCTCAAGCTCAATTGAAAGAAATAACAATCACAACAAGATGAAATTTTTGAAATCCTTAACCAACAAGAACGACCCCCAAGTTTTAGAAAAAGTTGAATCAAGCTTGGATGAAACTTTCTTAGATTCTTTTGACAAGGAAGGCAAAGAAGCAATCGCCAAGGACATAATGACTCATGTTCAGCAAGCATCAGAGGAAAATGACAAGGTATTTACAAAAAGCGATTTGTTGGGTTGGCTGTCGATAAATCTAATTTACGTTATCACTGGCTTTGCGCTTGCCTTACCGTTTTTAATCTTACCTGACAAACTAACCGCATGGTTCGTATCTAATTTTCTCGGGGTTTTATGGCTGTTCTGGTATGGCACACAGCTTGGAAAGAGTTTAGGTAGACACCAGTTGCTTTTGGGATTTTTGATGGCTGGTATTGGCGTAGTCTTTCTTGTGGTTTCATATTTGGTGTGGGTAGGGTAAACTTAAAGACTTTCAATTTAACAGTTTACAAACATTGACTCTTTCTTTTTTCATTCACCCAATTCAATGTCTGTGAGATTTTTCAACAACCTCAAAACATAGCTACTTTTTTTTCTTTACAAGGATGTCCTCAAGAATCGCATTAAATACACTTGATTTTCGAATAACTTCAAGTTGCTGCTCTTTTATTTTATCTTGAATTTTTCTGGTTTCTTTTAATCTGAAATAAGCATTCAAAGCCATCCAGAAACCATATAAAGTTAACACTGCGAGAAAAATGTAAACAACCGCTCCAATGTAGTCATTTTTTGGAACAAAATCAAACGCAAACTGTAACGTTGCAGCAGCGGGAGGAGTAATTAACGCTAAGGTTAAACCAGTCCTTAGCTGAGATAATTGAGTCCGCTCGATGGAAAGATAGTTGCGCTCAAATGCCATTAATGTTCGAACAACAGCCAAAACTTCCTGTTCTTCCATGGACAAAAACTCTTTCTTGCTAAAAATTCGCTCTATTATAACATCATATGGTCATTTAAAAAAACGTTTCTTTTTGACGCTAAGTGATGTTAATTTCACTTGAGGAAACAATAACACCAAAACTTAAGCCGCCCAGCACTGCGTCAATGGTTTCATCAAAAACTTGATGCCAACCACTAGCCAGAAAGGTCAAGGGCAAGAGCTAAGGAGCGCAAATATGCTGCTTTGTGGGCACACTTGGTATCCACAAATTAATATTAGAATCATCAGGGTGAATACCTCTTGACTCTTTTTTAATTTTGGAGGTTATTAAACACGGAAAATGAACAAACTAGGTTAAATGAAGCAAACGAAAAACAAATACCTTGGCGCAAGTGGGGACCTTACCTCAGCGAACGTCAATGGGGAACTGTAAGAGAAGATTATAGCAACGACGGATCAGCATGGGATTACTTCTCACATGACCAATCACGCTCACGCGCATATCGATGGGGAGAAGATGGAATTGCAGGTATTTCCGATGATAAACAACGCATTTGTTTTGCTCTTGCCCTTTGGAACGGTCAAGATCCAATTTTGAAAGAAAGGATGTTTGGCTTAACGAATGGTGAAGGCAACCATGGAGAAGATGTCAAAGAATACTACTTCTACCTGGACAATACACCGACTCATTCGTATATGAAATATTTGTACAAATACCCTCAAATGGCATACCCATACATGGATTTAATAAACACTAACAGATCGCGCAATCGAAATCAATTCGAATATGAACTTTTGGACACTGGCATTTTTAATGACGACCGTTATTTTGATGTCTTTGTGGAATATGCTAAGGAATCCCCAGAAGATATGCTTGTTCAAATCACAGCCTGCAATAGGGGAAAAGAAACAGCAACTTTGCATATACTTCCAACTTTGTGGTTCCGCAACATTTGGTATGGATATAAAGATGTGGAAAGACCTGCATTAAAGGAAACAAAAATACAATCAAATGTTAGTGTAGTTGAAGCTAACGATCCTATTTTGGGAAAATACTATCTCTATTGTGATGGAGCCGTTCCTTTGCTTTTTACGGAAAACGAAACTAACAACCAGCGATTATTCGGTTCCGCTAATTCAACCAAATATGTGAAAGACGGAATCAACAATTTTGTCGTAAATAATGACAACGCTTCAGTAAATCCTGATAAAATGGGGACTAAAGCTTCTGCTGATTATCACTTCGCGATTGGTGGAGGAGAGACTAAAACTGTTCGATTGCGGCTAAGCAATATTCCGCCAGAAACCATTATGCAAAAAGGTCATCTTTTTGACAATAGTTTTGATGAAGCAATGGACTCGCACAGAAAAGATGCAGACCAGTTTTATGACTCAGTATCGCCTACTTCTTTAAATGAAGATGAAAGGCGAGTACTACGACAAGCGCTTTCAGGAATGCTTTGGAGCAAGCAATTCTACGATTATGATGTTGGCAAATGGTTAAACGAGCATAATATTAACTTCTATGGACAAAATGAAAGAAATGTTCGAAATTCTAATTGGTTCCATATGGCAAATACTGACGTAATTTCGATGCCTGACAAATGGGAGTACCCGTGGTATGCAGCTTGGGATTTAGCTTTTCACACAGTGGTTATATCACTGGTTGATGAAGAGTTCGCAAGGCAACAATTAGAATTGATGCTAACAGAGCGCTATTTACATCCAAACGGTCAAACGCCAGCATATGAATGGAATTTTAATGACGTTAATCCACCTGTTCACGCATGGGCAGTACTTTTTAACCACCGCATGCAGCAGCAACTAAATGGAAAGAGTGATCTTGACTTTCTTGAAGATGCCTTCCAAAAGTTAATGCTGAATTTTACTTGGTGGGTAAACCGAAAAGACCGCAATGGCAGCAATGTCTTTGAAGGTGGCTTTCTGGGGCTGGATAACATCGGCGTTTTCGATCGCAGTGCACCCTTGCCTGGCGGCGCCTATTTAGAACAAGCCGACGGCACAGCTTGGATGGCAATGTTTGCTCAGAACATGCTAGAAATTGCTGTTGAACTTGCCCGCCAAAAACCGATCTACGAGGAAATGGCCATCAAGCTCTTTGATCACTTCTTGTGGATTGCTCATGCCTTAGAAACTAGTGGACTATGGGATCAAGAAGACGGCTTCTTTTACGACATGCTACGTTTACCTGATGGAAGATCGGAGAAAATTAAAGTCCGCTCGATGGTTGGACTAATTGCATTATGCGCAAATAGTGTTTTTCCAGCCGATTCCTTGACAAAACTGCCAAAATTTGCTGCTCGAGCACAATGGTTTACACAAAATCACCCCGAACTACTAGCTAATATTCACAGACCGGGAATACCTGGAACAGGAGGTCGTTTCATGATAGGTTTAACTGATGACAACAAACTGCGCCTAATTCTCACAAGAATGCTAGATGAAAAAGAATTCTTAAGTCCATACGGTATTCGTGCAATATCTCGAACTTACGCGGAACATCCATATTCGATCAACATAATGGGTCAAGACTTTAGCATAGACTATCAACCGGCAGAATCTACCACGGGTGCATTTGGTGGAAATTCCAACTGGCGTGGACCTATATGGTTCCCAATAAACGCGCTGATATTGCGTAGCCTTCTTAACTTGTACTCGTACTATGGCAATGATTTTCTAATTGAATGTCCCACTGGATCAGGTAAGAAAATGAATTTGTTCGAAGTTGCCAAAGAAATCGGAACTCGTCTGTCAAAAATCTTTTTACGTGATGAAAAAGGTCAACGTCCTGTATATGGTGGAACAGCAAAGTTTCAAACAGACCCATACTGGAAAGACAATCTCTTGTTCTATGAATACTTCCATGGCGACAACGGAGCGGGGTTAGGAGCAAGTCATCAAACAGGCTGGACAGGATTGGTAGCGACTGTGCTGAAACTTTTCGGATCTGTTAGCGCTGAAACAATATCGGAAGGCGAATTGAGAGGCGAAGTATTCAAGAAAATGACTAATAAAAAATAGCTTTGCATTTGCAAAGCCAAAAAACTTTTCTTTTTTTCATCAGTATTTTTTTTTAAAAAAGAAGGGGATCAAATATTTTTTATCGATCAGACATTTCATAAATTTTACATTAATTATTTTGATTTTTTAACATTATTTTCCGTATCGCCATTAAAACCCGGGCATCATTCATTCATTATGTAGAGTCAGATATCAATGAAATTTGAAAATATGTTTTAAAAAGAGGTTTTATCGTTGACAGCCAAAAAGCATCTGAATTGACTATCAAGCTTCAAGATATTATTAGTGATTTGGTACAATTGCAAAACGCCGCATAAATTCTCATTGTCAACGATTTTCATGCAACTTTGTCTTTTTTCAAGCCACTGTAAGCAAAGAATTGCTATTTTAAACAATTAAGTTTACGGAACCGCAACTTGAAGTTCACCTGATGAAGAGCAAAGACCTGCTTAGCGAAACTAGATATAATTTGTATTAACTTGGCAGTCGAATGTATGTGCCATTAGTGGTCGATGTTTCAGAAAAAAAGTTGATACCAAATCTGAATCACTACTTTAAGTTAAACAACTGGTTTCCCAATAAACTAAGCAGACATTCACCATGACCTATATTGGTTAAGATTGTCCCATTGCAAAGCTGAATTTCCTAACCCAAAGAACAAAGAAAACATAGAAATGCACTCAGCAGAGTTAGATTCGAATATAAGGACAAAAAATTCAATGTTTATTCTCTGCGAGTCGATAAATAATTAGAGCGAGCCATCATGTTCATAAGTTAAATGCCTATAATTCTTTTATTCAATTTGTTGCTTCTTGTTTATTTAAAAAGTAAAAAAAGTTTGCTCCCCGATGACAACATCGCTAACGACTTGTGATCAGGGCAGAAAAAAAGATTTGTTTATTGTCGCTTTCATGAGTTCTTTTGACCGTTGAATTTGCAGCTGGTAGTTCTCTGTTCTTGTTGAGTGGTTGTAGATTTATGCATATTGTTTTAAGGGGTTCAAGTTAAAGAGAACATCGTTTTCAAATTTTGGTCTTATTTTTAACACATCTTCAATGTACGCTCTAAGTGGTTCAGCTACGCTCCAAGCCTGGGCAATGCAACCTCTTGGCAAATGTGGTGGATCTCCATCACAAATCTCGCTTATCGAGCCTAAACCCCCGCGAGTTAATTGTTCAGATAACAAAGGCATTATCAATGTTTCAGAAGCAAACTTCAAGTTGTGATCACTATAACCTTTTGCTTTAAGAAAAGATGTGGTAAAAGGTCCGGTGAGCCAAGGCCATATAGTTCCACTATGGTAGGCGTTATCTCTGCTTTCTCTGCCACCCTCATATTTACCTTTGTATCGTGGGTCTTTTGGGGATAAGGTTCTCAGTCCAACTTTTGTGAGAAGCTCATTTTGGACAAAATCTACAACATGATTTGCTTTTTCGTTATCTATTAATTTGAAGTCTAAAGCGCCTGCAATTATTTGGTTGGGTCTGACAGATAACTCTGGGTGACCAAATTCATCTATTACATCGTATAAACAATTTTTTTCGTGATCCCAAAACTTGTCATTAAAACTTAATTTTGCCTTTTCAGCCATATTAGAATAATCTTGAGCGATATTTTTTTCATTAAACTTTTCAGCCAAAAATTTCAAAGTACATAAGGTATTGTACCACAAAGCTTGTACTTCCACTGCTTTTCCAGAACGGGGAGTAACGGGAACGCCATTCACTACTGCATCCATCCATGTAAGTTGAGGGCCATGGGCAAGTAATCCATCATTATCAACGCGTATGTCGTTCATCGTGCCTATTCTATAACTTTCTATAATATCATTAAGAGTTGGCCACAGACTCTTTAAAAACTCAAAATCGCCTGTGTATTTTAGGTACTGTAATATTGAGTTGACGTACCATAATGTTCCGTCGACAGTGTTGTATAGCGGTTCCCCGGTTTTGTCGTCAATAAGATTAGGTATTAAACCGCGTTTACAATATTTAGTAAAATCCAAAATTACGGCTTGTGCTTCTTTAAATCTACCAGTAGCGAGCATCAGCCCAGGCAATGAAACGAATGAGTCTCTTCCCCAGGAACCAAACCACTGATAACCTGCTATAATAAAACGTCGGTTATTGGTGCCTCTGACAATAAAATCATTAGCGGCCTGCAGTAGCCAACTTAATTCATCAGTCTGCTGTAATTGACTGTGTGAATCGTAAAAGCCGGTAATAATATTTTCATGCCTTTTTATCTCTGTGTCAAGCAAGTTTTCGATAGCGCTTACGCTTGAACTTATTGTGTCAAGGGTTTTGACGGCTTCTTCATGATTATCATTAACGGTGGTGGCTATTGCGAATTTAGCGGTGCTATTTTTTGGAATTCTAAACTCAAAGTGTCCAGGCTGGTAGCTTTCATCTCTGCTTGCCTCTCCACGGTTTTGTTCTTCTCTGTAAAGTATCCCGTTTATCCAAATTGGGTTGGAAGCAAAATTTCCGCCTAATGCTTTTAAAATAACCGTTACTGACGGATTATTGAAAATTAGCTCAACCTCATTGTCTTTTTGGGTCTGATTTAGCCCAATGGGATTTTCATATCTATTTATGACATAATTGAAATTTCTAAAAGAAATTAAGGGGTATATCTGGATACTGGAATCATTATCCATGGACCGGTTCATAAACTCGTAAAATGCAACTGAAGAATTATTTTCATTGGGTAAAAAGATCGTCTTTTTTACTTCTGTATCACCTGCTGAATAAGTGTATGTTGGAAAGGGTGAGACTGAGAATGATTTCAAAAACTTATATCCCTGTGGATAAATGTCTTGACCGAAATCGTTCGCTCCAAGTTGATAAATTTTTCCACCTATATTGACATCTTCATCAAGTTTTGATAATATTACCGTTCGTTCACCTGGCGGTCGCAAAGCTGCAACCAATAAGGCATGATACTTCCTTGTATTAAGTCCTAAAACAGTAGAGGAAGCGTAACCGCCCAGACCATTGGTTACAAGCCATTCATTCTTTATCGATTCTTCAAATTGAGATAAACTATCTTGAGAGAAAGTTATGCGGGGGATAGTCATCAAAAATTCCTCGATTCATTAGTTACGTTGGCTTTTTAAAAAGCTTTGTTGGCGCATAATGAAACATATTAAACGGGAAATCAAGGGCTATAAAGCGGGTTTAGCGCAAAATAGGTTGTTTGTAACCTTGCTTCCTGTTATAGTCACTATGCAACCACTATAGTTTAAAACGAACAGTCCTTTTGGTGTATTTGGAATAATATCATTTCTAAAGGTTCCGACATGAAAAGAAAATATCAACTTTTAAAAGATAGGAAAAGACGATTTTACAAAACTGCCGCCACATCGGCTATATTGATTATTATTTTTATCATGATGTTGACTTCTATTTTTCAGCCCCAGGTCAACGCTCAAACAACTAACTCAACTTTAAGTTCTTCTCAATCTAATCAAATTCAATCCAAAATTCAGTCTCAACTTCAGGGGATAGAATTTGGCAACAACAAAATGTATGTGGGCATTTGGGTGCTTCACATTTACAGTTTTCAATATACTGAGGGCACTTATACTTTTGATATGTATGTTTATTTTTTCTGGACTGACCCCAACATTTCAACTGCGAATTGGTACTTGACGAACGGTTACCCAGTCACTTCAGCTTCAAAAATTCTTGTAGCTGCTAATGATACAGGCAGTATCAAGTATGAAATATACAGAATAACTGCAACTTTGAGCAATCCGCCTGATGCTAAAAACTATCCATTTGATCAGATCACGTTGAAAGTTTCTTTAGAAGTGCTGAATCCCGGATACCCAGTGAACCTCTATTGGTTACAGAACGCAACCGGTGTTGATTCTGGGTTTGTTAACCCAATTTGGAAAACAACTAACATTCAACTATCTTCAGCAGAGCATTCTTACCCATTAAGCGTTTTAGCACCTCAAGTTGAAATGACAATAACTCAGGAGAGGGTTAAAGCATCGGCTGCTCTAGCCAGCCTTTTTCCACTTGTAATTTTTTGTGTAGTGTCCGCAATTTCGTTCCTATTTAGCCTCAAAGATGGACCCTCAGTTGGATTGCGATTAGGGTTGAATACATCGATGCTAATCACAACAATACTGTTCATTCTGAGCATTAGTAATTCTGTGCCGCCGTCCACATCAGTATCAATATTCGGAATAATCACAATTTCAGTTATTGTATTTTTAGCACTGAATCTTGTCGTAACGATAGTAGGGTTTGCGCATTTTGTTAAGTTTAAAGATGTAAATTCGACATTGAAAATTAATCGATGGGGATTTATAATTTCAATAGTTTTACCCGTCCTTATGTTCATCTTATTATATGCCATAAGGGCTTAGCATGCGCGTACAGATAACATTTTATTACGAGAAACTTGGTTTTTTGATAAACGCAAATTGACAAATTTCTATAAACACAAAAAGGAAACATTAAGATAAAAATAGTTGTTTGCGTTATCTTATATTAATCGGAAATTTTAGTTCTTGCAATAATTAACAGATAAAATCATTTTTAGAAAAATTTCCTGTTAGTTTTTGGAGGATTTGTCACGAGTGAGATACAGCCAATTTTTACAACTGTTGCTTTAGAGATAAAACTAATCGCCGAGATATCCAGCGTTATCATAGTTGGCATCGGCTTGGCCGCAGCCATCTATATTTTTATCCGAACAATAATTTCCAAGCAGACAACCAACTACAGTAAGCTAAGAATAATACTGGGAAGATTCCTTATTGTCGCGTTAGAATTTCAATTAGCAGGAGATATCGTTGGAACCGCAGTTTCGCCTAGCTGGGAAGACATCGCTCAGCTAGCGGCAATAGCATTAATCAGGACTTTCTTAAACTATTTCCTAAATCGCGAAATAAACATTGAAGAAATAGGAGAGAAAAATGATGAAAATTTGGCAAATGGAAAAAAGAAAGAAAACTCTATGATAGTGGCAGCAAAAAAAGATTAAACCATTACTTTTTCCGAAAAACACTTCCATTTAATAATCAAGCCAAAAAACGGAGAGATAATGTTCCAATTCTTCGTACTCATTGCTGATTTTATCAAAGTATTGGTGAGTCAGCACTGGCCACTATTGGAACATAACGAACGCCCACCACTCCTGCAGCTATGCTTTCAAACCCAATTACTATTAACGCTATTGCCAGCAATACAGCTAGCAAAGTGATACCAAACCCTGGGTAAATGATAACTGTAACTGACAAAATCACCATAAGTAAGCCTGAAGCAATAAGTAAACCACGAAATCCTCCTGAAAGTCTTCCTTCAGTTGCCCCGATAACTATTCGACCAATACCATAAAACAAAATGCCTATGGCAATTAAGAAAACTACAGTGGTTGCAGCAAGTAACGGATATACCATAACCACAATTGCGATTACGATTGCAAGTAATCCCATAAATATGGCAGTTATCCTCGCAGTTCCTGAGACATGCCTTGCAGCTAACCCCCAAATTAACCTAAATATTCCTGCAAAAAACAAGCCTAACCCTAGCAAAAAAGTTATGGTTGCAATGGTCAAACCTGGATAGCCAAGAACTGTAAAACCAATTATAACAGCTACTAATCCTAAGATTACCTCTAAAATTCTAATGCCAATTGGGGCTTTAGTTTCCTGCATCATACAAATTTCCTCAAGAATTGGTGAATACTCAAAATTTTCTTATTATTTCTATAAGACAAATCAAGAAACTGCTATAAAAGATGTTGTTGTTACACCAAGCAACCATAAACCATACCATGAAATAACTCGCCAGAAACTTAATTAAACAACTTATAATCAGAATGCAGCCTACAAAAGCAAGCGTATCCAAAATCTTGTTGCTGCTCGGCACCCACAAGCGTTTATATAATCTATCAATCTCACACAACTCAGAATCTTGACCACAGAATCACTGTTTTTAGTTTTGGGCAAATAACGAATCTGTTAATGTTGTATAGGCGAGGTTTTCTCATGGAGAAGATAAGGGCTTCACGCAAAACTCGGATCTCAGAAATAGCTAAGGGAATAGTTGCAATAGTTTTTGCTTTTACCGTTTTGCTCTTTCCCAAAGCTGGCCTAGTATTAATAGCGATTTTGTTTGGGCTTGATTTGATTATTGTTCACTCGATTAAAGTGTACTCAGATATCCGAACTGATACTCCTCAAAAAAAACTCCGGGAAACTAACATTGGCTTAGATACGTTGGCTATTGCTATAGGAATTATACTTTTGATTGCTCCTGAATTATTTATTCGAGTATTAATTGTTCCCATTGTAATAGGCTTGTTTATCTTTGGTGCTGGAAGAATAGCAAACGGTGGATTTTCAGAAGGACTGACGAAAACGCGCCGAGGATTAACTCTTGCGATTGGCTTATTTATGATCATATTGGCCATCATAATACTTATTCTTCCAGCAGTCGCCCTCTACCTTTTATCTTACGTATTGTTTGCCGCTTTCTTATTGCTAGGAATTGAAAACATTATTGCCGGTGTAGAAGGAAAACAAAAAGCACCAAAAAAACCTGAAAAATCTGGTGCTCCAGAAAGTGGCGAACTCGGTATGGAGCAAATCAAGAAAGTCCAACGAAGATCCAAAATATTTGGTGCCTTGGAGGAATCTTTCGGCGAATTAAATAATAGACTACAGAAGGCAAAAATCATACCTCCAAAGAAAATCCAGCAAGAAAAAAAGGTTTTGACACTCGAGCAAATCCAAAATATTGTCCAACGATCATATCAATATGTCGCCCTTTACAACTTAGAAAATAAGTTAGTAAATGATGAAACGAAACCAACCTTCACAGTGGGCTGGAACAAGATAAGAATTGACTACACAAAATCAGATAACGCTTTCAAATCAATAGCCCGCCCAAACAACGACACTCTATGTCTGACGGCTATCCTTGATCTTCGCAAAGAACCTGTAATCCTCAAATTTCCATCATTTGATTCCAAGTATGTTTCTCTTGAAATCACTGGTTTTGACCACTACTGCAAGGTCCCCTTTTCCTCAACCAAAGGCGATTTCCTGAAACCAACTAATCTCCTCTTCTACACAAAACGCACAGGAAATTATGAAGGCCAAAGCATCGATGGAGTAAACTATTATGTCCAAGTCGACTGTGACTTTACAATAGTAATGCTACGATTATTGCCCGGCTCAAAAGAAACTAATATTTTGGAAGAAAATCAAATCAAGATGAAAAAAGTAGAATTACAAACTCTATCGCAATTGCAAGGCCAAATCGAAAACACAAAGAATAATGAGAATTTACCTGCCTTTGGCAATACAGACGAGGATACATTTGGAACAAATTTAATTGAGGTAATGCAATTCATTATGAACCACACATCGTTCGATCCTAGCATGGGGATGGATCGTGCCTTGTTAGCTTTGTTTGAGCCTTTGGGTGTAGTCCCAGGAAAAATTTTCAACTCAGAAAAAAGTTACATCTTAGACTCTAAGCAATTTCGTGAGACAGCCCGACAACTTGTAAACGAGGCTAAGGGAAAGTATAGAGATGCAGAAACTCAAGCCCGTATACTTCCCCAATTGTTTGGACCTAAAGGGAAAATTGATCTAGAAACAGAATATATACAGTCCGTTGCAGGACCAATTGGTTTACCACCGGATCAGGCTATGTATTTTCCGCTTCTAACAAAAAAAGGAAAACCATTCAATGCCCTGCATGATTACGTGTTGCATATTGACAAGGATGAGTTACCGCCTGCTAAGATATTTTGGTCAGTGACTTTATACGATCTTAAAAATGGTTTTTTCATCCCCAATGATAAAAAGAAATATTCAGTAAACAATGAGGGGTTGAAACTGAACGTTGACAGCAGTATTGATATTTATTTAAGTTCTAAAAAACCAGTCGGTGTTCAAGACGAAAACTGGCTTCCCATAAACCGGGAGAATATTGAATTAGATGCATTAATGCGATTATACGTTCCTGATCAAGAAAGAGTAAAAACTAGCTGGAAACCACCACTAATTGAACTAATCGATTCATAAAAAATCAATGCAAAATAAAATTCTCGATATAATCTTTTCTCAATTATCCGCCCATATAATTTTGCTAGATTGCTTTAGGAAATCTATCGAAATACAAAAATGCCAATTGATCGCATAGAAATTCAAAAAAAGCGACCCGCGCTAGGAACGCGAGTTAGTTTCACTTAAGAGCATTTTGTAGCAAACAGGTAACATTTCCAAGCCTGCCTATTCTAAATGTCTCTTTGGGCTACAATCCGACCGGATGTTATTGCATCAATCAATGATTGATGGTCGCGCTTGGTCTGGTCTGCATAACGAATTGCAAATTCTGCTATAGCATTATCAAATGGCGCGCCTTTATCGAGATATCCTGAAATACTTGCAGCGTCGCCTGCACGTGCATGAGCCCTTGCAAGGCAACAACTGCAAGATGTTAAATAACTGGTAAAGCCCTTCACGTCTAATAATGACTGATCAATTGATCCTTTCATATCCTTTAATTGCCGCCAGTAATATTGACGATCATATTCTACACCATGGCTCCAACCCAAGAAAATATCGCTTGCGGCTTGAATTAGCCTCTGTCCAGTCACCACCCGTTGGGCTTGACTAGGAAATTCTTTATGGGGCAAGTAACGTTCTAGCGCCGAGGGTCCTGCCTCTTTTTGCTGAAGTATAAGCATGTCATTCTCTCCACTGCCTTTTAGTAGCATGATTGTACAACGCATTCCAACGCTGCCAACACCAACAACTCTTAAAGCGCCATCTACAACATTAAAGCGCGATAATAACACACTTCGGTCTTCAGGCAGACTCCTCAAATAACCAAGCCAACTCAATTCAAGATTTTCTTTTGTGAATTTTATTTTTTCATTATCGGTCAAAATGTCTGTTGAACGAATATCACTAAAACGAATCAACAGTGGCGGACTACTGGTTAATTGACGCCGTCCATTCACAGTTTCAGTGAGTTTCTCGAGGGTTTGCTCTTGCGTTCTGGTACGCGCCTTCTTAACCGCTTTGCTTGCAACTTTCATGCTTTTTTTGGAGGATGCACTAAACAAATTTAGCAGTTTTATCTCGTTTACGTGAAAATACCAAACATCTAAAGTAGACATATTTGAAAATTCTTGCATTGTCTCACGATAGTTTTGTGCGAGAAGTTTTGCTATTTTTATATTATCGATCTCGCTAAATCCGTTTTCTCTCCCGGCAACGACAGCACTGACTGCTAAGCGCTTGAGATCCCATTCCCACGGCCCTGGATAGCACTCATCAAAGTCTTTGATGTCGAAAACTAACTGACGCTCTGGCGTTGCAAAAATACCAAAATTGGCCAGGTGCGCATCACCACATAGCATTGTTTCAATCCCAGTTGAAGGCGTGCAGGAAAGATCGGCCGCCATAACTGCTGCAGAACCGCGCAGAAATGCAAATGGCGAGGTTGACATGCGCCCATATTTTATCGGCAGTAGGTACTGAAGTCGTCCTTTGTCTCGTTCAAGAATAAGCTGAATAGGGTCCGGACGGTTACTTTTGGATTCCCAATAACCATGGCTTTCCCATGGTATCTTGCCGCATAAAGCTTTTCCTTGTTTCCAACGTTGTTCCCGACTCAAAAGTTGGTTCGATATTAATTCAGGCATAATTGATTCTCCTTTACGCCCAGATTTTTTTGGGCTATTAAAACCTAAGACAAAACTATATTCAATTGCTTTGAATCAAAAGATTCAAATTAATCAAAGGGTTTTGCAATATTTGAGGATTTAGTTAAGAAGCCGGAATAACTGAATTTTTAGACTTAAACCCAATCGAAGATCTGCAATTAAACAAAAAAGGGTTGGTTTGAGTGGTTGAGAGCAATGTTGTGCCATAGCTAAAAATATAATTTAAGAAGGGAGCAATGAATTTTATTGAGTTGACATGTGAATTCTTACCCACTCCTCGGGAGTAATCAAGCTATCAAAGTTCTCCGAGCCCAAATCAATCCGTACCCAGTTAATTTTTCCATTGAATTTATTGCCGCCTTCGTTAAAGTCACTTGAAATGGGTGCTCCAATTTTATCGCCGACCATACATGTTGAATCAGCAGAGAAAATCACAGGAACGGTGTGTTCAAGTCTGCCATCAGCAACCTTTTGCCCATCAACCAATAAAGCAACCACACCGCCTTTTCCAAGCCCGCCACCATCATATTTGAACTCCATCTTAACTTCATGTTTGCCGGCAGAAAGAACATTTGGGGCTTCAACTGTATATGAACTCAAACCCAGAAAGTTGTAGGCATATTTTAGACGGCCATCACGCACATATAAAGCCCAACCTCCAAAGTTTGCTCCTTGAGCAGCAATTACGCCTTTTGCATCAGCGGATGGAATTTCAATACTAGCTGTGATCGAATGTGACTTATTCTTTATGTTAACAATTGAAGTTTCCGTTAAAACCATGCCTGGATATAAGAACTGCGTTTTGCCATGTATTATTTCAGGACGTCCGGCAATCTCGGGGATAAATCGTTCTATTCCACGGTCATCCATTGGTAAAACGTTATAGCGTGTTGCTTCTATTAACCATTGGCGCTGCAACTCATGTAGCTTCGATGGTTCTTTCTTTGACAGATCATCTGCTTGAGTCCAATCATTACTTGTATCATAGAGTTCCCAATTGTCATCATCAAATGCTACAGTTTTGGCGCCTACGAGTTGCCAAGGTGTTCTGTGCTTGGTTACGGCTGTCCAACCCTTATAGTAGACCCCCCGATTACCCATCATCTCAAAATACTGGACATCATGCCGGTCAGGTGCTTTTGGATCTTCAAATGTGTAAGCCATGCTCAGACCTTCCATTGGTTTTTGGGCCACCCCTTCTACAAATTGAGGCTCAGGAATTCCAGCGATCTCGAGAATAGTTGGAGCAATATCTATAACATGATGGAATTGGTTTCTCAATTCGCCTTTCGCCTTTATGCCCTTGGGCCAATGAATAATAGTGCCATTGCGTGTTCCTCCAAAATGGGAGGCAACCTGTTTGGTCCACTGATATGGACAGCACATAGCGTGAGCCCATCCAACAGCATAATGATTGTATGAGTTGCGCCCGCCAAGTTCGTCTAAATGTGCCATCAGAAATTCTGGGGTTTCAAGCTGTGATGCTCCGTTGAAATTAGTCATTTCATTAAAAGTTCCGTTTAAAGTACCTTCAGCAGAAGCTCCATTGTCTCCAATGATAAAGAAAACTAATGTGTCATCTAAAATGCCAAGTGCCTTGAGGGAGTCAAGCAACCTCCCGGCATGGTAATCGGTAAACTCCAAAAAACCGGCATAAACCTCCATCTCGCGTCTAAGAACTGGTTTCAATTTCTCAGGCATATCATCCCAAGCCGGAATTTCTGCATGCCGTTTTGTTAGTTTTGCATCTTTCGAAATCACACCAAGCTGTTTCTGTTTCTCAAAAGATTTCTCTCGCAGTTTGTCCCATCCATCATCAAATTTGCCTTTATACTTATCAGCCCACTCTTTTGGAACGTGATGGGGAGCATGAGTTGCGCCGGGAGCAAAGTAGACAAAGAAGGGTTTTTCTGGGGCAATTGATTTTTGTGTGCGTATCCAGTTGATTGCTTGGTCAGTCATGTCAATCAAGAAGTGATAGTTTGGGTCATTTGGTAACTCTACTCGTGCTCGACCATCATAAACTTCAGGGTACCATTGATTTGTTTCTCCTGCTACAAATCCATAGAATTTTTCGAATCCAGAAAATGTGGGCCAGTGGTCGAATGGGCCAACGGGGCTTGTTTCCCAAATAGGTACTTCATGGCATTTTCCAAAGAAACCAGTTGAATACCCGTTGTATTTCAGAATCTTTGCGAGCGGCGCGCAGTAGTTTGGTCTCATTGAGTTGTAGCCGGGAGCGGACGTTGCGATTTCTGTGATTGCTCCCATACCGACAGTGTGGTGGTTTCGTCCTGTTAAGAGTGCAGCGCGGGTTGGTGAACATAAAGCAGTCGTGTGGAAACGAGTGTACTTTAATCCATCGGCCGCCAGTGATTCAGCCACGGGAGTATTTATTGGACCCCCAAAAGCGGTTGAAGCGCCAAAGCCAACATCGTCAATAAGAATGATCAGAATGTTTGGAGCTTCTTTTGGCGGGCGAATAGGTTGTATGGGCGGAAATTTTGAATCTGGATTTTTTGCATCGTAAACGATTGTTCCTTTGTAGGGTTGGTCAGGTATTGGAAGAACTGAGCGTTGAATTTTTTGATAAGCATTATTACTGTTATTTGTCTCATTTGACATTAAAAATCACCAAAAAAATAACATCATTGAATGAATTAAAGGTAAGTTGTAGTGTTTGAACAACAACACTGTTATTCGAGCACTATAACTACCGATTTAGCTTCGTAAAAAATAGAACTCAGCTCTATTGAGAGATAGCAGAATAATAATCTGAAATAAACTCACACAGATAGTTTCGCCTTCGAACTCACTCGAAGCGTGCATGCTTTGATTAATTATTTATTTTTCAACTGGATGACCGACCAAAATTTTTGCCTTCTGGTCTTATAGACTAACAATAGCAAAAGGTTTAGTTTGCTACAATCCAATTTAGGATTAAGGGTTCTTAAGTGTGTGTAAGTATTGATGCAATAACAAGTTAGAGCCTTACCCCACTTCATTGTCAAGGGCTAAGAGATATGGCTTGCCAAAAATCTTGCTCAACACAAACTTGAAGGTGTAGGATACCTCGCATTTTTTATGCAGGTTTTAACTTAAATAAGTTAGGAAGTAATACTGAAAACATGCAAATTGAAATCAATATTTATGCTAAAATCAATCTTTTAATTTGCAATATGGGAGCTCAGAACAGTGCTTGAGAAACGATTAAGACAGCTGCTTGAAAGCGACGGATATCTTGTGCCATTTTCAGACAAGATTAGGCAAAGACTGGAACACGTAGAGGCAACAGAACGTCGTCTAACTCAAGGCAAGATGAATTTGTTGGATTTTGCTTCAGGTCATGAGTACTTCGGATTGCATTATCGCAATGGTGAGTGGGTTTTTCGAGAATGGGCACCAAACGCAACGGCGATTTATTTTGTAGGAGATTCGACAGAGTGGAAAGAACGAGAAGACTTTTCACTTAAGAGAATAAGAGCGGATGGTGTTTGGGAAATTCGATTAAGCCTTGATAAACTCAAACATGGTGACCTGTATCGCCTCCGAGTTCACTGGCCTGGAGAAGAAGGAGACAGAATCCCAGCATACTCCCGACGAGTAGTTCAGGACCCGATCACATTAATATTTAATGCACAAGTATGGACTCCACCGCAGACCTATTGTTGGAAGAATCTTGATTTCAAACCCTCAGGTCAATCGCCATTTATCTATGAAGCCCACGTAGGAATAGCTCAAGATGCAGAAAAAATCGGATCTTACCGAGAATTTACACATAACGTGCTTCCACGAATCGTCAACGCCGGCTATAACACCTTGCAGTTAATGGCTATCCAGGAGCATCCTTACTATGGGTCTTTCGGTTATCAGGTTTCTAGCTTCTTTGCGCCTTCTTCTCGTTTTGGAACTCCTGAAGATTTTAAAGAATTAGTTGACACTGCCCATGCGCATGGGCTTACGGTATTAATGGACATAATCCATTCACACTCTGTTTCCAATGAAGTAGAAGGACTAAGTCGCTTTGACGGTACACCCTTTCAATATTTCCATGAAGGTGATCGTGGAACACACAAACTTTGGGGGTCACGATGCTTTGATTATGGTAAACCTGAAGTAGTCCATTTTTTGCTTTCAAATTGCCGATATTGGCTTGATGAATTCCACCTCGATGGTTTCCGATTTGATGGTATAACAAGTATGCTTTACTTGGATCACGGTATCCATAGAATTTTCACTTCATATGACGATTATTTTGGTAGCAACGTTGACGAAGACGCTGTAGCCTATTTAGCCCTGGCTAACCGATTGATTCATCAAGTTCGACCCAATGCTACGACAATAGCTGAAGATGTCAGCGGCATGCCAGGTTTGGCCAGTAGTGAATCTAATGGAGGATTTGGTTTCGACTACCGATTCGCAATGGGGATTCCTGACTATTGGATTCGGTTAACAAAAGAAATTAGAGATGAGGACTGGCCTATTGGTCATATTTGGTATGAATTAAACAATCATAGAAAAGACGAAAAAACTATTAGCTACTCTGAATCCCATGACCAGGCCATAGTAGGAGATCAAACACTTATTTTCCGACTGATTGGAGAAAAAATGTATTATCACATGACTGTTAATGATGATGACTTGCAGGTTGCTCGAGGAGTAGCCCTTCATAAAATGATTCGCTTAATTACATTATCAACTGCCAATAGTGGTTATCTCAATTTTATGGGCAATGAGTTTGGTCACCCTGATTGGATTGATTTTCCTCGCGATGGAAACGGGTGGTCATTTAAATATGCAACAAGACAATGGCATTTGGTTGACGATGCCTCGCTTAAGTATCATTTGCTTAATCAATTTGACCGCGATATGATCAATACTGCTAAAACTTATCATATCTTCAAATCACCTAGCATGCTATTGCATGAACATTCCTTGAACAAAGTGATAATCTTCAAAAGGGGTAATTTGGTGTTTGCTTTCAACTTCCATCCAACTCAGTCTTACACAGATTATCGATTTGAAGCTCCACCTGGAGAATATCAGATGATTCTTGATTGCGATGAGTGGAAATACGGCGGATATGGCAGATTGCAGCCCCCTAATCAGAAGCATATAACCATTAAAAATCATCGTGGAATAGAAGCTAAAGATGAGCTTAGCCTTTACCTGCCGGCTCGATCCGCTTTTGTCCTCCAATACTTAGCTTAGTCTAAGCGAAACAAGTCCACTATTAAAGATGTACAAATCTATTTAGGCATCGATTTGGCAGATCCCAGTGAACAAATGGAAACTGAAAAACAAACGCTTGAAATAGAGTTTATTAGAAAGTTTACGAAAATTTTATTGATGTAGAATGGCTTATCAAAGAGAAGCAAATCAAGAGCTTGAGGTTGATTTTCCACTTGAATCTATATGGGAAGCTATCCCTAAAGCAGTATCTGAACTTGGTTGGAATATAAAAGAAAAAGACGACACGACCCATCAATTAACAATTCGAACTGTCGGCAGTTTTATGTCGTACGGCTCAGACCTTCAAGTAAAATTGGTGCAAGCAAACGAGAAAACAACCAAAGTGGCTATTGAAGCAGAAACGCCTGTTACAACAATTACATCTGTACTGGATACTGGCCAAACTTACGATCGTATCGATCAATTCGTCTTGACTTTAGCTAAAATCATGAACAGCTAGCTCAAATCGCTTCATCAAAGGTCAAAGAAATAAGCTAATTTCTTGAAGATATTAAAGTAAAATTTGCAAGCGCTCGATGTTTTATGTGATTGCTAATTTACTACCACAGAGAGTTATAGCTTCCGATGGCAAGTACTAAACTAGCTAGGACGTTTTGAAAGTTGGAAAACCTGAAAAAATTTACTCTTCAAGAGTTAAGTGCTTTTAACGGAAAAGATGGCAAGCCTGCGTATATCGGCTACAAAGGCAAGGTATATGATGTAACCTACGCTGCCCAATGGGAAAACGGGCATTTTGGTCATCAGGCTGGACATAATTTGACAGCAGAAATGGAAATGGCACCCCACAGTAGCAGCGTGCTTGACGACCTCAATCTAATTGGTGTTTTGGTTTAGAATTCAAATTCGGTTCCTAATGGCAAAGGGATAGCTGATAATTTTGACTTCCGCTTTCGACCTCAAGCTTTTCCCTTAAAGGTCCTAACAATTTTCATTTTTTTAATTTTTGACAAAGCAGTCGTATCTACTATTGATTTGAATCAAGTTTTGATGAAGTTTTAACACAATTCCACAGCAGGGGCAAGACTTGGCTTTGAGAAGAAAGATTAAAACGTGCTTTTGTCGGACCCAAACCAACTTTGATTGAGAAGGCCGAGGAGGGCAACGCTTCAAAAAGGTCTTCATCAGTTTTATCGTCACCTATTGCCATTATGAAATCCCACTTTTGCTTTGAAAGCCACAGCTGCGCTGCACGACCCTTATTGATTCTAGCATCTTTTACCTCAATAACTTTTTTTCCTTCCACCACGGCTAAGCCAAGATTAGATGTTAAACTTTCTAGGTCGTCTTTCAATTGGTTTGCTCTCAGAAAACCCAGGAGCGGTTCAGCTTTGAGATAATGCCAAACCAGGGAGTAAGCTTTGTCTTCTACAAAAGACCCGGGTGTGCGATCGGTATATAATTCGAGCAATGGGAGAATGTCTTTTTTCCATTCTATTGAGAGTGCTTCTTCAATGTGAATTTCTCCTGAACGTTCTTTTATCCATGCGCCGTGCTCAAAAACGTAGCCAATGTCTAAGGGGGTCAACCAACTAGTTAAGGGGTCCTTGTTTCTGCCGCTAATAATTACAACTTCATTATGTGGATCTTCAGATAGTCGTTTTAAAAGATCTATTGTTTCAGGTGATGGCTTTGCCTTTTCGGGCGCATCAGCGAAAGGCACAAGAGTCCCGTCGTAGTCAAGCAGAATTAATCTTTTCGAGCTATTGGCATATTTTTCAATCAAATCATTTTTCATTGCAGGTGTCATAATTCTTTCCATGTTCGCTTGTTGAGAAAGCCAAGCCTTTTCCAAGCTGCTTAGAAAGTCATCTATCCAGTAATGCACGTCATAACGTTTTAATCGCTTTTGCATAGTCCGGTTTTTCTTCTGCTGTTCTTCCTGAGGCATTTTCAGTGCTTTTTCAATTGCATCGATTAGCTCTTCTTGGCTGTCAGGATTAACGATTATAGCTTCGCCCAGTTCTTGGGCAGCTCCAGTCATCTCTGAAAGAATTAAAGTTCCTGTTGCATCAACTTTGCTTGCAATGAACTCTTTTGCCATTAAGTTCATTCCGTCACGCAATGGAGTAACTAGAGCTACATCAGCCACAGAATACATGGCCACAAGCATCTTAAATGGAAGAGGATGACTGAAATAGTGTATAGGCAGCCAATCTGTTGTAGCATATTTTCCGTTGATCCCTCCAACCAACTCATCGATACGCTTTTTTAACGTAAGATATTGGCTAACATTAGTTCGTGAGGGAACAGCGACCAAGTATAATGTAATTTTTCCTCGGTACTCTGCTTTTCTATTGAGTAAAGCATCGATTGCTTCAAGTCTAAGTGGAATACCCTTGGTATAATCAAGACGATCGAAGGAGAGGATGATTTTTTGGGATCCTGCAATTTTTCGCATTCTTTCAACCTGTTTTTTAACGGCTTTGCTTGATGCAGCATCATAAAATGTTACATAGTCAATCCCCATGGGAAACAAATCAATCTTGACCAAGCGTTCTCCGGTTTGTACCTCGCTCAAGGACTGGTCATATCCTAAAATACGACGAACACTTGAGAGAAAATGTCGCACGTAATCATAGGTGTGGAAACCTACCAAGTCAGCGCCCAGAATCCCACTTAAGATTTCCATTCGCCATGGAAGAAGCCGAAAAATTTCATAGGAAGGAAAAGGTATATGCAAGAAAAAACCTATTTTGGCGTCTGGCACTTTTTTCCTGATCATTTCTGGGAGCAGCATTAACTGGTAATCTTGAATCCAAAACACATCGTCGGGTTTAGCTACTTCCAATACTGCATCGCAAAATTTCTCGTTAACTTTCTTGTAACTGCTCCAATAACTTTGGTTATATTCTGTGTATAAATTAAAGTAATGAAACAAAGGCCAGATTGTGTTGTTGCAAAAACCGCCATAATATTCTTTTAAGTCGTTTTTGGTCAAGAAGACAGGATAACATTTTTCTTTTCCCAATAAGTCGATAATTTGTTTCTTTTCTTCAGAGGGCAATTTCTCGACACTGTAGCCAGGCCAACCGATCCAAAGGCTCTCTTTTGATTTGTAGACAGCGCCGATCCCAGTTGCTAGTCCGCCGACACTACTTTCAACTTTCAATTCACCTTTTTCTTTTGAAAGGTTCAGAGGCAGCCTATTAGAAACTATCAATAATCTACCCATTTAATACAACCCAAACAAAAAAATTGACGCCTTCACAAAACAAACAATAATTCTTTTGACTTTTCGCACTTATTAATTTTCCTTCAAGTTGAAAGCTGAATCAGTAATCACAGAATAAGACCTACAAATCCAAATTGTCTTCGATCAATTTTTCCGTAAATATTCCCCAGCAATTTGTTAAATAGGCTACGGAGTTAGCTTCATGATAGAAACGCTGTTAGCATAGAGAGTAGCTGTCTGACCGTCAGCAACAACAATAGTTATCTGTGTACCATTCACGGCCTTAGCCGAATATCCTAAAGTATTTGCAATATAACCTTCAATAATGACCGATGAACCATTCCATTGCAACATGTAAATAGTATCATTACCATATTTTGCAGTATTTTGAGTGATAAAATTCCCTGATGACATATATGTTGAAGATGTCGTAGCTTGTGAATCCGCAAAGCCGACGATAAAAATAATGCCTATTGCTAAAACAACAGCGCATCCAACTGGCATTTTAATAAATTCATCCATTTTAACTCACATTTTTTAATTCATTTTGCTTGATGAGTCAAGCCTAAACTAATTTAGATATTGAAAATCAACCTTTGATGAAAAATCAATAGATAGAAAATGGAAGAATCTCATAAATGTGTGTGATTGGTAGGAGTGGACAACATGTCACAGCGGATCATATTCTTACTACTTTAAGTGAGTTTTGTTCGTTTGACTAGTAGTGACTGGCTTGTTTGTTCAACAGGAAAGCCTTGCCTCGTTCGAAAAGAAATAATGAGTAAACATTTCTTTGCTGTTTTCAGAATTGAAAGAGAAAAAAAGACAAATAAGTGGAAAATAGTTTTTCGAACTTAGTCTCGCATCAACATTCCTTGCAATTCTTTCTCTAGATCGCGGAAACGTTCACCGCTTACATCCACAATAACTTGCTTAATTCTACCGCCAGTAAACTCAAATGGTGATTCGTAATCGCTAGATGCTGGTTCACCAACATCTTTGCCAACATGGAGTTCTGCACCTGTTATTGCGAAGAAGCCAGGCTGCGTTTGAATTTTAGCCTCGGCAACCATCTGATTGTTAATGTATAATGCTGCCATTCCAGCTGCGCTTAAGCCTTCTTGACCCTCTTTTCTAAAACGAATGCCAAGTATGCATTTGCCTGTTGGAATGTTGATGTTTGAAGTTATTTTTTGTTCTCTTTCGCCAAGCCAGTTGTAGACATAGTTTAGTTTGCCATCTTTTATATAGAGCGCATGTCCGCCAAAGCGGCCTCCATGTGCAAACAAAACCCCTTCCGCCTTATCTGATTTAATCTCTACTTCAGCTGCAATGTTATACGAGCGACCATGTATGGCCACTGCGACTGATTCAGGTACACCGGCAATGTCAGGGTAGTATATGTATCGGTCACGTGGTTTAGAAGGTTGAGGACGTGGGACCAATATGAGTTCTATCGGCATTCGATCGTCTAACGGTAATCCATTGTATTTGCCTGCTTCAGTATACCAAAGACCCTTTAGTTCTTCAAGCTTATCAGGGAACTTATCCGCCAAATCATTCATTTGATTACGATCCTCCTCTAAATTGTAGAGCTCCCACTTGTCTTTGTTAAAATTGCTCCAGCCGCCAATTGCCGGGTGAACAGTATTTGCGCACCAACCATTATGCCAGATGCCACGAGTTCCAAGCATAACATAAAACTGAGTTTCCTTTCCAGTGTTTGCTTTTGGATCATCAAAAGTTTTCTTGAAGCTAATGCCCTCAATAGGATTCTGGGTATAACCTTTCAGAACCAATGGGGGTTCTACGCCTAGGCAGTCATAGATTGTTGGCACAATATCTATTGCTTGGATATATTGATGGCGGATTTCGCCTTTAGATTTGATTCCTTTTGGCCAAGCTACAAGGCAAGCATCAGCAATGCCACCTTCATAGTTAGCGTAGCGTTTCCACAACTTAAAAGGTGTATCAAAAGCCATTGCCCAACCAGTACAATAATGGTTATAGGTTTTCTCAGAGCCAAGAATGTCCAGATATTTTATGTTCTCCTCGATCCTATCTGGAACACCATTCATAAATTTATTTTCGTTGACCGAGCCGTTTGGACCACCTTCAGCGCTAGCTCCGTTATCTGAGACAACTACAACTATTGTATTTTCCAGTTGCCCCGATTCTTGCAAATAATCAAGAATTCTACCAATTTCCGAGTCATTATAGCTCACAAAGCCAGCATAGACTTCTGCCATTCGTCTGAACAGTTTTTTCTCGTCTTCAGAGAGCGAATCCCAAGGACGCACGACATCCAATGCAGGCCATGGTTTTCCGTCGGGGCTTTTCAGGTCTGCGTAAGGATTGATAGGTGGCAGCTGGGTGTTTTCAGGCATTAAACCCATTTTCTTTTGATTATCAAGCACTATCTCACGGTACTTCTCATAGCCCATATCAAATTTGCCTTTGTATCTGTCAGCCCACTCTTTCCAGACTTGATGAGGGGCATGTGCAGCGCCTGGAGCATAATACAATAGCCAGGGCTTGTCTGGAGCAATAACTTTTGCATCACGGATGAACTGAATTGCTTTGTCTGCTAAGTCTTTGGAAAGGTGATAACCATCTTTTGGCTTGTAAGGTGGCTCAACGCGGTGATTATCATATGTTAAATCAGGGTAGTACTGATCTGATTCTGCGCCTAGAAAGCCATAGAAACGCTCAAACCCTCTTGCTAATGGCCAAAGCCGTTTGGGGCTTGCCATGCTAGTTTCTTCACTGGGTGTTAGGTGCCATTTACCAAGGGCATAAGTATTCCATCCTCTTTCCACTAGAACTTCGGAAATTAACGCATTTTCTGGCGGAATCCGCCCACTGGATCCTGGAAAACCTGTTGAGGCTTCTGTTATGCATGCCATAGCGTTGCTTGTGGCATTTCTTCCGGTTAGAAAACAGGATCGTGTAGGTGAGCAAAGTGCGGTTGTATGGAACTGTGTATATGTTAATCCCATGTCTGCGATGCGTTTCATGTTAGGAACATTTATTAAGCCACCGTAGATGTCGAATGCTCCAAATCCTACGTCATCCCACACAATGTATAAGACGTTTGGTGCGCCTTGGGGAGCCTCAGGTGCTTGATAAGGAGTCCAATCAGGCACGGAATCCCGGACATCAATATTTATTTTCCCATTAAATCGTTTACTCAAAAAAACACCTCAAAACTTCAATCTTTAACCGATTCTGGAAATAAAAATTAGTGTTGTTGTATGAATGTAGTAACACCGCTTCTCCTTATCAGCTTTAATATATTAGACTAACTATTTTGCACTTTCTACAAAAGTTAGCCCATAATAATGAGCAGGATATACAACAAAGCTTACAAACGTATGGTCGCTAAAACAATCGGCGATTTTATTTGCTTCGTCATGAAAAAATTTTGTTTTTCATTTAAAAGCCAAGCTAAACTCCATTGAAATGTTTAGAGTGAAACAGACTTAAAAATAGAGGAAGATAGAAAAAAAATGTCATCTTTTATGATACGATTGAATAATTGCATTTGTTAATCAAAAAGTTTATCGTCCTATTAATCCAAGGATGGCACCGATAGCTATGAGCCAGCCTATGTACCATGCGCCTAACAGACTGACTATAATTGCAATTATTATCAGCCAAATAGCGGGGCCTGCCCTATTAACGAATCTAGCGGATCCTGCGGCCAATAATCCTAAAATTATCATTGCAATTCCCCAGAAAAATGAGGTTATCGCATAAATCGGATAGAAAATTAAAAGAAATATGCCGAAAGCAGCGCCTATGCCAAAAATTATCAAAATTATAGCTCCAATCATACATAGAATAAAACCAATATTTGCTAATGTTCCTGGAATGGATTTCACCTCCTAAACAAAAGTTGCTTAAACGGCAAAACTATTTACCGTTTGTAGCAGAGCTTCTTTCCTTGCCGTATTAGAGAGGACTGATTGGGCATTTTAAACATTTGTGACTGTTGTTTGGTAATAACAATAATTAATTGGCGCTAATTTGACCACCAAGCGTTATACTAAGGCATATTATGTTTATTTAATACCATAGAAACATTTTGTTCGATCAAAAAAATTCTCTCAATTAATTAAGAAAAAAATCAAAAGCTGAATTAAAGAAAAGTCACATAGGACGTAAAAACTGATAACAAAACTGTAACCCAATACGCAAATCACCTGCAACAACTCAGCAAATTGAAAATAGTTTTTTAATTTTGTCAAGTTCAATATCGTTTTCTAGATCAACGAGTAGTTTTTGACAAAATCTTTAAGCATTGTGAAATAGAAAATTGCAATTCCGCTGGAATCTGCCAAAACTTTTAATCATAATGCATATAAAGTCTTGTAATCTCGTAGATTTAAAACATAGACCAGCCATAAGAGTCAATTTTAGACGCCAACTAAAGCAGCTCTCGTATGATTATTTAAAATTGTGAGATTTAGGAAAATTTAAGAGAACAGCCCTCAAAAGCACTTTCAATTTTCATAAATTAATCGGTAGACCTCAAAAGATGCTTAGCTAAATCAACAGTTCTCGAAGTCAATCACTACTCTGATTGATTTGTTAGATTTTCATATTTCTCATTAAAGCGAAAAGAGTTAGCGTCATTGCCTAATAGGAACAATAATTTATTATTCACTATATTTTTTCACTAGTTCTCCTTCAGTAATTTCTAGCAGGGTTTTATTTATAGTTATAACATCACTTATTGCTGAAATAAGTCCGACAGGCATAAAGACATGATTGGATCCTCGATTCACACTAAGTGGCCCCATGCTTCCAGAAGTTTTTCGATATCCCATTTCCACCGCAGCTTTTTCTGTAAGTTTTAACAATAAATAAGTTATTTTCCAGGTTTGCGTATCGAATTCGATGTCTTTGACTTCACCAATTGCGTCTCCATTTACTCCAACTACTCTTTTTCCTGTTAGTTCATTTACACTTACCAAAAAAATCACCAATATTAGAAAATCCTATTCTCTCTATTAATAATTTCGGTTCTCTTAAAAATAATAAAACAAGAGCTAATTTATTTGAAATGATAGCAATTTAGCCCATGATTGTGGCATGCCTCAGTATTTAGAAGCTCAAACATGTTGTAGTTTGCATGCAACCACTAATGTTCTTAAATGCGGATGAAAAACATAATTTGGTGAAAAAATTGACTAAAATAGACAAAATAAAAGGCAAAAAAGTCATAGCAAAGAACGGCATGATGATCGGCAAAGTAGAAGATATAGAATTAGACGATAATAACTGGGCAGTAACAACGGTCGAAGTTAAAGTTGAAGACGCAGTGGCAAAGCTATTTGGCGAAAAAACCTTTATGAAGAAAAACATTGTACCATTGCCCGCTCATTTAATGGGTCCAATTCAAGGCGACACCATTTACTTGAGTGAAAAAGTTACCGATATTCCTTCCCTCGTAGCTCAGATCGAAACAAAGCGCGCGATGCTCTAATACCATTTCACGCTACAACTTACTTTTGTAAGAATAGGCAGGCTTAAATCTACAGAGAAAAAGGTATCAATTAACTAATTTTCTTTGATTTCCTTTTTTCTTTTTTCCTTTTTTTCTTTTTGACAGAATTTTTAACGTTTTAATAGTTCATTCATATTTCTTCTCTTGTTTGCGCTAAAGGTAAAATAATTTTCATGAGACTGAAAATTAAAGTTGAGTATCAGCGCACGTTATGAAATAATGATCTACTCTAATCGCATGACGTCAGAAGCGTCATGACCCATGCAAAGTAAACCAGCCATACGTTCCATAGGACCTTTCGAATGTTTAAAGAAGGCTTTTAGGCCCTCACAAAGCCAATTCAATCCATCTTCACCATCAGGTGTAGTTAAAACTCGATTTTTTGGACATTCACCATAGCACGTAAACAGAAATTCACATTTTTGGCAGTATTGTGGAAGTTGCTTCCATTTACCATTGGCAAAAGATCGCTGTTTTTCGCAAGAAACCATTTCTAAAATGGAGTTTTTTGTGATATTACCTAAGAAATAATTTGGTTCCACAAAGTGGTCGCACGAGTAAACATCACCGTTGTGTTCAAGTGCAACACCTTCACCACACCTTGGACTAAGTATGCAAAGAGATGAATATCCTTGGACATACGCGGCTAATATTCCGTCAAACAACTGAACAAAAACGCTACCAACATCGTTTTTAACCCATTCATCAAAAATCTCAATTAGAAACTTTCCATATTGTTCAGGCTGTACTGACCTTTCAGTTATTTCGCATCCTTCTTGATTTCCATATTCGTTTTTTCTTTCAACAATCGGAATAAACTGAATGTATGGAGCTCTGAGTTCATCGCGGAAAAATCGGTAAACCTCAAGAGGATGCAGGCTGTTTTTTGCGTTAACTGTGCAAAGAATATTATATTCCACATTGTATTTTTGCAAAAGTCGAGCAGCGTTAACTACTTGATCGAAGACAGAATTACCTTTTTTATCTTTTCGGTATGCATCATGAAGATTTTTTGGGCCATCAACGCTTAAGCCGACCAAGAAATTATTTTCATGAAGAAACTGGCACCATTCCTCGTCAATTAGAACGCCGTTTGTCTGCAGTGTTTTTTCGATTCTTGTACCTTGGCGAGCTGTTTTTTTGATTACGTCTATTGAGCGGCGGAAGAAATCAATTCCCATTAGAGTCGGTTCACCGCCTTGCCAAGCAATCGTTACCACCGGCGAGCTTTGGGATTCTATAGTTTGACGAATGTATGTTTCCATGATATCGTCTGACATATGGAAAGTGCTTTTTGGATAAAGATAGTTCTTTTTCAAGAAAAAGCAGTAATCACATTCAAGATTACATCTTGAGCCTGTAGGTTTTGCCATGACGTGAAAATCTCTAATTAATTTTTCAGCTCTCTTTGACATTGTCAATAACCTTGATGCCGCGAATTCTCCACTAAAAATATGCAATATCTCAGTTTGCATTTTTGGGGAACATGAACTTTAAGACCCAGAAATATAAAAACATGTGTATTTGTTAAAGAACAGTACTGGAACTTAAAGAATTTTGAAGATTTTCCAAAAAAAAAATAATCATCTCTTAATTCTAACTATTTTGCGCAGTCTAGGAGACAGACAAGATATCAAAAATAAAACAGAACAGTATCCACTTTTTCCCAAGCATATGTTTATTTCAAATGAAAAAAAGAGATGCTAAAGGATTGTTTGGTTGTCCAACTACTCTTATTGAAAAGAAAAATCAAAACATTCAAAGAATTCATTACATTGAAGGTAATTCAATTATGAATTCTGCCCCTTTCCCTTCTTCACTTTCAACGATAACTCTACCATTTAACCTTTCAATAAGTCGCTTGACAACGGCTAAGCCTAAACCTTGACCCTTCGCTTTAGTAGTGAATAAAGGAGTAAACAAATTAGGCTTAACTTCTTTTGCAATACCGCCCCCTGTATCTTTAACGCTAATAATTACTTTCTCTTGATTTATGAAAGCAGAAACTATCAACGTACCACCGTTTGGCGTAGCTTGAATTGCGTTGTTAACCAGGTTCGTAAGGGCTCTTCTAAGATATGTAGCATCAGTGAGCAAAACTATGTTTTCAGTCATCTTCAATTGAACGTTTATGGAATTTGGAAAAGGTGTGGTGACGAACACATTATCTATTATTCGTTTTAGGTTTATTTCTTCAAATTTGGGATTTAAAGGTCTTGTATAATCTTGCAAGTCGCTAACGATTTTGTCGATGTACACAATGTTTTCTTCAATAGATCCAATGCTCTCCTGCATCGATTGCTTGTTAACACCTGGAGGTAAATCCTTTAGTTCTTCTTTTAGCAGGTACAAATCACTCGTAATAGCCTGCAACGGATTGCGAATGTCATGACCAACCATGCCTGCAGTTTGACCGATAGCAGCCATGCGCTCAGCATCTTTTAACTGCTTGCCATAAACAACAACAGTATTTTCTAGGTCTCTTTTGTTCTCTTCAAGTTTTTCCTCATTTTTTTTAGATCTTTCCATAGATTTTAAAGCAGAGCCAAAAACTTGCAGCGAAATAAATAAAGCAAAAAAACCCAGAACCGTTAAGGAGCTAAAGGAAAGAATATTGTAGTTGTGAATCAATTGGTTTGCTTCAACATTTAGGATAGATAACAAACGCAAAGCGGCTAAGCTGAGCGTTTTAATTTGTGAACCCATTTGATTCCAGAAAAGATTTACTTGAGTTAGGTTTAAAGCTGACCCCGATAACTGGATTGCAGAATTAAATTCTTGCTTTATGGATTGCAATGACTGGTTCATTTCTAGAACAATTTGATTAACAAAGTTGTTAATTATTAAAAGCGACATATTTCCAGAAATAAGATTAAAAGTTGAATTCCAAAAGACAACTAATGTATTGTTTAGATTCGATGCATTGTCCGCATTAGATAAATAACTCAGAGTATTAATTGGTACAAACAGATTATTGCTAATATCTTCTTGTTTGAGAATTTCATTGACTTGTAAACTTACAGACCCTGTTATAAACGCGAAAGCAATAATCAAAATAGTGAACAAAAATATTGTAAAAGTGAGTCTTTTTTTGATTTGAGACAAATGATGATCGCTCGATCGAGTTGCGGCATTTAGAAAACTCAGATTGGATCACCAAGATAATTAGGGTACATTTGGTTAAACAAGTTTTGATGCTGTGCTCGCACAGTCACAAATCGTTTATAACCAGTTAACCGTCAGGTGCTTTTAGTGAAGTTAACTGTTTTTGGGAGGTGTAATTTTGCCAGAATCCGATAATATAACAGATAGGTTACAAAAAATAGGTCAAACTGCACAAGACTACAAAGATGCAATTGTTGGCCAGTTTAAGGACATGGACGTTGAAGTTAAGGGTTGGAATTTTGCAGTGGGAAAAATGGACAAGGAATATATCGTTGAAGTAAATCTTAAATTAGGTATTCGCTCAAAAAGCACTAAGTAGAGTTAGATTGCCTAACAATCTTTTTTGTTAATATATGGCAAGCTGCTTAAGTGCGAGCCAATCCCTATCTTTCTTGCAGCCATTCACTTTCTTTGTAGAAAGATTCATTTAAATTAATTTATTAAGAGATTAAGTTTGAAACAAAAATCTTTGGAGGTCTAAATTGATTTTAGATAAAATTTCAATTACAATTTATGTATTAGAAATACTGAAAATACCAGTAAAAAATCAAATAGACGAAGATGAATAAATTATGCCTTACAATTTTACTTTTGACCTGTCAACTGTTCCGCGTTATTTCTATAATGAAATTGTCTTGGCAAGTCAACCTGAAAAGCAGAAAGAAAATCACCCTAAAAGTCGAGACTTAATTTTAAGATATAGAATCCAAGAAACGACTGGACTGAATTTATCCGACGCAGCAATTTTGTTAGAAGACCTAATTAACGTGCAAAAAATCAACAATTTAGAGAGAGACAAGTTTTTGCAAACTGAAAAAAGGGCTCTGTTCCTACCACACTGCTCAAGAAAATACATGGATAATCGTTGCAAAGCAATTTTTGACGCGGATGTTCCTTCTTACAAATGTAAGCACTGTTCGCCAGACTGCTTAGTTAATAAGGCATGCCATTTCGCCAAGGAAAAAAGGTATGATGTTTATGTCTTGCCAGGAGGCTCTTGTATTCCTAAGATTTTAAAAGCAAATAAGTATGAGGGAATTGTTGGTGTTGCCTGTGGAGAAGAAATTAAAATTATCCCACTAATATTGAAAAGCTTGGGTGTTGCAGGTCAAGCTATCCCACTAATAAGGAATGGATGTGCAAAAACAATCTTCAACATTGAAACGCTCGTTAATATTCTTTAACATTACAGTCTAGCCAAGAATTATAATTGAACAATTCAAAAGTCAGTGTGATCGAATTTGTTAAATCTTTGTTATACAAATTTAATTAATTATGATAATAATTCAGGTAAAATTATATAGTTACCCCTTGTTTTTTTAATAATTTATTTCGATCAAGTATTTATATCATCAACTTTTTATTAATTGATGGTGTTTTATATGCAAAATACAAGTAAAGATATGAAATCTTCTCATGCCGCTGAAAGAGCAGCTGCTGAAACTATAAGTGACACAATTATTGCAGTTCTTGACAGACTGGCTGGAAAGAAATCCGACCTAAAACTTAGCTTTGTAGACCTTACATTTGATACCGGCATTTTTAAAGCTCGAATGAATGGTGCTGTTGTCCTCGAAACTACAATGGCAAAAGAGCTAGAAAAAAGTTAATTCTCAAACTTTCTAGTGTGACAAAAAGTGCAACTATCTACTTTGTTAGTTGAAAGTCTGAAATCAGGCAGTATAACGATAAGCGAGAAAGATGTTCCCCAATTAGAAATTAATGTTCGAAACAAAAAAATAGACATCAACGCGACGAACAAGGAGTTTATAAAAGACTTGGTTAACGGAGCAGGGCCCGGTACGGGAATAAAAAAAAGACTACAAAGAAGTGTCCAGGAAATTAAAGTTGTTAGAGAAACACGCCCTCTGATTAAGGACATTGTGGAAGACCTTCGCAATGAAGGAGTAACTTTAACTTTCTCTTACAAAGGAGACAAGGTTGCGACAATAGGTTCTGATGCAAACTCTAAACTAACTCAAATAGTAACGGGAACAAAAGGCATCGAAATCAATAGCCCGCGGAAACTTGTCGAACTTGGGATTTCAACATTGGGATAAAATTTCAGAGTTATCAACTTTTTTTTATTTTTTCGCCGAAAAAACACCTTTTCTAAAATATTTAATTTTAAGTCTGGCACAAAAAAATTCGTTAATTTAGTTTTTTATCAACTTTAGGATTTCTTTGAAAAAAGTTAATGATCTTTGACATTTTTACCCTTACTTGAGATTTGTCTTTCTCGAATCCTTCAAATACTCTTCGAAATTATATCCAAGAATTGAAGTCACAATGTTTTTTTAATAAAAACTAATTGCAGTTCAACTTGGCAAGAGAATAATTTTTCGAATTTATTTTACAATACAAACTAAACAAGAAAACCAATGCAAACATCACGACATGTAAAGTCCTAACAAAAATCGATGTTTGCCTCCACTTTCACCGAGATTCAGCCCCAAACTGCTGAGGCTCTTCGAGTATCTCAAAAACTACGAAAATAATTTCAAAGAGCTACGAAGAAATCACAAAAGCAAAGAAACTAGTATGTCATATTCATATTAGCTGTGAAATAAGAAGAAATAAGAAATTATTACTGTGAATAAAAAAAGAAAAAGGGTTTTTTATAACCCCAGAGCTTTCTTTTTGGCATCTGCAAATTCTTGATCCGTGAGCACACCTGATGAATGAAGATTTGCCAATTTTGTCAATTCAGCTGTAACATCTGTGGTCGGCGCAGACGCCGGTGCAGTTGGTGTCGTAGCTGGCGGTGGTGCTTGCTGTTGCTGTGCTGCTTGTCCCTGTTGAGCTTGTGCCGCTCCTTTCTTTTCTCCTGCGCGCATTCCTGCTACAAGCATTAATCCTCTTCCTCTCATGTTTAATTGCCTCCTCTTGAAGTCAATTCTTTTTCTGCTTCTGCTATTGTTTCAGGTGGAATGCGACCCATGTCGATCAACTCGGCTTTTGAGTCAAGAAGTGCCTCTTTGAATCGAATTGCCCAAATGTTCTCCACTAGCAAGATACCGGCCGAACTGTTATTCTCTAAAGACTCTGCAAGTGCGTTTATATCGCCTTCATAGAACCATTCACCAGTATTCGCAGTCAACTCCGCTAATGCTCCTGATTCTTCTTTCAAATCTTTCGCTTCAGTAACGGACAAGTCTCCGTTTTCGTCCTTGAGTACAAAGACAAAATCCAATATACGAATAATGTCTCTGTTTTCTAGATCAACAAGCTCAGGGATAATTTTACCATTGAACCTGTTTCCGGGAAACTTTACTACAATATAGTCCACCGGACCCATGACCTTGGCGCGCCTTTCATTCATTGTTGATTGATAGTTTTCAACTGTCAAAAAATCACCAAAGAAAGATGAAGACAGTTATTAAAAGCAATATGTGATTACATAACGGCAACCACAAATGTACGTAGATTCTTAATTTTCATTTCATTATTTAACCCTATGTATCTTTTTTACCAAAAATGAAGACGAAAGATTTTATATGGAAATTAACCGATTTTTAAAGAAGTCATAGTCAATGAACCTGCTACTGGTTTATCATTAAACAGAATAATTTTTTCATCTTCATCTTTAAGTGCCAACGCGCATAGAAGCGGTAAATAGTGTTCAGGCGTTGGAATCGCCAAATCAAACGCCCTGCCCTGAGACTCATAATTAATCAAGGCTTGATTGTTATTAGTCAAAATAAAATTTTTCATTTTTTCGTTCGCTTCAATAGCCCAATCATAGCCATATCCAGACCCAAAGTGTTCCCAAGTAATCAAACCGAGATTATGAACCATGTTGCCACTTCCAACAATAAGGACACCCCTTTTACGAAGAGATACAAGCTCTTTTGCTAAATCATAGTGAAACTGTGCAGACTCAGAATAATCAAGACTCAATTGAACTATTGGAACATCAGCTTTGGGATAGAAATGTTTCAAAACAATCCAGCAGCCATGATCAAGCCCCCATTGATAATCTAAATTTGCTTTTGTCTTTTGGATTAAACTTATTATTTCTTTTGCTAATGCAGGGTTTCCTGGAGCAGGGTATTGAACAATGTATAGTTCTTGGGGAAATCCAGAAAAGTCATGAATCGTTCGAGGACTATTCATTGCCGTAACAAAGGTGCCTTTTGTTTCCCAATGTGCAGAAATACAAAGCACAGCGGAGGGTTTAGGAATTGCTTTTGCTATATCTCTAAATCCTACTACAAACTCGTTTTCTTCTATGGCATTCATTGGACTACCATGACCCACAAACAGAACGGGCATCTTTTCAACGCTTTTCAAGTGCTTATCCCTCTGTTATTTGAAGAAGTTCATTCTTTCTACTTATTGAATGGAAGGCAAATAATGAATAAATTTTTTTCCTCTATGAAATCCCAAATTTTGGTTCATTGGATGACAATAGAAATAGATCAGCAAAATGCGTTATTTTAAGCATAAAACCTGCAAAGTAGTGTGATTCCAGACTCAAGATACACCAAATAAATGCAAAAACTACAAACGATATTAAAGAAAAACAGCAAATATAATTTGCACCACTATACGGGCATATTATGAGCATTTAAATTCGCTGTATGCCGAAGTGATGTAACAAGGTGCTAAGTATGGAAATTAACAATGAATGTAATGAACACTCCAAAGAAAACATTAACACAATAAGTAACCAAGAACTCCCGAAAAAATACATAAAGTGCCCCGAGTGTGGTGAAGCAATCCTCATGGTTCCGACTCTAGGAGAAATGATTTCATCCATTGAGAACCACATAATTTCTCATAAAACTCACCCACATGCCGACCTGAAAGTACCTCACTTGAAAGCACCCGCTATTCAGCTAGACCTAGCCCAGCAAGCCATACTACAAGCCTCAGACATCACGACGCCTGCTCAGAAGCCTTCAATTTGGCTTTAGAGAAAACCCATCATAAGCAACCAAAAGAAGTAATCTAAACTATCTTTTCTTTTTCAACTTCATTGATATTCTTCTTTTTTAGAGCAAGTTCACCCTCTTTCTTCTTTTCGAAGCTAATCCAGCATTCGATTCAAGAAAACCGAATAATAGAACTTAATAGGATAGTTATTTTCTGCTAAGCCTGGTTTCTAATTTTTCGTCTTGTTATCTTAATCGCTTAAATGAATTAAAATAGAATTGACAAGTTTGGGAGATGAAGCAAAAAGATGGAATTATTACAGTGCGGTAACCGGGATTTGAACCCGGGTCCTAGACTTGGCAAGCCTATGTACTAACCAAGCTGTACTATTACCGCATTTAGCACATGCAACGCAATATTCTAAACACTGCCTAATAAACTATAGTTCGTAGTCTTTGAGACTTTTTGATTTCTTTTCTATTTTTATAACAAACAAAGAATAAAAAAACCGTGGGGTCGCGTTTTACAGAAGAAATTGGCCAAAGGAAATTGAATTTTCCTGAAAAGGTTAGCAATTGTACCAAGCAAAAATTTATTTCGCGCTCTGAGCTTTTATTATTTGAAGTGTATTCTTATTTTTAGCAAGCCTCAAAAGAATGATTCAGAGGATAAAATGGAGCTTATGCAGTATGACTCTGGTGTCTATTGGTTTAGGGATTATTGGTCTAATCGGCTTAAATTAAACCGAAACATTCAGGATGAAGATTTCAAAATAGATGTTGAAAAAAACTTTCTGAGTAATGAGCTTACAGTTGACTCAGTTATTTCGGGCAAATGCAATGTTCTGTTCGCCAATAATAAATTCGTAGATCTTGTTGACCCTTTTAAACTTGCTCATCAGTATGAACCCCACCGTATTTCTTTCAAATTCAATAAGTCTGGTCTAAGAGATGAATTGCCAGATCCTAACTACAAGATAAACGACAAGCAGATTAACAATGTTATTGAAGAACCGGTTATGCAATCCAAAGGTGAACTAACTCTTTGGCAGCAATTCTATTTCCGGGTTATTATTCCCTCATTTTTATTCATGTTGGCGGTGTGGGTTGCTATGGGCTACGTTGTTTCATGGTTTCCGCAACTTATTCGATTTAATTTGTTTATAATGGCGTTCTCGTTGGTCGCTTTCTTTTATTTGACAGTTAGAGTTTTTGTTAAGACAGGCATATCAGAGAAAACAAGAAAAGTAGAAGAGGCTAAAGCAACCATCTACTTATATGATGGAAAAGAGGCAGAAAAGTTTCATTATCGGAGTTCCAAAGATAAACCAAACTGGCTTGAATCAAAGCCATACTGGGTTTTTCGCTACTTGTATAGGTGGCCAGCTGAATTAACTCTAAGTAACGCTGTGCCCTTTGTTCACGCAGTAAAAGATATTGAGCGTTTAGAAGTCTGGTTGGATGCAAAGACTGGAACAATCGAGTGGATAGTTAGCGATTATCATTGGCGGGAACTGTGGTACAGAGCTGATCCAACCATTACAGAAATCCGAGCTTGGCTCGCGTCGAACTTTCACACTCCGCGGCCGCTTAATATTTCAATAAACGGAAAAGGGACAATATCCGATCTGTATAGAAAAGGGAATCCCCTTTCAAAAGAATGGACGAAGAATGTAGAAAGTCATAGGTTATCTCACTCCAAATTTGTATCAACAATGTTTGAGAAAAAGAACCTTGGATTTATCGACAAAGCTGTAGCTTCTCAACTCAGTGGGCTTTGGTGGGAAAAATTGCGATACGAAAAAGGAGCCGACAACAAAATTTACAAAACCACTGATTTTTCGGCAACTGGCGACCAACCAAGCCCACCATATTTGGCATCAATTGTTGCTTCAGTTCTGACGCCTGTTCTGCCCAAAATCATCTTTCCTGTGGTGTCAACAAAAGCATCGAACACGTCTTCGGTCTTGGCATCACCATCTTTATTCACAGTTTCTCAGACCAACGATCTAGCAATTGAATCGAAGGCTGCTTCAGCAATTGCCTTAGCACCCACCCCTTCGCCGATAGCCACAAAAAAACGCACTGGGGGAGTGCGTAATGCAGGAATTGCCGTTGGAACCATTGCGGTAATAGCTGTTATCGGTTACTTTTTAGTGAAAAAGGAAAAAAGCCCTAAGCCCGCTGAACAGCAGGCACAAGCTAAAAATTAAGACCACAACGTTGAGAGAATTTTCAATCATACCTTTTTCATTGAGGTTTAATTCATGACAATAATTGGCTTTGGAAAAGAACATTTTCTAGTGTAATCGTATCAAAGCATAGGATCAAATAGTTCACCTTCTCAACTGAACTATTCCTTTAAGAGAAAAAATGAAAAAGTATAACACTCTTGAGGTAAGTCGGGTCCAACTCAGACTAGGCTACCAACTGATGAATTCTCCGCCATAAATTGAGCACTTAGAGGTACAGTTGTTTTGAATTAAAAGGTTGTCTAAAAATTAATAGTGCATTGAATTCATCTATGCCTATAATGCTGAGTTCCTTGGTTTTCCCTTGGGCTTTGTATAAATAGAGTAAGCTATGATCATGCCAATGAATGCTCGAACAAGCGGTTGGAGAAGGGGCTCGTTTATATTCTTCCCTTACGTCTATGCCAAAGCCTCATCAAGCCTAAGTTGTTATATATTTGTTCCTTTGTTATACCTTCTTAGTTTTTTGGTGTTTTTCATTATCTCAAATGCTAAAACCGAAACCGAAATCAAGCCGACTAAAAGCGCCGTTAAGGGGTATTCTGGAATAGTTGGTGATGAAATTGATTCTTGTTGTGATTCAACAGTAATAATATAACTTTTTACGCTTGTAACAATAATTTTGAGATAGTAATCATTCTGTCCCTGATGTACATAAACTACACCACTGGTGTTGCTATCACCAAATTGCACAACATTTGTTGCATATGCACTTGATTCACCTTTAGGATAGGCAAAGACTGAGAAGATAGCCAAAGCTGGGTAAGATGGATTTGGAACATAGCTCCAAATAATCCTCCAGTCGCTTGTTGGAACGTTAAAATTATCGGTTGTCTGATTGCCTGAACCTGTTACTTTAATAATTTGTTGGTATGATTGTGCTTGCACTCTAACAAAAGCTTGAGTTGACAGAATTGTCACTGTTAATACAAGTGTTATCATAATTACGACAGTTACCGCTTTTTTATTCAAATTTTCACCTCTTCTATTCTATATATTGGAAAATGAAAAGACGTCTAGTTTAAATCAAAATAAACTGAAAATAAAAACGTGTTGGCAAGCGCAAGACCCTCGAACGCTCCCTACATTCCTTTTTCAGTATTTTTTACTCTGGCATAGAACCCGTTTGGTCTCAAATCCCACCCAGTTCACGCTTTAACTAACTAAAATGTCTGAACCCTAACGGTTATGCAACTAGTCAAAAACATTTACTTGGCAAAAATAAGATTTAAACCAGGATTAGTAGCCAAAGAAAAGAGATTATTTTTATCTCTGTTGCCATTCCTTTTTTCCTTTGTTTTTTGTTTGGTTTGTTTGTTTTTTAGTGTCTTTCAGTTTGTTTTTCGCCTTAGTTTTAATCTTGATTTCCCTCCTTTACTATTAAATGGTATTACACCCATATGCACTTTGCCTTGTTTGACAAGGATTTACTCGCAGATCTTGCGAGTATTCTAAGAACCGAGTTGATATCCTTCCAGAAGAGAATATGTGAACTAAAACAATTGGTTTACGCTCCTTGATTCGTTTTAAGAAGACGTTACGTCTACGGCTATCCCAACGCATCTTTGACTAAGTGAATAATTGAGTTGTTGATAACATTAAACAATCACAAACTATTAAGTTTCCAAATAACAAGAATTGTTTGGAAGCATTTTTTTGAAAAGAGAAGAAGCAATTAATTTAATAAAGGAAATTACCGATGAAAAATGCACAAACATAGTTGGACATGATATTATTCTTATTCAGCCAAATGCTAATGATAAAATTTCTCAAGGATACCAGTTGCACATAAAAACTATTCTTGACAAAGCAAGTCTGCGTTGCCTTCAAGTCATTTTAGACCAGGATGGATACGCTTTAAAAAATGATCTCGAAAAAGGATTAATAGTAATTTTTAAACCGGCAGGTTCACTCGCGTATCCAGACAACAGAGGAATTATGTAGTTTCTGAATAATCAAAAGCGAAATTATTTCGGTTTGTTGCAAAAAGTTACAACTTGACTATTTGGTCGCAACCACCTATTATTGTCATAAGGGCTACTACGCACAATTGCGTTAATACTTTATTTTCATATCTTAATGTAAGGGTTAAGTATGAGGCGATCAAAACTTGAAATTTACGTTGACATTCTTGAGGTCTTAGCGCAAAGAGGACCTCTGAAGTTAACGCATATTATGTATAAATCAAACGTTAACTGCAACATTCTAAAACAATATTTGGGCTTTTTAACTAAACAAGAACTTATTGAAGAAAGAAAATTTGGAAAAAGCGGCGTAGTTTACGCTAATACCGTTAAAGGAAAAACAGTTCTTAAATCATTCAGAGAATTAGCAAAATCGCTTCCAATAGATGATGAAGAATACAAAATCGCGCCAGCCCTATACTGAAAAAGCCAAGTGCTAATTCGGTTAAGCAGAGAGAATTCACCGCACATTAACTTGTTTCTATCATCAGCTAAGCAGTCCAACCATTGGAATTTAGAATTAAACAATTTAGCAAAGTTGAAGATTAAAGTTGAACTAACTTAAGTTGATGATCGATTTGATGTAATAATTAGCTCCGTCTGCAGATTCATGAATTCACTATAACGAGTTATAGCCTCCTTGAGAAGTTCATGGTTAGACTTGGGTAATTTAATAAAAGGTTTAGCCGTAACTGTTACTTTGTTTTTTAAAAATGTGCGTTTCCAGGTGCCAATTATTTTTCCATTTAGCAAAATAGTATTTTGGAACAACGGATTGTGGCGAGCATCTAATCCTGCTGCGAGTGAGGAGTCAAATATGGCACTTCTGTCATTGTAGCCAATGATATATTCGTCAAAGTTTGGCAACAGATAAACTCGTTCATTTGAAGATGACGTATTGGTTTCGGAAGCAATAAAATAATATTCTTTTTCGTCTATTACCGCGAGGTCTAGTTTTGGCTTCAAAATTTCCACGCTATTTTTGGCTCTAGCTGTTGATAGACCTGACTACCAACTGTAATCTTTAATTGTTGCGGGACCATGACTTAAAAAATACCGTTTTGTCAGTTCAGCCAATGCTTCATCATTAGTTAGTTTTTTTGTTTGTGGTGCCCGTTCTTCAAGAAGGGCGTAAGTGTGTTGTTTGCCTTTCAGGGCTCCACTACAAATAACTCCTTCAACTTCAGCGTGCAGGACGATAAAAGTTAGCCTAAGGTTGTTTAATTCAACGCCTATATTGGATTGTTTTAAGGCAGAGGCGATTTCTGGTCGAGTAAGCTGTTTATTGCCGTGCAGGGTCTTAGCTATTATTGCATTTGTTTTTTTGAATAACGTGTTATCTAACCCTGAGCCGCGATACCAATGGGCCATTTGCTGATGAATTCGTTGGGCACTAAGTTGGAGCATCCAATGGATATCCGCGGGGGTTACAAATTGCCAGGTTGGTCGCAGAACGTGAGTGCGAAGTATCTTTCCATCTGCAAAGGCTTCATCTAATGACTTATCAGTTAGACTGGTGGAGCGTAAAGCGACTGCCCATTTTGCTGCGGAGTAATCTTGAGCTTGCATGGCACCAAACCATGAAACAACTTCTTCAGGATACTCAAAGGAGGCAGCCGGAATGTGCTGATTAACAAGTCTTAGACGAGAAATTTCTTCAAGATTCATTAATAGGTTTCTCGGTTGGATTGAACCATGTAGGTGTATAATTACCTTGCCAGTGGGCGTTGAGTCGAAAGATTTTAAAATCTTTAATATTTTAAAGAGCTCATAATTGAACGAAACTTGAGGGAATAAATATGGCTACGGAAGGAAAAATTGAACAATTAATTAAACAGAAAAGGGCTTTTTTAAAGGCGTCGGTTAAGGATTATTCTGCAGGCGGCAATGATATGTTAGATGACGTTGAAGCGCTTCTTGATGAGGCGAAAGCAGAAATTTCCAATCGACTGGAACTGGCGACTTGTTTGAAGGAAGAATCTGAAGCGTCTTGGCGTAAAGAATGTGTTTTGGCTTTTGAAGAATGGTTTGAGAAATGGTTTGGTAAAGCATAATTGCCCAAAAACCTTATCTTTTCTGTTTAGAGAAATCCGGGTTATTACCTTCGAATTAGCAAACTAACGATTTCTCAGTGAGCTAAAATGGAAAAAGAACAGCCTAATCCTCTAAGTAAAATCAGAGTTTCCCCTTTGGCATCGGAGAGCTTTGGCGTTCGCAGTATGTGCACGCTTGTAGAAACACCTGATATCAAAATGCTTTTGGATGCTGGAATATCACTTTGCCCATTCCGTTTCAGCCTACCCCCACACCCCATCGAATTTCAAACTATCAGCAAACTACGCCAAAAAATTGCGGAAGCTGCAGACAAATCTAAGGTCGTAACAATAAGCCATTACCATTTTGACCATCATACTCCCTCATACGAGGATTGGGTAGTAAACTGGACAGAAAAAGATGAAACTGCACGGCAGATTTACCAAAACAAAATCGTGCTAATGAAGAATCCCAAAGAAAACATTAACGGGAGCCAAAGGCAACGGGCTTGGATGTTCCAGAGAACAGGGGGAAAATATGCGGCAAAATTGGAAGCGGCAGATGGAAAAACATTTAGTTACGGCGGAACGGCGCTCCAGTTTTCTGAGGCAGTAGCTCATGGATCAGATGATTTGATGTTGGGTTGGGTGGTAATGGCGATGATCGAATGTGGAGGTGAACGATTTATGTTTGCCCCTGATGTTCAAGGTCCAATGTCTAGCCTTGTGCTTGAGCTTATTTTGAAGAAGACGCCATCTGTGATTATGTTGGGTGGTCCACCATTTTATCTTGGAGGCTTCCGAGTTGAAATCAATCAGTTGGAACAGGGCCTAAAGAATCTGGAGCGTATTGTTGAAAATGTACCGATTGTCATTTTGGAGCATCATGCACTTCGAGATGAATCGTGGAAACAAAAAATAGCACAAGTTTATGATAAAGCAGCTATCACTGGGCACAAGTTAGTTACCGCCGCCGAATATGCAGGCAAAGAAAACCTTTTCCTCGAATCCAAACGCAAACAACTCTACGCTGACTCTCCGCCTTCACAGGAATTTAGGCAATGGATGAAAACATTAAATAACAAAACAATATCTAAACCCCCAGTTTAAGTGAAAACCATTGTTTGATTTGAGTTTGACCGTGTTTATTGCCTCATTTGCATTGATTGCTTTGGCTGAGATGGGGGATAAAACTCAGTTTTTAGCCATGTCTTTTGCGGCAAAATACAATGTTTACAAGGTAATTCTTGGAGTTTTTTTGGCAATCGTTGCTAATTTTGCGTTAACGGTCGCGATTGGCCAATTTTTATCAACAATAGTGCCCATAGACATTATTTCGTTAGCTGCTTCACTTTCATTCATTGGCTTCGGCTTATGGACCATCAGAGGAGACAAACAGAAAGTTGAGAACAGGAAACCTTACGCGGTTTGGAGTGGTCGCAACTGTAGGGTTAGCGTTTTTCATTGCGGAATTTGGCGATAAAACCGAGTTGGCAGCCGTCAGTTTAGTTGCGCAATACCAAAATGCCCTCAGTGTTTTTCTTGGAGCGATTATAGCCATGTTAGCTGCCGATGGAATAGGAATAGTTGTTGGTGTAGTCTTATGTAAACGGTTTCCTGAGCGACTTTTTAATTGGCTTTCAGCAATAATATTTGTCATTTTCGGGTTAGTCGGTTTATATGAGGTACTTCCTAAAATGATTGGCATAGATTATACGGCGTTAACTCTGATTATCGTGACTACAATTACGATTTCTGCAATGTTATTCTTGGCTCGAAAACAAAAAATGGTTGATAAAACTGAGAAAAATTTAGCATGTAAAAAAAAGTAACCCAAAAAATATAAGAATTAGAAAAAGAAAAAATAGAAAATTTTTATTAAGTAACCTGCACCTTTTTGGTTTCTTTAGGCTCCTTCTTTGGCAAAATAATTTCAAGTATTCCGTTGTTTAGGCTTGCTTTTGCATCATCTGACTTGACTTTTTCAGGTAGTACAATTCTTCTATAGAAACTTTGTGCAGCACGTTCGCGCCTGATATAATTTTTGTTTTTCTCTTCTTCCGCCATCGTTTTTTTCGCGTGAATCATAACTGAGTCATCAGTGATTTCTATATTGATGTCTTCTTTGTTGAAACCGGGTAAGTCGGCGGATAAACGGAATTCTTTTCCGCTATCCTCCACATCTACAGAGGGCATGGTCATCTTAAATGGCATCATTGGAAAACCAGGACGTTCATGCATCCATTGTTTCATCATTGGCGGCATTGCCCAGAAATCCTCAAATTCCCGCTCAAAACGATCCATCATACGGTCAAAATCTTGCTGATAAGGCATAATTGCTTGACTTTGTTTTCTTATTTCGCTCGCTTTCTTTTCTTTTCCACCATAATAATAGTACATTTTCTTTTTTTCTTCAGACAAAAAAGGTCACTTCCAATTTAGAACCGAGTATTCGCTAAGTTATTAACGTATGTGTTTGTGCGGCGCTAGCATCAAAGAAATTGACAAAATGAATATGCGTGAGCCAAAAAAACATTATTAAAAGTGTTTTTAGGCAAATTCGGATTTAACTTGGCGCAAACTAAAATTGTCGGAAGAGAGAGGGGGAACATGGCGCTTGCGTTTAGGTTAGCCGTTGATTTGCCAACGCTTCAGATTTTTTACGTCCTCCGCGTTTTACATACCTATACTGAGGCTTGGCAATAAAAAGCAATGTGACTGTGCTAGCACTACAACAAGTTACAACCTTGGATACTTAGGTCTTCTGATGGGCGTAAGAGCTGCTTTAGCAGCACCTTTCTTTGAAGCTGAAGTTCTAGGTTTTAACATGACCACGGCTTTCTTTAGGTCTAATGGAGTAATTACACGGAAGAATGTTTTGAAATCAGGATCTAACTGCTCTATTACCATCGTGGACATGTAACGAACTCCACGTAACCTATCAACAATTGCCTCTACATCAAGCTCCCCGTTCGGCAACGCATCTTTAGCCGCCTCCAAAGCCAACTTTGTATTATAAACTGCATGCAAAGCTTCAACCTCACAATCAGGCGACCGTGCAACATCTGCAGATTTGCCAACACAACAATCAAAAAGCAAAGTCACCACGTCTTGGTTAACAAATGGGGAATCGAATGGCAAAACTAACGAATATTTTCCCTCAGCCGCTTCAAAACCTTTCAAAGCAGCGCCCAAAAGCCCTGTGGATTCATCAGCATCTGAAACAAACCTAACTTTGGGCGAAACAACTTTAGCATAGGAATCAGCGCGTTCTTTCGATGTTGTAACAATAATTGTTTCTTCAGCAAGTCCCTTCACAGATTCAACAACATACTTCAACAAGGGCTTATTATCCAGAAGCAACAATCCTTTATCTTCCTCGAACTTACCATTGCAATCAACGGCTAAAATGATAACGGACTTATCCATACAGCAAACGTCTCCAACCATAAATTGCAAAACGGGTTAAAATTCTTTCAATAAAATTGCCTTATGTTTTTCAATTGGTCATATTAAAAAACTAAGTTTTAGGGCATCTGAAACACCACAAATACCTGATAGCTTTAACACCTTGAAAAATAGCAGCTTCGTCGACTTCACTTAAGTGATGAGGGTAAAAGTTTCAACAAAAACCTACGTTATTTTGGCTTAAAATCAAAATCCAAAGTGGGAAAAAGTATAGAAGCTAATTTACTTCGTTTTCCTCAATTTTCCTTGCCATTTCAGCCAGAATTCTCGTGAACGGATGGTCAGGCTTATCCTGGACAAAAATCAGATTACCTTCCGCTCGTAGAATTTCGCAAAAGCATGGCACGACGCCGAGCATGGGGACTTGATAGTTTATTTTCACTTTGGCAGCTAACTCAGATTTCTTTGATGTAGCAGAAGCATCAAGCACCTTATTTAAAACGAGTCCTGTTTTTTTCTCGAACAGGTTATAGAGTTCTTTTAGCATACGTTTGGTTCCGTCTACGTCACTCCGATCGCCTGTTGTTGCTACAACAACAAAGTCTGCAGCTACAATTGCGTTTATGCTGCTATACTGCAAGCCCGGGCTTGTGTCAAAGAAGAGGTAATCAAAACCTTGATCCACAATTAAAGATTCCCGAAGCGCCAACAACCTGCCTAAAGCCCTCATTTCCCACTTACGATCTTTAGAAGACATATCACGAATAGCTTCAGTGGAAGGATTAGCTAAACCAGCAAAAAACTTGCCGTTGCCAGGAACCTTGCTGCTTAAATCCACAAGAACAGACCCGACTTCAGCAGTGTTATTCAAATAATCATTAAACCAAACCTCAGAATTCTCAGCCTTCAAAATAGCAAACAAACTTGGAGCCCGAAAATCCAAATCAAAAACACAAACCTTCTTACCATTCTTTGCAAAGGTCGCGGCTAAATTAACTGACAGAAGTGTTTTTCCTGTTCCGCCTTTATACGAATGTACAGCAATAATTTTACTCATGCTCTCAACCCTGTGTGTCTCTTTCAACGTAAAAATACGCTTTTCGACCCTTCCGTTCCTTCTTGAGATAACCCATTATCACAAGTTGATTAAGATATGCACTTTCTACTGCTCTGGCGCGACTTGTCTGCTGAGAAATTTCTTCAGCTGTTGCTCGAGGGCATCTGCAAATTGCCATAGCGGTTTTTCGCAGGTGATCTGGCATAGAGAGAAGCGTCATAACGTCAAGTGACGCATCGGGTAAAGCTGGAGTGGATTTTGAGTTGTCGCCGCCGTTCTTCTGGATTTCGATGATTACTTCCATTTTATCATTTAGTTTTTCAAGGCTTTCCTCAATTTTTTCGAGAATGTTTAGAGGCCTTTTAGTTATTGTTTGATCTTTAATCACAGGCTTCTCTCCAACTGTTTTGCAGGTATACAGTTAGTGAATGAATCTGTTTATTAAGTATTACGATACAAAAATACAGATTGAAGAGCAACAAAATTAATAAAAATTTGAATATCAACTTACAAAAAATAATTAATTAAAAATTAAATCAGGAAAGAAATTAAAAATGTTTAGTAGGGAACCATTGCTTGATTCCGTGCTTCCTCTACTATAGGCAAAACTTGTTTTAATTCTTTGAAGTACTTCAAAACTGTTATTCCTCGTTGAGTAACAGCGTAAACAACCCGTCGTTTTCCAACGATACGTTCTTCAACCAAGCCTTGCTTTGTGAGGAAATCAAGGTACTCCTTTAAGACACTGCAATTAACGTTCGCTTTATACATTACATGTGTTAGCTTTAGCGGTCCTCTGTGGGCCAGAACTGTAAGAATATCAACGTACATTTCTAGTTTTGAACGACGCAACTTGTAGTCCTCTTGTTTTCTCCATTATTCATGTTTTTAATATAAATCATTTATGTATCACTAATCAACAGTTAGTCCATAGGTACTTGTTAATTATCGGCTTTATTGCATACATTGTTTAACACATTTAATCTATTTTCGAAGGCTGTAACCATATCATCTAGCAATATTTCACGCAATTCTGTCGTCAAACCGTCGATTTCTGAATGGAAAACATTAGCTAATTTTGTTTCTATTTCTTTCCTATCTTTTTCTTGAATTTGTTTCATTTACTTTCCTCCAATTGTCCATACCCCAAAATAGCCAAGGCTATTTAACTAACTTATGAAAGCAACCTATGAATCCAAAATTAATACTCACAGTAAAAAGTGAAGAGGCTTTAATTGTTTTGTTCAGTCATTTTTTGAGTATTTAATAGTTGCTTTTTTATGTTCCCAATTATTGCAAAATGCAGCAATTAAGCGTAAAATAGACTGCAATACACACAGTTTATTGAAGCTCATAAATCATTTTAAAATAGTTGTTGTGGCTTAACAGTCACATAATAATTTAAACGTCAAAGGCAATCCTTATGCGTCAAAAACAAAATCGAAAAGAGATTATAACATATTTTTAGGAAGTTGTTTAAAATGTTAGCATCAATTAAGGAAAAATCTTGGAAAGTTCTTCTCATGAAAGGTCAAATTTTAAATGACCAAGTAAAAGCTGAACAATGCATAAACTGCAAATCAACAAGCGAGGTCTTAACAACCAATTACAATAACCCCAACTTATTTTTATACGGTTGCAAGGACAGCAAATGTAGGCATAAGCTTTTACGGTTAGATTTTAACTTGGACGTACTTCAACCTCATGCACAGCTCGATTATTGACAAAAAGCATCTTCGCTATTGTAATAATTGAATGGACTAACTGTTTCTTTTTTCCCAGTTCGCCATCATCTTAACTACATCGTAAAATAGTCTTTCCAATTAGCCTTGTAATCACTTTATAGAAATCAAGTTTAGCTGTTTTGTGAAGAGTCTGAATGACTTAGCCAGCTCACTTCTTGAAAGTTCACCATCTAATTTTTTCACACATCATGAAGTTTTCATGAGCTTAGGCACGGTCAACGATTTTTCAAAATATTTGTTAGCAATCGAATTTTTCAACACCAATAACTCGCCACCATATTTTAATAATCTTAACACCTAAATTTCTTTGGTGAAAAAATGGAAACAATAACACCTTTTATGATACCTGAAAACGACGTAAATAAAACCCGCAAAAAAATTGCAATCGAATTTCTGAATTTAATTAGTGCGGGAAAACCAAAAGATGGTCTAAAGTTTTTTGCCTCTGATTGTAAAACTCATAATCCTTACATAGTTGGCGGCATGAACGAATTAATTGACGCAATGATTGCAGTTCAAAAACAAGGCGCACAAGGAATAATAAAAGGATCAACGGCTGACTTTAAGCTCAATGTCAGGCATGTTCTTGCTGACGGTGACTTAGTTGCGGTTCATACAACACTTGCTAGTTCCAATCCAAGCGAAGGAGGCTTAAGGCAAGTTCATCTTTTCCGATTTAGTGGAGACAAAATTGTCGAATACTGGGACGTCACCCAAGAAATACATGAAAATACGCCTAACGCATCTGGAGCATTTGTGTAACTATTCGGTTATTTAATGCCAATTTACCTTTAAATAAACTGCCCCTTTTTTTTAAAATAGAGGCTCTGAAAGGTATTTTCCGACGAGTTCTATTTTACAAAAAGCTTTTTTATCAAAATGAATTTTTGGGGCAAACTGGTTTACCCGTCATGAAAACCCCAAGTATGTGATAAACAAAAAAATATTTGAAACAAAAAAGAAAAAAGAGAAAGCTACTTACTAGCTAACTGTTTTTGCAGTTCGGCATATGTTGCTTTGATGTCTTCAATTGAGCCTTCGTCTTCAATGGTTGATGTGTCGCCAAGAGGTGCTCCAGTTAGGACTGCTTTGAGTAGTCTACGCATGATTTTGCCGCTTCGAGTCTTTGGCATTTTGTTTACGAATACTACTGCATCGGGAGTGGCGATTGGACCAATTGTGGTTCTTACGTGTTTTATGAGTTCCGTTCTGAGGGCGTCTGAGGGTGCAAAACCGCTTCTCAAAACCACGAATGCGACTGGAACTTCACCTTTCACTGCGTCTTCTTTGCCCATAACTGCTGCTTCTGAGACTGCTGGGTGAGAAACCAATGCGCTTTCAAGTTCAACTGTGCCGATTCTGTGTCCTGCCACTTTGAGAACTTCGTCTGATCTGCCAAGAAGCCAGAAGTATCCGTCGGGGTCACGCACTGCATAGTCGCCTGAGAAGTAAATTCCTGGCCATCTTCCAAAGTATGTTTGTTTGAAGCGATCAGGGTCTTTCCAAATTTGTTGCAGCATTCCTGGCCATGGTGACTTTATTACTAGTACTCCTTTGGTGCCTTGTGGAACTGATTGTCCTTTTTCATCAAATATGTCTACGTTAACTGAGGGCATCGGTAGGGTTGCGCTGCCTGGTTTTAGAGGTGTTAGTTCTATGCCTGACGCTGGAGAAATCATGAATCCGCCTGTTTCTGTTTGCCACCAAGTATCGATTATTGGTAGTTTTTCTTTGCCTATGACACGGTAATACCATTTCCAAGCTTCAGGATTGATTGGTTCACCTACTGAGCCTAAGATGCGTAGTGAGCTAAGGTCATGTTTTAGTACTAAGTCTTCTCCGAATTTCATGAACATGCGGACAGCGGTTGGTGTTCCGTAAAGTATAGTTACGCCGTGGGTTTCGATCATCTGCCACCAGCGATCTTGTCCTGGATAATCTGGTGTGCCTTCAAATAGAAATGCGGTCATTCCATGACTTAAGGGTGCATAAACATTGTATGTGTGGCCTGTAATCCATCCGATGTCTGCAACGCACCAATAAATGTCCTCGTCTGTCGGGTTAAAAGCCCATTTAAGAGTCCAGTAAGCCCAAACAAGATATCCGCCTATTCCATGTTGAACACCTTTTGGTTTGCCTGTCGTTCCTGAAGTGTATAGAATGAATAACGGGTCGGTGGATTTCATGCTCTCTGGTTCTACATACGCGTTTGCGCCTGCGTTTGCTAGAGCGTCATGGTACCATACGTCTCTGCCCTCTTTCATTTGAACAGCTTGACCTGTGCGCTTAACAACAATCACTTTTTCGATGTTTGGCATAAGTGGTGTTGCACGATCTGCATTGTCTTTGATACCAACTGGTTTTCCTCTTCTGAAAGAACCGTCTGCGGTAACTAGAATTTTTGCTCCACAGTCATTTACTCTGTCAGCTAATGCTTCTGCGCTAAAACCTGAAAAGACAACAGTGTGGATTCCACCTATTCTTGCGGTTGCAAGCAGTGTGATTGGCAACTCTGGAATAACTGGAAGGAAAACTGCTACACGGTCGCCTTTTTTGACGCCGAAATCTTTTAGGGCTTTTGCAAGTTTGTTTACTTCTCGGTATAATTGATAGTAAGTGTAAGTTTTTACTTCTCCCATTTCGCCTTCCCAAATGTAGGCAAGCTTGTTTTTTCGGGGACCTTTTATGTGTCTGTCTATGGCGTTGTAGCAGATGTTTAGTTCTCCGTCGGGGAACCACTTGTAAAATGGCGGGTTTGAATCGTCAAGGGCTTTGCTGAATGGCTTATACCAATCGATGGCTTTTGCTTTTTCAGACCAGTATTCTTGGGGGTTCTTCAGGGCTTTTTCGGATTCTTCTTTCCTTTTTTCGCCGTTAGAAATTTTGGCAATACTTGGATAATACCTTTCGTTGAAGGGTAAACTAGCTTCTGTCATTTTCCTCAACCTAAACTGTGCGGAATAAAAGGAACAGAGCATATAAGTTTTTCAGTTGATTTGTTAGAAAATAAAAAAAGAAAATAGTTGTTTTTTAGCTTACTGGATAAATTGGTAGGATGGTTTTGTGGTGCGTTTCGTTTAGGACTTCAGCTATTCCAAGATACACTGCACTCAAGCCACATATGACGCCTTCGATGCCTACGAATGTGTTGAATGTGATGGACCCTGTTTGACCAAAGTTGTTAGTTATTTCTCTTAATGCTAACATGAAGAATAGTAGAGTTAAGCTGCCGAATACGAATTGTAAAGCGCGGTTAGCTTTCAATGTTCCAAAGAACATGCCGAAGGTAAAGATGCCCCACATTATGAAGTAAGCTGCAAGTGAAGCGGAAGTCGGTGCGAAAGCTGCGAATTCAGGGATCTTTGGTAAAAGTAATATCATTACTAGACTCCACCAGAATAAGCCATAGGATAGAAATGCTACAGTGCCAAATGTGTTGCCTTTTCTGAATTCCATTGCGCCAACGATAATTTGTGCAATTCCGCCGTATGCGATGCCCATAGCTAAAACCACGGAGTCCAGTGGAATAACGCCTGCATTTACCAAGTTAAGAAGAACAGTTGTTAAGCCAAAGCCAAGAAGCCCTAGTGGTGCGGGGTTTGCCAATTTTGCTAATAGATTATCATTACTCATTTGTTTTTGTTGCTCCAATTAATGTTTTAACCCTTCAATGACATGGTTTTATTTTAAAGCTTTACGGTACGCTCAAATGTTTTTGCCTAATATACATTGGATACTTTCAGCGTAAAGTTTATTGTAACGAATAAATTATACTAGAACCTACATTTTCCTAAAAAAGATTTGATTTTTATGAAGTTTGAAACAAAAATCACAGAGATTATACCAAGAACCGCAGACGTAACAAGCTACAGGTTTCCCAGACCTTCAGAATTAACTTACAAACCAGGCCAATATTTTATGATAACCATAAAACGGGATGACAAAGAGTTAATACATCATTTCAGCTTCAGCAGTAGCCCAACAGAAAAAGACCATCTTGAATTTACCAAAAAATTAACGGACCATGAATACTCAATGGCATTAAAAGCAATGAAAGTTGGCGACTGGGCAAGTATAGATGCACCTTATGGACAATTCACTTTTGAAGGCGAATTCCCCAAAATAGCGATGTTCGCAGGAGGAATAGGAATAACACCGTTCAAGAGCATCATAAAGAACGCCACCTACAAGAAGTTGGATTCAAAAATCACTCTCTTTTACGGATGCCGCACTGAAGCAGATATTGTTTTCAAAGACGAACTTGAAAATATGCAAAAGGAAAACATGAATCTCAAAATGGTTTGCGTCGTTAACCAGCCTTCAAGCGATTGGAAGGGAGAAACAGGCATAATCACTGCAGATATGATTAAGAAAGCGTTGCCCGACTTCAAAGAAAACGTATTTTATACTTGCGGACCACCGCCGATGGTTAAAGCAATGGAAACAATTATCGAAAGCTTAGGCTTACCGAAAACTCAGATGAAACAGGAATATTTTACAGGATACCCCTAAAACACAATGCGGCGTCTATAGGGAGACAACGCTTCTTTTTTGATGATGAAATCAATCACCAAAATTCTAGTGCATCCTGTGCCAACAAAAGAAAAGGGAGCATTAAGGATAGAATCTGCGGGTTGTTCTTGGGAAAGGTATTGCGTCAATGATGTTGTCGAGGTCAAGCATCCATGTCAATAGTCGTTCTACTCCCATTCCGAAGCCAACATGGGGCACTGTGCCGTAGCGTCTTAGGTCAAGGTACCATTCGTATTCTTCAGGTTTCAAACCCTGCGCTTTCATACGTTCAATAAGCATGTCTTTGTTTTCTTCTCTTGCGCCGCCTGTACTGATTTCGCCGATGCGTGGCACCATCATGTCAACTGACATTGCAGTTTCTGGATGTTCTTTGTAGGTTTTGCAGTAAAACGCCTTGATTGCCGTTGGGTAATCGTAGACGAAGAAGGGTTTGCCGAAGTCTTCAGCCAAAACCTTCTCATCCTCGTAACCTAAATCTGCGCCCCAGCTTAAAGCGGGATTTTTCACTTTTAGCCTATCGATGGCTTCAGCATAAGTTATGCGTGGAAACGGGGTCTGCACTGTTTTGAGCTTGTTTATATCAGCGCCTAATTCGGCGAATTCCTTTTGACAAGTGTTGCCGATAGTTTGGCAAACATGGGTCATTAAACCTTCTTCAAACTTCATCAGGTCATTCATGTCCGCAAATGGCCATTCACCTTCCATGTGCCAGTATTCGGTTAAGTGCCTGATTGTTCTGCTTTTTTCCGCTCTGAAAGACGGAGCTATGCAATAGACGTTTTCTAGCGAGTAAATTAATATTTCAAGATAAAGCTGGCTGCTTTGGGTTAAGTATAGATCTTGGTCGAAATATTTTAAGCCGAAAAGTGTCGATCCGCCTTCAACTGCTGCGGAAATAAACATTGGCGGCGAAACTTCGGTATATTCTTGTTTTTCGAAGTATTGCCGTGATGCTTCGAGAACATCAGCTCTAATCTTCATCATTAAATTCATTTTGCGGCTTCTAAGCCAAAGGTGACGCATGTCACGTATGAATTCTTCGCTTTTATCTTTTGCAATTGGGAAGGTTTCTGCTAACCCGATAATTGTAATGTTTTCTGCGCTGATTTCATAGCCGCCAGGCGCACGTTTGTCTTCTTTGGCGATGCCTTCGAGGGTCAGCGAAGATTCAATTGTTAAACGCTGAGCTTCGCTCCAACTGGGGCTGGTTTTTTTAATAGTACATTGGATAAATCCGGTTGAATCTCGGATGACTAGGAAAATAAGCTCTTTTCCTTCACGTTTCCGGTAAACCCAGCCGCGAACTGTTACTTTTTGGTCAGGACAGCATCCTTCTAACACTTTGCTTATTTTTTGTAGCGCCATCAGTATCAACTGTTTCCAATAATACTTATTTTCAACCCTAAATGCCTATCGATTAAGTTCCAATTAGATTGAGATCGTCAAAGAAAAAGAAACCTTCAACCTTCATCTTCTCTGATAATGAGGTATGTTCACATTGTCATGAATCTTTTCACGGTTTCATAGAGTATGCTTGTTCCATAAACAAGATTTTCAATTGTGATTCGCTCGTCAATCCCATGCATTCGTTTTTCTAATTGATCATTGGGTTCATCTGGAATCATAGGCTGATACCCGTAACATATGCTGCCGGCTTCTCTGAAAAAGCGCGAGTCCGTGCCACCAGTTGTAAGGGTTGGTGTGATTCCGCATTTCGGTTCGAAGTCCTGCAGAACGCTCGTGATCGTGCTATAGAGGGGGGTTTGGGTATTTGATTCTGAACCATCATGCTTTTGTATGAACTCAAAACTTAACTTTTCTAACCCTACGTCTTTTAGCAAATCTTTTATTAAATTAAATGTTTCATTCACATCTTGTCCTGGTAGTATTCGACAATCAAACACGGCTTCGCAATATGAAGGAATGATGTTTTCTTTTACACCGCCATGAATCATCGTAGGAGCTATTGTCATTTTGGTTCTTGGCCTAATTTCTTCTGCTAACGCACGATCTTTTTTTGCTAACTCATCAAGAATTTGTTCACTTTGCAAAGGATTAGCGAGTAAACGTGAAAATAACTCGTTAATTTCTGGGTCATTCTTTCCCATTTCTGTAAGAAACTGCTTAAGGGTGGGTACAAAGATGGTTTCAGCTTGATAATTTCCAAGTATTTCCACAACTTTATTCATTTGCATTACGGCGTTATCTGCGATGTGAGGTTTCGAGCCATGCCCGGGGGTTCCTTTTGCCTTTACTTTCAGCCACAGAATTCCTTTTTCCGCCGTTTGGATTGGGAACACGTATCTTTCTTTTATCGGAAATGCCAAACCGCCTCCTTCATTGATAACATAAGGGCACCAAACTTTTTCTTTGTGATTTCGTAGCAGATAGCCTGCTCCTTCTTCGCCTCCTTGTTCCTCATCGGCTGTAGCGGCCAAAACCACGTCCCCTTTAACCTGCACATTGTTTTTCTTTAGAAGTTTCATTACTAACATTTCGATAGCTGTCATACATTTCATGTCGTAGGCGCCTCTGCCGTAGACATAACCATTTACAATTTTGCCTTCAAACGGCGGTACACTCCATTCTTTGGGGTTAGCTGCAACCACATCCAAATGTGACAACAAAAGTAAGTTGGGATTTTCACCTGACCCTTTCAATCGAATAATTACGCTGCCACGTCCAGGCGCTGACTCAATAATTTCAGATTTGAACCCTTCCTTGGCAAGGTATTTTGCTATGTATGTTGCTGCTTGTGTTTCGTTGCCAGGAGGGTTAGTGGTATTTATCTGGATTAAATCTGATAGCAAATTTGCCATTTCTTGCTCTATATTCCTTAAGATTTCATGTGACAAGACTTTTTGCGCTCCAACATGGTGAATATGTGGTTTTTTCTCTTAAAAGTATTTATCATCATGTTATTGTTGCCGTGTTAAACTGGAACAATTTTTTCATTTATCCAACAATGACTTTATATATGATGGAAAAAACGCTATTGAATGTATAAGATGATTGCAATGAAAGAATTGAAACCCATAGACTACAAAATACTATTTGAATTAATGAAGGATTCGCATAGAAGCGATAGGCAGCTTGCAAAGTCCCTCGGGGTTTCCCAGCCTACAGTTACTCGAAGAAGAGCAATGCTTGAAGAAAACTTTATCGAAGGATACACAGTTATTCCAAAATTTGGGCAAATCGGGTTTGAAATAGCAGCATTCACATTAATAAAAAGCAAACTGAAATCAGCAACAGGAGAAGAAAAAACCAAAGCCTTACACAAAATGAAAGAATGGTACATGAAGCAACCCAACGTAATTTTAGTTTTAGACGGAAGAGGCATGGGTTGGGATGCAGCCTGCATTTCACTTCACGAAAACTTTGCAAACTTCGCTGAGTTCATAAGGGCGCATGATTCAGAACTTTCTGATTGGGTAGTTGAAAGCCAAACTTTCCATTCCGATTTAAAAGCAGGACTCATAATAAAGCCATTCCACCTCAAATATTTGACAGCCCCAAAATAAGTTGAACTCCTAAACCCTTCTTTAATAAATAAAATGCGTTCAATATTTTACTTTTTTTAAATATTTTTTTATAAATTTTCTGTTTAGCTCCAGAAGAGTTGTTTATTTCTTTATAAGAGGTTAATCCGATGTTCAATAACTAAGAATTACTTGGCAAATTGTTGCATTTCTTGATTAAGAAACATTTTGTTAGCTGTCAAATTTCATAAAATTGACAGAATAAAAGCGCCTTTGTCTTATCTTCTGCTTATTTTCTTTAGCAACCGCTTTTTCGGAAGCTTTGGCTTTTTTGTTCGCTCTACATCGATAGCCAAACAATCTACCCAAAGTGAACTAGTTGTTAGTTGCATTTAAGATTTGGTATAATTAATTCTGGGGTTTTGAATTAGGAATGTGAAGTATGTTGTTCCCGAAAAGACTTTGCAGTTTTGTGAATTAGTAAAATGTTGTGTTGGAGGACTGGCTGTTGTTTGTTGGCAAACCAGTGCCATCCGTCATCGAGGAGAAAGGAGAAGGCTTCGAAAACGGAAAATGTAATCGGCTATTTGGTTTTACCTTCAACCTTAACTAGTCCTCCAATCACTAACAAGAGTCAAAATACAAGAAAATTGTAATAAGTTTTATGAACTCAAAATAAAGAATGAAAATAAGCATTTAGCTTATCGCTAAAACGCCTTCAAGAATGTTCCGTTCCGGAACATCAAGTTGCCTTGATAAGAATGCCTTCAGAATAGCAGATAGCTTCGGAATCCCCCCGCTATAAGAAATAATTTGATTTCCTTTAAGTGCATCAGCTTGGAAAAGCTTCTCTTCTTCTTTGTAGCTAAAAGTTAAAGTTTGAGCTTGAAACGCTAATGTCTGAAAATCTTCCCATTGCTTGCACTTAAAAATCACAGACGGACCATTTTGAACCGCCAAAGCAGGTACAAATTGAACGCCTCGTTCCGCTGCCGATGGAATAGGTTCTTTTGTTGCGCTAGAAAAAGATGAAATTAGATTTGTTACTTCTTTTTGTAAGCCGTTAATTTTTTCTTCGACTTTTTCTACTTTGCCGTTTATTTGTCCTGTATCTCCAAGTTGTTCCGTCACTGTTGCTAGCTCATTAATCAACTTGTCTAAATCTTTCTCGTGTTCTTTTAAAACGTTCACGATAAAGTCTACAGCTTCTAATGCTTCATCTTTTGACTGAGGATTCCTTGCCAATTTCTTACCCCGTTAACAACCTTCATTATGCGGAACGATAAATAAAGCTAACGAATTCTCAAATAATATCTCAGATAACATTTTCTAATATATGACGATTCAATATATAGGGATAATATAGACTTATGGACAGTTAAACAAAATTATGACACTCTAATATACATTGGAAAATCCAAATACCCGGCTTATAGAACCTTCCAAGTGCAGTTAATTGCCTTTGAATCACAAGCAAGCACACATGGAGTTCTTTTGGTTTCAGGCTTGCATGGAGCACAGGTATACTTTATTTTCTTTCTATGCTCTTCTGAAGCTGAAGCAACAATCTTATCCTCGAGGTCTATGAACATAGTTTCGAGCTGAAGTGCTGATTGTGGACACTTTTTCACACATTTGCCACAGCCACTGCATTTGTCGGTATCAATCGTTATGTAGTATTCACCTGAACCGTCGCTGTAACCATAATTCGTTATCAAAAACTTTTTCCTCTATGTTTTTTGTCCTTTATCGTAAAGCGCCTTGCCGAAAAGCGCTGCACCTAACGCGCCTGCAACCATGGGGTCTAAGCCGTTTTCTCGCCAATTGGGCATAGGCAAACATTTCGTCCCCAAAACAACCTCTATCCTGCTAACAATCCCAATATTCTTTGATTGCCCTCCTGTTATAACTAATTCTTTTTCTAAACCAATTCTGTTGATCAGATTAGCCATGCGAACTGCCATTGCTCTCGTATATGCTGCCAAAACCTTCTCTTTAGACCAGCTTTTACGTAGAAGTCCCATGGCTTCAGTTTTTGCAAAAGCCACACATGTGCAGCTTACTGGCGGCGGTTCCTCATCTACTTGAAGTGACATTTCCCCGATTTTTTCAATTGGAATCTTCAGGAGATCAGCGAAGACTTCCATTCCTCTGCCAGTTCCAGCTGCACATTTGTCGTTCATCAAAAAAGAAACTACTCTGCCGGTTTCATCTATGCGTATGGCTTTGATGTCTTGTCCTCCAACGTCAAGTACTGTTCGAACGCTTGGTCCCCAAATATAATTGGCTCCTTTTGCATGGCATGCAATTTCTGTTATGGCTTTGTTTGCCATTGGAACATTGACTCTGCCGTAGCCTGTGCCTACAATGTATTTGATATCACTTGCTTTAAGACCCGTATCTTTGAGAGCCCAATTTAAAGCCTTAGTTGCACTTTCAGGACTGTTAGAACCTGTTCGAGTAATACCCCATGAATATGCTTGGCCATTAACCATTATAGCAGCTTTAGAACCAACAGACCCTACATCAACGCCAGCCGTTATAATGTCTTTGTTTGTCCATTTTATCTCTGGCATTATACGTTGATATTCTTTCCAACGCCAAAATTCAACATCCTCTTTAACTGAAACTGATTCGCTCACTTTTTAGTCTCCTTCGATCTATTAGCAGCTATTAAAGCTGCTCCAAGCGCGCCAGCATAATCAGGGTATTCAGGTATCAAAACGTTGACCCCTAATTTTCGATTTAATGCCGCAACAAAACCAACATCCTTAGCTACTCCGCCAACCAGAACCACATCTGGGTTTACTCCCAATCTGTGAACCATCGACGAAATACGATCAGCCATTGCGTCGAAAACGGCCCTTGCTATTTCAGGTTTAGATTCTTGTCGATGAATAAGAGAAACTACATCCGATTCACCGAAGATTACGCAGGAAGCATTAATGGGGCTAGCCCGCTCCGCCTTAAGCGACAATGGACCCATATCTTCCAATTTTACTTCTAAAGCACGCGCCATTGCTTCAATGAATGCGCCTGCACCAGCTGCACAACGCTCGTTAACAACAAAATCAGCCATAACCCCTTTCTCATCGCACTTAACTGCTCTTGCTTCTTCAGCACCAACATCGATAATAGTTCTAGCTTTTGGAAAAAGGAAAATTGCAGCTTTAGCGTCAGCGCCTACCATACTTATTGTACTGTTGGAGTAAGGCGCCAAGTTCATTCCCGAGCCGGTTGCAACAAATAAATTTACGTCAGCTTTTGTCAGACCTACTTGTCTTAGTGCTTCATCCACTGTTTGCTCAGCAGCTTTTGTTGGATCGAAACCTGAGAACGCTTGTTTCCTTGACAAAACAGCGTCGTCTTTTAAAATGACCGTTTTGACGGATTGCGTACCTAAATCCATTCCGACAGTTATCATGAAATCACTTTTTTAGATTTCAACTCTTGCCGTTAACATTTCAAGGAAAGCTTCGACCCGTGTCTTCATTTGTCCAACGTCTTCTCTGGTATAATCGGTGTCAAGGTAGTAAACGGGTATGTTTATTTTATCAAGAGCCTTTTTTATTCGGGTATATTCCATAGCATAAAGCATACAGCCGCGCACTACATAGTAAATGACGCCTTGAATATTGGATTCCTTAACCTTATTTAAAAGCCAATTAATTCTGTCTTCATTGCCATCTTTGGAAGTGAAACATGGGCATGTGGAAGCCATCAAATACCTGTCTCCAATCGCGTTAATCATATCATCCATATTCCATTCATCCACTCCCACAGGGTCATTTAAGATTCTTTCACCTGAACAAAGTTCATCCGCAACGATGATGCCCTGAGGATTTGATTCCTCAACAAGAGTTGGCAACTTCCAATTATCTGGCCAAAACATTGGAGTACCTGTTACCAGTACACGTGGAGTATCAGGTGAGCAAACCCATTCTTTTCGTTGAACTTTCTGCTCAAGCTCATTACATAATGCTTCAGTTTTTTCGGTCCAACGCTTTTTATCATCCCACAAATACGATTGATTTACAAGCATAGCATCTCTACCCATAACAACAGGTAAACCTTTGCGTAAATCCTGTAAACGACGAAAAGCCCTAGTAGCTCTTTGACTTTGTTCAATGGCTTCTTTGAGGTTTTTTCGCGTAATTTTGTTTCCAGTAAACTTTTCAAGCCTTCTTTTCATGCTCCATATTTCGTCATTCCAAAAACGACGCGAGTGTTCAGCATCTTTAACTCTTGGAATGTTCATTTCCCAAATAGTTTTGTAATCGCTTAAAATTTCACCCATTTTTGTCATTCCATCACACGTTAGAACGCTGATTAATGCGTCACTTTGCTCAAGGAATGGTGAGAGTTCAATCATCTTTGCGCCTATAGTTGAACGGATAACTGGGCAAACTTCAACTGGCACAACTCTATCTCCGATCTTAGAAGTGTCGTACCAACCTGAATTTACTCTCACAGGGATAGCATCTGCTGCTGAAATCAACTCGGTTGGAGCGAATAAGCAGGTGTAACCAATTACTTTCTTGCCTTTCTGTTTTTCGGAAGAAATCTCCTTTTGACGCTGACCAAATAAGTCGGCTATCTCATCAAAGTAATTCATGGCTTGTGGTCTTTTAGGATCAGCTTTCTTCATGCGTTCAATGTTCTCAGCTATTATTTTCTGGGAGGCAGCTTTGATGTTGTTCCTGAGTTCTTCCATTTCTTTTGCGGGAATTTCGGGCATGTATTTTTTTTCAGTTTTGTCGGTTTTCATCATTCTCTTCACTCGCTTGTTGATGGCTCCAGCCAGTTTCTTGATTTAAATAAAGTCTTATTGCCAAACTTCAATTTTAGCGTATCTTCATACGGACACATTTCCGCACACCGCAAGCATAACACACACATGGAGGTTTCTATTGTTCCACCTTTCTGCTCATACACATCTGTCACTTGCGATTGACAAACTCTCTCGCAAACACCGCACTTGGTACATTTTTCTTCGTCTTTTTCCAGATGGAGCAGAGGCACCCACTTAAATCCATTGAACCGGTTAATAACACCTAATGAAACGCCTGTTGGACAGAAACGGCACCAAAACCGTCTAATAAAAAATGATCCAGCCAACGTTACACTGACAAAAGCTATGGCGAATGCTAAATTAATATTTTTACCTAAATAACTGAAAAACTCTTGAACATAAGGAAATGTTAAGTTAATTTGGAAAACAGGTACAGCAGCATTAGTCCAGGGCACCACAAACGGTATCAATGGGTCAATTAAAACACTGTAAGGTCGAAATGGTCCAGCTAAAAGCTGAGCTTCCAAAACTGCTACATTCATGCTTGGAGGAGGCTGAATTAACCATAAAGCAACTGGCACAAATAAGAAGAACAAAAATATTAAGTATCTTGATTTATGCAAAATTTTGTTTAAGTTATCAGGAATAAGGCGATAACTTATTTTCAATGCCTTTCTGGCATACACAGTTAGGTCCATGACGAAGCCTAATGGACACAACCATCCACAATAGAATCGACCTAAAACAATTGTGACCGCAAAAATAGCTATAAAAACATAAAACAGTGGAACTGTGAATGTGAAAAAGTAGAAGAGCGCTGCAAAAGCAATAGTTTGAATAACTAATCTTATGTAGGTTACTTTTGTCGACAAGTTTTTTTTCCAAATTAAAACAGCGAGGACTCCAGCTACTGCGAGTCCTGCAAGTACTATGATTAATAGCATATTGCCTATTATATCCCAGTTCATTTCTTTTCACGTTTTTAATTATTCTTAAAGTTGAATTATTGCAGTTATTAATGTGACCGCTCCAAGCAGTATTAGTATTCCGGCACCTGCAATTGAAAGCCATTTTCGAAACAAAGGTGCTTTATTGAGAAGCCATCCGGTCAGTCCTCCAAGTAAAAGTATTGGAGAAATAGTTGTTCCTAACCCGAACAATACAGCTAAACCTACGCTTCCAAGTGGGCTTGCGAAAGGTAACGAGTAAATTAATAGCGCTATTAAAGGTGGACAAATGATTAACCCTCTACTTAAGCCAAGGGAAAAAGCACCATAATCGAATCCAAATCTGCCTGTTTTTCCATTCAAACCAAAGTTTTGGGTTTGGTTGGCACTGCAGGTTTTCTTCGTTTTTAATGCGAGTAGAATATAGCCGCCTATTAGTATCGTTACTATCCCAAAAGCGATTGATGAATACATTTGAAACGGCGAAATTGCTGAGGAGGAGACAAATAATCTAAATAAACCGCTAAATAAGCCTACTAAGCCTCCGATTAAAGCGTAGGCGGCTATTCGCCCAGAATTAAAAGTTAAGGTTATGCTCACTCCCTTGCGAAAATCAGCGCCGGTACCTGCAATATAGCTTGCTACGTACGGGAGACATGTTGCAGTGCAAACCGCGAATCCATACGTTAAACCGCCAATAAGAGCTCCAAGATACGGATTAGAGAGTTGGGGAATTAAAGACATGATGGTACTCTTGTAAAGTTTTAATTATGCAAATAAGAAAAATAGTGATTTAAAGGTTTAGCGAATTTTGCATTTAAGCTGTTGTGTTTTTTTAACGCAGGTTTGTTGTTTAATCCTCAGTTTGTGGGTGGAATTACTCGGGTGTTGTATTGTTTGAGGTATGCCAAGTGTGCTGCGTCATAGGGGTAGCTTTCGGTGGATGGATATGGATATCCGCTCATAGCCATAAACGGCATGGGATCAGTGGTGAAATTAAACCCATATCCCCATTGTCCTGGCGGATCTTTAAACCAGCAGGAGATGAATAAGAAATAGTCCCTTACCATACCTGGAGCAGGCGCTGAGAGATTGGCAGTTGGAAACTCGAGTTCAACTTGATCACCTTGTCTACCTATCACAAACATGTCATCGGCATTTTGAACCAACGCTGACACATCGCCATATTTAGTAAAGTTTCCTGAAGAAGTGGAATTAGTGCTGCAGAATTGGCTAAGAGTTGCAATGGGATTGATTTTTTGTACAGTAATGTTTTGTTGAGTGCTTGTATCTATTCCGATATAGTCGTAGGTGACATTCCAGAAATTGCTTATTCGTATTTGATAATCATTTATGCCTTTAGGGAATACTCCTGTTAAGTCCATAACGAAAGTTCTAGGGTTAGAGTCTGAAGGTATAGGTATTTGTTTGTCTTGCGGAAGGCGTATCCAAGTGCCATTTGCAGCTCTATATTCCATATATGAATCAGGTGTAATTGCCGTGCCATTTGGGACGAGTCCTTGGGCAGCTGCTGTTTTAAACTGATCTATCCAATTGTAATAGGATTGATATGGTCCCCAATCTACAATTCCAGTAAATAGAAGTTTTATTTGTTGAGCTGAAGATAGATTTCCCAGATCAACCGTCAACTGGTTTAATGTTATATTATTCCATGATGGATTTTGAGTGCCATATGTTCCTGGGGTGAACACACCATCTTGTTTCAATAGGTCTGGAAGAACATTTTGCCCTTTTTCATTTGTTGCCGCGATAGGTGATAAGAGATTATCTGAGTTTACAGTGTAGATTTGTCCTGTTGATCCCTTGTTTAGATAGTTGGTCATAGATGTGTAAGCGTCTGTTCCAACAGGATGATCAACGGCCACCAAAGTAGCTGAATCTAAATAGAAGAGTTCATCCCATTCTTGAGAAAGAATCATGTCAAAATAACTGTTACCATTGATTGTTTTTGTGGCGAGCGTGCTCGGGTTAAGTTTTACGTAATCCCATGGATTTCCTCCTGTATTTGTAATAGTGCCGTCTCTGCTTATTGTTCCTAGATAGCCAAGCCATCCTGAATTAGCCACATCTGTAACATAAGAGTAGCCTGTTCCATTCCAAGTGTACAATGAAGGGCATGATGCATATCCGCTGATTACATTGTAAGTTACAACTAATAACGTCCATTTTTCCACGTCGACTGTTCTTGTGGGATTAGTTACTCCGTCGCTCCAGCTTGAAAATGCCACTACACCTGTTCCAACATCGTAAGGAGTTGGTACTGAGATAGTATGTTGCCCTACTGGCACCAGGGCAATGTATGTTGTGCCTACCGGTTGGTTGTCAAAGGTAAAAGGCAAAGATTTAGAACCCCCGCCTGACCGAGCAATTTCAATAGTGTGATAACCCGTCTTTACCACCGTGAAAAAACCACTCAACGTGTTCAATAGTACTTTGTGATCACCCTCAGTTGAAGCCGTAGTGTTAAGTGAAACAGTTTGTGTTTTTCCAGCGGGAACAGAAATTTCCGAAGTTTTCACAACTGTCCCATCAACAGTCAACGTTAGCTTAAGTTTATCGTCTTTTGCACTGGGATTTTCTGCAGATGCAGTTATAGTAACTGTATCATTGGCCCAAATTTCAATTGGATCGGAAACTAAGTTGGATAAAATAATTTTGCTTGACTCGGGAGGCGCAGGATTAATTATAAATGTTCCAGTAAGGTCACCGACTTTGACAGTATAGTTGCCTTCACTTAGTTCGACATCATTAAACTGAGCTATTGCAGAGCTGCCAGCTGCTAAGGTTAAGTTTTCAATATCCCTCACTACGCCATTTATTAGAAAATTGACAGAGTCATTTCCTCCAAAATCGCCTACGTTGGTTACATTAACTGAAAGCAATACTGAATCTCCCAAAGTTGCATTTGGTGAACTAATGGTTAAATCCCGAAGGGTAAATGTGGCTGGCTTAGCCCCCTGTGCTAATAAACCTTCATTTTGAAGATAAAAGAAGACGCCGACTGCCGCACCAACAATAATTATGTCAATTATAAAAATTGCTTTTAGTTTAACCATAGCGGAGCGAGATAACATTAGGTTTTCACTCTTAACTGCAATATTATCACCAATGAAAAGTTAAAAGGATTGTCCCAAATCACTTTTTGAAAGATTTTATTTATCTTGATGAGTAAAGAGGTATTTGTAATAATTCAGATTCAGATTATTTACTACAAAAGTTAGCAATCTTGAAACCTAAGCAAGTTTCTAGTTATAAAAAGCTTCTGCGTTTTTTTTATTCAACAGCTAAAACAATTATATATTAAAATCATATAAATTAATTAATATTTGCGATTTATAGTCAAGTTTTTTTTTAAATTTTAAGCGATAACTTGTTGTTGTTGCAATACAGTCACATAATTAAATATACAAATAACAATTACTTAATTTTAAGGAAGCAAGCAATCAAATTTAGGAGAAAATAAAAAGTGCTAAATTCTAGAAAAAATCTTAAGACTTTTGCTTTGATTTTCATTTTGTCTGCATTCGTTATTGCAACAGCAGCGCCTAACATCGCAAGCGTAAAAGCACAATCTCAAGCAAGCATTACTATGTTAACTGCAGCGGGCGGAACAACAGATCCAGCAATGGGATCCACTACTAATTATACTGCTGGCACAGCAGTTACCTTAACAGCAACACCTGGAACTGGTTTCGTGTTCCAGGAATGGGACATTGTAACTGCCTCAGGTGGAATTGTAGATTCTAACAATCCTACGACGCTTACTGTAGACTCAGGAGCAACTTATGCAGTCCAACCGGTATTCACACCGATTCAACAGGCTGCACCTACTACACCTGTAACGAATTTTGCCACTGCTGCGATAGTAGTAGTATTACCTGCAGTTGGTGGAACCACGACCCCTGCAGCAGGAACTTATGCTTTAGCTGATGCTACATCACTTAATCTACAAGCAAATGCCGCGAGTGGCTTTACATTCGATCACTGGATAATAGGCGGATCTCCAATGAATCACGGGGCATACTCATTCACAGACACTCCAACAAACAATCCATACAATGTTAATCACGGTTACGGAAATACTTACACATATCAACCAGTCTTCAAACCAACCAGCTCAACAACATCTCCTACAGTGCCTGAATATTCTGGTGCAGCAGCAATAGTCATAGCTTTAGCGTTAGTAGCTGTTGCATTCGGAACATATGCAATCAAACGAAAAACAAAGTAAAATTTTCCCTTTTTTATTTTTTTATTTAAAAAAATTCGCACTTTAATTTAATAATAAGATTCTTCTTTTTTAAAATGAATTTATGTGCATTCCGGTTCAATATGAACAGTAACAACTGCGTTTGCAAAACGCTCTTTCGTCTCTTTTTCAACCTGTGAAGCGATTTCATGTGCTTGCTTTATTTGAATTTGCTTGGTAAAGCAACAGTCAATGTTGATATAGCGTTTTCCTTCGGCCGTATACGTTACCACTTTCTTGATGCGTATGTGAACTCCGATGCCTTTAGTAACTTCATTTACAACATTTTTGAGTTGAACTTCATTGATGTCAGTTACGGGGCCTGCAATGCTTGAAGGCTCAACGTGAACGGTGATGTTTTCAAGTGGTTTAATTTCAGCACGTATTTTTTGCTCGATAGTTTCGGCTATTTTGTGTGCCTCTTCAACTGATATTTCGGGGTTAACGTAAGCATGTAAAGTTATGTAGAATTTTCCTCCAGTATAAATCGTGGAGATTTCATGCACTTCTTTCACTCCATCCACCATTGCAAGGTTCTGAACTAACTCGTCCATTTTTGCATCTCTTTCAGAGGGTTCAATATGAATGGTAGCGTCAACGTTTCCGAAAGCTTCCTTGAGGTCAACTTCGATTTTAGAAGCTAAAGAATGGGCTTCCTCAAGCGGCATGTGACTTGAAACTTGTATTGACGCATCCACAAAGATTTTTGAACTCACTTTGCGAACTTTTAAACTAACTATTTTTTCTACACACATGTTACCCGATATAGTTTTGCGTGTTTTCCCAACCACTTCTTTTGATGCAGTGTCACTGAGTTCCATAATGCTAAACCGCACTAGCTTAATGCTTAGATAGCTTAGCAAGACACCAAGGACTATTGAGGCTATGGAGTCTCCATAGTAGAAGCCCAATGTTGCTAACCCGAAACCTAACAATGCAAGCAAAGTTGAGCTTAAATCCGAAATTGCATCGTAAAGTCCTACTCGCATCGATGGGCTTTCTATATGCTGGCTTTTCTTGAAAACCGTCACTCTTAACGATGCGACAAATATAGCGTAGCCGATGGCGATAAAACCCGCGTATTCCACACCTGTGGAGATTCTGCTGCCTTCCATTATTCTGTTTGCTGCTTCGTAGAAAATTAGGAACGCAACGCCTATCAGGGTGACTCCCCCGATAAGTCCACCTATATCCTCGAATTTTTCGTGTCCGTAAGTATGTTCTTCATCTGGAGGCTCCATTGAAGCTCGAACAGCAAAGAACAACATTATTGTAGATATAACGTCTAGCAGACAATGCAACCCGTCGCTGAGAATTGCTAAACTGTTAACAAGCAACCCGATTGAAACTTCTACTATTACGACACTGAAAATCGCAACTGCTGTAATCTTTAACGCTTTTAGCTTATAGTTACCTTCGCGAGTGCCTTGCATTAACTGAATCAACTGTAAGCTCGTTGTAAGGGCGATTTAAGAATTACGGGCAATTGGACAGTCATCGATGTGAACAAATTCTTCTTTGACCTTTTAATTTATAAATAATTCTTAAACCGATTTATCAGAAAAGAAGTTGTCAACACTTTCCCGTGAAGGCTCAAACGCTTTCGTATTCCTCAGACGATTCTTTGCTATTGGTGGTAACAGCTATTTTATTATCAGTTCTTTTGTTCTTGAGAGTATACGAATTTAGCAGTAATGAAATATAGTTTTTTATAGTTACAGCCCCACCTTAACAATCAAGATGTGCCTACGTTGGTGGCTAATGCAAAATGACTAGTGAACAAACCATAATTAAAAGCGAACTGAAAAAATATGAAGCCGCCAAAATTATCGGTTTAATATCAGATACTCATGTTCCCAAAAGGGCAATGTGTATCCCAAAAAGAGTTTTTGAAATCTTTTCTGAAGTTGACTTTGTTATTCATGCTGGCGACTTAGTGGAATTAGCCGTCATCGATGAGCTGGAGCAGGCGGCGCCCGTTTTGGCTGTTCACGGAAACATGGATTGTTTAGAAGTCACCGAAGCTTTGCCTAAGATTAATTCCCTAAAAATTTTTAATTGGAAAATAGGTGTTATCCATGATGCGGACAGCATTTATGGAGAAGGGAAAATAGGGGATATCGCTAAAGAAAACGGTTTTAACGTTTTAGTTTGTGGTCATACTCATGTTTCTAAAATAAAATGGGAAGAAGAAACTCTCTACATTAACCCTGGAAGCCCAACTGATCCAGCATCAATCTTTAACAAGCCCTCAGTTGCATTGCTGAAAATAACAAAAGACACCATAACTCCGCAAATAGTAAATATTTAACCTTTTAAGATAGCCCAGAAATAAAATAATAAGTTGGATCGCTAAAACTCAAAGTTTTTCTGTAAAAGCGCTATTAATTAGAGAAATAAGATGCCTTAGTATCAACCAATCTAAACAAAACGCTATACCTTCACTTTCACTCACCCCTCCCCTCCACTAAAAATTAGTTTCTGCACCTTCCTTAAAAGCGCTAAACGCCAAAAGATGCTTCTGAGGAAAAAAAATGGAGCATTGTAAAAACCCCTGGAAAGACGCATGCAACAGCGAAAACATCAAACTGTATATCCAGATAAAAGGCGAAAATTTGCCTATTTGCCAGCAATGCTGGATCAAAATAGCAGATCAAGAAAAAGAGTGGTGAAGAAATGGAGAATTTTAGTGCTAATAGCGCAAAATCGTTCATAGGAAAAAATGTTAATTTACACCTCAAAGACGGAGCTGTAATAATAAACGTGGAATTAACTCGTGTAAGAAGAGGCGTAGGAAAAAACAGCCTAATAGAATACACTATATTTGGAAAACACAGAGCCACCCGCATACCGTTAAAGAACGTTGCTTGGGCTGAGATGTTGAACCGAAATATAATGCAGATCAGCCGCTTGAAATGTTCTTAATAAAGTGATAAAAACAGAAATACCAGAACTCATTACAAAGATTATGCGTTGCTCAAACTGTGGCGTTTGTTGCACAGAAACAGAAATGCTGCTCTCTTTACAAGACATTACACGTTTAGAAAAGAAGGGCTTTAACAAAAGCTACTTTGCAAAATTTGACAGGCAAGGTTACGCTGTTCTTAAGAATCGCGATGGATACTGTGTTTTCTACGACCTCAATCAAAGGCAATGCAGTGTTTATTTGGACAGACCAGCAGGTTGCAGAGTTTACCCTGTGATTTTGGACGAGGAAAAAGGCATCGTTCTCGATGATATCTGTGATTCTCGTGAAAGCATCACTGAAGAAGAAAAAAAGGTTAAGGGAAGAAGAGTGATAAAGCTTTTAGAGAGAATTGATACTGAAGCAAAAAGCAGGCGTTCTCAAGCAACATAAAACACAGTTATTTCTTTTTCTGTTGTCCTTGTTTGCATTGACAGCAAATAATTTTTGTGGTATTTCTAGATTCAACTTCTTCGCTTGTAATTAGGCTGGTTCTGACCAGTTTACCACAATAATCACATACAAATTGTACTTCAGCAATTCTGGGGTTAGATTGAAGAATTTTAAGGGGCATTATTTTCCTTCTAAGAAGTTTTTTCTTTTGATAGCAAATATTCAACGTATCCTCTTAAGGTACGGTTCGTTTCTTTTGCTCTCTTTTTGATGTCTTCATGAACCTTGTCGGTGACAGTTATGCATTTGTATCCTTTTCGGGGCAAAATAAGTCTATCTCCCTTCCGTACTTTACAGTACAATTGGAATATATAATTAACGGTGTGAGTCCGTCACATACCTTGAATATTTCCGTCAACTGTGAAACCTTATATAAATGTACGTCCGCTAACTATGATTTAGAGGGGAATCAAAGAACGCCCAAAAAAGGCTACAAAAGCATCACTGTTAAGTCAGAGGTCTATGATTATTTCTTCAAAGAATGGCTCAAAGTCAAAGAGGAATATGCAATCAAAAGAGGAATCCACAGCTTCTCAGCTTACGTCACTTACCAGCTCTCCCAACTGATTAACGAAGACAAAAAACACAACGGCAATCGAAAATCGCCTTAAAACTCCTACATCTTTAAATAATTCTTGATATGACTTGTCAACGGTGAATTACTATGCCCTGCACGGTAATTGTCGGCGCCTTCTGGGGAGACGAAGGTAAAGGAAAAATAATATCTTATTTAGCTCTTAAAGATAACCTTGATTTCTGCGTAAGAACTGGATCAGTAAACGCAGCTCACACGGTTTGGTATGAAGGAAAAAAATATGCGCTGCATATGGTTCCGGCTGCATTCATAAATCCGAAAACTCGCTTGCTTATAGCGGCAGGAGCTAATATTGACGTTAAAACCTTTTTTGATGAAGTTGAATTAACGAATGTAACTGGCAGAATTGCAATCGACCAAAATGCCTCAGTAATTGAAGAGAAGCATAAGGAGCAAGACAAGGCAAGCGTTGTCAACAAAGGGATTGGAACCACTGGGCGAGGAGTTGGACCTGCCTTAGAAGAGCGCGTTAGACGTACAGCAAAGCTTGCCAAAGAAATTCCAGAATTGAAATCCTATCTTACTGATCAGGTGCAAGAAGTCAATGACGGTTTAGACGCTGGCAAAAAAGTACTTCTTGAAGGTACACAGGGCTTCATGTTGTCGCTATTCTTAGGCGGCGGTTATCCATACGTAACTGGGAGAGACACTGGTGCATCAGCCATCGCCTCAGAAGCGGGAGTCGGACCGACAAGAGTTGATGATGTCCTAATAGTTTACAAATCATTCATAACAAGAGTGGGAGCTGGCCCTTTGCCTGGAGAAATAACAAAAGAAGAAGCGCAGAAAAGAGGCTGGTTTGAAGTTGCAGCTGGCACAGGCAGAGATCGACGATCAGCACCCTTTGATTTCGAATTAGCAAAGAAAACCGCCAAAATAAATGGGGCTACACAGGCAGCAATGACCAAGCTGGATTGTATATTCCCCGATTGCAGAAGCGCCAAACGTTACAATGATTTGCCTAAAGAAGCAAAAGAGTTCATAAAAGAAGTGGAAGACAAGACAGGAGTTCCTATTACCTTGATCGGTACTGGACCTGAAGCAATGGACATAGTTGACCGCAGAAAATAGATACTTTTATTTCCTAACAAGCAAATGCTCTTCCAAGGCGTGATGAAAGATGGCATCCAAGCGTTTTGCTCAAGCGTCAGCTAGCTTGCTAATTCTTCTTTTTGCTTTAGGGTTGCTTGTTGGAGGAGTAGGCATTTATTATGTTACCTTCATGCAAGTTAATAGTTTAAACACTCAAGTTTCAAATCTTCAAAGCCAAGTTTCAGGCCTTAGAGGCTTCCAAAACGTGACTTATCAAAATATCAATGTTGAACAGAATGGCACGTCATTTGAAAGCCTGTATAATAACGTCAGTAACTCAGTGGTCCTAATCCAAGGCGACACTAGTTCTGGCGGTGTACAAGCTTCAGGGTTTGTTTACACATTCGCAGATAAAACCGTTATACTAACTAACGACCATGTTGTTAAAGGGACATCCAATCTAAGCGTCACTTTTCCTGATGGGAACGGCTACTCAGCCTCTGTTCTAGGTACAGATCCATACTCTGATTTAGCAGTTGTATCCGTTAACGGTGCTCCTCCATCAGAGTTTAAACCTCTAACAATCGTCAGTTCATCTGCCTTGAGCGTGGGTGAACCCGTTTTGGCAGTTGGAAATCCCTATGGATTAGTAGGCTCATTAACAACAGGATTGGTTAGCGCATTGGGAAGAACAATCACTGAACCAGATACAGCGGGAGCTTACGCGATTGCTAACGTCATCCAAACGAGCACGCCAATAAATCCCGGGAATTCTGGAGGTCCCCTCCTTAATGCTGCGGGAAGTGTTGTAGGTATCACAGCGGCAATAGTTTCTAACTCGCAAGGACTGGGTTTTGCGATTCCGTCAGATACTATATTGCGTGAAGTTTCCTCTTTAATAACGACGGGTTCTTACAGCGGGCATGCTTATCTTGGTGTTCAAGGAGTTGACATGGATTATTCTTCAGCTCAGCAAACTCACTCAAGTGTTACTTATGGCTGGCAGATATCTCAAGTAGTAGGCGGAGGGCCATCGGATGGTAAATTACATGTTGGCGACATAGTAATTGCCCTCAATAATCAAACAATCAGAAACAACGATGACTTAGCAAGCTATTTAGAACAGCATACTCTGCCAGGCGACAGTTTGACTTTGACTGTTGTTCGAGGAAATTCACAAACTCAAGAAACTGTTGTTCTTGGAGAGAGACCCCCACCACCCTCATAAACTAATTTTCAAAATTTTTGTTTAATTTGTGTGAGTACAGGTTTTTGTAATAAAGCAGCTAATTTCTTTATTCAAGAGACTTATTGCCGTGTTTTGTTCTTTACACATAAATCAAAGATAAATAGTGGTAGTGCAATTTCGTTACGTTAATGGAGAAATAAAAGTTGTCAGTAGCGCAGAGAAAATATCAAACAGAAATCGCAGCGTTGGCAGATAAAACCGTTTCTGTTGTGACTACTAATGGAAAAACATTTACTGGCACATTAGTCGGCATTAACCCTGATAATATGAGTCTTAGCATAAGTGATGCCAAAGACGAATCCGGCAAAGTAGTTCACAAAATATTCATAAACGGAAATGTTGTCGCCCAAATATCAAGCGCAGAAAAACCCTTTGACTTAAAATCCTTAGCTTCAAGACTTGAAAAAGTTTTTCCAACCATGGTTAAACTATATGACGATCAAGGATTCATCTGGGTAATGGACAAAGTGAAACTAACCGAAAAAGGCGTAATTGAAGGTTCAGGCCCAGCCGCTGACAGAGTGCAAAGAGTTTACGAAGCATTCATGAGCGAAACTAAAGCCTAAATAAACCAGCGCAGTTGTTGCTCCTCTTTCTTCTTTTCTTCTGTAATGCTTCTGATAATACCAAATGACTCTAAAGTTTTCTTGATTTCAATACCTGTTTCTTCAAGCGTGGTCTTATCTACATTTAGATTCAAGTATTTTCCAAGCATGTTCAACGCGTATCTTGCAGCGTTTACATCGGGATTCATGCCAGGCGTATCTACAAGCAGAGAGAAACCTTTCATATTCCTGATCCCTGCTAAACCAATAGATAAACCAGCAATACCAAAAACGTGCCCTACCATAACTTTAGTTCCCAAATCCAGGGCAACCTGCATTGTTTCTAAATCTGTTGCCGTACTATAAATTTCGGGTGCCGCTTGAGGCTCATCCCTCTTGAAGCCTCCGATGGAGATAACGAAGTGACAGCCAAATTGCTGAGCTAAATCAAGAATTTTGCCGACCAATTCATATTGTCCAACCGTTGTCAATGCCTGAGTATTGCCAAACCAAATAATCAAGTCATGTTCGCTTCCCTCACGTTTAACATAGTAGAGTTCATTTATGGGTGTGAGTGCTCGACCATCACCTGTTGTTACCGCGAAATCTTGGAACGATGAAGAGAATATTTGTACGAATTTTTTGGCTTTCAGCTCTTTTATGATTTGTAATGTTGCGATGTTGGCTACAAAACCAATTCCCGGTAAGCCTTCAATGAGGATTGGATTATTTAGTGTTGGTTTTTCGCTTATGTCTATTGAGCAAACCATGGGAAGCGCATCTCTCTCGGGTAATAGACAAACTATGATGATATAAGTGTGCCTAATTTGAAAGAGAATAATTTTTCCTTAAAAAGGAGCGATTTAGTGGGTTTCAAAGATTTAGAATGTATTTTATGATTATCAAACAAAGAAGCTGCATTTTAAAACAAGAAAAACCCTTTCAAAAAGCTTGATCTGTCTCTTATCTTCCAGTTTTTTGAAGCTAATGTTTTTTATAACCGAGCAGCCCATCATGTTTAGGCTTCAGAATTGAGTTTCGAAATTAAAGAAAAAGATTTGCTTGGCAGAATTGGCAAACTAAAAACTAAAAGCGGAACAGTTGAAACTCCTCTGCTTTACCCAGTAATTAACCCCAGAATCCAACTTGTTACGCCAAGAAAACTCAAAGAAACTTTTGGTTTTGAAGCTGTAATAACTAACGCTTACATACTCAAAAAACGTTTCGGAGACAATGTGTTCAAAGAGGGCTTGCATAAACTTCTGGATTTTGACGGTGCGGTAATGACTGATTCAGGAGCTTACCAAATTCTTGTTTACGGCGAAGTTGATGTCAGCCAAAAAGAAATTGTTGCCTATCAAGAAGGCATAGGCAGCGACGTAGCGACTATGCTTGACATCCCCACAGGATGGAAAGTAACTAAAGAACAAGCTCAAGAAACCGTTGCTGAAACCTTACGGAGAGCTAAAGCTTTTTTCAAGTTGAAAACGCGTGACGACATTTTATGGGTTGGACCAGTGCAAGGTGGAAGACACTTAGACCTTGTTGCTAGCTCAGCAGTTGAAATGGGAAAGTTGCCCTTCCAAATTCACGCTTTAGGAAGTCCAACAGAAGTTATGGAAAACTACCGTTATGATGTTTTAGCGGACATGATATTAACCGCTAAGAAAGGGTTACCCGTCGAACGTCCCCTGCATCTTTTCGGCGCTGGGCACCCCGCGATGTTCTCTTTGGCAGTTGCATTAGGCTGTGACCTTTTCGATTCAGCAGCTTACGTGTTGTATGCTCGAGAAAACCGTTACATGACTGAAAATGGGACATGGCGGCTAAATGAGCTTGATTATTTCCCGTGTTCTTGCCCCAGATGTGCTTCGGAAACGCCCAGAGGGCTTGAGTTAAAACCAAAGAAGGAACAACAAGTCTTCTTAGCTGAACACAACCTTTTTGTTTGTGTTGCTGAGATGCGGCGAATTAAGCAGGCTATTCGCGATGGCAGATTGTGGGAACATACGGAAATGCGGGTTCATAATCATCCAGCATTGCTTTCGGCTCTTAAAAAACTACGAAACCACGCGGATTTCCTTGAAAAGTTCAGTCCATCAGTAAAATGCAGCGGTTTCTTCTATTTTGATTCGGTCGGACTTGCAAGGCCTGAAATCACTCATTACCACAACCGCTTAATCCAACGATATGACCCTCCCGCCGATGCGAAGGTTCTCTTTCTTGTGCCTCAAACTCGAAACAAACCGTTTCATAAAGCTCCTGAATTCAAGAAAATCCGTCAACTTCTCCGAAGCTTTGGTGAAGGGTCAGCAGCTAAAATCCACATCTGCGTGTACTGTGCTCCCTTTGGTGTTGTTCCATTAGAGCTTGATGAGGTTTATCCGCTTAGCCAGCATGAAACGGCGTTGCCTCTTGACGTGGAAACGGTTGATTATGTTGCAAATCAAACCCAAGAGTACATCAAACGCACAGCATATGAAGGGGTTGTTTTGCTTAATGATGCTAAGCTTTGGCAGGATACCGTTGAAAAAGCTTGCAAGTCAGTTTGCAAATCTATGGGTTTAGCTTTTGATTCTGTTGATACAGATGTTAAGGGTACCAAAGAGATTTTGGCTCTTTTAGAGGATATTTTGCGAAAACAGCTACGTTGTGAAGTCAAGTAATGCCGTCTTCTTCAGCTTTGTGTACGATTTAATAGCTTTTTATCACACTGAGGCGTATTGAAGCTTTAAGAATATTCTGAAGTGGGATTAAGCCTTATATTGTAATCGCACCAAATTGAAAAGACATGCGCTCAAAAAAAGTTAAGATCAGTGTTTCACTCGACGCAAGCCTAATCGAGTGGATCGATAAAAAAATTAATGATTTTACTTTCCAAAACCGTAGCGATGGCTTAGAAAAAGCACTTTACAAATTTAAAACTGAGAATGACAAAATTAACAACAGAAACTTTTAAAAATTAAACCTAAGGCAAGTCTTTTCGAACACTAAGAACCAGGATTTCTTTTAACTTTTGATTTATTTGCTTAGCACTATCTTAAGGTAGTTAACGAAACTTTTTTACTGCCGACAACCTAAACCCTTCATATGGCAAAAGCAAAGCAACCTCAAAACATCAATGGAGCAGAAACTATTTTGCCCCTATATGGCGATTTTCATATTCATACAGTTTATTCTGCAGACTCCATTATTCAACCCAAAACACTCGTTGACATGCTTGTTGCGCACAGTTACGTTAAGGTTGCTGCGGTAACAGATCATGACAGCATCCGCGGGTGCAAAGCCACAGTTGAGTTAGCCTCAGCCTACACTGACATTTTGATTATTCCAGGCGTAGAAATTAGTACGCCCAAAGGTGATATGTTGGTTTTGGGGACTGAAGAGTTGCCTCCCAAACCTTGGGCTCCTGAAAGTGTGGTTGATTTTGCGAAAAGCATAGATGCTGTTTCTATTGTGGCGCATCCTTTCCGCGAGTATGGGATGGGTGATTTTGCAAGAAATGTTAAAGCTGATGCTATTGAGGTTTTAAATGGGGGGTCTTCGTCAGCGGCTAATGGTCAGGCTAAGGAGCTTGCTAAAAGTATGAGTTTGCCAGGAACAGGAGGAAGCGATGCACATCAAGTATCAGAGTTATTTACAATGTGCACAAAAATTGATGCTTCATTGAATGTTGATGCTGTTTTAAAGGCTGTCAAGAAGGGTTTAGTATCTGCACAAGTAGCTAGAGGGTCAATACATTTTTAAAACAGCTTAGTTAATTTTAAATCGTTAACGTTCAAATCAAGGATTGGTCTAATTGCAGGTCGGATTTTTAGGCGGAGCAAGAGAAGTTGGCAGAATTGGAATAACTGTTAAGTCCCAGAAAAGCAAGGTTGTTTTAGATTACGGAGTCATGCTTGATCGTGAACCAGGTTTCCCAATGCATGTTCCACCCAAAGAGTTAGATGCAGTAATCTTAACCCATAGTCACCTTGACCATTCAGGTGCAATACCAATCTTTTACATTAATGATAAGAAACCCTTAATTACAAATAAATTGAATTTGGAATTAACGCAGGTTTTGATTCAAGATTTTATTCATTTATCAAGTTATTATTTGCCTTTTGAGTATCTTGAACTTAACACTATGATGCATAACAGCAGACACATAGATTTTGGTGTTGAAGAAACGGTTGGCGACATGAAGGTCAAACTGTTTGATGCTGGTCATACGCCTGGAAGCGCTCAGGTGCAAGTTGAAGCGGATGGCAAAAAGATTCTCTTTACTGGCGATTACAACATGGAGGATAGTAAAATGTTGAAGGGTGCTACAATGGATTATGGCGATTTTGATGCTGTTGTCACTGAGAGCACTTATGCAAGTGAGGATCATACGTTGCGTCCTGAACTTGAGAAGAGTTTTGTTGAATCAGCAACTGAAGTTGTTGAGCGGGGCGGTACAGTGTTGGTTCCGGCGTTTGGTGTTGGACGTGCTCAAGAGATTGCTTGTGTTTTGGCATCGAATCATTTTGAGTACCCCATAGTTTTGGATGGTATGGCTCGTGAAGCAAGCCGAATTATGATGAATTACAAAGAGTTTCTTAGAGACCCTAAACTTTTCATGAATGCCATGCACTCGCTGGATTGGGTTGACGGATGGCGCGATAGACGTAAAGCAGCTAAGGAGCCAGGTGTGGTTATTTCGCCTGCCGGTATGTTAAAAGGTGGACCTTCCCAGTTTTATGTATCAAAAATAGCAAAAAAAGCAACTAACGCAATTTTCCTTGTTAGCTATCAGATTCCAGGGACACCTGGCAAACAATTATTGGAGAAAGGTGTGACCTTAATTGATGGAGAAGTACGCAAAGTTAAGGCTGAGTATAAGCACTTTGATTTCTCTTCGCATTGTGGAGCGAGCCAGCTTAAAGAGGGCTTACGGCGTTTAGGAGGGAAACCCAAGGTTTTCTGTGTTCATGGTGCGGAAGGCAATTGTGAGCTGTTTGCAGATTGGGCTAAAACTGAGCTTGGTTTGGATGCTGTTGCGCCTAGAACTGGGGAAACCTACGATATTTAGGCTGTTACTATGAAAGTAGGAATTTTGCCAATTGGTAAAATTGAGCCTGAGGTCTTGGTTGCGCTTGAGCAAGGGATAGGAAAGATTTTTCCTGACACTGATTGCTCAGTAATGGAGGATTCTTTTAGCCTTCCAAAACAAGCTTTTGACAAGAAACGAAATCAATACGATTCAAATGCTATTCTTAATGAATTGAGAGATTTTGCAGAAGCAGGGAGGTTTCATCGTGTTTTAGGGTTGGTTGATGTTGATGTTTTTTCGTCTGGTTTAAATTATGTTTTTGGGGAAGCCTATGTTTCAGGGAGGGCTGCTTTGATTTCTCTGTGGAGACTTAAACCCGAGTTTTACCATGAAATTGCTGCACCAGCCGTCTTTAAGTTGAGAACTTTGAAGGAGGGGCTTCATGAGTTAGGTCATACGTTGGGTTTGGTGCATTGCCCGAGAAGTTTTTGTGTTATGCATTTTTCTAATTCTATTTTTGATACAGATAAAAAGCAAAGCTTATTGTGCGACCAATGTTATTTGCAAGCGTCGTTAGCTATTAGCAATTTAGGGTAAGCAACGTGACTGAGCAACCTAAGGAAGATAGTTTCAAGTTTCAAATCATTTATTTGGTTCCTATACTGGCAAGCTTAATTTTTGGTTTAGGCTGCGCTTACCTTTTGGTGCCTCAAGCCAGTAATAGCGTACCAATCACGCCCATTCCGGATAATACGCCTGCGGGACCTTTTGGAAACGCCTTGTATTTTGTCGTTCTTGTAGCCATAAGCGCAACATTGTTTTACATTTTGCTTAAGCGAAAAAGCAAGAAAATCATCAAAACATTAATTGTGGTTGCCATGACGACTGCGGCTTTGCTGTTGGGGCTGGTTTATCTGTCAACAATATTTTCGTTTTATCCAACCTTAAGCATTCTACTAATTCCGTTGTCAATTGTTATTGCTGTGCTCTTTGATCTTGCCGTTTTTCGCTTCGGCAGCATCCCCAGAAACATAGCTGTTGTTGCAATTGGTGGGGCGTTAGGTGTCTTCTTCGGAAAGTTTATTCCGCTCTACAGTGCAGTTGTGATTTTGGCTTTCCTTGCGATTTATGATGTTATTGCGGTTTACAAAGGTCCAGTGGGAAAAATTGCGCAGTCCTCTGGGCTTGATGACCTTCAAGGTTTAAGCTTCGCCTTTAAAGATATCCAGATGGGGCTTGGCGACTTAGTTTTCTACTCCATGCTGACTGGCGTTATGTTCTTTAGTTTTTCAAGTATTCTGCCGACAATAGTTGCGATCTTTGGCATCTTGGCAGGCTCGATTATTACTTTCTTTATGCTTGAAAGAAAAGGCATCTTTCCAGGTTTGCCCTTCCCAATCATGCTGGGGTTGGCTGGCGGCTTAATTACGGGCTTTCTGATTCTTCCGCTGCTGTAACTTTTGTTATATGTGGCTATGATGGTACAGTGGTGTTTTTGTGCATTTTTTTTCTTTGAGTCTTGGATTTCTTTTTTGAATTAAAGCTTAAATCATTTGCAGGTTGCGGCTCAATTTGTCGAATTTTGTCGCGTTCAGTCGTGATTTGTCGCTATCTGTAGCATTTTGTCGAGCAAAAACATGGTAAGCGGTGAATCCGAAGTAGAGGCATATGATATTAAATTTCAATATTTCCATGAAAAAATGTTTCCTAATTTTTCAGCTTATTTTGGGGTGTTTTTACAATTTAGGCTTTGAATCATTTTCAGGTTGCGTGCTTATATTTGTGCAGTTGTGCCGGATTGTGTTTAATTGTGCGGATTTGTGTTTGAAAAACCAGAAAAATTAGGGTAAGTGGCTATTGAATCAAAAATCTGTTTGAGAGTAATCAGAGGCAGATTTTGTTTCTAAATTTTGTTGTTTGTGTTTTGGGTTGCTTTTTTGTTTTAAAGCTTGAATTCTTTGCAGGACGCGTCTTTATTCGTCTTTATTCGTTGTTTTGGGTCAAAAAATGGATACGTTTGGGAAAAACCTAAAGATAAAATCTAAGCACGGTTACTGGCGATGGGCGCGAGTTAATAGAAGCTTTTATAGGATATGCCGATGAAACTTAAGCAAAACGGTAAGATACTATGAGTAAGCTTGGCGGCTTCATCAGGTTAATGCGACCAATCAACTGTGCAATGATGGGTTTCGCCGTTTTCGTCGGCGCCTTTTTGGCATCGTCAAAACCGCTCCAAGGGACATGGCTAAACATCGTGTTTGGCTTCTTCACTGGTTTTTTGCTTTGCGGCGCCGCCATGGCAATCAATGATTACTATGATCGAAGCATTGACGCTGTTAACGAGCCAACTCGCCCAATACCAAGCGGCTTAGTCAAGGTCAAAGAAGCATTAGCGTTTGTTGCCGTCTTGACAATAGCTGGTTTAGTTTTAGCTTACTTCACAAGTGTCTTGTGCCTTCTTGTTGCGGCAGCTGCATGGGTAATAACAGTAGTCTATGTTACGGTAGGAAAACGCAGCGGGTTACCTGGGAATTTTTTAGTCAGCACCTGCGTAGCTATTCCCTTCATTTATGGAAGCATCGCAATTACAGGCATCGTGCAACTCAACGTCTTGCTTTTCGCCTTAATGGCGTTCTTAGCAAACACGGGAAGAGAAATCACAAAAGGCATAGTTGATGTTAAAGGGGATAGCGCCGAAGATATCAAGACATTGGCCGTGCGGTTTGGCGAAAAAAACGCTGCATTAGTTGCTGTAGTGTTTTATGTTTTTGCTGTTGCGTTGACGCCTGTGACGTGGTTTTTGCATCTTGTGGGAATTTGGTTTATTCCATTTGTTTTAGTCACTGATGTGGGGCTTGTTGCCTCGTCGGTTCTTTTGCTTAGGGATTATTCTCGTGAAAATTCGCGCAGAATCAAAAAACTGGTGTTAATCTGGTTTATTTTTGGTTTGTTAGCTTATATTTTTGGCAGTTTCAAATAAAAACCCGAGTTTTCGTTTCACGTATATACCAGCATGTTAGCAACAATTAAAAGCCCATGATGCTGAATCACCCATGTAGAGGATGTTAACATGTCTGAACGATTTGCTAAAAAATGGGAAGCAAAAAAAGAAGGAGAACCATTCGGAAAAGCTATACATGACACAATTCAGCCACCGCCACCACTAAAAACAGCATTAGATTTAGCCTGTAGAAAACTTGATCTGCAAATCAGCAAACTAGACCAAGCAAACGAACGTTTTACACAAAAAGACAAAACAATGTTTGCTAAACTAGTACAAGCCTACACAAACCATGATTCAGCCCACGCAAACATATACGCCACAGAACTAGCCGAAGTTAGAAAAATGTCAAAGCTAATCATGAATGCACGCCTTGCACTTGACCAAGTAGCTCTAAGAATAAGAACAGTTTCAGAACTAGGCGACGTCGTTGCTGCATTAGGACCATGCGTTGGAGTATTACGCAGTGTAAGCACAGGCCTTGGCGGAGTTTTACCTGAAGCAGAAGGCGAACTAGGCGACATAGGAAACATGCTAAGCGGCTTAATGTTTGAAGCAGGATCAAGCAGCGGAATGTCACTAAACTTTGACAATGTAAATGAAGATGCGTCAAAAATCTTAGCTGAAGCAGCAGTAGTAGCCGAACAAAGAGTTAGCTCAAACTTCCCCGATTTGCCTCCTGGAATGCCATCAGGCAAAGCAACCAACACAACCAAAACTTAAGGCAACCTAAAGTTTTTTCTTTTTGCCTTTTCTTTTTTCTTTTTTGTAAATAATATTTTTTAAGAAACATGTTCTGAATAATGTTACTAAATATTTCTTTTAAATCCATAATTCTTAATTTATTAAAACGCAATAAGTCATTTGTTTACCGTTAAATTCCAGTGATAATATTGACCAAAGGCAGCTTCAAAACAAAATTCAAAGATATGTCAACAAAACAAAAGCTATTCACCGCTATGATCGTAGTTGCCGGCATAATGATTTTTTACGCAGTTGGCATCATAACAAACTTTTTTGCTCAACCAATGTTCTCAATGTTCTTCATAGTAAGCAACCAAACAGCCCACACTCTTGTTGTCTACATAGCCATTGGAGCAGCAGTTGCTATAAGCACCTTGGCGGCAGTCATCCACTTTAGAAAACCCAAAACTTTTGCAACGGAAGCAACAAATAAGCTAATTGTAACTTCCATGCAAATGCCTATGAAAGCTGAAGTAACAATCAACCCAACCATCCCGCTAATCCAAATGCAAATGCCCATCAAAACACCTCAAATGCCTATCAAAACATCTTCAGCATCATTTACCTACAAAATGTCTAGTGACTCAGAGAGGTACGCTGCAAATCTTGCAGCAAAAAAGAAACTAAATTCTACCCCACCCCCTCAAATAACCTCATCACCAAAACCTGAAACAGTCATTATTCCAGAAATCAAAGCTCTAGAAATTCAAAAAATTCCTGAAAAGCCAAAAGTAAAGCCAGAAACTAAGAAAGAAGCAAGTAAAAACACAAACAAAGATAAGACAGACAAAATGATTTGTCAACATTGCAAAAAGGAATTCAGCACCCCCATGATGATGCTTGACTACTCAACCTCATACCCTACGTTAGTTAGTCATTGCCCATATTGTTTCGAACCCGTAAGGCCTCAAAAAGCACCAGAATAAAAACTTCAAAACCTCTTATTTTCAGAAAATATGTTAGAAGCTGGGTTTTTCTAGAAAAACTGTTCTAAAACCTTTTTCACGTAATTGCTCCAAACCAAGAAGCAAAGAATCGGAGTCATAACTTATTCGAGAGGCCACAGTTATTACCGCTGGCGACCGAGTTAGTTTAACAGTTTTCATTAACGCTTGCATTGCAGGATTTTTCTTTGCCTCTTGCATGTTAGCCACTGACTCAAACTCCAATATACTTTCCAGTTTCTGAGAAGTTTCAGTTTTTGATATTTTAAGTTGGCTTATTGATCGTTTGAGTCTTTGCATTTCAAGAGGTTGCAAAACCTTTTCTTTGGGCTCCTCTATGGTGATTTTCTCTGTTAGTTCAAGCGTTTTTTTGAGAGCTTCCCGAGGACTCATTGTAGCTGTCGCTGCAAGTACTTCATGACTGTTATAGACCGCTAAGGCAGCTGGCAAAGCTTCGGTTGCCAACGTTAAGGCTGACATGACTAAATTGTAAGCAAGTTTATCCGCGTCTTCAGCGTCTTTGGCTGTTAAATCAGCAACAATTACACCGACGTGCCCTTGTGCTTCAGAAAACTCTTTTACGATAAACTGGTTGAGCATGTAGGTGTGTTTCCAATCAAAAGATTTCCAGGCATCGCCAGGCTGGTATGGGCGGGACCCTTGAAATTCTACGCCAAACTTGCCTGGTTTTGACAATGATCTGGAGACGCCTGTTGCGGTTCCTGATCCTTGAGATGTTTGTTCTAAAAATTTGTTAGCAAGCCATTTAGCGTATTTGGCTCTTGGAACTACATTCAAATCTATAGGTTGAAGAATTTGGTTGGTCACCATTAAGCCGTGAGAGTCAATAATGGAGGTTTGAACTGAGATTTTTGATGGACCTGCAAGAGGAGGAGTAAACTGCAGATGAATTTCCCCGTTGAAATTTGAGTTTAGACTAGTTGGTTCTAGTTGGACCCATAGATCTGCCGATTTTAAGAAGAGTTTGGTGGGGGTTTTACTGCTATTTTTAATTTTGATTGTTTTAGAATCTGACTCGCCTGCTAATATTCTGCTCCAAGTTTTGTTTTCTTGTAAAGCATTTAGGGGAACTTTTCTGTAGGTGTAAAAAAGGGTTGCTGTAAGGTAGATGAACAGAGTAGCGACGGTCAATACTAAAGTATAGTTAAACAAAATGAGTGATGCAAGTAAAACAGCGCCAAAACAAAATCCTAAGCTTTTGAAAAGATTAGTCGTAGTTCTTCCAACTTTTGAAAAAGAAAAAGTTTGCGTGGAGACGTATTGTTTGAGGCTTGAATCGAGCAATATTATGGCTGGAATTATGAGCAACATTGCAAAAACTTCGCCGACCAAAGCTTGAAAAGCTAATGGTGCAAGAATTAAAGTGGCAACAACAATTGAGATGTTTAAGGATTCTCTTGGCGGATTGTAAATGCAATACAACTGGACGATCAACAATGTTAGCGCTATTCCAAGTTGAAGCAGTGGAGAAAATAAAACAGTGAATAATAGGGCTATTATCAAATACATTCTGGCTATCGTTCCAGCATTCAAAAGCCCCATTTACATCTATCCACAACTATATTTTTGGAACCGGAACCTCACCGATGATCCTATCAACAATCATTTTAGGGGTAATGTTTTCCATTTCCGCTTCAGACTTAACATGAATTCTGTGAATAAGAACTGGGAAAGCAAGCTTCTTAACATCATCAGGTAAAACGTAATCTCTTTTATCCAAAAATGCCAATGCTCTAGAGCCCTTAAACAAGGAAACAGTGGCGCGAGTGCTAGGACCCGAAGCAATATCTGGATCTTCGCGTGCACGTTGAATTATAGATACTATGTAGCTCTCGACTTCGTCAGAAACATGAATTTTTTGTACTCTCTTCTGAAGTTCCACGATTTGTTCAAGGGTAGCAACCGCTTGAAGATTAGGGTTCTCAATGTAATCCATCTTTGAGATAACTTTCTGTTCATCTTCTTTGCTTAAGTAGCTGCTAAAAACTCTAAACATAAACCTGTCAGCTTGCACTTCAGTTAAAGGATAAGTGCCTTCAGACCCATAAGGCAACTGGCTTGCAATAACCATGAAAGTTTCAGGCAGCGGATGAGAGGCTCCTTCAATTGTAACCTGTTTTTCCTGCATGGCTTCAAGTAAAGCTGCTTGTGTTCGAGGCGTTGTTCGGTTTAACTCATCAGCCAAAACTATGTTAGCGAAGATTGATCCAGTTACAAAACGTGATCGACCATCTGGCGAATAAACGTTAAAACCCGTAACATCAGAAGGCAGCATATCGGGCGTAAATTGAATTCGTTTAAATTGCCCACCTAAAGTTTGCGCAAAAGTTTTAGCAAGCAAAGTCTTGGCTGTTCCAGGTAAACCTTCAATTAAAACGTGTCCGTCACTTAACAAAGCTACAAGAAGCATCTGTTTTATGTCTTCTTTGCCTACGACAACCTTGTTTAATTCATCCAAGATTTTGCTAGGAATATCCTCTACTGCACTAACGTTTTTTGGCATACCCCTCACCCTTCCGATATATGGAGATTAATGATAACACAATTATCAGCGCTATTAAGCTTAACGTTCCAACGGGAGACGAAACAGCGAGGTAGACAAGTGAAAGATCGGCTTTAGCGGTGTCTAAGGTAGTTGTTGGTAAATGGCTTTGATCAATGAAAATCTGGGGATTGGCTCCATTTAATTTGGCAACGTTGTTGATGAACTGCAGATTGTTTCCCATATTTAGCATGCTATTAATCAGTATGCTTGGGTCAGCTACAGCCACAATGTAACCTTGGCCTATCTTTTGGTAAGCTGCATACGGGAACGGACCGTTTGGATCACTGCTTGTTGAGATGTCGGTGCCGCTGACATCAAGGAAACTAAAGCTTGATGTGAAAGCAAAAACTGTTGCGCTTGAAGTGTTGTTTAGGCATGTTGCATGATCTAAAACAACATTGGTTACGTTTGTCGTTAAAGAATCATTTGCAAAGTTGGTTATTAACGGAAATTGATCATTTTTGTAATTAAACAAGGGATCAAGCATTGGTGTCCCACTAAAGGTAATTTTTGTTTGGATTGCATTAAGAACTTGATTACCATAACCGTAATCGTCTAGAACAACTAAAGTTCCTCCGTTTGTGACATAACTATTTAATTTGTTTAGTTCAGTCGCAGAAAAGGGTTCATATGGCACCAGCAGAAGTGCTGTTCCTGAAGGATGAGACGGTAGGGCGTCAAGAGTTTCAATTGTTGTAGCGTTCATCTTTGTATTTATCCTGGAATAACCGTTCCAAAAAGGATTGTCAACTCTGAAATCGCCATTGGGCGGAAAGAACCAAATTACAATAGTTAAAGAAAGAATAAGAATTAGAGTTAAAGCAAGCAAGAGTTTACTTGTTTTCATTTCTCTAGCCCCTTCTTGATTTCGTTCAATAATTCTTCTGCTTTCGTCAAGTCCTGCTCTTTTGGAATACGAGGAGAATACAATGCTCTTTCGGCAAATCCTGTAAGCTCACTAAATTGAGAAGCAACTTGACCAAGCTTTTGCTGTGATTCTTGTAAAAACTCACGCAAAGTCATTTCCTGCTTTACCGAAACCCCAATTGCTCCTTCAACCGTTTGCAATGCCTTTTGATAGACTTCTAACATTTTGCCTTTGGATCCTTCAAAAATAATGTGTACTTTAGGATCGAGTTTGGGTTCAGCTGTGTCTTTTGTGGAAGAAAGGGATTTTTCTTGAAGAACAATTTGTGATTTCGTTTTGGATTTGGTCTTTGTGAATTTCGTGAATGCAATACCAAACACAGAAAATGATGATATTAAAGCCACACCTAATCCTACAGAATTCAATACCAGAACGCTTGTTTGTTTTTGCGCTAAGCTTTGCCACGGTTCTTGGGGCACAACAGTTATTTTGAGGTTTTGAAATCCGCCTAATCCAACATTCAAAGGTACATTGAAATTAACGTTAAAACTTCCATTCTCCAAAGATTGCGTAACCGCACTAGCCGAATCAAACTCTACGGTTATGTTAGCCTTGTTAAGAGGCCCTGAAACTGTTTGTACTATACCGTTAACTTGAATTTGCGATGGCAAGAACACAAGAGATGGAACTTGAACATTTACGCTTGAATCCATTTGTCTAATGTAAACTATCGTTTGCTGAGTAACTCCAGCGTAGATACCGCTTGGGTCAACAGCGATTGTTAAATTATGTGAGCCAATAGCCTCTTGAGAATTAATGACGGTTTGAATTGAAAAAATGCCGTTTGAATTACTTTGCTTTTGATTAATTAAATTGCCATCAAGTAGAATATTGATTGTTCTTCCACTTAGAGCATTACCAGTCTGCGAAATAACTGAGCCGCTAACGCTTAATGGCAATCCAGGGTATGCTACGTTTGGTAGTGAAACATTGAGATAAGTATCAGAAAATGTAACGTTAATTGTTAAAGGCTGACTTAGAGATGCTTCTAACTGATTTATATCGCCGCCTAATGGAGTATAGAGCGCCTGCGCAGTCATAACATGGACATAATTGTAGGGTACAGTCATCAAGGCCATGAATGACCCCGCTGAATCAGTTGTCGCACTGGCAACTTGTGTGCTGCTCAAAAGCAAAGATATTTGTTTGTTAGATAGAACTTGACCTTCTGATGTCAGTGCACCTGAAGCATAGATGCTTCCGCCGATGGTTATGTTTTCAGTGCTAAGGCTGAGGGTCAACGTTGTTGGTTGAAGTTGTTGTGTTTTAGTTTGTCTTTCAGAATTGATATTTTGCATCAATGTGTGGTATTGATTGATGAGGTCTGTGAGTCTTTGAAGGGTACTTTGGAGTGAATTGTAAGCTTGGGTTACTTTGCTCTCTGCTGGAGCTGCTAAAACGCCCAATTGCTGGCTTAGCGTGGTTGTTGCGTCTTGTAAGTTGGATAGAAGAATTTGGGCTTGAGAAACAAGAACACCTGCTCGGTTAAGATTTGTTAAGGCTTCATCTAATCGGTTTTGCCCTAGAAGCAGGGAAGCATTGTCCAGTGTTGCATGGAGTTCATCGAGAGTACTGATGAATTGTTGTGTGAGGTTGTTGTATCGGTTTAATATGTAGCTCAAATCTGCTGGAACGGAAATTAGGCTTAACTGTTGTGATAGCTTGCTTGCGTTGGCATATTGTTCTGATGATATAAGGGTGAATACTTGTGCGTATTGGCTTAAGAATGAGAATGAGTCAATGCTGCTTTGGGCAGCTGAAGGGTCTTCATGGGGGATACGTCGCGTGCTAGCTTCGACATTGAGGCAAGGCAGTATTAGGATTGCAACAAAAACGCAGACAAGCAGAGTTGCAAGGCGCTTCATATTAGACTTCCCGCCAAAATCTGCAGCACTTTTAAAGCAACGATGAGAGCAAAAACTATGAAAAGTCCATAACCTACAAAATTAATTATCTTCTGAGTTTTTGCATTAAGAGGCGAATGCAGAAGGGTTAGAATAAAAAATTCAACAATGTATATCGATACAAACAGGTCAAGTCCGCTCGCTGAATAAAATGACAGAATAAAAGTTGTTAACGTATAGGTAAGAGTCAAGGACAACATGTATCGTTCGGTTAATCTCAGAGGTTTCGCCCCAACACTTTTAGCTTGAGAATTGATTTGCCCTTGAAAGTTTGCTCTTCAGAGATCAATATAGGCTTGTCAATCACTTGAGCCACAATTGAAACTACAATAGAAGCTAAGGGTGTTCCTAAAATTTCATATATCCACATTTTTCGATTTTCCAAACGTGTGTTTGAAATCTCAATATCTATAACATCATCTTTTGTGTTAATCTTAGCGCTGTCTGCCAAATTTACAGTGCCAGCCAAAATGCTTGTAAGAGTTGATTCCAAGTCAGCATCTGTCGAGTCAGGTTTAGCTGTTATATTTTCTGATACTGTTGATCCGGGAGTTGTAATCAGCAAGCCCATATCGTCTGGGTTTACGCCATGTTTAACAATTAGGCGTTTAGGGAAAACAATTCTTCCAAGTTCTGGAGGATGCGGATTAGAATGTAATGGGATTAGGGCTTGTGGTTTGCCGTTTGTCATTGAAGACGGTAGGTAAATTGCCTTAGATTTCAGTCCCAGTTCTTCTACAAGGGCTGAAATGTTTTCTGTTCCTGATTGAAGTAAAATGTCGCTGATTTCAGGCGGAATTTGGGGTTGGCCTGCGGCTATGCCGAAGGATATGCTTGCCAAAATTAACGTTGACATGCCCAAAGCTGTAAAAGGGATTGAATTTAAGACAAAGTAGGATGCGAAGGAGAGCAACAATCCGGTTAGTGCCAAGCATAAGCCTAGCATTTTGTACGCATTCAATTTTGCCTTTTCCCTCTCCCTTTCGTTACTTAATTTATAGATAGCCTGTTCCCCAATCGGCTAAACCCTACAATGACCACTATGTTCATTTAAGCTTTTAATAAATCTTAATATTGATTAAGGAAAAAGTGAGCCGTTGCCGATTAGTCTTGAGTTGATTAAGTATTGATTATTTTATTGTCTTTAATTTGAAGTAGCTAAATTTTCTTACGAATGCTGCTACACCCATGACTTCGGAGAAAAGCGCCAATGAAATCATTATGGGCGTTAATGCTATTCCCCAAGGTGTGTAATTTAAGACTAAACCGACAAGGGGTACAATTGCAAGGCTTAATCCAATCGAGAGAGCTAATCTTTCAAGCTCATCTATTTCTCCTCCTCTTGGATACAAGGCAGATATCAGAGTTGCACCGGGTAGAAATAGAATAAAGATTCCGCCTAAAGCATACCTGACATAAAGTAATGATGAAGTGTTGATGAGGAAAACTGCTGAAAGCGTGAAAACTACCAATGCTGTGAGAGCCCAGAACCAGAGGTTTTCGAGATGGAAAATGTAACTTGTGAGTCTAGATGGGGGGTTTGTTTCTGAGAGTTCCAGCTCGCCTCGCTTCCACATTACATAAACTGTTTTTGTTGCATCTTTAAACTTTACACCTTTGTTGTTTACAAGTGCATTAACCAGTTCTGCTAGCGTAGGGTTGCCCAGAGAGAGTGCCGTTTCCTTAACTGCTTTCTCTAAATATGCACTCATCATCCTCTCCTACCGACCCCTTCAATGCCAGTTATTCCTGTACAATTTTTATATATGCCTTGCGCTTAAACAACGATGGTTTAGGGGAGAATGAGGGAGTGAAGGTTTCATCAAAGTTAGTAATAGCTTTGCTATTAACCCTCATGTTATCGGCATTTGCCATCACATTTGCTCAACCCCTATCTATCAGTGATGCCCAAAACTCTGTTAATAATGCCTACAAATCACTTGTTGATGCATACAATTCTGGTGCAGACGTAAACAAATTAATAGTTACGTTAAATCAAGCGATAAATTTAATCTCTCAAGCTCAAACCTTAGCTAGCTCTGATCTTCAACAAGCTCAAACTTTAGCAGCTAAAGCTCAAGTTATAGCTCAGAATGTAACTGCACAAGCAACAGCAGCTAAACTCAACGGGCCACCAATAAACCCAATTGTAGTAGCTATATCAGCTGTAATACTGGTAATTTGCGGTTGTCTAGTTTACTTCTTTGGCCCCAAGTTTTTGTGGAATGGTTGGTTTAATCTTCGAAAGAATTATCACGTTAAATCCCAGAATGCCTCCGGAAAAAGCAAAGGTCTAACCATTACTTGGGAGGAAGTCTGCGCAGTAATTTTGGGGATAACAGTCATAATTGCTTTGGTTGCTACCGTGCCGTATTTTCTTCCAAAAAATTCGTCGGAGCAGTTTTCGGAATTAGGCATTTTAGGTCCTAACATGAAACTTGGCGACTATCCAACACAAGTGGTTGCAGGCCAACCAGTAAGCCTTTTTGTTTATGTGGGTAATCAGATGAGTCAGCCGATGTATTACGATGTTATGATTAAACTTGGTGACAACAACACCTCTGTGGATCCAGCCCCAATAGCGCCTATTCAGGAGTTCAGCAATGTTGTGCCTGACAACGGGACATGGACTTTCCCTGTAAACGTGACGTTAACTCAGACTGGACTTAACCAAAGAATCCTAGTTGAACTATGGATATACAATCAAACCATAAACCAGATGCAGTATAATGATAGATATGGTCAAGTTTGGCTTAACGTGACAGCTCCAGCAACTTAATCAAGCGGACATCAAAAATAAGAAAAATATTCCGAAGTATATAGAAAGTTTTGAATCTATTCTTCAGGTTTGATTTTAAGCCAAGCTTTTCTTTTTACAAAAACAAAAGAACTAAGACTAGTTATAAGAAAAGTGCTGCTTGTAAAAGCAGCCGGAATTAACAGCGAGGGATTTTGTGTTGCCCAGAGGCTAACTACTAGAAAAACGTAAAAGGAAAATAATCCTGTAATAAATTGAAGTGTATGAATTATTTTTCGTCCCCGGTAAACCTTAGCTTTTAATGTGTTTAAGTTTGAACCTATTTTTCTTGAAACATCAGGAAGATCATCCAAAAGCAATGCAAAGCCGACTAAAAAGAGAAATTTCCCAGCATTAACAGTTACGCTTTCATTATACACAAGAAACAGACCAATTAATGAAACAGGTGTGAACACCATCACAAAAATTGCTGAAAATATTAAAACAAAAACCCCGTAAACGTAATGATGAAACAAGAATCGGCCCGTGTGCAAAGTTCGACCTAAGCTTGCACTGGGATAAATATTCAATACCGCCGCGACAATCACCAGAAAGAAAACGCTTCCATTAACAATAAATGGAGAATAAGGCTGCCAATAAGGAAAAGAGCGATAATGATTAAAAATGATTTGAGCTATGGCAGCTAAAGTTATGAGTGCATTAAGAATCAAGGATATACTAAATATCTTTTTGATAATAACCCAAACGGCTACCATGTGAATCTTTAGAGCCGAACATTCTATTAAATTAAGAGTTTCATAGCTGACGAGTAAACTAACATCATACGATGTGCATGTCAAACTTTTGTACGAACGCATAATGCTTTTAAACGATCTTTGATGGGTACAATCTCTGGGCGATTTGACTGAAAGCCTTATCCACAGCACAAAAACTTCAAATCATATCATTGATTGTTGTAGGTGTTTTAATTTTCTATGCTGCAGGAATTGCAAGTGACTTATTTGCGAATCACATATTGTCTATGTTTTTCATAATTAGCTATGATACAGCTCACAATATTGTCGCATATGAAGCCATTGGAGCTGCGATTGCCATTAACATAGTCGTTTTATCCTCAGTTATTATCGAAGAAAGAAAAAAATCATTGACGGAAAAAAACGATAATCCAAATAATGGCATAAGCGATATTCTGGATGAAAAATTTAATGTTGAACCATTACATGGGAGCCAATCTTAGCATCTTTCTTTAATTGTGAAGATGGAAAAAGATAACAAACCAGCCAAAACATGAAGCAATAGATGAATATCGAGTTAGGGCTATTAGCCAACATTCAACAAAGCTTTTGTAGTTAGTTAGCTTGTAGATGGAATCCATCTGTGTAGGTACCAAACGTGCGTCTTGGATGGAAACTGCTCTTAATCATCATACCCTGTGTAATAGCAGCGGCACTAAGAATCTACCCTTATCTCCTAACTGGTGCGCCATGGGGAGTAGACAGCTGGACTCTAATAAGAAACTCAAACCTGCTGTTATCTAATTCTCCAACACCGCTCGCAGGCAACCAAATCTTTGATACCTACAACATCTGCTGGCCCGCAGTTAGCATCTTTGGAGCCGTGTCATCCCTAGTTTTTGGTGTTGTACCTTTGAAATTGATGCCGATTTTAATTCCTCTGGTTGGCTCGTTATCCACGTTTTTTCTTTTTGTGGTGGTTAGAAAGCTATCGGGTAATTTCCTTCTTGCGTCGGTGACTGCAACTCTTTTTGCGGCAGCCTCCTTTGATGCAATATTCACGGCGTCCATAACCAAAGAGACTTTTGCACTGCCTCTCTTCATGATAGGTGTACTGTTACTTCTAAAAAAAGCTAAGAAACCCACACTAATTGCTTTTGCCTTTGTTTCGCTGGGTCTTATTATGGCTCATTTTGCTTTAGCATTCATACTTTTTCTTTTGGGGGCTGAAGTCTCCATCGTTCCTCTTTTTATGCGAACCAAGGGTAAACAGATTCAACCCCAAAAACTTCTCTATCCAACGATAATAGGGCTTGTTGGTCTTGCCTACTTTTTCATCTACCTAAACGCAGCCCCTATAGGCATTACCTTTACGGTTGGCGATGGCCTATCTTTGTTCGCTTTTCTTACTCTGTTAGCTGGTTTTCAGGTCGGGTTTGGGTTGCGTTCTGAACGAAAGAACTCATCTAAACGCTGGGCAATTCCCATTGTTGCCTTAGCTGTCGCTTTTGCTTTGCTTTTTGTCGGAACCAAGACGGCTATTTTACCAATAGCTCCGACCCTTACTGCTGATTTAGTGATTGAAGCGGCACCTTACTTTGCTGTTGCAATGGTCGCAGTTGTCGGATATTTGTTGCTCAATAAATCTGAAACCCGATCATACACTTTTCTGTCGCTGTGGATCGGTGTCCCTCTGGCACTCTTGGCTTTTTCTGTCTTCGGAGCCGGTCAAGGCATAGGTTTAGTCTATAGGCTGTTTACTTTTCTGTTCATGCCTCTTAGTGTGTTCGCTGCTTTTGGCGTGATAAGATTCGTGAGGGGTGGAAACAAAGTTCGTCGCGTTACAAAGGTTTCTTTGGCTATAGGATTTATGTTTGTAGTTGTTTTTGCACTTTGTTTCCAAAGCTACTCTGCAGTCGTTGAAAATAACAACTTTTTAGGCGGAGAGTGGGGTTTTAAACTGTCGGATTTGTCAGCGTCAAGTTGGATTAATGCCTCTCTTCCTGCAAACGCTACATTTTTGGGGGATTCTCATGTTTGGGGTCTTTTCCGTTATTTCGGAGTTAAATCAAACATAGATTCCGGATATGCTTACTTAATTGGGGTTTCAGCTTGGAATGGTGAGCCGCTTTTTACATATTCTCTTATGTCCAAGAACGGTTACGACCTTGCCCTTTATGGTGAACCTTTACCTGCAGATTGGTCTGCTAAACTGAGCAATGATATGTCGCTTGTTTACTCAAATGGTAACGATAAACTTTGGATTTAGGTAATTTTAGTTATTGGGTAGAACAACAACACTTGGTGGTAGCACCGGTGTTGTTCTTCTCTGAAAAGAAGAAGGAGGAAGGATGGTGGTAGCACCGCGTCCTCCTTCTACCAGATTTATCTTAAAAGAAGAAGCTTGAAAAAGCGCATTTTTTCTTAGATGCTTCGAAAGCTGTTTCTTCGGATGGTTTTGGCGTTATATCCTTAACAAGGCAACAGCTAATAAGCTAAAAAGATGCATAAGTCGTCCAAGAAAGTGAAATAGCCATGTCTTCGCTTGCATTCCGCTTATGCATCGGCCGAACCAACGATTTCATAATGCAAGTTCTAACCCTAGCCACCATCGTCGGCTTAATCACAAGCGGCTTATCCATAAGCAACATGGCATATGGCTTCTTTAACACTGGAACTGCCTCAAGATTTGCCGTGGTGACTCTGAGTCTTCTATCTGAATTATCAGGCATCTTTTGGGTTTGGCTCTTGGCAGCTTGGTCTCTTCTCGCCGTTTCTTCATACGTTGTCGGGCTTCAATCAGTTCGATCCATGATTCCAACCATGAACATTCTTAGCCAAACTGGGTCATCACAGAGAATGTATCGATCAATGATTTCGCTTCGTTTGCTACTTCTTGCAACGTTAAGCTGGCTTTTCGGATGGGCGGGCGGACTTGTCGCATCTCAAATGTTCTACAGACTTGCCGCATACGCAATAAAAGCGCCCTATGCAATTCCAACTCTCCAACTTACTGATCTTTTGAATCTTCTCGCACTTACCTTCACAGCTGTCTTAGCAGGCGGTTCATACTTCATAATCAAAGCAAGACGACTAGATGCAAAAGGAGGCAAATAGAGCACAATGCGTTTTTTTCTAAGGTTACTTTCAAAACGTGCTCTGATTCCGTTTTTAATCTGTGTTCTTACTGTTTCAGCAGTAACCTCGACGACAGGTCTTCTGCTAATGGGAGCATTGTCAACTGTACCTTATTCAATTGGTGAACGCGATAATGTGATTGCGCTTTATTCAAACAGCTCACAATTACCCCAAACAAGTTTAATCCCAATCCAACTTGCTATAAATCTGAGCAGCGCACCAGGGGTTCAAATTATTAGCCCTGAAGTTCTCGCGACAGTTGCCATTGATGGCCAAATTGTCTACCTTAGAGGAATGAACATGACCCTCTTGAAGGATTTAGACAATTCATCTCTGGTTTCAGGAGCATGGTCCAATCAAGAATTGAACGTCAGTGCTTTGGCAGGCCAGCAGTTAGCAAATCGTCTCCACCTTACGTCAGGAGATAAAATCAAGATACAATCCTCGTTCGGAAACTTTTCCAGAACTATAACATTGACTGGAATTTTTAACACAAATGACGCGCTCAACGACGAACTGATCACTCAACTTCCAATTGGTCAGATCATGCGTGACTCTACGCCATATTATGTGACTATGATAAGAATGAAAGTTGATCCCACAGTTTTCCATTTTAGTTCAGTGCAGAACCTTCTCGGAGGTAACCAAACAAACAGCACACCAAATGCGAACAACGAATTGCAAAACCTTCCTATAACAAGTATAACAAATATCGGCCAGTACTTGGTCGGCAATCCACTTGACGCTATGGGTCAAATACTTTCAAGAAGCATTGGCTTATCGGAAACTGCACTTTGGGCGTTATTTTTGGTTGTTTTCACTGCATCGATTCTTTCACTTTATTACAGTTTAGCTTGGGGTATCAAAGAGAATGTTAGTCTCTTTTCGGTTCTCTCTGCTCTGGGCATGACCAGGCGAGGGGAGGTTGGTCGGTTCTCTGCATTCGCTGTAGCGCTTGCTCTTGTGTTTGGCATCTTAGGTTATGCATTGGCAAACGTGATGTTAATGGTATTTGCAAGTAATGGTGGTTTGCAGGTTTTGTTTCATACAATGGTTGTGACCTTTAACCCGTTGGTTCTATTATTTTCTGTGGCACTCATTATTTCAACAGAATTGGTTAGCGTTTGGAAGATCAAATTCGGTGAAGCGTACGAGGAAACATAATTCGTAGGGTTAAAAATTTTTCAAATAAAGCTATACTTTGACTTCGAGGGTTCCATGTAAAAGACGATATCGAGTACTAGCCACCGCCGACTCCTCAACACTTGTCGTAGTCATCAAGATAGATGTTCCGAATTCCTTGTTTAGCCGTCTCAGGAGGTCGAATAAGATCTCTGCGTTATCTTCATCAAGATGCGCAGTGGGTTCATCAGCTAATATTAGGGGAGGCTCATTCGCCAAGGCTCTAAGAACAGCGACTCTTTGCTGCTCCCCAAGACTCATCTGATGAGGAAACCTATCCGCCAAGCTCGCCAAACCAAACTTGTTGAGTAGTTCCAAAGCCCTCTCTTTTCTTTTTGAAGAATTAACTTTTTTTAGCCACAGAGGAACCTCAATGTTCTCTGTCGCAGTTATGTGAGGGATCAAATTGAGCGACTGAAATACAAACCCAATTTTTTCAAGCCTAAGCTTCGAACGTTGCTTCTCATTCAAATCGTTTGTTGCTTGACCAAAAAGAGTCAGTTCTCCTCGATCCATCTTCTCCAGGAGTCCTACGATTCTAAGAAGGGTAGATTTTCCAGCGCCTGATCTTCCCTGTATTGAAGCAAAATCACCTTCGTCTAAAACAAGTTGAATGTTTTTTAGAACAAATTGATCGTCAACGTAAGTCTTCCAAACGTTTTTCGCTTCTAAAATTGTCAAATACGTTCCTCCTCTAACAATTTTGAGTCCAAATTTGCCCAAATACGCATGCCCATATTCTTCCTTTCTCTCGCTCTTTTTGGAACAATCACCGCATTTATAAAAATTAGGCAAGAATTCTGGGAGGGTTGGTCTGTTATTGTCTACTTTCTACTCATAGGTGAGGCGTAATTTACGTCGAAAATCACTAGTTTTCAACATAGGTCAACATAGTTTCATGAACCGGGGGGCTTCCAAATTGATCATTTCCAAACTTTTTTAAGCGTTCTTCACAGATAAGAAACATGTTTGATACCGCGACTAAAAAGTGGTAATCAAATAAATGGAGCGCAAGTAAGCCCTATGAATAGAGCAACACAACTATTAGGTCTAAGCGGAATCGTTTTTTTGATCTGGGGCTTAGGCATTTTTACACATCTTTGGTCTAATCCAATATTTCATTACTTTTTTGTTGTAAGTAATAATGTGGCAAACGTTTTGTCTTATGTGGGGATAAGCATTGGAGCTTTTTTGCTTGCAATCACTTTGATAATTTTCTATCGAACGAGAAAAGAAAAAACAACCACCGGTAAACAAGTTAACCCCAACCAGCGTCTTAAGAACCAAGTAGAATTCAATGAAGGTTACTTACAAAGAAAATCATCGCTGCAAACAGAATCTGAAGAGAATCAACCGTTCATTATAATAAATGGAAATCGCGCAGAACTTGGTTCTGAAGATATGGAAAAAATTGTTAATTAGATTTAATTAATACATGGTGCTTTTGGCGGCATTTTTTTGCGCTGTGTTTTGGGTTGCTTTTTTGATTTGGGGTTTGTCGTGTCTGCAGGATGCGGTTTAAAAAGTACTATAAAGTACTAAAAAGGCTAAAAAAGTACTAAAAAGTATTAAAAAGGATTACGAGATGTCAGCAGTTACTTCTTTTTGAACTTCCTCGTCAGGTATTTTCAATCCCTACTTGAGGGGGAGAAAAGAAAGAATGGATAACAAGAATAGGCATAACAGAATAAGCTATACGTAGATTCTCATTATGTAAAGAATCTTATCTTGGTTGTAACCTACCTTAACAAGAGCATAAATTACTTCCTTGATTTGTACTACAAATTCAGGGTCAGAAGCAGCCCAGATGGCAAATGCTCCAGCAGATATCATGAGACCTGTAAGGATTAGGCTCGTTTTATTCCCACCTATTTCATGGGCTATTAAATTACCTATTAAATATTGCGATACCTGCAGCACGAATTCTTTTTGTTTAACGCATATACTCATGTTGGTGTTTGGGAATAAAATTTAACTGGAACCAAACCTAAAACTTTTTGAAGGCTAAAGTTGTTTATTTGACAAGGATAAATCTTTATGAATAAAGCTAAAAATAAAGATGAAATGTGCACGTGTGGACATCTTAAAAGTGAACATTCATATTTTTTAGACAAAATATGTACTAAACCTAAATGTGAATGTTACAAGTTCGTTTTGAAGGACGAAAAACAAAAACCTAATCCTTTAGATGTTCCGTGCTAAAAAATGAAGATAAACAAACTATTAATCGCTTTTAGTGATACAGCCAAGAGGTTTAATGAATGGCAAAAATCAATCTTTTGACCTATTTGACTTTTAATTTGAACATGCTAGTTGACAAAGGAAAAAGTATAACGTTAACAGAGACCAAACAGTTATGCAAAGAAAAAACAATCCTTAGGGAGTTGCAAGAGAGGTTTCCTTTTGCGGAAACAAGACTCGACTTATCTTTATTGAAGTTGCAGCCTGATGCTGAAGCAGAAATAGAGAATATCTTTTACGATATGGCAATTTCACTAAAAGACAGCGAAATGTGTGTGGGAAACAACGGTTTATGTCTACTAATTGCCTATACTCAACAACAGATTCAAAGAGAAGCAAGGAAACTTGAAGAGAAAAGCAGCGACTAAACTGGCCAACATAATAGGGCGGAGATTCGAAAAAGCTATGAACTTGTCATTGTTAATTAAATTTAGAGGAACCATTGTTTGATAACAAAAATTCTTGTTGGAGTAGACGGTTCTAAAAACTCGGAAAAGGCTTTGGATTACGCTGTTGAAATCGCGGACAAGTTTTCTGCCTCTATTCTAATCCTCCACGTTTTTCAGCCGCCTCCAGAATTAGGATTTGGATACCAGGAAGAAATGTTGGCGCAGTATGCGAAGTCCGAAAATCCTAAAGATACAATCGGTGACCAGCCGAATTTGTCTGCATTTATCAAAGGTCTTCGAAAAGTGCATGAGGCAATTTTATCCAAAGCCGGTGAAAGAGCAATTAGACTAAAACCCAAGCTTAAAATCACCACTGAACTCAAAGAAGGAAACACACCATCTCAGATAATTGGAACTGCAGCAAATGGCGGGTTTGATTTAATAGTCGTAGGTCATATGGGGGAAAGTGAAATCAAAGAATTCCTTCTCGGAAGCACAAGCGAAAAAGTCGCCCACCAAGCAAGATGCCCAGTGCTAATTGTCAAATGATTCGAGAACTTAGGAAAAACTCAACGGTTGAAGTCGTGGAAGTATCTCTTGCATTTTCCTTTCTTAACTGTTTTAATTGATTTGAAATTTGTAATCGAAAAATCGAAAACAATAAACTTATAATCCAAGTGAAACCAATAAAAGCCGAAGCAAGTGGATAAAATGGACAGAAAATTAAAAACTATACCAGAACCAGAAAAGGGAACCCGAACCGTTTTTGCATCTAAAACGTTGCCAGTAATAAAAAGCAAGGGCGGTAACACTACTTACCTATGTGGCAATTGTGGAGCAAAACTAGGTGAGAATATCATCGAAGGAAAATTCAAGAATGTCGTTTTAAAGTGTCCAAACTGCAACCACTACAACGACATATAGTTTTAAAAGTAAAATTTCTTATTTTTTAGGAGATAAATACATTATCACTTTTTTATGATTAACTACAACAATGTTGAATTTTGACTTATTTTTGTAGAACGCCCTTTGTGTTCTTGCATACGGTGCAATCTGAGCTGTTCTGGGTTTGATAATGAAATTTTGCATATTGGGCATCTGAATGTTTCATATATCATGTTGGATAATTCCTAACCTGTGATTGTTTTTTGTCCTTATTATTGGTTTAAAATATCTTTGAACAATGTCCCATCAACAATGTATCCACGCATGCAATCACGTATCGTTAATTCTACAAAATGTTAATAGCCAATTAAAGATGGATTTTGTGAAAAAAGAAGAATTACAAACCCTCAATGAAAAGAAGACTTGCACATTTATTCACGAGTCAACATAAAATCAAGATTATTAGAGGAAATAAGAGTCAAAGTCAACCGATTACTCTAAACATATACTCGTTTTTGTTGACCTCAAACCCTCCAACGATTCATATGAAGAATCGAATTGCCCCCTTCCAGAGTGGAGATGCCACACGCCGCCTTCTTTTTTTGGCTCATTACAGATCTATGTTTCTTCTTCATTTTATTTACTAAAACCAACTTTGTTCCTAATCGCATTACTGTTTCGCGACAAAGAAATATTTATAGCACATACAGAGGTAAAAATGAAATTAAACAAAGCAACTTTTATAAAGAAAAGAGTGCCAAAAAGAGCATCCGCTGAGGCTCTGGTTGCACTCACAAAAGATGTGAAATTTGCATTTTTCATCTTTTCTCTGCTTAAAAATTGGGTCCAGAGCCTCAGCAAACCTTAACAAAATACTAGTTTTATGCGAAAACATGACAAAGGAAAGGAAAGAGATACTGGTTTCGCCGACAACGAATTTAGCCGAAGCGGTTTAGTTTCTGTAAGTTATAGGTATATTGATTTTTCAGCTTTAAAAAAAGAAAAGGAATTGTTTTTTGGTATGTGGTTTTATGCTTTTTTCCTGAGCATTGATATGATCAGTACGCCAACTATTGCGATTACAATAATTATGGCGATTGCTGCGGCAATTATGTATGTCATTAAATCGCTTGTTGTTGCTGCGTTTGATTGAGTGGTAGTTGATGGTGTTGTTGTTGAAGCAGCGTTTGCATAGAAGGTTGTTGCAGCTGACGATGGATAGTATGATTGTGTACCTGCAAAGCTAGCGATAACGGTGTAATTGCCTGTGATGTCGGGAGTCCAAGTTAAACCATAGGTTCCATAAAGATTGCTTGTGGTGGTTCCGATGATTCTGTAGTTGTTATTTGAGTCAACAACGCTGATTGTTATTGGTACTCCTGTTGAGTTGGCTGGGATTGATTGTTGCATGTAGACTGATTCCATAAATTGGGTCATGCTTGTATCAGAAACGCACGGTAAACCGTTCGGGAAGTTAGCTGATACTGCTTCTTGTTTTGAGCCTGCGGAGATGTCAGTAATTGTACCGGTTATCGTTATAGGTGTGGCTGTTGTCACCCCAACGCTTGGTGCGGTGACTGTTGTTTGGGTGGGTCCTGTGCCGTATGCGTATATTTGATTGTCGTAAGAGTTGAAAGCTGTCATTACGCCGTCTGCGATTGCTGGGCCACTTGTAACATCGAATCCAAGCATGCTCCATACGCCTTGTCCGTTAGTTAGGTTTATGGCTAGCTGATTGGCGCCGCGGAACATTGGAGGACTGTATTGGTGACCTTCTGGGACAAATAATTCGCCGCCTGCAACTGAACCTACTGTGAATGTCCAAATTGGCCATACACCATAAGGAGTGTCGGATCCTGAAGGACCACTTATCGCCGTCGTTGTAGTGTTCCAAACTAGTGTTCCTGTCTTCATGTTGATGGCATATATTGTTCCACCGAAACCCCATACGTAACTGATTCCGTTAGCTGAGACGCCTTGATAGCCTCCTAAGTTGTCATATGCATCAGGGGTTGGCAATGTTATTGGTCCCCATACCAATGATCCTGTATTAATGCTGTATCCATTTGCTACTGCTGTGTTGTAGTTGATTTCACCGTAGACTCCTGCTGTTGCTGGAATTGTGTATAGCCTTGTGTTTTGCGTTTCTGTCCGGTTGGTTATCCATAATTGGGCACCGGTATTTGCGTCATAGCCTGCTTCTATTTGGAATCCTGTTTGGAAGCTTCCTGTTCCTCCTGAACCTGCTGCGCTCATTAGTACTACGCCGTTTGAAATGCAAGTACCGCTAACTCCTAATGTTCCAGGCAGTGCAACTCCTGAAATATTTGTGGCTAATGGGGCTGTCCACTGTATTCCATAACTGAATGGAATTATGTCGCCTTGGATAGGCTCCCAATACCATTCAGATTGTCCGGCATATGAATATCCTGGAGTTTTAGGATTAAGTTTGTCAATGCATTGTGTTGAGTTCCACATGTTTAGGGTAGGGGCATGGTAAATGTTGGTTGTGCTTGAGTTGACATAATAGCCAACCAAGTTTCCGCCTTGGTCTTCTGTAAGTGTCATTCCAGTTCCGTTGACTATAGTTAGGACGTAGGCTCCTGTAATGGCATCGTATAAGGTATATGTGGTTCCTGTGTTTGGAGGCGTGTTAGGGTGAACAACGCTTCCTACTGCTCCGTGAGCTGTTGTTGGTGAAATCCCCCAAAGGTAGGTTTCGGCGCCGTATTGGTTGGGCGTTACATAGTCAAGAATTTGACCGCATAGAAGGTCTGTGGTGGCATTCATTGTCCATAATGTTTGTCCTGTGTGTAGGTTTATGGCATACCACAAAGTTGGTGTAGATTGTGAGTTTGGGTATTGTTCATAATACAGTATTCCGTCCATGATTACTGGAGCAAATTTTGGCTGGTATTGTTGTGGTGCGTTAAAGTTACTTGTGTCAGTTCCAAGGAATTCACCGCCTATTAGACCTCCTGGTGCTGCCGGCTTTGTCCATAGTAAGTGAGCAGTGGTTGGAGCATTTGTGTATGGGTTGTAGTTTCCTGAGGCATTGTACTGTCCTGTAGTAGAGAAAGTGGATGCTGCAAGTCCTAACCAGTTGCCACTAATAGTATACCAAAAATCGTTCACTGACTCTATTGGGCGAATCCAGTAGCTTGTTGGAAGGGGATTCTGGGGAATAGCTGGCACTGGTTGCTGTTGAACTGTAAGTGTAGTTGTGGCATTGCTGGGTAGATAGGTGTCGTTAATGTTAGCGTATGCTGAAGGTCCTGCTGAAGTTGGGTCAAGATTATTGCCTGCTAATACTTGTCCTGGAAAACTGAAGTAGAAACTATACGTACCAAGTTGGGTTGGAGTATAATCCGCATGTGTGCCACCGGTGTCGTCAGAGGTGAAAGGCCCGAGTGTTTCAGTAGTGCCATCAGGCTTGGTAACAACAACTTTGAAATTTTGCCATCGATCTCCGTAGGTTCGGCTAGCGTCTGGTGGAGGGTTATTGATCCACATTCCAATGTTAACTGTTTGACCTACACCCGCTGGGTTTGGCGCCACATTAATGTAAGCATATGTTGGAATTTGCCATGGCGGTGAGTGCGCAAATGTACTTGAAATGAAATTCGTTGAAGCTGTCATTGAAAGCACGAAAAAAATAACTATCGCAATAGTTGAAATTTTGGTTTTCAGTTTTTGCATTTTTATTTTCCTCAAAGTATATTTTCTTGAGAAAGAAGAGAAGATAGACTTCTTTCACAGTTCCCCCCTCTGTGTCTTGAGTTTAAATAATTTGCCTAATATTTCTCAGCCAAAAAAACCAAAAAAGGTCATTCCAGTTACTAAAAAGGAAAAAAAAGAAAATTTAGCCGTTGATATGTTACACAAAAAATTGATCTTTCAGCGTATGAACTACACTACGTTTCTCTTGATGTTTCACCATTTCGTTATTCGCAGACAACTTTCCTCTTTTTTTCATAAAAGGAAATAAAGAAAATCAAGGGTAGTTTCCTCAAGGCTTAGATTCAGTAAAGAGCGGGAAAAGAGAATTGAATCATCATTTAGTGATATCGCAAATTTGGTATTTTATAGAAAGTTTTAGAATTTGAACTTTCTAAAGAATTTAGGTACACCGACAAGAACGCTCATCATAACAACAACAGCCAATAAAGCGCCAATACCAACAAACCAACCGATATCAGCTAAGCCGGAGCTACCACTACTTGCAGGAGGTTCATAAGGAGAAGATGAAACGGAAAAATTAGGCGAAGAAGAGTTAGAAGATGGATTTGGCGAAGGTGTAGTCAAAGTAGGCGAAGGATTAACATAAGCGTAAGGTTCACTAAACCAAGCGGTACCCCCATCGTCAACGCCCGTCCAGAAAACCATATAATCAATTTGTGTGGGGCTACATTGAGCACCTTGATTAGAGCCCGTCCAGACATAATTGTAACAGGCAGAGGGAACGTAGAAATCCCACTGAATCAAAGTCCAATCTTTTCCATAAGGAACTTTACAAACTAACCCACTCGTTTGAGTCATACCATTCTCACCGTTTATAGTGTGACCGTAAGCGTTAGGGTCACCATATGACCTTTCAGCCCCGTCAGGATGACTAGCTTGCATATTGGCAGAAGAACCTAAAATTCCATGCCCTAAATCAGTTTGACCTAGAAAATCAAACCCGAAACAAGCACCCGCTTGCAAATTAGAGGAGCTAAAGGAACCTGTTTTGACCCAGACACCAGCTACAACATGCATATTTGGCGAAACAGGAATCCAAGCCCCATCAACCTCTCCAAGTGTAGCATTATGTGTGCCATCAAACCAGCCATTAACCCTTATTGAAGGGTGCCCGTTATGCGTCACCGAAGTATCATAAAAAGCATAACCATAAGGAGCATTGGGCATTAACGGTACATTGTTAGTTCCTAAAAACTTTGATAACTGTTCTTGATTAGCATTGTCAGCTTTGCCAACTGAAATAAACATTAGGGAAACTACTAAACAAACTACGAATAGACCAAGGATTTCAAGTTTTTTTTGTATTTTTTCACCTGATGGTGGTAACAATTATCTTTGAAAGGCTGTCTTTAACGCCAAATGGGTTGAGCTGAGTTTGAATCAATTATTCTTTTGGATAGATCTTCCGGTTTTTGAGTTGTTTACCCTATTCTTTCTTGTGCGTCCCAATTTATCAATTGTGTGTCTACTCGCCAATCAAAAGGGAAGATGGCGTTCACCAATACCCGACCCCGAACATATTGTTAATAATTGTACTGAGGATGGGCCTTTGAGTTGATGTTCGATGATCGCCCATGCTTGAGAGGTCAGAGCTCGTCTAAAAATCTAAATATGATTATTACTATTCTTAGCCTTAAAGGTGTTTTATATGTGGATACCTGGTTTAGGTTTGTTGATTGCTGGTTTGTTCGTGTTGGTTATTGGCGGATTTCTTATTCTTTACATTTATCCTTATTCCACTTGCAATTATCGCCGCAATAATAGGAGTAATTTTGCTTATTGCAGGATTATTTGCTCTTATAGTGCGTGGGGTTATGCACGTCGGCTATCATACTCACGAGCATCATCACCATTATTCTACAAACACTAAATATTGCTCAAGATGCGGTTCCCCCAACAATAAAACTGCCCTTTACTGCTCAAATTGCGGTCAAAAATTCTTAGAAGAACCACAAACGATGAGCTAACATACTCAAAATAAATTTACAGTTGTCTGCCCTATGTGCGGTGAAGAATTGGCTTTTATAGGTTAAAGGACAATTTCAAGACGAATCGTAGATTGAAGAATATACGAATCCATTGTTTTGTGATGATATCAAGACTATTTGGTATTTGCTGCCTTGTTCAAGTGTACTTGCCTGAAGGGTAAATGTTTGCGTGCTGCCCGCATCAACTGCGGAGTTGTTGGAAAGAATGGTTGTGGCTTTTCCATTCAACATGCCGCTTGAAATCGTTATTGGGTTGGGGCCAGAATTGTAAATCGTAACGGCTACTGCATCGTTGTTTCCACCGAGATTAGAAAATTTAACGGCGGTAATTTCTGCTTGTTCATTTACGACTGCTGGTTGTTGAATCCCACCGTTAATAGGAAAATTGAAAGCATAGTAATAGGTATCTGGAATTCCAATTATGGTGCCTTCTGCGGTTACCATTTTTACATTAAACGGTATGTGGTTTTGCATTTGATTGTACAGTGAAGCTGGTGGAAAAGTCAGATCAACACTTCCTGTCGCATTCTTTTCGATGACGCATTGCTCAATGCCAGTAATGATGAATCAATCATCCGAGGTGTTGATTGCCGCTTCGCCATTTACGAAACCGCCCGTAATTGTTATCGGGAAGTCGCCTGTATTTCGAACTTCAGCCTCTATGTGGTCGGCATAATTGGAGGTGTAGTAGCAGGCAGAAAGGTCTGTGATTACTCCTTCCTCGACTGGGCCACTTGCGTCAGTGTGGCACATATGATAGAAAGTAAATGCCTCTGGATCTGAGAGACAGTTAAAGGAATTTTGGCTATCAAGATACTTAAATAAAGGCGGAGTTTGTTGAGTAGTGTTTAATTCGACTGTGTAAGTTTTTCCTGCAATCAAGGTTCCTTTTGGGAGACTAAGGTAAATGTCTTTTGTTCCATTGATCGGAATAGCTAAACCTCCGATTAACTCGGCTTTTTGTTCATGACCCAAGTACAGAGTTCCGTTAACGATCCAATTTGACTGCAATATGTAACCGATTGTAACTGTTAATGGTTCATGCGTGGGATTCATGGTGGTGGCTACCACTGTGTCGTTGCCAGATCCGCCTTCTATGAATTTGAAGCCGGTGATTATGGGTAAGTCCCAAAAGGTTCTGGACCCGCTGGACCAAAAGTTGAGTTTGAGGTGAAGATGTATGCAGCTGAAACAGAGAAACAACATAAGAAAATCATCAAGCCGACAAGCAACAAGTATTTCTTACGCAAACGTAGTCACTTGGATTTTTAGTTACAACTGACTTGATATTTAAGCGTTAGAACCAAGGCCTTCCAAAAATTTACTTCCACAGATGGAAGAAGCTTTTTCGCGTTTAAGCAAATGGTTAGAACACAAAAACATAAATGATAAAATATTGAATAGGCTTGCTCTATGCCCTCAGTCGAAAGACTTTATTCGTTGAATGTGTCGGGTTGGGCATCTTCCTCAAGTAAACTGGTGTATAAGCGGAATTTTTCATTGTAAATGTCTGCTAAATGCGTCTCATCGCAGGCTTTTGATTCGTCGCTAACAGTTGCGTGCCAATACTTCAGTTCTTCTTCACATCCGGCAACGTAAACTTCGAGAATATAGAAGACTTCGCATTCCTGATTTTTTATCTCTGGACTAAAAGCGAAAGTTACAATGCTTTGTTCATTGTCCGAGGTAAATTTCATCGCGTTCTTGATCGGGACGGACATCGTTTTGAGGTATTCTTTGATTGCCGTTTTGTGACTTTTTGGAATCTTGTTTTTCTTGTTCCAAAGGATTTCGCTGTCTAAGATAGAGAACTCTTCCATGTAGCATCCTGCAACTTAGACGTTCCTCAGGATATAAGGCCTTCCAAAAACGTACACCTGTCCGCGAAATGCATTTCTTTCTTTATTTTTGCATTTAATTTTTTGTTTTAGCGGAAGCTGTTTACCGAGTGTGTTTAACGAGCCTCTTGATTATGTTTAATTTTAAGGTAAAATATCAAAGAAGCTTTGAGAAGTCATCGTACACTTTTTTCTGTGACCGACAAAAAGCACTGTTACTTGGTTTTGCTCCATATTTGTTTCATAGATAGCTGGGTAGTTGCCTGATCTTGGGCTCCAATAATCCGATGGATGCAATGGTTTTCCCACTTTAAACGGATCCACTGCAAGCTCCCCGAGCGCTTTTTTCAATCTCGAATTATCTACTTCATCGAGTTTTCTTAGAGCTTTCGCAGCATTTGGATGCAACAAAACCTTGAAAAACAAAAACCTTAAGCTTCCTCTAAAGGAACCAGCTTTTCAGGATGCGCCTTAGCTTCTTCGCTGCGCTTGTGTAATAACTCATAAAACTGACGGGTTTTCTCGCGCTCCTCATAAAGGCTTATTATAGTTTTTATGGCGTCACTGCGGCTTTTGAATCGACCCTCAGCAACCCAGCAATCAATTTCTGCAATCATCTTCTCAGATAATCTTAGCTGAACTTGAGCCATCTAAATCACGTGTAAACAACACTGTTTACAATTATACTTTAATATTTTTTTCGTGAAATCAGAAAAACAATTATTTCAACGTGAGGAAAAATTGTAGCCAAGAAACAATCCAAAAGCCTTTATGTCTATTCTTAATAAATTTATTAGAAAATGCAGTCGCTGAAAGAAATAAAACATCGGCTGGAAACTTTAAATCCAGTTCTTAAAAGGAATTTTTCAGTGAATACCATTGAGCTTTTCGGTTCTTACGTTAGAGGAGACCAGACTGAAAATAGTGATTTGGATGTTTTAGTAACGTTCTCTGAGCCGAACAATGTGGATCTCTTCAAATTTATTGAACTGCGCCTTTTCCTTAAAGATGAATTAGGCGTGGATGTTGATTTGGTCGAAAAAGATACTCTTAAAACCCGTTTGAAAAGGCAGATACTTGAAGAGGCAACAAAGGTTTGAACAAGGACTTCAAAGAACACTTAGATGATACTCAAACGCCAACCTTGAAGACCAAGAATTCCGGTTGACTCAAGTTTTCTCCGGCAGACTTATTATAAATTCGAAAGAAAGAATTATCTATGAAATGTAAGAACTGCGGGCATCTGATCTGGAAGGTTAGTGCAGTTGAAGAAGATAAAGAAACAGTTTACAAACATAAGCAATCAAACCACAGTATGTATTGTCCTTGCAGGAACCCTGAGCCATCTTAATTCTGTTTTCATTTTTTCTTTATTTTACAAAGTCTTATTAGCTTGAACGCTGTACGTCCAAAAAGGACAAAGTAGTTATGGAAAGAGCAGAGGCAGTTGCGCTACTCAAAGAATTGGGTGCTGGATTACTGATTCAACCAACCATGGTTATGATTGAGCAAAGAACCCCAGACCATTATCAACTAAGAATTAAAGGTAACTATAACCGTAATGAAATAGAACAATTTGCTCAAAAATTCTATTTATCAGTTAAAGAAGATAAAACTAAAAATTACTTGTTTATTTTCAAGCCTTAGCAAAAAAGTTAGTTACAGCTAACTACGTCTACCTATTTCGTATGCTTAACGACTTCTTCATCTATGAAGTCCTTCTTAATCATGTTTTGAAAAGTTAGCAATGAAAAAATACATGTAGTTATTGACTTCAAAAAGTAGTCAGTCATGCTATTTTCGAAGCCTTCATTCTTCTTGTTTGAATTCTTTTTGCAGACCATTAGCTAACCCCTTAAGTATTCATCTTCGTTTGATGACCAATCATATGAATTAAAAAATTTCTGAGATAGGAAGGTTCTTAACATCTCTACCTGTTCAACATTCGAAGTTAAATGCTCGATAAAGATTTTTTCAAGTTGTTGGATCAAAGCAAAATAGAATACGCTAAATATTTGGAGAGCGGCGAGAGTGATGCTTTGGCTGAAGCCGGAGAGTTGCTTTGGGAATGCGTGAAAGCCGATTTAGTTCATGTTACTAGTATGAAAACTGACAATGTTAACGCATTGATGAGGGCAGTGGCTCCGATGGGAGAAATCTACAATCAACTCTTCTATCACAGCTACCATTTTCATTCATGGTATGTGGGTGGAGTGCCAAACGATTTTGCCTTGGAAAAGAAGCTTTACCTAGAAACCGTTAAGTCGCTGGAAACGCTCAAAAGAAATAGAGAAAATAGCAAAAGAACAAAAAAGCAAGTAACAGAAAACATGGTTGTAGTAATCTAAGCACAATTAACTGTCGTACCTTGCTCTTCCTAGTTTATTGTCGTTAAACTGTATCTTGAAATATTCAGAATAAGTCTTTCAAGAAGTAGCTAAGATTTGAGCGTTTTACACCACTCATAAATTTTCTTCGTCGTCTCGTTCTTTTTCAATAAAGGTTTCGCTAAAACTAAATCGTTCACAATTACAGAGTTTGGCATCAGCTTCTTTGTTTTCTCAACTGCTCCACGAGGATCATTGCCCACTGTAAGGAATAAAGCTACTTTCTTTTCGGAAAGGTCATGTTTAGCAACATAAGTTCTGATCGCAGCACTTGGACTCCAAGCCCAAACAGGCGTTCCAATAACGATTAGGTCGTAGTTTTGGGGGTCTCTTGTTGTTTCTTGTATTTTTGTTTGTCGGTTGCCTGTTCCGTCTCTACTTGCGGATAACCAGCCAAGTTTGCCTTCTCGGTTTTTCAAATCAATAATTTCTTCTATGTCTGCTCCGAGTTCAGCAGTGATTTCTTCGGCAACGAATTTAGTGTTTCCAGTCCTGCTATAATAGACAACTAAAGTCTTCATCGCATCACTTACTTTGCTTTAGATTACATTCGTTTTTAATAAAACACTTTCTTCATAATCTATATTGATTCTGGATTATCTTTTAGAAATGTATTGTAGCCTGAAACTGTAAGAGTGCGATTACTTGCTTGATTGGCATTATCTTCGAGTAGTTTGGGACAAGAATACTCGTAAAACTGATTTTGAATTGGTCACTTTAAAAAATCGGCGCAAAATCCAACGACAACTGACACAATATTTTGTAGCCTAAAGAAAAAAAGAAGATTGATTTCTAAAAAAAATACCTTCAAAAAACATACAGTTAAAGAATGAGAACGTTGGCAAATTCCTAAAACTATGGTTTTTTTGCAGATGTATAATTACTAAATCAGCTTAGGTATTGTATTTTTGCTAATACGTTTAGGCGGTCATGGTCAGAGTAATGGTGTATCATGGTCCATTGAATCGACATTAATTTGCCACTAAAACCAGCGTAAGAAAACGTTTGGCCCACATGGCTTTGCCACCAGGCACTCATATACGGGAAGCTACCGTCAGCATAGCGAAAAGTCGACCAAGCAGAAGGCGTAAAATAAACATCAAACGTAATGCTTACAGTAATAGTGTTTCCAGTAGTTGAAACAGGCGTAATTGATACATTTTTCAAAAAAGAATAATTAGACGTAACATAATTAGAAGCAATAGGACAAGCTAAAGCCAATAACAAAAAAGAAATTATTAACGTGTTCCGTCCAGGAATATTCAAAAAATTCACCTCCGCAAGTTTCGGTTCTCGCAGATTAAATCTAGTTTGTCAGGTTATCTTTATAATGTTTACGGAAGCGCCAACTCCCTTCCTTGTAATCAGTAAATTTTGAGGTTTTTGACCGTAATGCAAAGGAGATTTGTATGTGTCTCAAAATTTTTGCGTTGTGTTTTGGGTTGCTTTCTTGATTTGGGATTTGTAGTGTTGCAGGATGCGGTTTAAAAAGTACCAAAAAGGTTTGAAGGTTCAAAAAGAATTAAAAAGGTTAAAAATGGGCTAAGAAACGTTTGAAAGTCCAAAATAAGTTAAAAGAGAAAAGAACATAATATTAATTAATATCTTTCTTTCTTTATCTAGTTATAGATAACTAACTAGTTATGTCTACCGTTTTCCTATTTTTAATCGGCTAACAATCGATTGAGCGCTCATTAAGTATAGTTATTCAAGAAACCCTCACTTTTGGTAACGGATAATTTTAAATTCCTTAATTTCATTACTCAAAATTTTGTTCTTGTTGTTTTAGGTTGCTTTTGTTGTTCAAAGCTAAATTTCGCTGCAGGCTGCGTACATAGAAGTACACCAAAGTATAAGGAAGTACAAAAAAGTACTAGAAAGTACCAGTGCGTCCCAAGAAACAGACATTTGTTTCATGTTTTTCTTGGGAAATTCAAGCTTTCAATCTTGTTAGATTAGTGCAATTTAACCACTTGTTTTTTCCCGATAACTAATCCACCTAAGAAATTAACATAATATAATGCTAGTGCAATCCACTGCAACTCAGGATAAATCCAATATTGAGGGTCTGTTTCCAATAAGTTTATTGCAAAAAATGATACAAGCCAAACGACTAATGAGAGGGCAATAATGGTTAGAAATTTTCTTTTGGAAGTGATATTTTGCCTTGTTAGATAGCCAATTGAGAATGCTAAAACCACTAAATAGATTGTTCCAACTGCAAAAACAATCAAAACTTTCACTCTTTAAAAAGCAGGTTATTGTTTGCAATTAAAGGGAGCGTTCTCTTTCTTATAATCCTACTGCTTGTCAGCAGATATAGCAAAACAGGAGACTAATCAAATTAGAAGTAAGTCAAACGATGTCGCCAAGCAATGCAAAAATTTTAAAGCCCCGTTTAAAAGTTACTGAAGTTTTTCACCGCACAAAGGGCACTTTATTGGATATTTGCTTGTCCTATTCATCAATTTTATTGCGCATAAGTGGCAAATGTGAATCTGGCAGTTGGGGCAAGAGTAGTGTGCTCCACCAATCATTCTTCCGCAAGTATCACAAGGGCGAGTTAAGTCAACCATGATCAAACATCTGCTAAAACGCTTAAAAGGCAACTATTGAAACGACATTACACAATAGGGGAGGGTTCACTGAAAGTCATTAAGTGAAATCGCGTTCTGCTATCTTGGAAAATTAAAAAGAATATTGAGCGTTCTAAAAGCGAAAATGACGCCCCAAGAAAAGACCAGTACAAAAAATAAGCACTATTCCGATGCAATAACTGCGGATAAAGTCTAAAAAAGTCTAGTTTCTATTTTTGTTAACTCTTTTTGACTGCTTTGACTTATTGCGTGGCGCGCTAGTTAGTTATGCGGGACCTCAGTGTCTTTGTGCGTTTTCGGATAGATGGCCTTGAAGAGTAAACACTGACAAAGACTTGACTTCCGACAAAAATGGAAATCACGCTTACACTCTTCAAAACAACGACACTATTTCCCTGTGAAGATGATCCAGCCATGGATTCACTTACGTTTAGGTATTTTGCGTCATACGCTGTTAATTGTGTGGGAGCCAGATTAGTTTCAACCACATATACACCGGCTGCGTTGGGAACAGTCCAGGTAAAAGTGTACTCGCCAACTCCATTGGCGGAGACATTAACGGGTTGAAAATCATAGAAGCTATAACCGCCAGGACCCGTAATAGTTAGAGATAGGCTGCTTTCTAACAGTGGGTTTTGCTGGTTTAATACCGTCACTGTGAAGATTAACTGTTGACCTTTCTGGTAGGTATCCTGCTGATCGGTATTTAGCATAAGATAAACTGAGCAAACTTGGATGTTAGCAACGTTTGATGTAGCGTGATTGCCTAAAATGTCAGTAACGTTGAGGTAAATCTGGTAGTTGCCGTTTGCGTTGGGCACAAAAGTCCAGTTTACATTAGTCGCTTCTGGAACAAGGGTGCCGTTTAGGTACCATTGATAAGTATACGGGGCTTCGCCGCCTGTAACGGATGCGTTAAAAGTTTTTGATTGACCAAAGTAAATTGTAGCGTTAGTAGGGTTTATTGTTGCGGATAATTGTAAATAGACGTTTACCGTTGCTGTGTTAGAGTTTGCAGTGGCGTTGTTGCTGTCTGTAACTATAAGGTAGATGTTGTAGGTTGCGTTTGTTGCTGGCGTAAAAATCCATGAACCGCTTGTTGCACCCAGGACTGCTGAGCCATTTATGTACCATTGATAGGAATAGTTTGGGTTTCCTCCTGAAATTGTGCTGTTGAAAGTCTGCGGCAATCCGACAGTCATGTTTACTGAAACTGGGTTGATTGAAATTGCCATTTGGGGATAGACTGTAATGTTTGTTACTATGTTGGATTGAACTACGAAGTTGAAGGCGTCGGTTACATTTACAAAGACACTATAATTTCCTGCTGAGGTTGGTGTGAAGGTTAGGGTTGAGCCGGTAGCTCCTGAAACTGCTGTGTTGTTAAGATACCATTGATAAGTGTATGGCATTGTTCCTCCTGAAACAGAAGAATTAAAAGTCTGGGTCTGTCCAAAATCCATTTTTACCTGTGTTGGAGTGACATTTACTGTCAGGGGTGTTTCAACTTTTGCGGTTGAAATATTTGACTTTACTGTGATGTTGCTATGATCAGTTACGTTGAGGTAGATGGTGTAGGTTCCAGCCGTTGTTGGTGTAAAGTTCAAGTTTGAATTTGTGGCTCCTGATATTGCAGTGCCATTCTGGTACCATTGATATGTGTAAGGCGTGGTGCCGCCTGTAATGTTACAGTTGAAGATTTGTGACCCTCCAACGGTCATGTTAACATTTGTTGGAGTGATGGTAACTGTTGGCATGGGATTAACTGTGATATCTGTTACGATGTTCGATTCGACTTTGGCATTGAGGGCATCTGTTACGTTGAGATAGACCTTGTAGTTTCCAGGTGTTGTTGGCGTAAAGTTCCAGGTGCTTAGAGTTGCTCCCAAAACAGCGGTATCGTTTAGATACCATTGGTAACCGTAGGGGATCAACCCGCCTGCAACTGTGGAATTAAACTGCTGGGTGCTTCCAACAGTTATGTTTACTGATATGGGATTAATCGAAACCGAAGGTTGCGAATAGACATTCATCGTTGCTGAATTGGAGTTTGCAGCAATGTTGTCTTTGTCTGTAACTTTTAGGAAGATGTTGTAAGTTCCAGCTATTGTTGTTGAAAAGTTATAGTTTGAACTTGTTGCTCCTGAAACGGCAGATCCGTTTAAGTACCATTGATAGGAATAAGGCGTGGTACCGCCAATAACGTTGGAGGTAAAGGTCTGCGACCCCCCAACAGTTGTGTTTACGTTTGTCGGACTAATCGTAACTGTCGGCTGTGCATTTACTGTAATGTCAGTTACATTGTTTGATTGAACTCTGACGTTTAACGCATCTGTCACGTTGAGATAGACTTTGTAGTGTCCAATCGTTGTTGGAACAAAGTTCCAAGTGCTGGCAGTGGCTCCTGAGACAGCGGTGTCATTAAGATACCACTGGTAAGCGTATGGTACCAACCCACCTGTAACAGTAGAAGTAAACTGCTGTGAAGTTCCAACAGTCATATTTATTGAAACTGGACTAATTGAAACGGAAGGCTGCGAATAAACATTGATGACTGCTGAATTAGACTCTACTTTATCGTTGAGGCTATCGGTGACATTGAGGTAAATATTGAAGGTTCCAGTCGAATTTGCCTTGAAACTTAATGTTGAAGTTGTGGCTCCGGTAATGGCTGTGCCGTTGGTGTAGTACCATTGATAATTGTAGGGTGAGAGGCCGCCAGTTACAGTAGAGGTGAATTGTTGACTGGCACTTAATGTCATATTTACTGCGTTTGGACTGATCGTTACTGACGGCGCTGAATAAACGCTAAGAGTAGCATTGTTAGATTGTGTTCTGTAGGTTGAGTTGTCGGTTACGTTGAGATAGATATTGTATGTTCCAACCACGTTAGGCGTGAAAGTAAATGTTGGACTTGTTGCGTTTGGAACCGCGGTATTATTTGAATACCACTGATAAGTGTAAGGCACAACTCCTCCAGAAACTGTGGAACCGAATTGCTGTGATCCGCCCAAAGTGATCTTTGGGGAAGTTGGACTAATCGAGACTGAGGGTGGATTGTAAACTATGATGTTATTTACTATGTTTGATTGGACTTGGTTGTTGAAGCTGTCAGTTACTTCGACATAGATGTTGTAATGTCCTGTTTGTGTGGGAGTGAAAGACCAAGTGCTGCCGGTTGCTCCAGATACATTGGTGCCGTTCAAAACCCATTGATAGGTGTAAGGTGGGGTGCCGCCAAAAACTGATGCTGTGAACACTTGTTTTTGGTTAAGGTCCATTCTAACTTGGGTTGGACTAATAGTCACGTTTAATGGTGATACGTAGATTCCAATCGACCACCAATTGTCGCCGCCTCCATCCACGCAAGCTAACCAGCCGTTGCCAGTCCACCAGGGGTCAACAGTATGCATGGCCCAATAATTCCATCCGGAGTCGCCGCCAGTGGCTTCAACAATTGGGCTTTGGGGAATTTCATGCTCCGAAAAACTGGTTGTGGTCAGTGTGTCAACTTGAAAAGCCCGAACCGCTTGGCCGTATGACTCGTTATTCATTTGAGTCAATCTGATAATTGTGCCGTTATCAAATACGATGGTTCTTCCGCCTCCGCGCACCTCTGAAGGATCGTTGGTAATTATGGGGCTATTCGAAGTCATGTGCCATGCTGTTGGATCGGTAAGGTTGGCTGAGTAAAAGACATAACAATCGCTGTCGTCCCCGGTGAACATCCACCACAAGTTGTTGTATCGGAAGATTTGGGAGTCTACAGGTATGAAGCTTTGGCCTGAGATTATATTGTTGACAAATGTCCAAGTGTATGGGAAGTTTGTGGCTTCATATAGTCTTACTTCGTTTTCTGAGTATGTTTCAGGCATTAAATAGTAGTTGCCTTCCCACTTGAAGACGTAAGGAAACGCCATTGCAAAGGGTTCGGAAAGTACTATTTGCTGATAAGTCCAGGTAAATCCATCAGGGCTTGTGGCTAAACCAATCTCAGAATACTGACCGCTGTCTTCACCTACTTCAAAAAACATGTACCAGGTATTGTTTTCATGAAAAATGAAGGGGTCAGCGACAAAGTCAGCAGCTCTATCAGTTACACTACTTCCTGTTAGAACAGGTTCGACTGTGCCGGGAACGAGTGTGAAGAAATCTTGCGTGACATTTGACCAATCAGGGACCAGCAGACTATTTTGCGACTGGTTGTAAACTATAATATCGTTTACTATGTTGGATTGGACTTTGTTGTTGAGGCTGTCTGTGACATTGACATAGACAATGTAGTTTCCGGGTTGAGTGGGGCTGAAGTTCCAAGTGCTGGTTGTTGCGCCTGGAACAGCGTTATTGTTTAGGTACCATTGGTAGGAATACGGCGAGGTGCCTCCTGAAACTGAAGATATGAATGGTTGAGTTTGGTTAACGACCATTCTAACTTGGGTTGGAATAATACTGACGCTTAGCAAACCGGAATTGTATTCTTCATTATAGTTTAGACCAGGGATGTCCGCTGTTAGTGAATTTCTTCCGCCTATAACGAATAGATTGTTATTTACTATTCCGAATGCAACGCCGTCTCTGGGGTATGTCCCTTGTGGAAGCTGAGTCCAAGTAGCAGTGCTTGGATTATAGGAGTACAGACTACTGAAAAATTGACCCTCAGCATGTCCAAAACCAAAATAGATTAACCCGCCCATAACTGGATTATCTTTCATCATTCCATAAGCTGTATACGGAGTTGTCCCAGCAGAAATCCAATCATTATGGGCAGGTCGGTAATAATACATGTTATTTACGGCATCACCAACCGCGTAACTGTATCCAGCCATCATGTAAATTCGATCTTCACCATTGACATTGACAGCGCCAACTGTTGCCCATCTGGTCGAATATGGAATATCGGCTAGTTGAGTGTATGAATCTGTGGAAGGATTGTATGAGTAAGCTCCTGTTCCGCCCCATCCGCCAAAAACATAAATTAATGAACCCACAGTGACAGCTTCTTCTCCTTGTCCATCCAAATTGTCTGGAAGATTATTTTTTATAGTCCAGCTGTTGCTTGCAAAGTTGTAGGCTTCAACTCTATTGTCATTTCCCCCATCATCTCCGCCGAAAACGTAAGCTATTCCGTTATAGATGGCTGCTGCAGAACCCCAACGGGCATAATTCATTGAAGCTTCTTGTGTCCAGGAGTCTGTTGAAGGATTGTAAGCGTAAACTTCGGCTTGACCGCCGCCATAAGCGTGTTGGTAGCCGCCAAAAATGTAGATCAAGTTATTGTATGAAACGCCTGGCATATCCGCTCTGTTGACTGGTATAGGCGCTTTTGTTGTCCACGTTGCAGGGGGGGCGGCGCGGACGTTTGTGAAGACAACGGACAGGGTTAGAAATATCAAGAGACAAATTGCCGGTTTTTTTATAGCTCTTGCTATTTGTCGATTTAAGAAAACCATGTCTTCAAGCGCCTTTCTTAAGAAACCATCCATTCTAAGTGAATTTAAGGGGTATTTCCAACTACGCAATATATCCAATTCTTATGTATTGTGCACCATGCGAGCAGAAATTAGGCGGTTTGAACGACTTTATCTCAAGAAATGTTGTAGCAAAGAAATTGAATATGGCGAGTTACGCCTAAGCAATAAGAGCTATATTGGGGCTTGTTCATGATTTTTGTAGAAGTGGGGAAGGAGAATTTTGAGGAAAGAAATTTTAGCAGGCCTCATAATCGCAGCATTGTTGGTTTTAGCTCTTCCTATGAATTCTTTGCAAATCAATTCTGTATCTCAGTCTTCTCTTTCGGATTCAGTTTCAAAATTCGTTCCTTCAATGATTGTCCCTGCTGGTGTTGATAAGGATCATAATGGAGTTGCCGATAGTTTAGACCAGGAAATTACGTCCAAAGCGGGAATAATGAGCAGTTTGGATGAGTATGTGAATGTAACAGTCATGCTAAAAGCAGCGCCAACTGAAAGCGATTTGCTATCTTTTACTTCTTCGGGCGGTGTCTTAACAACCACCCCTTGGACTGATGCAATTTTTGGGTTTGGCGGTCAGATTCCTTTGGGTGATATCTCGAGTTTCGCAAAAAGCTGCCCTGATTTGTTGTTGGTTGAGAAAGAAGCGGTTTGCAATGCAAGTTTAGCATATGCGGCTACACAGGTTGGCGCAAGACCGTATGTATGGAATAATCTGGGACTTCAAGGGGACCCCAATTCAGCAGCCGCCATAATTGACACAGGAATAGATGCTTCACACCCAGACTTTTCTCCTGGCTATGGAAACCTGAATTTCTCAGACAAAATAGTAGGTTGGAACAACCAAGTAACATCAACAATAACCCCATATGACGATAACGGACATGGCTCACACGTTTCGGGATTAGCTGCCGGAGATGGATTTTTCAGTGTTGACTCTTCAGGTTACGCTACGGCTACTTGGAGCGCTAATCTTGGAGCAGTGTCTAGTTCGGGCACTTATTTCATAAGCGGTATGATGGTAAACAAAACTGGACCGATAACTTTGAAGGTAGAATGGAAAACAACAGGAACTGCAAAGCTCTCCGCATTACCACTTCTTTACGGCGGCAAAAGCATAAACTCTTCAACTTGGAGTCAAGTAGCTTCCGTCAGCACACCCACTCAAAACACACTCTACACGTTAACCTATAACGTGGCTTCGACCCCCTCAGGCGGTTACGACCTATACCATCCTGAGCTCACTTTAACAAGTGGGACGGGAAATCTTTATGTTGTTTTCACTATGTCTTGGCCCTATTCGCCGCCCACCGATGGTTTTTCAGCTTGGACTGGATTAGCGCCTCAATCCAAATTGGTCGGAGTCAAAGCCCTTGATAATACGGGATCAGGAACATCGACAGGACTTATCAACGGCATAAATTGGGTAATTGCAAACAGAGTAAACTATCATGTCACAGTCGCAAGCATGAGTTTAGGATTCGTGTCAGAAGTGGCGGCAGTTGACTCTGCTACAGCTAATCTTGTGAATTCGGGAATAAGTACCGTAGTAGCGGCGGGAAATAGTGGATCCGGTGCTAACAATATTTACACTCCCGGCTCGGTAGATCAGGTTATCACTGTTGCGGCGATGAACCAGTTTGACGGCATAACTAGTTACAGCGGCCAAGGGGGAACCTCTCGGTATACTGGAAACACTGTTAAACCTGACATCACCGCTCCAGGAGGCAGTTTTCTTGGGGCGCCTCTTTTTAGCGTGGACTCAAATTATAATGATGCTGAAGGCGGCTTTTCCGATTTACAACCTAATGATGCTGCGCCTATGCAAGGCACATCTATGGCTACACCAGTAGTTGCTGGAGCAACCGAATTAGTACAGCAAGCAATGGGAGGATACAGTGCCTGGAAGTGGACCAGCAGCCAAGCCCTTAATCCTAAAATGCTAATGTTAATGACGGCTACGGAAACTTACCCAAATCTTCGAGAAGGAGAATCATCAGCCACCAGCCCCACCTTAGATCGCGGAGGAAAAGACGTACAGGAAGGGTATGGAAGATTAAACGTTAACAGTGCAGTTGATGCAGTGCTGAAAACCTACAAAGTCGGAACAACCATATCTGACAGTTTGGGTTCACCACCAACTACAAGCAATGTAGCGACACTTGGTCAGAGTCTTGCGTGGGCCCGAAACGTTCAACTTCTCGCTGGAACCACGTACAACTTTTCCTTAACTGTGCCGGCAGGCGCAGATTACGATTTGTACCTCTACAATACAACGGGAACGGCGTATGGCGAACCAGTCATCGACGCAAAAAGTACCACAGCGGCAACAGGCGGATTTGAGAACATCAATTTCACTCCTACACTCTCGGGACAGTACTACATTGTCGTGAAGCTTGCAAGAGAGGATTCAGGCAGCGGACAATTCACTTTGACAAGCACACCCAAATCAACAGTACATCTTATGTTAAGTGAAGCGCCAAACCAAGCCAGCTACAGCAAAGGTCAATCTATCACATTCACAGTGGACATTCTAAACCAATTAAATCCTGCCTTGAATTCAACTCTAACCTTAGCCGTTACTGGTCCAAACAAATATTATTACTATGATTTTCAAACGGTTAACGTGACTGCAAACTCAGCTGGCGAATACAATTTCAACTGGATTATTCCAACCGCAGCCGGAACATATGTTGTTGAGACAAATCTTATTCCATCCCAACTTACAGCTTACGACAGCCAATGGATAAAAGTCACCTAAAAAAGATCCCACAACATTTCGGATGATTTCATGGTAATGTGTAAGTTAACAGTTCTTCTTGAACCTGCAGGGAAAGGCGTGTTTAGAGCTTCTAGTTGCCACTCAAGCGAAATAAAGGAAGAAGCACTCAAAACGTCAAGGAAACTATAGAAGGTTACTTAGAAGTTAAAACTAAGCTTCTTGGTCGGAAAGTCAAAGGTGAAAAGGCTTGCAAGGGAATATAACGATTAATTAAGGTTAGGGACCGATAAAAAGTATAAAAGAACCAAGCTATATCTTAACATTTAGCAACAAGCAAGCGTTTGCTGAGATAGAAACGTCTCACGTGTTTTTCATGCGAAGAATTATTAGGCAAATGTTGATTGTCATAATCGCTACCTTAGTGCTAAATATTATAGGCATTGCTTTTCCGTCAATTCCTTCAAATATCAGTGCTGCGAGCGCCAATCAGGCAAGCCCAAGCTGGTTTTACAAGGGATGGCAATACAGAGAAGCACATGATTTAACAACCGCTCAGCCTGTCCCTCCAAGTCAGCAAGATTTTTTCGACATGTCAAATGGAGGAACCACCATTTTAGGGAATCCCAGCCAGCAGCATGCTTTCCAACCAGTCCATGACAGCACAATTATTCAGCTTAACAAGCCGGTTGATGGAAACACTTGGAAATATCTGGCTTACGATTGCGACCCGCTCGGTTCTGAAATAAATCTATTCTACACTAATGATACTGCAGGCACTTGGACCCCTTATTCAGCTAATCCCATATTGGGTCCGAATCCAGATTATTACAGATGGCCTAGCACAACTTACCTTGATGGCACATTTTTTATGTTTTTGGAAAACTACTCGGGTTATACGCTAGAGCTGTGGACTAGTAGCGATGGAATCCATTACACTTTTGATGAGATTCTGAAAAGTGGTGGGAACCCGTACAAGAACCCCTTCATATGGCATAATACAGTAGACAACCTGTGGTATTTGTATTCACATGACTCCACCTCAAACACTGAGAGCCTTGAAGTTCGGAGCGCAGATACTTTAGGCGGTTTGAAAACAGCAAGCGATATAATAGTTTTAAGCAGAAATTTGCCTTTTGGATCTCCGTCTGTAATGTATTTTGATGGAGAATACTGGCTGCTAGCAGAGATTTTGCAGGACTCAGTATGGCAGACTGTTGCCTACTATTCAACTTCGCCAACTTCAGGCTTTGTAGAAGCTTCGAACTCACCAGTTCTAAGAAATGATGAGGCTTGTCCTATGATTTACCTAACAGAAGATCAAACGAAAGCTTACCTTTATACAACCGCCAATAGCGCAGTTTGGAATGAGGAAACACGCGAGGTTTACCTTAACCGCGTAATTCAGCAAAAAAGCGACTTAACAGATTATCAAATTCGAGTGGTTGTGAACTATGGATACGGAAGCAGCATAGGAGACACTGTTTACTTAGATGGATGTAGTCAACCAGACTTTAGCGATGTACGCTTTACATGGTTCAATGAATCATCTAACTCTGAAGTTGAATGTTCCTACTGGATTGAAAATACGGCGGTGGGCAGTCAGGCAACTTTTTGGGTCAAGATTCCATTAATATTAAGCTCAAGCTATTCAACCATGTACATTTATTATGGCAAAAGCAATGTGACAACAACAAGCGATGGGACCAAAACTTTCGAGTTTTTTGATGATTTTAGCGCCGGCTTGAGTAAATGGACGGCGGTCGGGGGCTCATGGCTAACACAAAATGGTGTACTTATTGCTCAAACAGATGCTTTTGGGCAACGGCTTATTGCTAACAATTTCTCTTTCGGGAACGACAGCGTTCACGTTAACGTTCAATGGATCGCCGGAACCTATTTTGAAAATGGTCCATGCATTAGAGGGCAATCGTCCGATGATCAAAGTAGTGGATACGTCACTTTTTTAAGCACTTGGCCATACGACAACCGACAACGAATATCATTATTGATAAACAACAAAGGTATAACTTTAGCTGGGCAAGGAACCACAGATCCAGTCAAGAATCTTTGGTACACCTTTGTTTTTAGCGGCTACGGAAACACTCTGGAGAGCGAAATTTTACCGTTTTACTCTTCCCAAATAAGTGCACAGGACAGCACATTCAATACAGGTACCTTATGTCTCTTCGATTGGTCTTCAGCAGCGGAGACTGTACTTTACGATAATGTGTTTGTTACAAAACACACTTATGCTGAACCTATTCAAGGAAATTGGTCGGTCGAACGCGAAGTTTACCCGGTTTACCTGATGCTAAATACCACTCCGCAGGATACCTATGCGAAAGGTCAGCAAGTAACCTTCGAGGTGACTGTGCTAAACCAGCAGAACCCGAAGTTAGAAACCACCTTGTCTTTGACAATTACAGGCCCCGGAGGCTACAGTTTCTACGATTTCCAGCCCATAAACGTGTCAGCTAACTCGGTGGGTGAGTACACTTTCAGCTGGACTGTGCCTAATGTTAAAGGAAGGTACATTGTAGAGGCTAGTTTGGTCCCTGCCCAATTAACTGCTTACGACGCAAAATGGCTACAAACAGATGAATTAAATAGTGGATCCGCTGGTTCGAATGCGCCTAATTTTGGTTTTTCAAATAACCTTTTGAATGAGGCTTTTGCCCTGTTCGTTCTCATTTTGAGCCAAGGTTTAGGCGGCATCTACATCGCTGCTTTACTCAATTACAAAAACAAGAAGATAGGAGCATTAACTCACATGCTGAGAAAACCTTGGCGGCTCAACAGTCAATTTCAAAGTACATTTCATAGTAATAGGTGAATAATATGAACGAAAAAACATTTGAAACAAACAAAAATGTCTGGAAACACTATTATATCGAAACTAGGAATAAGCCGTATATAAACTCAAGAGGGAAAGAAGTAAGGAGAGTATTCTAGTGGTTAATTGGACTAAGAAAAAAATGTTAACAGCATTCATACTATGCTCTATCTTAGTAGGATCAATAGCGATCTGGCAAATCAATCTACTACCAAGGGCACAAGCCGCAACCATAAATCCTCATCCAGGGCTCGTAGGCTGGTGGCGCTTCGACGAAGGAAGCGGAACCATCGCAGGCGACAGCAGCGGAAACGGAAACAACGGCACGATTTATGGTGCTACTTGGGTTGCTGGAAAATATGGTCAAGCACTTAGCTTCGATGGGATAAAGTAGTTACGTGGATTGTGGAATCTAAATCTATAATTGGAAATAGCATTAACTTTACAGTAGTATGCTGGGCATCTTTACTTCCCGGGGGCAACTCTTTTCAGAGGAATAATTGGCAATCGATTTGGTGCTGGATCAACCAATTGGTGGATCTTTTGAGGCTGCCCAAAACGGGCAAGTTGTCGTTGAAACTGGACCAGCAAGGAGCACTTAACTACCTTACTTCGGGTTGTTAACCCTGCCAATTCGGGTTGGATTGCAATATGTTATTGTAAAAAACAGGAACACCACGGATACAGCTATTCATTAAATTCCGGTATCGGCAGGGGCGTCAAACGATAACCGGAAAGTGGGGGAGGGACAGCCAATTCTTTCAGAATAGGTCAATGGTTTCAAAGAAACCAAATTTGGAACGGCGCTATAGACGAGGTCCAAGTTTATAACCGCGCTCTTTCCACAGCTGAGATTCAGGCTGACTTTCAACAGACTCCTGACTTCTCTCCCTATATTTTAGCTAATGTCCACAATTGGCACGACTCAGGTTATAACTACTCTCTCATGGCAAGGACCCGGAAACATAAACGTCACTATAACAACTCCATCCCAAACCTACACAGAAAGCATGATGTCTGAGTATCAGAAAACAACTTACTCAACAACAGGAGGCGGTCCACTAAGCATGTTGAACATTAAGCGTCTTTCAGTTTCAGTCAACTCTCTACCAGCCGACCAGAGCTGGAGCATTGCATTATCATATGATAATTCTGTTGGTCCCTATCAAATAAGCGTTGAAACGCAGAAATAGCAACCTGACCCTACACAACACGTTATTTGCTTTGCTCAAGGTCTACCAAACGGCTAGGCAAACCGCAAAAAGCGTCTCCTAATCACCAAATTCTTTTCAACATTAGACTGACTTGAGATACATTATTATTGAACATAAGTGAAGGGGAAACTTGAAAGTTTAAGGCCCGCGTTAGTTTGACAAACCTTAAGAAAAAGTCTTATTATTTATCAGAAAGTAAAACATCAGATTACAAAAATAACCCATCAATTCTAACTTTTAGTTGAAGCCACATACCATTCAATCGTTTTCTTAAGCCTCTTCCTCGAAATCCGTCATAGCAGAAAAGCCAAATTCAGTTTTGGCCTTACATACATCTAGGGGATTCTTTTCGGTTGTCCATCAGGCTTTGTTTTGTCCCAAATAATGGAACCCTGAAATTTGGTCAGCTTTGCTATGAGCAATGCTAAGTCTCGAATCGGTAATTTCCTTTCCACTGCCTACATTTATCGGTTCAAAGTTTATCATAAAGCGCTGAAGCAAGAATAATTGCATCGGCTGCATCCTCTGAGTACAAAAATTCGCGGGAAACTGACCCCGTTCCCCAAACCTTAACCATTGTTTTGCCTGTTAATTTAGCGGTGATCATTTTTTTTATTAGTGCGGGGATTACATGTGATTCGATCCAAATCAAAATCATCATAAGGTCCATATAGATTAACAAGAAGCAGATGGATGCCATTGAAGCCATATTCATTCCGATAAGCTTGAGTTTGGACCAGCATCATTTTCTTTGATAGACCAATATGGTGCATTCGTTTCTTCAGGATAGCCATTCCACAAATTTTCTTCTTTAAAGGGACAAGGGCTGGATTTTAAATATTCGCAGGCACGGTTCCAATTCTCTACAAATTTTTCAACATTAAAAGTTTTAGATGCTTTTAGCACGTGTATTCATTAGAACATTATCATCATATACGCTTGCTGGGTGTGTTCTCATGTAACCAATGCCGCCACCATTTACAGCAAGGTGAATTACAAGTTGAGGCTTAAACGTTTGAAATAAGTTGTTGACTTCAAACTCTTTTCTGAGATCAAACTCGATGCTTCGAGGTACAAAAACTTTGGCGCCGTTCTGTAATAATTTGGGAACAACTTGTTTACCCAGAAATCCTGATCCCCCAGTAACTAAAACTCGTTTATCTTTCCAGAAACTTGGTTTCTTCCCATTCACTCGTTTCAAACCTCATCTGCCAGTATTTTCTTAAAACTATCTACGACATAGTTCAAGTCGTCATCAGAAAGATACTGATGGCATCCTATGTAGAAACCGTTCCTTCCAACATATTCCGCAATAGGCAGTTTGTTGATATATAAATTTTTCAGATATGAATATGCTGGTTGTTGGGTTGGAATACAACCGAATAATGGTCGAGTTTCAATACCTAACTCTTCAAGGGCCATTCTAACTTTATGTCGTGACAGCTTTTCCGGTTGTTTAATTATTATTGGATAAGCTAAATAACTGACCATTTGATCAAATTTTGGCAATTGTAGCATATCAGAGTATTGTGATAAAACGTCGTTCAGGAATTTTACGTTTTCGCCTCTTCGCTTTTTTATCCAGTCAGCCTTATTCAACTGCACAATAGCCAAAGCAGCTTGAAACTCCATCGTTTTGAAATTATAACCAATAAGTTCATGGGTAAATCTTGGGTCAAAATCGTCAGTGCCTTTATGCAATTTTAACTTTGGGCATTTTCCTTCAGATCTCTTACATATATCGCAGTCACAGGCTCGACCATTGGCTTTAATTTTCTTACTAAGTGCATAGATTTCACGGTCATCTGTTGTAATAGCACCAAGTTCTCCAGCTTGGATATTGTGTGCTATGTAAAATGAAAAATCTGCAAGCAAAGACAAGGAACCAGTTTTTTTCCCGCCGTACATTGTGCCATGGGCTTGAGCCGAATCCTCAAATACAATTAAATTAAAGTCTTTAGCGATTGCATTTATTTCTCTCATATCTGATGAATAGCCCATCAGGTGAACCGGAAGAATTACAGAATACTGACTTACATCATCAGCGGCCTCTAAGCATGCCCTAATATTCTCAGGCGTAATACAGAAGGTATCTTTATCAACATCAACATAAATTGGCTCAAAGCCTGTTAATACAACCGCGTTACTTGTCGATATGTATGTAAGAGGAGTTGTCAATACTTTTTGTTTTGGTTTAATACGAAATTTAACTTTGATTGCTTCAAATCCTGTTATCAGCGCTGCAGTGCCAGAACTTACAGCGACAGAATATTTTGTGCCGACGTATTCAGCGAACTTGTTTTCGAATTCTCTTACTTTTGGACCTTCAGATATTCTTCCGCTTTCGAGAACCTCGTTTATTGCTTTCTTTTCCTCTTCGCCTAACTTGAACTCTCCAACCCTTATCATACTATGTATCCACAAGCTCCGCAATTGCATCGATTATTTCTGCAGTACCATCTTTACAATACGGTTCACCAATAAAGTCATACTGCGACTTATACTTTGGCAAATTGTCAAGCTCCTTTATCCAGTCACCGCTCAGTAAAGAAGCGGTTGAAATTACAGTTCCTATCCCCATTTTTTTTATTTCCGACTCCATTAGCTCATCTTCTTTGAATCCCTCTCTCTTAAACAGGCATATTGGAACTTTTGCGGTTATGGCCTCAGCAAGCGTACTGTACCCTGCCTTGGAAATAACCAGGTCACAGGCGGCAAGGTAGTTTTGCGTTTCGGTTTCTGTGACAGGGATAATACATACATTCTTCATTTGAAAATCAGCATTGGAAGAAACCAAAAATCTGATTTTTGAAATGTTAGGAACTTGCATCCCTAAATGCTGTTGAATTAAAAGATTTACCGACACTTAGAAAAACTAATGTGTCATCTGAACTTACTCCAAGTTTTTTTCTTATAAATGAACGATCCATTGAGATTTCTCTAGAAACCAGCCCAACAGTTTTTCTTTTCTTTATGTAAGTAATTTTCTCGTTAAATGGAAGAACTAAAGCTATGTTAGCTAAACTGTATGTTTTCTTGAGCTTTTGAACAACGTCAGTTTCGCCGAATAGGTGATTGTAAATGTAGAACCACGTGAAATTGGAAATGATGATACTAGGTATTTCTAATTCATTTGCAACAATCAAGGGTTGGGGAGGTACATCTGATAAAATTGCATCAATTTTGTTTAGTTTACAGAATGTTTTTTCTTCTTGGATAAAACGGTTCCAAGTGGAAACCCAACCTTCAAACAAATTCTTGGTTTGTGTTTTGTCAACTTCAAAGAGATCATTTGAAAAAATAACCCCTACGTCGTTTTTTGCTTTTGATACTATAACGTTTTTTTGAGGCAAAGATTTTTTCATAAACTTGAATGGATATTCGGTCCTAACATAAATCGTTGTACTTGTTAAAGATTTTAAGTAAGCTCTTATGACCGCTATACTGCGTGAAGCATGACCATAACCATAATCACTGACGTAGTAACATAGGTTTACCATGCAATTCGCAGCCTATTCTGTGTTCCACCACCTTTGTGGAAAATGTTTGGATAGGTATTCATCGCCTTCTCCTACTGGTTTTAAACCCACTTTTCGCATATCGGCATCAACCATTATTTTCATAAGATCTTTGAATTTTATTTTTGGTCGCCAATAAAGTCTGATTTTTGCTTTTCCTGCATCAGCTATCAGATTTTCGGTCTCAGTCGGTCTAAAATATTTAGAATCAATTTTAACACAATTTCTCAGAATCCAAACCTACATATGAAAAAGCTTCTTTAACAAACTCGCTCACGGAGTGTTGTTCACCTGTTCCAATAACATAATCATCAGGCAATTCTTTTGTAAAATTCTCCACATTACTTTCGACGTATTCAGGCGCGAATCCCCAATCTCGCTTAGGTTCAAGATTCCCTAAGTACAAGAGTCGCCTGTTTTTTGGCAAGGATATTTGCGATTCCCATAGTTATTTTTCTTGTAACAAATATTTCACCCCTACGAGGTGATTCATGATTAAACAGAATTCCATTACATGCGAACATATCATAACCTAATCTATAGTTTTTAGCCATCCAATAAGCAAAAACTTTAGCAACGGCATATGGGCTTGTTGGGCTAAAAAAAGTATTTTCATTTTGAGGCGGAGGAGATCTCCCAAACATCTCGCTACTGGATGCTTGATAGAACTGCGTCGGGTTTCCATTACGCCTAATTGCCTCCAAGATCCTAGTAGTTCCTAATGCTGTAACATTTCCCGTGTATTCAGGCATATCAAAACTTACCTTCACATGACTCTGAGCTCCAAGATTATAAACTTCATCAGGCTTACATTGTGCATAATATTCGAAATTTGTTCTGAATCAGAAAGTCACCATAATGAAGAAAAAGCTGAGCACTTAGGATCATGCGGGTCCACAAAAATATGATCTATTCTATCTGTGTTGAAAGTGCTCGCTCTTCGTATAAGACCATGCACTTCATAACCTTTCGACAGCAGAAACTCTGCTAAATATGATCCATCTTGACCAGTGATTCCTGTAATAAGTGCTTTTTTCCCCATTATAACTCTCAAGTTGTCTTATCTTATAGTTTCCAATAATAAGCCTTGCTCTTAAGAAACCATTAAGGACTAACATGGTTGACGTATCAGCAAAGGTTAAATCTTCTGACTAAAAATGATAAAAATATGAATAATCTGCTTTAACGTTTTGTTGAGATCACAGAACAATACTCTTCGTTTTCACAAACAGACAAAACCCCAGACGGAGTGAACCAATCGATATGCTGGAACTCTTTAATTTAAAAATTTTACATTGCCTAATTAATTAAAAATTTGATTAACCCATTTGTTACTTTAAAAGAAATAACTTTTTTTTTAATTGTTTAATTGTGAAATAAATAGCAGTAAACGTGCTAACTTTCCGAGAATATCGATTGTAGCAATTTAACATTTAGCAGCGCTTTCTTTTACAGCCTCTGAGTGTTTGGCCTCAGACACTCAATTATCTGAGCTTGTTCTAGCCACATTGACTTAGCTTTTCGAACTATCACTTTTGAGTCAAATTCATTAAAATACGCTTTCTCTCCTATTGAACTGATGATTTTCTCAAAATTACTATTATATGGTAAACTTAGAGTAGGAATATTCAATGAAAGCGCAGCAATACATGCATGAAGACGCTCCCCAATAAACAAATCACAGAGACCTATAATTCCTTTAATTTCCTTTGGAGTATAATCACCTTTAAACGCAAAAATACTCTTTTTTTCAAATTGACTCTCGCGTATACTTGTTCAAAAAACTTGCTTTATTACTCCACTCCCATTGTTGTAAGTATGAGGAATCAGAATTGACCTTGCAAAAGCTTCTGTTAATCCATCAATAATTGCAACACATTCACTCAACTTGTTTTCAAGCAATCTTCTGATTTTGCCTCAATAACTGGAGAAATTACAGAATGTGGCAAAATGCTGAAACATAGTCTTCCAAAATCCAAAAGTAACTTTTTTGATGTAGCAGAACTATTTTCTTTTGAAAGAATTGTTTGTGAAACATCAAAATTGAAAGTTATTCCAATTAAAGGCCTTTCAATGTTATCAATGTTAATACATTCATTTTTAATTATGTTACTTGCATTAACCTTATCCACTCCAGAGTATAGAAATCCTATATCTGCAGTTAGATAGATCGGTACACCAACCAAGTCTAAGTGTTGAAGAGCTTTGAAACTATTTTCATCTCTAACGGTAACAAGAGTAAATTTGTTCATCAGACTTCTTGCAACAGCTTTTAGTTTTGAGTTAAAAGGACCCATCACTCCTGCAACGCAAACTACCGGTTTTTCCAGAAGAGAGCACTCATTACCTCTTTTGAACGTTCCCAAAATTGAATAGTTGGAAAATCTGTGCTGTAACTTGAACCGCCCCAATAAATTACCAAATCTGTTTCATAAAATTGTTTCAAAACACCAAAGTCAAGCATCTTCTTAAAATACGGAGGCATAGTTTTTTAAAAAAGCTCCACAGAACACATACGGATACCTCAAACCGCGTAAACAAGCAAATTATGAGCGGAGGATGTGGGTTCGAATGACAAAGTAGGGGTTTTACTATAAATAAAATCATTCTTGATAGATTTATTCTTAAGCATATATCCACCACCATTCACTGTAATTTCTACCTCGGGATACGCTTCTTTCACTATTCGACAAGATGACTTGCTCCATTAAAAGCTCGTCCCTTTGTTAGAATAATCTATTAACTGATGATGGTCGCCGTATACAAGAAGCACTTTTTTGATTTTGCCTTTTTTAATTCCCGTTACTGAGTTATTGATTGATTCATTCATTTTTCTTTAATCTTTTCATTATCATATTAAAGCGATGTTGTTTAGGAGCTAACTCACAGCAGAAATAAAAATAGAGTTACTGCTTGACAAATTCAAGCGTTTGATTCTGATAGAAAGCGGCGGTAGATTTCTAAATCAAGGTGGGAATCCACGCTCGGAACTCTTTGTCATTTCAATTCCCAGTACAGCTGTACAATTAAAGCATGACATTAACAAAGTGATTATGACGTTGCTTCGTCGAAAATATCTTTAAGCAAACGATTTCTTTTAGCCATGGAAAACCTTCCTGAGTCAATCTCGTACCTCCCTGCTTCGACCGTTAATTCCTGTCTTAGACTTCTATCTTCAATTAGGATGCTTAACTTAGCAACAAGGTCAGTTACCATTACCGGATCAACTGTTTTCATAGCTTTTTTAAATGTGTAATCGAGTGAATCACCTGAACCAACTGGAAGAAGAGGCGAATAAAAAATAAGGGACTTTTCGCGAAGTTTTTATCAAAATCCGGTTTGCCTTCAGAGACTATTTCGGGTGTGGGGCATAAATATTTGTTGCAACTATTGGTAATTCATAGCTCATTGCTTCAAGCAAAGCCATAAACGGCGTCTGATGGCCAGGGAAACAAAGATATCGGCCTGCATAAACTCTTTATTAAGCTCTTCTTGAGTTACTTTGTAGTCGATTATTCGAACATTTGTAACATTCTTCCAGTGCTGTTTTATTTCATCAGGTACATCTGAACGCATGACTAATTCAAGCCCATCATACTTTTTATTAGAATTTCAAAAGCACTTAACAACACATTTCCGCCTTTTGGATAAACCTCGCCCGATATATTCGCAGACCCGACAAATAGTATCACAACTTTATCCTTCTTGTGTACTTTCTTAAAGTCTTTGCTTGGCACAGCGTGCTCAATAATTTCTATTTTTTCTTTAAAAGAATTACTTGGCAAGTTTGTTAGCAAAGAAGCTTTGGTAACGTTGCTCCACGTTATGATTTTCTTACAGTTCTTTGAAGCTAATTTGCGTCTAATAAGATAGCTAAATCGATCCATATGAGCAGCGCTAAATCCTCCATAGCTGATGGGGCGATTCAATTTCCAAAATCCAGGGATTAATACGAGATACAATGTGTCCAAATGAATAAGTAAGCTCAATTCCATCAATTGACCTTTGCAATGCTCCATCAATGTAAGATTTGGTCAAATGTAATGGCATTATTCTATTGATAATTTTGCTTGCTTTGTAATAAAAAACAAAGTCTGATTGAATAAATGATGAATATAAATTGGCATGTATGTTCTGCCCTGGATAGTTTAGAACTAAATGGTAACGCATAGGAGGATTTTGAGCCATAAGTTTTAGGTATGAATGTACTCTGCCAGTTGCTTCCAGCAATACAGTTTTCGTCATCAACTTTCACGTCTTAAAAAATATTATTTTGCAAATAAACAAAAAAATCTAAGCGCCGAAGTTCTGTGATCACATTCAACCAACCGTACTAAATAGCCAAATCTGAGTTGATCCGTCACTGTAAAGCAAATTATCGTTTTGCAGGAGAATATTTTTAGCGTCAGCAACGTTGAACGTTGAATTATATTCAGTGCCCATGCCTTCTTCAATATATGTATCTCTAATATTCATGTCTCTAAATATGAAAATTAATGCGTTTCCGCCAAAGGTGACGTATTGAAACCTACAATTTGCATTTTTCCCCAATCATTTAAGGGAATTATCAGGCTCGTCACGTATTCCTCATCTGTAACAATTTTATCTATACCGGAATAACTAATTTTATTACCAACCGAAGAAGCTACATTCTGCCAATCTAATGGGTGGTCTCCTGCATTTAGAGTGCTCACATTAGGGTCATATAATTGGAGTGGTAAATATCGATTACCCAAAAAGCGATTAGGCAATAAAAATTAGAAACGTTGCTATAAGATATTGTCGAAATCTTGACAATCAATTTATGATTTTTTTGATAGGCACCATATAAATGAGTTGCACATAAAACCCAAAATGGCATAAACATAATTATCTCCAAAAAAGGCGCCAGTTTAGTAACGAAAACATCGAATAGACCAAAGAAAACTCCAATCAAGAGGGAATATAATATGATTTTCGGGCATTTCGTTGTATCTTACTTTGGGCAGGACGCTTAAGGACGAAAATACCTATGCCCACAATAGCGGACACTGCAATTATGGCATCGCTCAGATATTCGCTTGCTATTCCCCACAGAGGCTTCAGTATTGCAGGTGGACTAACTCCATAATCTTGAAAGTTATAAAAGCTAAAGTGGAATGTAGTTAAAGATGTCCATATGAGATTCAAAGTTGGAGAAATTAAATTCCAAATTCCTTCAGAGAAAAATAGCCACCAAATTTACTCATTATCTGTCCCAAATATCAAGATGAATTTAAAGTAATCGTTAGGAATCCACCCCTCGTCCTCACTGGTTTGCCTGTTTTCTAATTGAACGAAATTTATTTTTCAATAGTGAAACAGGGTCAACCAAACGCTGTGCCGCAAAAAGAGTTATCCCCATCAAAAAGACATACAAGAACATAATCAATGCTTCAGTTGAATGAGCGATAATTAGTGAAAAGCCAAAGATTATAAGAATAATCTAAGACTTACGCTTGATGATGTTATCAATTTATAAACGACGAAAATACAGCCACACCATAGTGGCAAAGCATATAATTGGTAGTAAAAAGTAGGCGGTACGAAGAAAACCGACACAGTTATGATTAGGATCGTTGCAAATATTAAGTCTGGAACAATTCAGAATCTTTTTTGAGCCTTTTTATGAATACTAGGATTAATCAAACAAGGTAGCTGAATAGAAGGCTATCTGGAGCAACAATGTAACGTAAAAAGCATTGATGAGAAGTAACTGGGCAAAAAAAGATCCAAAAATTTGCATAGCTGGCCATCCGCTATAAAAACTGAATTGCGCTGCAGGAGTATACCTAATCGCAGGTCCGTACGAAAGGGTTATTTTGCCAGTTTCTAAAAGGTGCTGAAGAATTCCATAGCTTGCGTAACTATCTCCAAATGGAAAAACTGCGAATCTGGTACTTACAAAATAAATGCCAATGTGCGCAGTAGCGATTAAGAATACTAAATAAGCATTTGAGCCAGGTTGAAATGGGAAGCCACCATATTAAAACTTGAAAAGGATAAACCAATCACTATACAAGATAAAAGATAGATCCACAGGGGAAATGCTTTGGTTTCAACTTGGAAGAAAATTAGGATAAATGAAATAAAGAAACAGATTAAAATCGAAATAGAATAAAATTTATCTTTCGAAATTTCTTTCGGTTGCATTACTATCAAGTTATTTTGTTTAAAGAGCAGTGAAATTTAGAGAATTTATTCAGTTTAGGGAGCCTTCTTGCTACAGCTATGAGACCGTCGCTCAACGGCAATGGAAATTTTATCCCAATAGCAAACAATAGAATAAATGGGCTGGCTAAGCAATATCTTTGAAGCATTGCAGGGATGAATCTCACAAAAGGCACATCCCATAGACCTGATCCATACATTTCTTCGACGATAAGCCCAGCACCTTTGATCCTTCCAGCCCATTCATTTGGGGAGAGAAGTGAAATATGACTGCTATCGGTAAACCCGTGCCATTTTGATTTCTTGGTCCTAATTAAAGGTGAAACAAGATTTGGTGTAGTTATTATAAGTAAACCATTTTTTGCTTAAACAGCGGCGACACTCGCGAAGACAACTGGCAATTTGTTTTTTCCTTAAATGTTCTAACGAGTCAAGAGCAAAAATAAAGTCAAAGAAATTGTCGGGGAAAGACGATAAATCGGAGATATCACCCTGTGAAACTATGGCTGTCTTAAGACGTTGATGAGCATATTCTACAGCCCATTCTGAAATATCGATTTCATGCGTAAGAATAATTTTCAGCCTTTTCAAGGAGATGACCCAAACCACAACCGAGATCTAACATTCTTGGTCGATCCAAAGTCTCATTGTATTTCCTGAGATAATTTATTATGAAATGATTCAATGTTAGAGTTCCTTTTTGAAGAAGACCTCGTTTAGAAAGTAACTATGATCAAAAATATTTGCCATTTTATCCACCCCTCTAAACTGAACATTTTTTCTTGTCAACCAGAGTATTATAAAAGATATTTAGCTCTGAACCGATTACGCTCCAATCCACTTCTTTGATATTTGAACTAACGTAAGGCTCATTTGTTTCAACGATTTTCCAAAATATCTTTTGCCAATTGTTGGGGGTTATTTCCGCAACCTTTTGTGAGATGAACATTAGGGTATTTTTCGGAAAGTTCTTTGAATGCTGGGATATTAGCAATATAGTGGCTC
>CAVYXL010000011.1:0-106533 GCA_963772505.1 Candidatus Bathyarchaeota archaeon
CTTATTTGATACGTTGAGGTTATTTGGCTAAAGTTGAATTTCCTCAAGAAACGAACATGTGGACGGCAGAACTAATCTTCTTGGTCTACCTTATCAATTTCATAACCGAAAGCAACTTAAAGATAAATTCAAAATTAGTAAAAAACGATCGAAAAATGATTCTAATTCTTCTTCATTTGCTTTGCGCGCGCTATGAACTTTAATTTGTATGATCAGATCAAGGACGATAATTCTGTGAAACTTGAAACAGAATAATAGTTTTGCGTTGGGGTTTAGTAGTAACTTTTATTTGGGTTGTGTTTTATGTGTTGGTATAATCTGGGAAAGTTTGGGTGCCTCGATAGCTCAGCCCAGTAGAGCGGCTGCCTTGTAAGCAGCAGGCCGCGGGAGCAAGGCCCGCTCGAGGCTCCAATAAAAGTTTTAGTTTTAATTATTCAGGTGCTGCTTCTGTTTCTTCTTTAGCTGCTTTTGGGTCTTTACCAGTTAAGCTGTATTTGCGGGCTTTTGTCTCAATAATTTCGTTTTCAAAAAACTTTTTGAGTGATTTGAAAACTTTCTTGCATGGTTCGCCCGTTTTATCACTCAATTCTTGAAGAGTTAGCTCTTTACCTTCAGCTTTTAAGGTTTGATAGACTTTTTCGTCGATCTTATTTAATTTCATACGAGACCTCACGTTATTTCTGTTTGTTATGGTGCATTTGGCTTTTTCAATTTTGCGGTTGCTCCAACCAAAAAAAGACAACCGTCTATGAGGCTGAGCTGAAGCTTTTCCAGGTAAACCGCCAATTGCGGACCGCAGGTAGCTTAAGTGATCTCTCAAAAAAGATGTTTCACCTAATATAACCTATTTTAAAGATCATTACAATAAAATCGATGAAGAATTCCACAATTTCAAAAGTGGCCTCCAAAAGCTTTTACTATTTCGAGCCTAAACCACCAATAATTTAATCGAAAATAAAAGAAAATACATCAACAAACTAAATTTAGCAAAAAAACAGCTCAGTGTATTTTATGAAAAAACTACCAGCTAATAATAACGGCTAAACACCTATGGATTTTCTATTCGCGAGTTGAGTGACTCCATTTGCCATTGCAACAGCCGATGAATTCACAAGTAACGCATGAATCTTTAACGCCTAATTCGCAAAAACTTTCCGCTTCAATTCTGCTCATTTCCAAGCCCTCAGATAAAAACAAAGTTGACCTTGCGAATATAAAGGAAATTGAAAAATACGCAATATTTCCAAACTTGTAATATTGTGTTCAACTACCTCGCGCAAAAAGGCAATTCATCTTTTTCTTTATGATGCCTTACACATTCGGTGCAGTTACTGTGGCGTTGACAGTCTTTTTTTGGACATGGACAATTAGGAGCATACATAGCAGGAAGTATTTTTGGATTGAAATTAATATTTTTTGGGAAAACATAGAAATAAGCTTGTAAACTAAGCTAGCAAGGATTAAGATGGCACGCGTTATTCCAACATTGCAAAGACTCGTTTTTTACTTGCTTGTAACTTTACTTTTGACAATAGGCATTCTTTATGTTTTTCATCAGTTCATAGCTCAACCTATCAGCTTATCCAAGTTATTCGAAGAAGCTATAAACGTAATAATTGGCATATTGGCTTGGTTAGCGGCTGCAGTGATCATTCGACGTTTTAAACCAATCGTGGCTCAACGAATGGGGGACCAAGCAGCAACAATCGTGCAGTATGTGATGCTTGCAATAGCAACATTGATTTTGATGTTTGGAATTCTCAAATTCATTAATGTTTCAGCAGCGGCGCTTTTAGCAGGTGCAGGAATAATCTCGATTACGCTGGGCTTAATCATTTCGACCTTTGTCGGCAGTATCTTGTCAGGCATCTTAGTTTTTACCAATTACAAGTACAGAGTCGGCGACAACGTCATGATCAACAACATTCCGGGGAAAGTTACAGAAATGACGCCACTTATTATGAGAATACAAACCGATGTTGGCCAAATAACTATTCCAAACAGCGCAATTGCTTCAGGAGGAGTAATTATTACTTGTATCCGAGACTTTGAAATTCTTAAAGAAAGCAGGCTTCATTATAAGTTGGGAGACCGAGTAATATCATCGTTTTTGAATGAACAAGGAGCAATCAAGGAAATAACCTCTTACTATACGGTCATTCAATTGGATTCGGGAAAAGAAGTAACATTCCTAAACAATAGCATCCTATCAGGCGCAGTAGTCATCGCAAAAATAACTCAACCATTAACGGAACCAAAAGAACAGCACAGTATTAATTAGCAAGCGCATGATAAGTTTCTTAAAATCGTGTTCAACCATGACCGTTGCTCCGCTGTCAAGCACAATTGTTGCTGTTGGCTTAATTCCAGTTGCTTTCCTCTTTATCCACGCATTTTTGAGTGGCAGAAAGAAAAATCGTTTTCATCCCGTTTCAGCTGTTTTGGCTATTTCATGGGATCTAAGTTTATCCATCGGCTACATGCTGTTCCGAACTTTTGGAGGAGCGGTGGATGGGTCAACTTTGAAATTGACGCCCACGTTGGACGTTTATTTTGGCGTTCATGGTGCAGTTGCAATTATAGTTATGACTTTAGAAGTAATTGTTCTTGCGATGGGCGTATCAATGCTCAGGAAGAAAACTGTTAGCAGGCGGCATCCAAAACTTACCAAGATTCTCTTTTGGGTTTGGTGGTTTGCTTTTCTTTCGGGAGAAATAGTGTACATAGCGCTCTATTTGCTTTAGAAGGTTCAGGCTTTTTTTTTGATTTTGATAAGTAATGGGAAAGTTGGGTGATACAGGTATTCATTTTTGTGTTACTGGTTTTCAACATAGGTGAACATGGTTTCATGTACCGGGGATTGCCTTCTTATATTAAACATGAAAATCCGATAACTTTGATTTAAATAGGGTATATAAATGCTAACATGGAGCCATGAACCGGGGGATCTACTTGAAGGCAAACCTGTCAATCCAGCCCAACATTAGCAACTCCCATAAACCCCAACTTGCTTCCAGTAACGGCTAAATACTGCTAAGCCTAATTCCGTTGATGATTTAAGCGTGGGGAAAACATAAAAATGGAAAAATTCTCCGACCTAGTACTAAACTTAATCGAAGCAACCAGTAAACATGAGCAGTATCGAGATAAAGAATGCATAAACATGATTGCAAGCGAAGGTCTCAAATCGCCAGCAGTAAACCAAATGCTCGATCTCTCACACGACCTTGCATGCAGATACGCAGAAGGCGAAAACGATGCTCAGGGTCATGTGAAAAAACGTTATTATCAAGGACAAAAATACATGTCCCAAATTGAAGACTTCTCAACTGACATAATGAAAAGCCTATTCAAATCCACATGGGCTGATGTCCGATTGGTTTCAGGCACCCACGCAAACCTTGCTACATTCAAGGGTTTGTCATTAGCTTCAAAAAACAACAAAATGGTTGTAACCCCATTAAGTTGTGGCGCACATATTTCTCATGATTACACAGGGTTAGCAGGTAATGTTTTAGGTTTAGAAAACATAAATCATGTTTACAACATAGATGAATTCAATATTGACCCTGATAAATCAGCATATGTTATACGTGCGGCTAAGCCAGGTATTGTAACTTTTGGCGGCAGCCTGTTTTTGTTCCCTCATCCAATTAAAGAGTTAAAAGCGGTCTGTGACGAAGTAGGCGCCTACGTAGCTTACGATGCGTCGCATGTGCTGGGCTTAATTGCAGGTGGCCAATTCCAAGATCCACTCCGAGAAGGCGCAGACTTCATCACTTCATCAACCCACAAGACATTCCCAGGCCCCCAAGGCGGAGTCATTATGGGCAGTCCAACCAACCCCTCGTTGGAAAAAGCTGTTAAAAAAATTCAGTTCGCCATTTTCCCACTCAGCGCTTCAAGCACACACTTAGGCAGGTTACCCGCGCTTGGCATAGCAGCTTTGGAAATGAAGGTTTTCGGGAAAGAACTAGCAAGACAAATAGTGAAAAATGCTCAGACAGCCGGGCAGTACCTTTGCGAAAACGGCGTAAAAGTTCTCGCCGAGAAAAAAGGATTTACCAAGTCTCATCAAATCGCAGTTGATATCCGCAGTTATGGCGGCGGCAACAAGATTGCTCAAGAACTTGAGGATGCAAACATAATTCTAAACAAGAATCTTTTACCCTATGATGATCAAAGCAGCAAAGCGGATCCGTCAGGACTACGAATTGGCTTCCAAGATGTAACAAGGCGCGGCTTTGGCGAAGGCGACATAAAGCATCTCTGTGACCTTATGCTGGATGTGATAAAGAGCAAACGTAAACCGGCGGAGGTTAAAGATGACGTGTTGGCTTTTCGTAAGGAGTTTAGCGGAGTGAAGTATGGCTTCCAAAGCGTGGAGGAAGCACTTAGCTACATTAAAAAGGCTTAGTTAAGCCTCTAATTTTCTTTTTGAAAAACTGCAAAACTTGGGCAGAAAACTACTAAACCAAAGATTAAGCTTAAATCCTAATAAGTAAAATTCACTCTAAAAGCTGATAGAGCATGGCAGACCTTCTACTCCTATACATCATCGTAACAGCGGCGGTTTTCATAGTAGTTTTCATGCTACTTCCAAGATATGGTCCCCATACAATATCGAGACTTACTTGCCCAAGATGCAAGAAAAAATTCAATTATCATTGGGTTCCAGGCGCCAGCTTCATCTCTCTGTATCGAGGGCGAAATCGACGCTTAAAATGCCCTTATTGTCATATTGTATCAACTTTTGACGTAGTATCGACTAAATTAACCAAAGAACAAGCACGACTTTTGAAAGCAAAAGCATAACGGTTAAACGTCTAAAATTCAGGTATTCTAAAAGATTTAAGTAGCTTTTGCCAATCAACTTTAAATCTTAAGCTTGATAACCACTTAAAGGAGTTGGCTAAAGTGAAGGTACTACTAAACGATGGTTTAGAAAAAGAAGGCTTAAAACTCTTCCAAGACGCCGGCATAGAAACAGATATACAAAAAAGAGATCCGGCCAAGTTGATTGCTGACATTGATGAATTTGACGCGTTAATTGTGCGTAGCGCTACAAAGGTTTCAAAAGAAGTCGTTGAAGCAGGCGCCAAAGGAAAACTCAAGATCATTGGAAGAGCAGGCGTAGGCTTTGACAACATCGACGTCGCAACCGCCTCAGAAAAAGGCATAGTCGTAAAATCAGCGCCCTACGGAAGCACCAATGCAGTGGCTGAGTTAACAATCGGTTTAATGTTGGCCATTTCAAGAAATACACCTCAAGCTTACCTATCACTCAAAAACGGTTTATGGAAAAAAGATAAACTCAAAGGCACTGAGCTCGCCTACAAAACATTGGGAATTTTAGGCTGCGGAAGAATCGGCCAAAAACTTTCACAAATCGCACATCGTGGATTTGAAATGGAAATAATTGGTTATGATATAAAACCTTGTCTTGAATCAGGCATAAAATTCATGACAAAAGAAGAAGTTCTTTCAAAAGCCGATTACATTAGTCTTCATACAGGCGGAAAAGATGTAGTTATCGGCGAGAAAGAATTTGCATTAATGAAGAAAACAGCTTATCTTGTTAACACTTCAAGGGGCAGCAACATAGACGAGCAAGCATTATACAAAGCCCTAAAAGAAGGGAAAATTGCGGGTGCAGCAATAGATGTTTATGTTGATGAGCCTAAAGTTGAAGGAGCTGAATTCAAAAGTAAACTCAAAGAGCTAGACAATATTGTTTTAAGTAGCCATCTTGGTGCGTCAACAATTGAGGGGCAAAGAGAAACCTCAACTGAGATTGCCCGTGTGGTTTCCGGTTATCTTTTAGGCGGAGACTTTGTCAATGCGGTCAATGCTGGGGAAAATATTGAGTTGGAAGAAAAACCGGTATTCACCCTTTTCATTCATCATCGAGATGTTCCTGGAGTATTTGCAAACATTGACAAAGTGCTAGCTGAAAACGACATAAACATAAGAGCAAATTATTCACGCCAAATCGGAAACAGCGGCTTTGCAATATCAGTTTACGTGTTACACAAAAAAGTCACAGTGGAAATAATAGAAAAGCTCAAAGCGGTCCCGAATGTTTGCAACGTGAAAGTTTAAGCCCCCACGCATGTTTCAACAGCCATATAAACCAGTTTTCTTTTTTAGGATAGCATGCGACTTGGAGTTTTATTTTCGGGCGGCAAAGACTCGACCTTAGCGCTTCATTACGCGGCAGCGAAAGAAGAAGTAGCCTGCCTCATCACACTGGTTTCAGAAAACAAAGAAAGTTACATGTTCCACACTCCAAACATTGATATAACTGTATTTCAAGCACAGGCATTAGAATTGCCTCAAATAACAAGAACAACAAAGGGCGAGAAGGAACGGGAACTTTTGGATTTAGAGGAAGCACTCGCCCAAGCGACAAAAGAGTTTCAGCTCGAAGGTATAGTAACCGGAGCTATCGAATCGGTCTACCAAGCCGAACGAGTTCAAAAGATATGTTGCAGGCTTGGACTTTGGTGCTTTAACCCTCTATGGAAGCACGATCAAAAAGCGCTCTTAGAAGAACTTCTTGAAAAAAAGTTTAAAGTCATTATTTCAGGGATTTTTGCTTATCCTCTTGATGAAAAATGGCTTGGGAAGAAAATTGACTTAAAATTGATAGACAGTCTCATGGAGCTTCAGCAAAAATATGGCATAAGTCCTTCAGGTGAGGGGGGCGAAATTGAAACAACCGTTTTAGATGCACCGCTATTTAAGAAGAAAATTGAAATTCTCGATTACATCACAGAAGCTAGAGGATATTCGGGAGTTTTGAAAATTAATGAAGCCAGGCTGGTTTCTAAATGATTCTAATAGTTGACATGAATTGTAAACCGAATTCGCTAGGTTACTTCGAGTTTGTGTTGCCAATTGAAGAAATTGCTGGGAAACTGGACGAGTGCAGAATAAGGCATTATGGGGAAATAACCCGCGAGGACCTAAGCCAAAGTAACAAGATTATTCTTTCGGGAACAGCGCTCAAGGATACAACCACTTTAAGGCAGCCAGAAAAATTCCAGTGGCTTAAAGAAACAGAAGAGCCCGTCTTGGGCATCTGTGCAGGCATGCAGACAATATGCATGGTTTTCGGAGCGTCCTTAGCCAAGTGTGTTGAAATTGGCATGACCCCGATAAAGACGGTAGAAGAGAATCTTTTAGTGATTGGAGACTTTAAGGCGTATTCTTTACATAGCTATTGTGTGGAGGATTCGGAGGAATTTGAGGTTTTGGCAAAATCCGACAAGTGCATTCAAGTAGTTAAACACAAAACTAAACCGATTTATGGGGTTCTTTTTCATCCTGAAGTCCGAAATCAAGAAATAATCAAAAATTTTGTTGAAAGCTAATAATCTATCTTCGGGATCCTCGAATATCAGTAACAGAAACTTAATTACTTAGCAAAATAGAAGTTATATTAGTTTTAGAGATTTTAATGAAGTGATTTTGATATGGTTAATGCTTTGCCAGTAGAAAAACTCAGAAGAGAATGCGATCCCACGTTTATGCAATGTGAATCCACCCATGATCTGGTTCCTTTAAGCGAAATTATAGGTCAAGAGAGAGCCGTTCGCGCCTTAAAATTTGGCTTGGGGATAAGAAACCATGGTTTCAACATGTATGTTGCGGGTTACCCTGGCACGGGTAGAAAAACAGCAGTTAAAAACTTTGTCGAGGCACAAGCTAAAGTTCAGCCTGTTCCTCCTGACTGGTGCTACGTGAATAATTTCGCTAACCAGTATGAACCTAAAGCGATTCAGTTTCCAGCGGGAAAAGGAAAAGAATTTCGCCAAGACATGAAGAACTTTATTGAAAATATTAAAAATGCATTGCCTAAAGCTTTCGAAAGTGAAGATTACGCTGCGAGAAGAGAGTCTACAATTAAAGGATTAGAAAATCAGAGGAAGCAGTTAATTGAAGAATTAAGTATCAAAGCTCAAAGGGAAGGCTTCGTAATTCAAACTACGCCTATTGGACTGCTTCTTATCCCAGTTTTAGATGGGAAACCACTCAGCGATGAAGAAATGTTAGCGCTGCCTCAAAAAATGAAAGATAAACTTCAAGAAAAGAGGGAACAGTTGGAAACAGAATTTCGAAATGCTATGAGGCAACTTATTGACATGGAACGACAAATTCATGACGCTTTAAAGAAGCTAAACAAAGAAGTTGCTCTCTATGCAATTGGCAATCAAGTGGAAAGTATGAATGAGAAATACAAAGGCACTCCTGAAGTGACAGCGTACCTTTTGGCTATAGAGAACGACATTTTGGATAATCTGAGCCAATTTGTGAAAAGAGGAGGCGGCGAAGCTCAAGAGCAACTTCCTTTTGCAATGCCTTGGATGAAAGAAGACCCCTACAAGAAATACGAGGTAAACGTTGTTATTGACAACTCGGAAACAAAGGGTGCTCCAGTAATAATGGAAACAAACCCGACTTATCCGAACCTTCTTGGCAAAACAGAGAAAGAAGCGCAGTTTGGTGCTTTAACCACTGACTTTAGCATGATTCGGGCAGGATCCATCCACAAAGCAAACGGTGGATACCTAATTATCACGGTTGAAGATTTACTTCGAAATCCATTCTCTTATGACGGCTTAAAAAAGGATCTTAAAGAAGGAAAAATTGTTATCGAGGAACCTGAAGAACGCTACGGTTTTCTAAGTATCAAAACTCTTAAACCTCAGCCTATTCCTTTGTCAGCCAAAGTCATACTTGTTGGAGATCCATATCTTTATCAAATGATGTTCCAGTTAGACGCTGACTTCAAGGAACTTTTCAAAATTAAAGCAGAATTTGATACAGTAATGGACAGAACTGATGAAAAAGTGAGCCAATATGCTTCATGGGTATGTTCTGTCTGCGAAAAAGAAAATCTAAAACACCTTGACGGCACAGGAGTAGCAAAACTAGTCGAGTACAGCTCAAGAATTGCAGATGACCAATACAAACTATCGATACAATTCGCACATGTGGCCGACGTCATTCGTGAAGCTAACTTCTATGCAACACAAGAAAATGCAGAATTTATAACTGGAAACCATGTCAGGAAAGCAATTGAAGAAAAAGTTTATCGGTCAAAACTTATACAAGAAAAAATTCAAGAAATGATAAAAAGAGGCTTTTTCCTCATTGACACAGTTGATCAAAGAGTTGGACAAGTTAACGGCTTATCTGTTATGGGTCTTGGAGACTTTGCTTTTGGGAATCCTTCACGTGTTACAGCAAGCATAGGGCTAGGCAGAGAAGGCGTAATTGATATTGAAAGAGAAGCAAAAATGGGTGGACCTATACATACAAAAGGGGTTTTAATTCTTAGCGGATACATAAACGACAAGTACGCAAGAGACAAGCCATTGAGCCTTTCCGCTAGACTGGTCTTCGAGCAAAACTATGAAGGAGTGGAAGGTGACAGCGCCTCAAGCACCGAATTATATTGTATTTTGTCAGCACTTTCTGGACTCCCAATTAAACAAAATATTGCCGTAACTGGTTCGGTTAACCAAAAAGGAGAAGTCCAAGCTATAGGCGGAGTTAACGAGAAAATCGAAGGGTTCTTTGAAGTATGCAAACTACAAGGACTTTCGGGGCAACAAGGAGTAATGATTCCGGAAAGTAATGTGCAAAATCTGATGCTTAAAGAAGAAGTCATTGAAGCAGTTAAAGCGGGCAAGTTCAATATTTTCTCAGCCAAAACAATTGATGAAGGCATCGAGTTTCTGACAGGTAAAAAAGCTGGACAACGAGGAGCCAACGGAACTTTCGAGGAAGATACCGTAAATTACCTTGTAGATAAACAGCTCAGAGAAATGGCCGATAAACTCAATCTATATTCACCGTTTCAGGTTCAGAAAAAAACAGAAAGTTAAAATGAAGAGAGAATGGTAAAAGAGCCGTTTACCTTCTTTTTTTGTTAATTAGAATTATTTAGTTAGGCTCCTGATTTTGAATCTTTATTATTGATTACTAAAGCTTATTTGGAGTAACTGTAGAAAGATAACCAGGTGCTATCTTGGTAACTTCCAAACATAAGCGCAGTAAATTCTTAACCATTTTGATCTTTCCAGTGCCCGCCTGCATTTTTCTTATCGGATTTTGTATGTGCTTTATAGGTGAAGAAAAAAGAGCTGCCAAGATTAAACCTGACCAAAACACAAAAGACAAAATAACGCTTTTGCCTGCTGTGTTTGAAGAACAAGAAGAAAAAATATATGTCTAATTCAATTTACAAGCGCTTCTTTTTCATCATTTGCAACCTTCGTAGCCAAATTATGTTACGTTAGCTTGCATGCTTGTTGCTGATACAATACAACCACAACTCCATTTATACCTGCTAAAGATTTTGTTATTTTGCGAGAAATAGCCATCCAAGAGGTACACCCATGCTTGGCGGGTCAGCCGTTAAACGGGATGCGTATCGCTACAACCTGAGAAATCAGGTCTATTTTTGGTACGCATCTTGAGTTAACATGAGCGATCCGCCAAGCCTACTTTTGGTTACTGTTTGCATCAACTTTACTGGTTTTTTGTATAGAATTTATTAAGGCTCGGTTGCATTGATGATTCTTTGTGAACTATATTGAGCTTTAAAGCAAAGATGCATCCTTCTGTGAGCAACGCAGAATTGGCAGTTTTTCAAGCCTTAAGCGTCGCTGGCTTAACCACAAACATGATTACGCAAAAAACTATTATTTTAAAGTCAACAATTCCAGATTTTTGTTGGGTTAACAAACGAAAAATTGTTTACTTAGATGGGAGACCTGTGCATAAAAAGGATAAGCAATTAGAACGCGATGAAGAAATTGATAATCTTTTAGTTGCTCAAGGATGGGAAGTGCTCAGAATTCCATACAATCCACCTCTATCTGACAAAGGTTTAAAGGAAATTTTAGCTAATATAAAACAGTTTTTAAGGGCGGATGGAGAAGACGAAACTTGAGTCTTTAAGAAAAATGGGTTGCTCATAGTATAAAGTCATAAAAAGATATTTATTTGTTAGAACTTACCTTTTTGCGAATGCTCCGGTAGTATAGTCCGGTCAAACCTTACTAAGACTTCTTATTAAGGGACTATGTATAGCGGCCTCTCGAGTCGCGGACCCGGGTCCAAATCCCGGCCGGAGCACCACAAATTAATTTTTTTAAAAAAGGAATTAATGTTATTTGAGTGTGAGTGTTGAGCACAATTCTTCTACCGTTCGGTTAAGCGTCAACTCTGCCATGTTTCCGCTGTAATCCATTATGCGTCTTGAACTGTCAAAAATCAACCGCAAAACAGAAGCGATGTTTGGATCCATTTTTTTGCTTGACATCAACATGATAAGTTCGTTTTCTAGAGGTTTAAGTGACTCTCGTTTTGAAATTAGTTTTTCTGCATCTTTGTATTCTCGTTTGAATAAGGCTTTAATGGAGTCATCGTATAGTTGATGCGCTTGTGAGCTAAAATTCACTAGCTGATTGTAAATCTCTTCGTCAATAGGATCTTTTAGGAAAAGTGTTTCATCGTCAATAAGTTTTTGCAGTGATCCTAGGTTATTTATTATGTTCATGGCGTTTTGAGCGATGCTTTCAATGTCGTTTACGGCTATGCGGTATAGGAGGAATTCTTTGGGTGTTCTAAAACCTAGTTCTCGATAGAGGTTTCGTTCTATGCCATATTTTAGTTGGCGTACAATGTAGAGTCCCAGTCGGTTTACGTCGTTGTGAGAGTTTATCACACTATCAAATAGTGATGTGCTTCGGTCTTTTAGGGCTGCGATGGCGTCTCGGTTTGCGGCTAGGGCAACAATCGCCATTCGTCTAACTGCTTTTTCAATTGGGAACTCTGAATGCTTTATCAAGATTTGCAGGGTAATTTCATCTGTAGTTTCATCAATTATTTCCGATCCTAAAAAATTGTCTCTGGAAAGATTTTTTATTTCGTTTTTGTATTTTATGGCGTCTTGAGTATTTTTGAAGTGGACTCTTATTATGTCGGCGCCTATAGCATATAACGCTCGAATCATGCGAAGAGTGGATTTAATATTTTCTTTGGGGTCAATACTTACGTAGTATTCTTTTGGTTTTGCTTCGTTGCCCCTGCCTTCTTTTTCCTGGATTTTTCTTGGAACTAGGGTTAGTGTGGAGTCTGGTTGGATATTGAATGCTATTTCGCTGCCTCTTTGTAATTCTAGGTCCTGGACCCATTCTTTTGGTAGCGATATTATGAATGAGCCTCTGCCTGTACATTGGACCCGTCTATAGCCTAGGTCTTTTTCTGCCAAAATTATTCGCCTGATATATGTTTCATTTAGTCTACATGTTTCGTGAAGCTACATATAAATGATTATCAACAAAGTTATATAGAATACATGCATGTTAGTGGGCTAACTCAAACACTAATAGTGGTAAATATGACATTAAACACCTGCAAAATAATTACTTCAAGCAGTAATCGATCAACCACTACTAAGGGCGTTTCATGCTCAAACAACGTTGAGCTCCATATTCTCGTGCTCACTTGTCCACGCAAAAATGAAAATTAATGAGGTTTAACTATGGTAAAAAGAATAATTGCAAAACAAGAAAACTGCATAGGATGCGGATTATGTGAAGTATACTGCACCGTCCAACATTCAAAATCAAAAGACATAGTCAAAGCCTACAACAGTGAAAAGCCAAAACCAATAAGCAGAGTCACAGTTCAACGAAACAAACCTGTTTCGTTTGCCATCCAATGTCGACACTGCGACGACGCCCCTTGCGTAACTGCCTGTTTATCAGGAGCAATGCAAAAAGACGAAAAAACCAGCGAAGTAACTCATAACAAAGAAAAATGCATGGGCTGTTGGACTTGTATAATGGTTTGCCCGTATGGCGCAATAAAAATGGATAAAGAAGGCCACGTGGTTGCCAAATGCGACTTATGCCAGGGTTTTGATTCGCCCGCATGCGTAGCTAACTGTCCAAATGAAGCATTGGTATTCAAAGAGGTGAAACCCTAACATGGCAAAATACGTCATTGTTGGAGCTTCAGCGGCAGGATTGGGCGCAGTTGAAGCCATCAGAAAAGTAGACCAAACAGGAACCATAATCGTAATCACAGATGAAGCATGCTCCCACTATAGCCGCCCAATGATCAGCGATTTTGTCAGCGGCAAAGCAGACATGAAAAAAATAAACTGCCGAACTGAAGAATTCTGGAGAGAACAAAACGTGGAAGCTTTAATGGACAACAAAGCCACAGCCCTAAACTTAACCGAGAAAACTGTCCAGCTTGAAAACGGCGAAAAAATTGCCTATGAAAAGTTGCTACTTGCAACAGGCGGCAAACCTTTCGTCCCAAAGACGGAAGGCTCAGAAAAGGATGGGGTATTCACCTTCACAACTATTGGCGATGCTCAACGAATTTCAGCTAAAATCGACGCTATTAACGCCAAGGCGGCAGTTGTTATTGGCGGTGGACTTATTGGCATAAGTGTAACTGAAGCGCTTGTGAAGCGTGGTTTAAAAGTTACTATGGTTGAATTGCAAGATAAGATTCTTAGTTTACTCTTAGACACTAAAGGTTCAGACATTATGGAAGCTGTTGTTCGCAAAGCAGGCGTCGATATTGTGACAGGTCAGTCTGTCCAGAAAATCTTGGGAAAACCAGAAAACGATGGTGCTGTTGGCGGGGTACTGTTAACTAAGGGTGGTCAAGTGCCCTGTGACCTTGTCATTATGGCTATTGGTGTTATTCCACGCACAGACTTAGTTTTGGGAAGTGCAGTGAAAATTAACAGAGGAATAATTGTTGACAACTTGATGCAGACAAATGTCCCTGATGTTTACGCTAGTGGCGATGTAGCAGAGGCATATGACTTCATAATTAATCAGAACCGCACTTTGCCCCTTTGGCCTTTAGCAATATTGGAAGGGCAAGTTGCTGGCTACAATATGGCAGGCAAAAAAACCACTTACGACGGAGGCACCAACATGAGCAGCCTCAAGTACTTTGGCGTTCCCATCGTTTCCATCGGATTAGCTAACCCAAAACCAGACCCAACGTTGGAAGTGCTTGTTAAACATGACACGGAACATGATATCTACAAGAAACTTGTCCTCAAAAACGACATAATCGTTGGCTTAACATTTGTGAACTGCATCGAACATACCGGTGTACTGTTCTATTTAATGAAAAACGCAATAAATGTGAGAAAATTCAAGGAGCAACTTCTCTCCGACGAGTTCAGTTGGGCAATATTGCCAATTGGCTTGCAGAAAAAAATGAAGGTGGTTCAATAATGAATCAAGACGACAGAAAAACAATCAACCCATTCGGGGACGACAAGGATTTCTCAGGCTGCGCCCTGTTTGGTATGATGAACACCGAGGGCAACCGCTTTAGCTCAAAAGACCCCGTTCGAGCAATAACAAACATGCATGACCGCGGCAACGGCTTAGGCGGCGGCTTCGCAGTTTACGGCATATACCCAGACTTCAAAGAACACTACGCATTCCACGTAATGTATCTAAGCAAAGACGCTAAAGAAAAAACCGACAAAACACTCGCTTCAAAATTCGATATAGTATATGATGAAGAAATGCAAACAAGACCAGCCAATGTTCACAATCCACCTTTAGTTTGGAGGTACTTTGTTCAACCTAAAAAAGACAGACCTGAAAACCAAACTGAAGAAGATCACGTCATAGAAGCTATCATGCGCATTAACACAGAAACGGGAAAGGCATTTGTCTTTTCAAGTGGCAAAAACATGGGAGTCTTCAAAGGCGTAGGTTTTCCTGAAGATGTTGCCGATTTCTTCTGCTTAGATGATTATCAAGGGTACCTTTGGTCTTGTCATAGCAGATTCCCTACAAATACACCAGGCTGGTGGGGCGGAGCACACCCATTCAACATCTTAGACTGGACAGTTGTGCATAACGGTGAACTCTCATCATACGGAATAAACCGCCGTTACCTGGAAATGTATGGTTACAAATGCACAATGCAAACAGACACCGAAGTCTTAGCTTACGCAGTTGACTTGCTAATGCGAAGAGAAAACCTACCAATCAACTTAGTAGCCCAAATCTTAGCTGCCCCACTATGGGAAGAAATAGACCAGATGGAACCCAAAAAAGCACAACTCCTGAAATCTTTGCGACAAACCTATGGCAGCCTACTCATGAACGGACCTTTTAGCATCATCATTGCTCACCATGGCGAAATGATTGGGTTAACTGACCGTATCAAACTTCGCCCGATGGTAGCGGGCACAAACGGCGACTACACATACTTGTCATCAGAAGAATCGGCTATGCGTCTTGTCTCGCCGAATCTTGACAAGTTCTGGTGCCCAAAAGGCGGAGAACCAGTAGTAACCAGATTAAAAAATTACATTCCTGAATCCCTTGGGATTTTAGCAGGAGAACAAAGACAATGAAAACTTACGTAATTCCCGAATACATAGTTGAACGTGACGAAAAGCGTTGCATACGCTGCAAAGTATGCGTTAACCAATGTACCTATGAAACCCACAGCTACGATGCAGAAACCGACACAATTTGCAGCAAAGATGAGAACTGTGTTAACTGTCAACGCTGCGTAACCTTCTGCCCAACACATGCAATTACGATAAGAAAGAACCCTAACGTTAGCCGGGATAATGCAAATTGGACAATGGAAGCAATCCGCGACCTCAAAAAACAAGCTGAAACCGGCGGAGTCATCTTAACAGGCATGGGCAACGACAAACCATACTACACCTACTGGGACAGACTACTCTTAAACGCAAGCCAAGTAACTAATCCGTCAATTGACCCGCTTCGAGAACCTATGGAAATCAGAACGTATCTTGGCGCTAAACCAGACAAGTTGGAGTTGGCAGTTGAAAACGGTGAAACTGTGCTAAAAACTCAGCTTACACCGCAACTTTGTCTTGATGTTCCAGTTATGTTCTCCGCTATGTCCTATGGCGCCATCAGTCTTAACGTTCATGAAGCTTTAGCGAGAGCAGCAACTGAATGCGGCACGTACTTTAACACTGGCGAAGGCGGCTTAGACAAATCGCTCTACAAATACGGCGACCACACCATCGTGCAGGTTGCGTCTGGACGATTCGGTGTCCACCCCAAATACCTAAACGCAGGTGCCGCGGTCGAAATAAAAATTGGCCAAGGTGCAAAACCGGGCATAGGCGGACACTTGCCAGGTGAAAAAGTAACCGAGCATGTAGCTAAAACACGCATGATCCCTGAAGGCAGTGATGCTCTTTCACCTTACCCGCAACATGACATTTACTCAATTGAAGATCTCCGTCAACTAATTTACGCATTAAAAGAAGCCACAAACTACACCAAACCAATCTCTGTAAAGATCGCAGCAGTTCATAACTCAGCGGCAATTGCTAGCGGAATGGTGCGAGCTGGAGCAGACATAATCGCACTCGATGGTGTAAGAGGCGCAACTGGAGCGGCACCTAAAGTTATCCGAGATAACGTAGGGATACCCATCGAACTTGCCCTTGCGCAAGTTGATCAACGGCTCAGAGATGAAGGCATACGCAATAATGCTTCGGTAGTAATAGCAGGAGGCATCAGAAGCAGCGCTGACGTTTTCAAAGCAATAGCTCTTGGCGCAGACGCTGTATACGTTGCAACAGCAGCTTTGATATCTGTTGGCTGCACGGTTTGCCAACGCTGCTACACCGGCAAATGCCCGTGGGGAATCGCTACAAGTGACCCCTGGATTAGCAAACGCATAAACCCCGACATCGCAACCAAACGACTGGTGAATTTACTTAATAGCTGGAGTTTAGAAATCAAAGATATGATGGGCGGCATGGGCATAAACGCGATTGAAAGCTTACGAGGCAACAGATTGGCGCTTAGAGGCGTTGGCTTATCAAAAGCTGAATCAAAAATCTTAGGGGTAAAATTGGCAGGAGAATAAAACCATGCTACAACAACAAAAACCAAAACTGGAAATAGACGCAAAATATCTTTCACTCATCGAAAAAGAAGGCAACGTCCTAAAAATTGAAGCCGAAGGGCTATACTACAGAGAATTAAATACCTTGCTTAGGCAAGCCATCTGCGTTGAAGGTCTTGAAAAAATAAAGATCTGCAATGTGTGTGGACAACGATACATTGGCACTGATCTTGACACGAACATCCAAATTGATGTTTATGGAACCCCAGGAAACGACCTTGGCGCTTTCATGAACGGACCAAAAGTAGTGGTACATGGAAATGCACAGGACGGCTGCGGCAACACTATGAACGAAGGAAAAATAATCATTCACGGCCACGCAGGAGACGTAACAGGGCATTCAATGAGAGGAGGAAAAATTTTTGTCCGCGATTACGTCGGCTACCGAGTTGGCATACATATGAAGGAATACGAACAGAAAATTCCTCAAATAGTAATCGGGCATTCAGCAGGCGATTTTTTAGCAGAGTATATGGCAGGCGGAATCATGGTTATTCTTGGCTTAAACCTCAAAGAAGGCGAAAAATGCAATGCAAAATTTGTTGGCACAGGAATGCACGGCGGAGTCATCTACGAACGCGGCGAAATTCTTGAACCTGTTAACGGTACAAAAACCATGGAAGTTGGCAAACGCGATCTTAAAACTATTGAAGGCTTAGTGAATGAATATTGCAGTCACTTTGGCGCTGACCCCAAAGTTATCATGGCGGGCAAATTTAAGAAGATACTACCAATCTCAAAGAGGCCCTACGAAAAGCTGTACTCCCATTAATTTTTTTTTTGAAAATTTGTTATAGATGGCCTAACGTAGTAATTTTTGTTGGATCCTATTGTTATTTTTTTTAAGGGAAAACTAGTCACCACTAAATTGGTAGAACAACAACGGTTGGTGGTAGCACCGGTGTTGTTCTTCTTTGAAAGAAGAAGGAGGACAAATGGAATTAGCACCGCGTCCTCCTTCTACTACACTCAGAAAGAAGAAGAAGCCCGCGGGAAGCACACTTCTTCTTCTTCTTCTTCTTCTTCTTCTGCTTTAAAAGGTCCAAATCAAAGAACAACTTGGATGATTACAAAAATGTTTGTTGACTTTCAGTTGTCAACTATCATAAGCGTTAATGAGCTGGTTACGTCTATTTCCTGTTTTATGCGGAATCTAATTACGTCTTTTAATTTTTCAATGTAGAAAGCATGTATTTTGATCAAGGCAGATATCATATATCAATCCTCTTTGTTTCGCATCTACTCTCCGCGAGATAATTAGGACTGTGTTGTTGCATGAGTGTGCCTACGAACCGCTAACTTCGAAACTGAAAGTCAGGATATAGAGAAATGTCATTTGTGAGATTTAGCCTAATTGCAAACTATGCCGTCAGACTATGAACCGCATACGGTACAAACTAATTTAGCGTTGGCGCCTTTTCCCTGTTTAAGATGCTCAGTCATCTTGCCGCATTTATTACAATCCCAACCATTTTTAAAATAATGTTCCTTAGGAATAAAAGTCATTTTTCTGTCAGGTCCCTTGGATGATGTTAGAATCGGCCTATGTATAAGCATTCGCTTTCTTGATAAAAAACAAACTATGAATAAAAATTGCATCATTCAACAAAATTTGAGTGGTTACGAAGACCAAGCTTAATTAAAAAAGGAATTTAGTAGAAGTTGCGTGCTTCTTTGCGTTTCTCTGCTTCTTCATAGAAGCGCAGCACTTCATCAATGATTTCAACGTTTGAGAGTAACATGCGTCTGCAACAGTACCGTTTTAAGCCAAGGCTATCTAGTATATCGCTTGCGTTTTCTCCTGTTTTGATTCGGCGAGTGAATTCTTCCCATTGGTCTCCAACCAGTTTGCCGCAGGTGAAGCATCTGACGGGAATAATCATTTTGTTTTCTCTCCTACCTATAGCTTTTCTGTTCTTTTGATCGTGCGCCTGCTCCACCGAACTTTTTGGTTTCTTTAGCTCTGGAGTCTCCTGCAATCATGGTTCTGTCATATTCACTAAAGACGGTGCGTAGATGAGTGCTCTTTGTCCATTTAAGTAATGCATTTGCAACGGCCATGCGTGCAGCTTCTGCCTGTCCCATGTAGCCTCCTCCTCTGGTTTGAACGTCCATGTCTAATTGTTGCCAAATATCTCCGCCTGCTTGCAACAATGGCTCCATAATTTTTGCACGGGCAATGTCTGGTTCGTAAATTTCAACTGGAGTCATATTTATTCGCACTTTACCAACGCCTTGTTTAACTACGGCGCGGGCAACTGCAGTTTTTCTTTTTCCACTTACAACTAAAACTTTTTTTGTAGGCATAATTATTCCATCCTGTTTCTCCATCCGATGTCTTTTGCTAATTCTGCAAGGGTAAAATGTGGACCCTTAAGTTTGGCAGATGAAGCTTCTTCGAACGTTATCATTTGTTGATCTTTAAGAGCGATAGGCACACCCATGAATACTTTTAGCCGTTTATAGGCAACTTTGCCTTTAGGTTGTTTATATGGGACCATACCTCTAACGGTTTTTCTTAGAAACCGGTCGGGTCTTCGATAGTGAAATGGACCTCGCACTGGAGCACCCACTTCAAGGAATATGTGGGCTTCTAATGTTTTGCTTTTCTTTTTGCCTGAGAAAACAGCTTTTTCAGCGTTAAGAATTATGACTTCTTCTCCGTTTAGTAATCGTTTTGCAACTTTACTGCACATTCTACCAACTATTAATCCTTCAGCATTTACTATGGTGGGTTTGTTTGTTTGCATTTTTCTCACCGAATAATCCTTATGTTTGCGCCCTTAGGATTCTTTTCCATGAGCTCAGGAATTGAAAGATATTTTGCTTTAACAGCAACAAGCTTATCTTTTGCTTTCTCGGAAGCGCTAAATGCAGCAACCGTTATCGCGTGATCTATGCTGCCGGATCCCAAAAGCTTTCCTGGAATAACTACGACATCGCTTCGTTTTGTATTTCGACTTACTGTACTCAAGTTAACAGAGATGCGTTGGCTGCGTGTTTTTGAGAGGTATTCAGCTATGTCTAGCCAAATGCCTGCTTGTTTTTCTCTGCTTTCTTTCTTGAGAAGACTGATAAGTTGGATTAATTCCGGGTTTGTAGTTTTGGTTTCCTTCATTGTGGTTCAGCCTTTAATAATTCTTCAAGTTCGTTTAGTTCTTTACCTAAAATTTTAGTGGCTTCTTTGAGGACACGTTCTGGCGGAAGCGCACCGGTTGATTCTATATTCATTACGAAAGCGTTCTTCTCCCAGTCAACCTGCAATTCTGAAGGCTTCTTTGGACAAGCTTCAACGCAGTCCATGCAAAGGTTGCACGCTAAAAGATCTCTTACATCAACTTTTTCGTTTTTAATAGAATAAACTTTTTTCGGGCAGATATCTGCGCATTTTGTGCAGTCTGGACATTTGCCTTCTGGAGTGGTTATTTTTGGGAAATATTTGTATGCACACATGGAAACTGGCTGCCATTTTGCATGTATTTTACCTCTTCCAAGCCGTGCGTAAGCTTCAAGCTTTAATTTTTGGTTCTTAGCCAATTTTATTATTGGGATTCTATCTGACACTGGAATGATTTCTGGGTTGTCAGAAACGATTTCGCCCGAGTAAACTACTCTTGTGCCTTCTTTGGCTTCTGCATCCAATGTGAGTGTTACACGGCATTCAGAGCAACCAAATTCACTTTGGCATTTGCATTCTTCAGGCAGATTATAAGCATCCAGATCAGTTTTCAAAGGAGTTAATCCTAATCGGTGGGCAATTATTTCGTCTTGTAAAATTGAAGAGTTTTCTATCATGACAACTTCTTCAATTGCCATGCATGGAACCTCAGCGAGTCCAATTCTACGCAGAGCATTCATAAACGGAACATCCGCTTCTCTAACAACTATGCGAAGGACGTTATCATTCTTTTCAAGGATTTCAATTTTCAACTTGCTGAGACACTCCAATAAGGTTACAATAATTGCCGTGCGTTTCAATAGAGATATAAGGGCATTATTTCAATTTTTCTGTCAATAAAGAAGGGAAATTGAGTTTAGACTCTTCTTCCTCTTCTACCACCAGGTCTTCTTGTGCCGTCGTGTGGAATTGGTGTAACTTCTTCAATGCGTTCAATTTTGAAACCAAATCTTGCCAACGCTCGTATAGCAGCTTGAGCACCTGGTCCTGGAGTTCTTGGACCGGAACCACCTGGCGCTCGAACTTTAATGTGAATTGCGGTTATTCCTTTATCTCTGGCTATTTCAGCTGCGCCGGTAGATGCACGCATAGCAGCGTATGGTGAGGATTCCATGCGGTCTGCCTTAACAAACATTCCACCGCTTGTGCGGGCAATTGTTTCTGCACCTGAAAGATCTGTTATGTGGATTAAAGTGTTGTTGTAGGAGCTAAAGATGTGGACGATGGCAAATTTCTCGTTTCGTTTGCTGTTTGCGCTCAGAATCTGCCGCCTCCTCTTCCGCCTCTTCGGCCTCTGGTAGGCTGTCTGATTTCTGGTTGTTTAGCTACTACTGATAATCCAGCGCGTAATGCGTGGGCTTGGTTTGCAATTGCACTTTCTGGAGAATAGATAACATTTGGTTCGTCAGCTTTTGGCACTATGTAGCCGGGAATGGTTACTCGTCGACCATCGATAGTTACATGCCCATGAGTTATTAATTGACGTGACTGGAATACTGTACGCGCTAAACCCTTACGGAAAACAATAGTTTGCAATCTGCGTTCTAAGAGATCTTCAATAGTTAAGTCTAAAACGTTATCTAGCACGGCAGTGTCTTGCAAGATGCCAAGCTTCTTAAGCTTAATTAATTGCTCATTTTCCATTTTTGCTCGTTCTTCAGGTGTTTTACTAATAAGCGAACGGGCGATGCCTCTGGTTTTTGACAAGGTAGTTTTAAGGCGCCAAAGCTCATGTTTGTTTCTTAAGCCATATTGCCCAAGTAGCTTGAGCTCTTCTTGAAGAATGTCCTTACGCCATCGATAACGTGGCGTATCAAACTTTTTACGTTGCTTTTTTGGATCTCCCATGATTATTTGCCTCCTTCACCTGCTGGTGCTCCGCCAGGCTTCTGCATGAGGGTCTTTTTCTTTACGCCTAAAGCTTTGCCAGCGCGTCCAGTGGTTTTTGTATGTTGTCCACGAACTTTCAGGCTGTAAGCGTGGCGGTATCCTCGCCAAGACCTAATGTTTTTGGCTTCATCAATATCTTGTTTTGTTCTTAAAACAAGGTCAGCACTTAAAAGATGCATATCTTTTCCAGTTTCCGAGTCTTTTCGTCTGTTAAACATCCAAAAAGGTAAATTATACTTTGCGGGTTCTCGGATGACATCCTCGATTTTTGAGATGTCTGATTCTGTTAAGTAGCCTACTCGAAGGTCAGGATTTACGCCTGCCTTTTTCAAGATTGCATTTGAGAGGCTCATGCTTACACCTTTTATTTGTGCGACCGCATAAGAAGTCTTAAGGGTACCTTGAACATCGGTTCCCATAATACGAAGTATGTAACGATATTCCTGTGACATGCTAAGTTTTCATCCGTTTTTTATGTTAAAGCATATACGAAATGAGTCAGTATTTATTTAAACCTTTTTGACGAGAAGCTCACATCAACCGTCAATCAGCAACTTAGGCTACTAGGTTTCTCCATGAATAGTTTTTTTTGCAAACGAAATGTAAATACCAATCGCATATACGCTATAGGCAAGAGCATGATGGATACAATAACAATCATTGGGTTAATCGCCGCTACCTTTACAACTTTTGCCCTTTTCCCGCAGCTATTTAAGGTTTGGAAAACAAAATCAACCAAAGACATCTCGACAGGAATGTTCTTACTTTATTGTGGCGGTGTGTTATTGTGGTTTATTTATGGAGTTTTTTTGAAAGATTTACCCATTATCTTTGCGAATTCATTAGCTTTCGTCCAAGCGCTTATTATTTTAGCGCTTAAGACTAAGTACAAATAAAATTTTTTTCAGTCAAACGCTATAACGAATCAAGTTTGCTCAACTAAATCTATTACGTTAATTATTGAGTTTATCCACCTCAAATAAGCATTCAATGTTGAACGCAACGCAGCTGTATCCTCAGCTTCAACAGTAAGTATTAGAAATAGATCATCTTTTTCTAATTTTATGCAAGCCCGTCTTGTGACGGCCGCACTTGTTTCCGGCATTAAGGCATCAAGAAGCGAAGTTAATTGTTTTTCAGAACTGAAATTGAAACGAATAGCAGCCTTTTCCTTAATTGCCATAAAGCATTCCAAATGCTAAACAGAAGTTCAAAGTAATAAACAAAATCTTGAGATATAAAAAAATAAATTAAAAGAAAGAAGTTATTGAGTTTCTTCTTCTGTTGCCGGTTCTGCAGTTTCAGCTTTTGCCGCTTCTTTTGTAGCTTCTTCTACTGGCAAACCTTTAGCAGCACGTCTAGCTACAATGCCAAGTTTAGTTACTGGAGTGTATGCGCCGCCTGCGAATGTGAAGCTGCATTTGCTGCATTTCCAGACGCCGACGCTTTCACGTTTCACTCGCACGAAACCGCAGTTCGGACATTTGTGCGGTTTTTTGAGTTCAGTAATTACTTTGATATAGCGTTTTCTAACTGTTGAACCGTAACGTGGTCCGAAACCTCGAGTTGGACCTACTTTCTTTGATTTGGGCACTTTTTTCACCAGTTAAGTTTTTTGCGTATTTCCGCTGATTTCTCTTGAGCAATCTTTGATGCTTCTAAAATCTGTTGTGGTGTGAAATAGCCTGAGCCGCCCTTCTGAATTGCGCAAATGTCATTGTCGTCGTTGATGGCCATTGATATTCTTGAGTCCATAACTTGCTCTTCTTCAATCCAAGGGTCAACTATAAGGGTGTTGTTGATTTTTCCCATGGTAACAGTTACTGGATGACTTTTCATTGGCAGTGGAGTGTATCCTTGTTTAATTTTTATTTCGCCGTCTTTGATTTCGTAATTTGGCATTTTTGTGTTGGTTAAAGCGGACATTGCAGCTAAAGCTGAAGCATCAATTAAGTTTCCATCATGATTGAGTACGTAGACATCGACAAAAACTACAAAGACTTTCTTGCCTGGTTCAATGCATAGCTTTTCTGTGTCAATGGCGTGTGATTCACGTATTCCTCTATCAACAACTCTTGCTAATTCAACAGAGTCTTCATTTGGTGGTCCTGGCTCAAAATTTGGCGAAGCCAATGGAACAAGTTCAGCGTTAACAGTCATTACTCCATCGTTAGGTGTATCGGGGAATGGTTCTCCAGTTTCTACTTTTACCCCACAGAGAACTTGTGTGTTGCCAAGAAATACTCTGGCGGAACCTTCGGCGCGTTCAATTAAGCCTAATTCAATTTTCAGCGGCCTGTGTTCATGTAAGCCTCTTTGGTCTAGGCGTTTTCCTTTCTCGATTAGTTGTTCTATTTGTTTTAGTTTAACTCGTGTAACAAGTGATGACATTACTCTTCGCCCTCCTCTTTAACTACCATATATTTTGTTTTTAATGCTTCTTTTTGCAATTCATAGATTTTTTTGCATCCGTCAATTGCCATGTTCATAGCCTTCTCAAATTCATCTGTTGTTAGTATGCCATCCATCTGAAGTAATGTAACAGCGTTTATACTTGGCATGTAAGCGACTGGAACATCAGCTGCGCCAAGTTTGTCTTCTGCATCGTATAAGTCTAATACAACGGTGTCGTCAATTTTTCCGGCTGCACAACCAACCACTAAGTCACGCATTGGAACTCCTGCGTCTGCAATTGCTAATGCGGCGGCAGTAATGCTTGCGCATCTTGTTCCACCGTCAGCTTGTAGTACTTCAATGTATAGGTCAACGCCTGTTCTTGGGTAAAGGTCAAGGAACAACGCGGGTTCTAAACATTCTTTTATGACTTTTGAAAGTTCAACTTCTCTTCTTGAAGGTGCTGGAGATTTGCGTTCCTGCACTGAGAATGGAGCCATGTGATAGCGGCATCGCAGAACCATTTTATCTGGTTGAGACAAATGTTTGGGGTGCATTTCTCTTGGACCGAATGCTGCGGCTAAAATCTTGTTTTTCCCATGTTCAATGTAGGCTGATCCGTCAGCGTTTGGTAAAACGCCTACTTGAAGTTTGACGGGTCGAAGTTCGTCGGCTTTTCTGCCGTCTAATCGAATACCTTTTTTATCAATTAATTTATCTGGTTTTTCATTCACTCTTGTTTTCCTCCACTTTAACTTTATTTTCTTTAAGTAACTGTGTTATGCGATCAGTTAATCCACTTGTGTGGGATTCGTCCTCAATCTTTTTGATTGCAGTTATAGCAAGTTCTTCTTCTTCAATTGTTTTTCCAGTAACCAAGACCACGCCGTTCAATCCCAAAATGATTTGGCAACCGGTTTCCTGTTTAATCATAGATATCATTGAGCCTTTTCGCCCGATTATGCGAGGAATCTTGGTAGGGGTTACATGAAGAATTTGTCCACGAGTTATTTTTCCCAATCCAGGTTCGCCAACAGTAAGCTGCGGGTCGTGCGCTCTATCGTAGGAAGCTATTTTTGCAACAATTAAATCGCCTGCATTAAGGACTGCAGATAATTCATCGTTTTGAGGCTTGAAAGGTCTGCTTAAAACATCAGATGCCCGCAGGAGTGCAGTATAAGGTGCTTTAATGTCAACTGTCCAACCGTTAAATCCAACTTCCAAGACAGTTCCAATAATGATGTCACCCAATTTAGGCACATAAAAAGCCCGAAGCGCAACTACGTTTACTTTCTTATTATCGGTATCTACAAGCCCAATTCTTGAGGCGTAAATTTTGTTTTGTTCTACGTACGTGTTTTCGCCAGGTAAATAATCGCCTTCAGCAAGCATTTCTCCCGGCGTTACAAGCTGTTTTTTTTCAAAGAATATTGGCATAAATTTCACCATCCAATTTTATTTTTAAGAGATTATTTTTGCTTCTCCATTTCCTTTAGTTGCGTCGCCAAGTTTGTTTAGCAACGAGGCGTATGATCCAGCAGGCAACTCAATTTCGCCATACCATGAACCGTCTCCACGCCATTCCTCACGTTTAATAGTGCCCAAAGTTTTAACTGTTCCGTAAGCTCTCGCAGAGTATTGAGATGGAATTTTCACGGCGACCGTCACTTGCTCTATTTTTAACGGCAAAATCGGTCGCAGCAACTTTACGATGTCTTTGGCCTGTTCTTCAACTGGCTTATAGGGATCAATCGGGTAACGAATTTGCTCCATAGCATTTTCGATTCGTAATGGAGGATGCGGCAGATTTGTTTTTGGGTCGACTGCTTGTCTTGAAATAAAGTCAATTATTTGTCTTCTCTTGTCTTCAACCATTTTGCGTCTTTGTTCAGTAGTAAGTTGAAGTGTACCTTTTTTTAGTATCAAATCAGCGATTTTTAAAGTATCAGTTGTTCCAAAGGCTTTGTGCATTGCTTCTTCGGAAACCTTGGTTCCTTTGTTTGCATCAGAAAAAATTATTTCAGCCGCTAAAACTTCGGTGATTCCTGAGATTTTGCCATTTCGGTATTCAAGAGCTTTTTGTGGTTTTACTAGAATTTCGAAATGCTCGTTTTCTTTTGTTAGACGTGCGACGGTGAACTTTTCACTCATCGAATTTTCACTTGCTCGAACCTAGCTCTTTGATGTAACCTTCTAAAGTTTCGTCACTCAACATTTCAAGTTTCTTAGTTGCTACGGGTATTATGGCAATCTTTATTCTTGGCGGCAACTGTCTGGCTTCTAAAGCTTTTATTAGGCATTTCACTGTGAGTTTTATGCTCTTTTCAAGCGTTAAGTTTTCGTTGTATTCTTCTTTGAGTATCGATAGAACGGTTTCTCTTCCTGCGCCTAAAGCAGTCGCTTTGTACCCTCTATAAGTTCCACTTGGATGTGTACCAAACACGCGAGTTCCTGTTTTGTCGACTCCTCCGAAAATTATTGAAACACCGAAGGGTCTTACACCGGCATGTTGTGTATACATTTGCTGGATGTCGCAAATGCGTTTTGTTACAACTTCTACATCGATGGGTTCATCGTACGTTAGCTTGTTACTTTGAGCGTAGATTCTCGCTTGATCGATGAGTATTCGGGCGTCTGAACTTAAACCAACTATAGCCGCGCCAATATGGTCATCTACCCTGAAAATTTTCCAAGAGTAACCTGCTTCTTCAAGAACCTCAATGTTCTCTTCTGAACCAAGCACTAAACCTTCTGGAGATTGGATACCTATAATGGTGGCTCCACGGTTGACTAACTCCATGGCGTATTCTACTTGGAAAAGCCTTCCATCAGGTGAGAAAACTGTTATTGCACGGTCATAAGCTCCGGGGGCTGCAAATACTGACATAATATTAACCTCACTTTACCACTATACACTTTTCACTGTCTCATATAATAACTACACTAAAAACCTTTCCTCTTACCAAGCAAACTTCAGGTCTAAATTCTCCATGAATGCTGGTTAATTATATAATTCTGATCCGTGAAAATAAGCTTTTTTGCATATGGATGATATTTATAGTTGGCACATCAATAGTTTGTCATCATTTTCAGAGGACGAAGAACAAAAGTGACAACTGCGATTAACGCCCCAGCAATCTTGCAATTATTACGAAACAGCTTATCAACGCCCAAGCTAGTTAAGCCAAAAATCGATCCGTTTGAAACCTTAATTGTAACAATTATTTCACAAAACACCGCTGACACCAACACCGCACGAGCCTTCGAAAACCTCTCGAATGAATTCAAAATAACACCTCAAATCCTCGCAAACGCAGAAACAAGCAAGATTGAATCTTGTCTCCATGTTGGCGGTCTCTTCAAAAATAAAGCCAAAACAATAATAAACGTCTCAAAAATTATTCTCGAAAAATATGGCGGTTCGCTTAGACCTATTTTATCCTTGCCTTTAGATGAAGCAAGAAAGAAGCTAATGGATCTGCCGGGAGTTGGCCCGAAAACCGCGGATGTTGTCTTACTTTTCTCAGCAAATCAACCTACGATACCGGTTGATACGCACGTAAACCGTGTTTCGAAGCGGCTTGGTTTTGTACCTGCAAATGGCGATTATAACACCGTGCGGTTAAGTCTTCAGAGGCTTTTTAATCAAAAAGATTACTTAGAAGTTCATTTGTTATTGATTGCTCATGGCAGAAAATATTGCAAAGCTAACCGACCACTTTGCGTTGAATGCACATTACAAAATTACTGTCCATCAAAATGTTTAAGTGATAAGAATTGATCAAGCTACCATCTGCTGTTACAAAGTATTTTCCTTACACTGACGTGCGTCCCCATCAAGACGAGTTTATCTCGACAGTGTATAACGCTGTTCATGAAAGACGTTCAGTTCTTATTGAAGGAAGTAACGGTTTAGGAAAAACTATCTCGGCTCTTTCTGCATGCATCCCTGTAGCTATGGAGAAAGATTTGAAAATTCTCTACGTTGCGCGAACCCACCGTCAACATGACCGAGTAATAGAAGAGTTAAAAGCTATTCATCGGCAACAGCCGGTTACGGGAGTTTCTATTCGCGGGCGCAATGAAATGTGTCTTAACGTTTTTGCTGCCAGAGGCGCTTTTGATTCAAAATCGTTGATGGAAGTTTGCGAGTTATTGAAGGCAAAAAGCAGATGCCCCTACTATACTCACGTTGATGAGCGAACTTACGAGTATATTCAACTTCAACAGCAAGTTGCAGTTCGTCCATACGTTGCATCTGAAATCTTATCAATCTGCAGAAAAAAAGAAGTCTGCCCCTATGAGCTAGTGAAGTCTGCCTTGTCAGACGCTAGAGTGGTTGCTTTAAGCTACCTCTACGTTTTTGACCCCCAAATTCGAAATGCTTTCTTAAAAGGGATGGAGACAGAACTGCAAAAAATAATATTAATCGTTGACGAAGCTCATAACTTGCCTGAGACTGCTGTTGACATCTCAGGAAGCTCTTTGTCGCTTTTCGTAATGAAGCAGGCTGAAATGGAAGCAAAAAATTTTGGTAACAAGGATATTGAGGCGTTTGCTCAATTTTTCAGAGATGAAGTTGAAAAATTAACGGATCATGTTTATCGAGAAGAGATAATATCTGCTGACAAAATTATTGAAATTATACAAAAACAGGGTAATGTTTCTCACCCAAGAGAATTTTTTGAGAGCCTACATGAAGCTGGCGCGGCAATCAAGAAAAGTTTATTGGCTGAGGGAAAGAATCCACGTTCCTACGTCCATGCAATGAGCGAGTTTCTTCTCAAATTTCTCGATACTATAGATGACAAATCATTCATCAACGTTGCCAGCCGCTATCTTAATAAAGAAAAAAACAAGACTGCAAAACTTCAGATAGTCGCTTTAGACCCAGCAAAAGTCACAGAGCCTGTCTTCTCATCGACTTACGCTAACGTCATTATGTCGGGTACCCTTCAGCCGCTTGAAGCATTTGCGCGAATAACAAAACTGCCACACAGCACCGTAAGATGCATTGTCCCATCACCATTTCCAAAGGAACACGTGTACTCAGCGGTTTGCTTAGGCGTCACAACTGCAATGGAAAAAAGAACCCCGTTAATGTACCAAACAATGATCCAAAAAATAAATGAGGTTGCAGAAAACACCCCAACTAACACTGGAATTTTCACAGCCTCATTTGAAGTGCTAAACTCATTGATTTCTGAAGGTTTGGAGCATTCTTTACAGAAACCTCTTTTCCACGAGAGAAGAGGTATGACATCAAAAGCAAACGAGAAAATGGTCTCTGACTTTAAAGCTTGCGGCGGCAAAGGTGGCGCTGTGTTCCTTGGTGTTCAGGGAGGAAGGACTTCCGAGGGCGTGGATTTTCCAGGCAACCAAATGAACTCTGTATTAGTGGTGGGCGTTCCTTACGCGGAGCCTACGCCAAGGGTGAAAGCACAAATTGAATATTACGACAAACGTTTTCCCGGCTATGGACGAGAATATGGCTATATTTTACCGGCGATGAAAAAAGCATCACAGGCAGCAGGCAGACCGATAAGAACACTTGATGATCGAGGTGCCATAATATTTTTAGACTACCGGTTCTCAACAAGTTATTGCCGCAGCTTCTTGCCTTCATGGATAGCCAATGGAATGAAAACATTGCCAAATGAAAGAAATATTTTAGCTAATGAAATCAGTAATTTTTTTAAAAATCAATCGTGAATTTCTTGCAATTTCTGGTTTAATAAAACTTTTCCAATAACTAGCCGTTTCGGTACAGCTGAAATGGATGTTTGCACTTTTAGTGCCTTTCTAAGTTGATTAATCTCTCTCAAGACACCAATTCCTAAGAATTTGTTTTTTGAACCGTACAGTCCGACTAGTACTCCTTTTTCTGGCTCTTGATTCTTGGGAATTGCTTTCTTTGGTTCAATTGTTAATTGGCTTATTGGGTAATTTTGAATTCTGGCGTCTTTGAGGTATCTTGCATAGGTTATTTCCCTCATGCTCTTGCGTTTTTCGGGATTTCGCGAACTCAGCGAAGAAGATGGCTCAACCAAGATTACTGTAGGTTCTTCAATTTTTCCAACCAAAGCTGCGAGTTCATTTTCTTGAGGTAGCCCAACGATTAAATCAGGATTCAATTCTCTAACTAACGCAATTTTATATTTTAATGCAATCTCGCCTGCAACAAAACCATCAGTGTTAACCACTATGTAATCTACTTGGTGGTGTAAAATCTGAGCTCTTATTTCACTTAACCCTTCAATTGTTCGATCTATAGCTTTTATAGGGGATGTGACGCCCACAAAAAAAGCGTTTTCTAACTTTAAAGTATATAATTCTGTCAATGGCTTGGAAGTTATAGCATAACCAACAGTCCCTGAGGGACCAATATCTGATTGCCCCAAATCACCGTCCAAAACTGCAATCTTCGATTTTCCATTAACTAATTTGTTTATTAAATAAGTGCAGTAACTGCTTTTTCCAGAGTCAATTTTTCCCAAAACTAAAATAACAGCTGGTTTCTTTGAGATATTTAAAATTGCCTCTAGCGGTTTGTTCCATGATTGTGGGATAGTACTTCTGCCAGCAACTTCTTCGAGGCTTGCCTTAACGCTCAATGAAATCTCAAAAACTGCTTTTTCAAGAACAAAGAAGGGTAAACGTTTTCCTTCACGAACAACAATTTTCTTATCTATTTTTATTTGACCACCGAAAACTTCGACCTTACCAGAAACAACTCGAACAGAAGCTGGTCCATCCACTAGAATAGTGTTATTTGATTCAAGCGTTCGTTGCAATCATTTTCCTCCTTGGAAAAATATAGCCTTTTCTTGCAGCTATTTTTTTGGCTGAAGAAATATGCCTGATTCTTCGGCTGTGCTTGTTTTCTCCTAACGGCCGATTAGTTCCTGCTTCGTTTACAACTTGCAATTCCACTTTTGGCCGAATCCCTTCATCTAATGCCTCAACCAATTCCTTGTGGACAGGAACGCCATTTCCAATTTTAATGGCAACGTTTGTTTCTGATAAATCAACATTTTTTAAAGTTTTGTTTATTGTGTCAACTAGTTCTTTTGCGCTAAAACAATTGCTTTCTTCAATAACTTTGCCGTCGGCGATTGCAGCAACCCCGATTGCCTCTCCCGGGTCAACCCCGATGACTATTTTTTTGTAGGCTTCTTTTCCTTGAAGTATTTTAGCTAAGTCGTTAACCAGATTATCTAAATCATCTTCGCCGAGGAAAACTAAGATTTTTCCATGTTTCACTAAATTCATTTCGTTTTCGGTGGTGATAACAACTTTCACTTCAGCAGCTACCTCGTCGCCTGGAACCAAACTTACAAAAGAGATATTTCGTTCTCGCAGCTGGTTAACAATTAAAAAGTATGCTCTCCCATCTACGGTTGCCACTGCGACTTTTTCTCTCACTCTATCAAACCCTAATAGTATACGTTTAAGTGCCAAAACATTACTAGGTTCAAGTTTATAATGCTTGACGTGAAAAACCTTGATTAAAATTAGCACAGGCTGCAAATGCATTGACAACAAAATTGGCGGAGGCATTTCACCCGAAAATGTGTGTTTAATCTATGGTGAACCTGAAACTGGAAAAACAACACTGGCTATGCAATGCGCGGTCAGCTGTGGATTGGAAAATTACAAAACTTTCTTTGTCGATTGCGATAACACATTTTCAACGAAAAGGCTTTCGCAACTTTCAGGAGATAAATTTAATCAAGTTGCCGAGCAAATCATTTTAATTAAACCCAAAGATTTCAAGGAGCAAACTGCAGTTATAGATCGGATTCAAGAGTATACGGCAAAAAATTTCGGCCTAATCATTATTGATACATTCACATCGCTTTATGGCGCGAAAGTCTCAGAAACCTCTGGAAAAGCATACAGTGTGAATCGCGAACTAAATCGACAGTTAGCTATTTTAGCGCAAACAGCAAAAATTCGAAAAATCCCAGTAGTAATTACAAGCCAAGTTCGAGCAGTTTTTGATGAACAAATTGGCACCGTTGCACCTGTTGCAAACAGGGTCTTAAAATTCTGGACTGACATCATAATTGCCATGAAACCTACAAGTACCCCTCAAACCATAATGGCAGTGCTTGAGCCAACACGAGAAACGCCAAAGGAAGCCACCTGTTATGTACAAATAGGCGAAACTGGAATATCTGATTCTGAACTCGACGAATGACGGTTGAACACATGAGCCTAATCCTGTTAATTGTTAACGCATTAAAGTTTATTTTTCCCGCCTACTGTGCAAACGCCACTCCAGTACTCGCGGGCGGTGGAACAAAGATGGATTTCGGAAGAAACTTTTTTGATGGAAAACGGATTTTTGGAAATAATAAAACGTTCAGAGGCTTCTTTTTCGGTTGGGCAATCGGAATGCTTGTGGGTTCCATTGAATATGTCATCTTTCCAGGGTATCCCGTTTTGTTTATAGTGTTAACCCCGTTAGGTGCGCTTTTGGGTGATTTGACGGGTGCTTTTTTGAAGAGGAGAATTGGGATTGCACCAGGGGGGTTACTTCCAATCGTTGACCAAATTGACTTTGTTGTGGGCGCTCTAGTGTTTGCCCTTCCACTTAAGATTGTATACTGGCAGTTAGCAATTACAGTTCTATTAATAACGCCGCCAATTCACCTATTCACTAATTTTTTAGCCTATAAGATGAAGTTAAAAAAGCATCCTTGGTAAATAAAAATAACAAAATTTTTAAAAAGGGAAAAATACGGGTTATTGTCCGCCGCTTTGTTTGAAGGCAATTGAGCCTTCTAAGAATATGTAAGATAACAATAGAAATGTTACCCCTATAATTAACATCATGTATGCTTGCCTTGGTTTATAAGCACTTTTTGAACTTTGATAAATCATTAATAAACCAACAAAGCCCAGAGCATACAAGATGACCGAAACTGCAGTGTCAGATATGAATTGTGAGCTTAAGCTTGGATATAGGAAATAGAATCGTCCATTGTAGTATGCAGATGGAGAAGGATGATTAGTCAGAGTAAACAATCCTCCGCCGAAAATGAAGACAGAGTAGGCAAGTGCAACTATAGTGGCTATAGCTATGGTTGGTGTTCCCACTGTGACTCTCTTGAACCATCTGCTTAGGGAAAATGACATTGATGATGAGCTTTTCTTTATTTTACTTGACATCCTGATGCGCTTCCTCAATTAGGTGCTTTGTTACTTCTTTAGCCCATTCTCCTGTTAATGAATTTTTCTGAATCTCCCTCAAATACTTGGTCCAGGAAATATCTGAAGCTTTCAGCCATACATCAAATTTTGCCACGATATTGTTGTAAGCTTTCAGATGCAAATTACAAAATCCGTTTTCTTGCGCATCTTTGAAGCAAATTTTGCATTTCATTAGTTTCTCTCTCCTTTTGAAGGGCATTTGGGGTTTAAACATAACTTCCAAGGTTTCCTGCCTTTCATCAATACGTAAACTATGGGGCAACCGCAAATTTCACAAGGGTTAACTAATGGTTTAATCGACCCGATTTGAGGAAGCGGAAAAGAAGTGTCGCAATTGCCTTCGAAGTAGTTCGTACAGCCAACAAAGCGTTTTCCAGATTTTTTAGAGCGCAAAACCAAAAGTTTGCCGCTAGCGCATTTGGGGCAGTCACCTAGAGATTTTTCATCTAGCCAAGCTTTTTTTAATGCTTGATTTAGTTGGTTTCCTATGATTGATTCTTTTTCTTTGAGCTCAATTGTGACTGAGCTTAGAATTTTGATAGCTTCTTTCAATACGACTTCCTTGGTTTCTTGACTATTCTGAATTTTCTCCATTTTTGCCTCTAATTCTTTTGTAAATTCAGGAAAAACCACGGCTGGACAATATTTAGATAAAATTTCAGTTACTTCCAAGCCAAGGTCTGAAACCATTAGGCTTTCGCTGCCATGAAGATATTTGCGACCGTGTAACGTTTGAATTGTATTGGCTCGTGTAGCTTTAGTTCCTATTTCCTCTTTTTCCATTTTCAAAAGTAAAGTCCCAGGGTTATATCGCGGCGGCGGTTTAGTGAAATTTCTTTTAAGATTTACTAGATTAACAATAATTTTTTGTCCTTCAGTTAATGATGGCAAAATTATATCTTTGAGTTGTGCGTAAGGCTTGTAAAATCTGATCCATCCTTCGTTTAGCGTTCGTGCTCCACTCAAACCAAAATAATTCCCATTAATGCTTATTACCGCTTTAATGCTCTGACGAATTGCTGGTTCCCCAAAAACAGCCAAGAATCTTCGAACTACAAGATCCAAAATGTTTTTTTCTCCCACTTCAAGAGGTTTTTCTGGTTGATTCCCAGTTGGGTAAATTGCGGGATGAGCTGAATCAACTTTTTGCCCCTCTTGTGGCTTTAATGCTGTTTTGGAAAGCAGTTCAAATGCTTGTTTGGTATAAGCGGGCATTCTACTTAGTTTTTCGATTATGATTTTGTAGCCGATTGATGGGGGAAGCTTTTGACTGCTTGTTCGCGGATAAGAAATTAAGGCAGCCAAGTAAAGGTGCTGAGCAAAAGTTGATGTCCGCATAGGAGTGTAATGAAAAATTCGGTAAGCTTCACTCTGCAATGCACCTAAATCAAAAGGTACCGGTGGAGGCTGCGCAAACTCTTCAACAGTTACTTTTTCTATTTTACCTTCCTTGGTTTTGCAAGCATGAAGCATTTCTGTTGCTTGTTGTTTATTTTCAAGATTTTTTTCATATTCCACTTGACAATCTATGCCGTTTATGTTTATTTTGGCATTAATGCTCCAATAAGGTGTGGGCACGAAGCATTTTATGGTTTTTTCGCGTTCTTCCAAAAACTTAAGCGTAGGTCCCTGCACTCTACCCGTGCTTATCGTAACGTATTGTCCGCTGCTATTTTTGGCAGCTGTGGTCAGCGCTCGGGACAGGTTTACGCCATAAAGCCAGTCAACTTCATGTCTTGTTAATCCTGCCTCTACGAGCGCAAAATCTAGGTGTGGCATTAAGTTAGCATATGATTCTTGCAGTTCTTCTGTTGTGAGTGTGGAATATTTCATGCGTTTCGCATTTTTTTCTTTGCTGTCGCAAGCATATTTGAGTATGCAGTACCCTATGATGCTTCCTTCAATATCAAAGTCGCAGGCGTCCACGAAGTCTCCTGCGTTCTCTGCTAATTTAGCAATTACTTTTAGCCATACACGGATTTTTGATGCGCCGCGTTCGGCTAAATATCTTGGAACCCATTGATACTCAAAAATTGGGTAATCTCTTTTGGCTTTTTCTATGCTAGCAACGGTGTACAGATGACCAAGAGCAGGTACAACAATGATTTCGCCGTTTCGATATGCTTGGTAATAAGGAACTCCATTATCCAAGATTTTTTTGGCTTTTCCATCTTGGTCCAAAGCCGCGGCTATTCTGTTTGCGGCATCGGGTTTTTCAGTTATAATTAACCTATATTTCTCCAAAGACGGTTAAACCACTCTTAAGCACTCAAAACAAATCTTCTCATTAAAAAGATTTTTACACATACTTTAATCTAACAAGCCCCGTTTCCAATGCTGAAAAATTATTTTAGCAAGCAATAAATATGTCTCAACTATGTAATAAGACGGGGGATTTGGCATGCCACAACGTGTTATTTGTCATGGATGTAATCATATTTTGTATGAAGGCAGTGAGCTTAAACCACCGGATGAAATTATTTCTCAAAACGGTGGAAAATGCCCAAAATGTAGTAGAAAACTTTCATTGCTACCGTTAGATGTTGAAGTAATACCTTTATCTAAACGTAGATAATTAAAAAGCAATCTGAAAAGGTAAACTCGGGTTTTTGCAGATTGTCTAAAAAGTCTTAAAATTGTTTGAAGACTTCTCTGGGAAACGGGTTTGAGCTTATATGTTATCACTGTGTAGTTAGTGGTATTGAAGGCTGGTGTTTTGGCTCAAGCATCAGAATTAACCATATTTACAATTGGACACTCAACTAGATCTCTCGAAGAGTTTGCCGTGTTGCTTAAAACTTATTCTATAAACTTACTTGTTGATGTGCGCACAATTCCTCGTAGCCGACACAATCCACAATTCAACAAAGAAACGCTGCCAAGCTCGCTCAAAGTACAAGGAATAAAATACATTCATATGCCTGAAATAGGTGGTCTACGCAGACCAAAACATGACTCCCTAAACCTTGCGTGGCAAAACACCGGTTTTCGAGGCTACGCAGACTATATGCAAACTAAAGAATTCGCCGACAATCTGCTAAAAATCATGGCGCTTGCACGGGAAAACTGTTTGGCGTTGATGTGTGCTGAGGCCCTGCCTTGGCGATGCCACCGAAGCCTCATCTCCGACGCCCTCGTGGTCCGGCATGTTAAAGTTCAGCATATAATAGACGCTAATAGCTGCCTAAATCATCAGCTTAATGAGATGGCATGTGTGGAAGGAAACCAAATAACTTACCCCTTATTTGCTAAAGAAACGCCTCAAAGAACGCTTGGAGATTTTGGCTCCATCTAGCTATTTAATTTTTTTGCAGTTTTGCAATAAAGAAGCCGTTGCATTGATGCAAATTCGGGTAGAGCCTTTGGCATTTTGTTAGTTCTCGTAATCCTGGTAACCCAATTTTCGGCGTTATTTCATTTAAAGTGAATTCTGGATGAACTTTCAGGAACCGTTCAATAATCATTTCATTCTCCTCCACAGTTATGCTGCATGTAGAATAGGCCAATGTTCCGCCGGACCTGACTTTTTCGGCGCAACTCTCAATCATTTTCCATTGAATAGCCGCCATTTTCTCAACTGATTTGGGTCTGAGACGCCATTTAGCTGAGGGCTGCTTAGCAAAAATGCCTGTGCTAGTGCAGGGTGGATCCAAAATCACCAAATCTGCTTGCATATTGAAGGGTAAAGTTGCACAAGCATCAGCGTTTACTGATTGGGCAATATTGATTCCCATTCGAGCAATTTCCTTTTTCCACACTTTCAATCTTCGATTAGAAAAATCAACTGAGTAAATTGCACCATTATTCTGCATTAATTGGGCTAAATACGTTGTTTTTGCTCCTGGTGCTGCGCAAACGTCAAAAACAGTGCTGCCTGGCTTAGGGGACGCGGCCTCTGCTGCGAAGCAGCTTGCTTTGTCTTGAATGTAGAATATACCTTCTTTGTAGCTTGACAACGTGTTCAGTGGTTGCTTCATGTCCATGATTTTATAAGCGTATTTTAGCGGCTCTGCTTTTTCTAACTTAACGCCTTCCGCGACAAGCTTTTGCAAAATTTCTTCTTCTGGTACAGTTAAAGTATTTAACCGGATATATGTAGGCGGGGGAGTAACACTTCCTTCCAAGAAGGCAATTGCATCATCGCGTCCCATGAGCTTGTAACAATATTTTACGAACCAAGAAGGATGAAAAGTTCGCAAACTAACCGCTTCAATATCGCTTGCTGCCTTCAAGATCGGCACTAATTGGCGTGTTAATAAAAAGCCCAAAAACTGCTCAACATCACGCAATGTTTCCCATCCAAGAATTGCTCTGCCTAAACTCGCAATTTGAGACGCTTCTTGAATGTTGATTTTACCCCAGTTTTTGGCAACTCGTGTTTGGTAAACATAAAGCCTAAGAAAAGACTGCACGCCCAAATCGTACTCGCTGATTTTTTTGGGAGCCATGACGGTATTAACAAATTTATCTATTAGGTTTCTACACCTTGTAGTTTCAACTACTAACCCGTAGGCATAGCGTATAGCATTTGGATCTTTTGCGCCTAATTGTTTAACTGTCCTTGCTAGGGCTAAGCGTTCACTTAGTTTTTGCATATCCATCCAGCTCAGTGTTTCTATAGCGATAGTCCAAGCATCTCTAATCAATAGTTTTCACGTAGTAGAAAAGATACTATGCTTCTAAATAAGAATTAAAAATTGCGGACTGTAATTGCATGGTCACAGCCACATATCTTTAAGAATTATTCATCAGTCATAACCAATGTTTCAAAAATCGAGCTCCGAAAACGGAGGTGATAGGTTTGTCTAAAAAGCGAAATGACAACCAAAAAGGCAAAATGTCTGTAAGTGAAGCCGGTAGATTAGGTGGCGCAAAAGGTGGTCCACGTGTTCGGGAACTAATAGAAGAAGGAAAGGAACACGAAAATGAGTAATGCGTATAAAAATATGTGCACACAGTGCTTTATGTTACTTTTTTCCTTTTCTTATTTCTGAGGAACTGTATATATGAGTCAAGTGATCAAACGCAAAAGTACCTCTCAAACAAGAGCAGGGCAATACATGTGTTCAGAATGTGGTAAAATCTTTGAAACAAAAAAAGAAGTCGATGGACACATTCGGATGAACCATGACATTTATCTGAGAAGAGTATAACTCAAAAATCCATAATTATTGAGCAATACAAAACCTTTGCTTTGCTCCCATAATTAAAGGTAAATTTACAGTTTTAAGTAAGTAAAGATTTTAGTCTCCCTGTACCATTGAGAGATTAAGGTTAAATGGGGATGGCGCGAACTCTCTTAGATTACTGCGTTAGTGAACAAACTAAACCCACTGTAAAAGAAGCAAAAAAGGAAGTTCAAACCTTATCCATTCCAGTTATCACCAAAGTTGAAGAAATCAAACAAAAAAGGAAGCCTCGCACTTTTCCACCCGTGGCCCCTGAAAACCTGCCGCCAGCCTACTTTGTTTCAGCCTCTTATGATGGACGCCAAAAGAAAGCAATTGTCAAACTGTATGAACCCGAGTCAGGGGAACTTTATTTTTGGTATGATAATACAGGTCACAAACCGTATTGCTTAACAAACGTGCAGAAATGTGATTTGGAAAAAATTGACCGACTAATTCATCATGAAGGGTTGGACCGTTTCGAAGTTATAGAAAAATTTGACCCCTTAAATGACAGAAAAATTCAGGTCACAAAAATAATTGCCAACGACCCCTTAGCCATCGGAGGCAGACCGCAAGGCACAATAAGAGACATAATTCCCGAAGATGCTCCCAGCATTTGCGGCATCCCAACTGAAGAAGTTAGGGTTTGGGAGTCGAAAATAAAGTATTACCAATCCTACATTTATGATCGCCAACTTTTGCCCGGTATGATTTATGAAATTAAAAACGGCGATCTTATTCCTAAGATTTTTGAAAAAGCTACAGAAAACCTAAACCAAATAAAAAATCTCTTTAAAGAATGCACTGAGGAAGAACGTGGCTACGCTGAAATGTGGGCACAACTTCTTGAATATCCTGCCCCAAAATTCCGCCGAGCCGCTATAGACATTGAGGTTTATTCACCCTTATCAACAAGGATGCCTGATGCACGGGAAGGTGCATGTCCAGTAATCGCTGTTTCGGTTTATAGTTCGGATGGCGAAAAAAGGGTTCTGATTCTTAAGCGCGAAGGCATGCGGGAAGGCAATTATCACTTATCTGCAGACATAAATGTGGAGTATTGCGATACTGAAGAGGACTTGCTTAGAAAAACATTTGAGGTTTTGTCTGATTACCCATTTGTTTTAACTTTTAACGGTGATGATTTCGACCTGCGCTACTTAACCCATCGAGCGATGAATTTGGGTTTTAGAAGAAGTGAAATTCCGATTGAGGTAGGTAAACGAGTCTGCCTTTTAAAGTACGGAGTTCACATTGACTTATACAAGTTCTTTTTCAACCGCTCAGTTCAAATCTACGCTTACGGCGGACGCTACAAAGACGTCAGCCTAGACGATGTAGGCAATGCCCTGCTTGGTGAACAAAAGATTCGGCTCGAAAAAGCTTTTGGAGATTTAACATATTCAGAACTTGCAGCTTACTGCCTAAGGGATTCGGAAATAACATACAAGCTAACCAGTTTTGATAATGATTCAGCTATGAAACTAATGCTTGTCCTAACGAGAATCGCCAGTATGCCTATGGAAGACGTAAGTCGCCAAGGAGTAAGCCGCTGGATACGCAACTTTATGCACCGAGAACACCGAAAAAGGAATCTGCTAATTCCAAATGCTGAAGAAATACTTACCAAAAAAGGCAATACATCCACTACTGCGGTAATTAAAGGTAAAAAATACAAAGGCGCCATAGTAGTGGAACCAACACCAGGCGTTCACTTTAACGTCGCCGTTATGGACTTTCCAAGCCTATACCCATCCATAATTAAAGTTTGGAACCTTGGATATCAGTCAATTGATTGCCAACACCATCAATGCAAATCCCGCATGATTCCTGACACACAACATTGGGTATGCACAGAGAAACGGGCACTTGAAAGCTTACTTATCGGTTCACTCCGAGATTTGCGGGTGAAATGGTACAAGAGTCGTGCAAAAGACAAAACTTTGCCATCTGAACTAAGAAGTTGGTACAACACAACTCAGGGAGCGCTAAAAGTCATTTTGAACGCTAGTTATGGTGTTTTTGGCGCTGACAGCTTTGATCTCTATTGCCCACCAGTTGCTGAAGCCACCGCAGCTATTGGCAGATATTCCATAACGCAAATACTTAATCATGCCGAAAAGGTAGGTATCCAAGTTCTCTACGGTGACACGGACAGTCTCTTCCTTAAGAATCCTTCAAAGGAGCAGATTGAGGAAGTTGTGCGTTACACAGAGCATGAATTAAACATGGGTATTGACGTTGACAAAGTTTACAGGTATGCCGTGTTTAGTTCTCGCAAAAAAAATTATCTTGGCGTTTTGGAAGATGGAACCGTTGATGTGAAGGGTTTAACAGGCAAGAAAAAACATATTCCAATCTACATTAAAGATGCTTTTAACAAAATGAAGGAGACTCTTGCCAGAGTTAAAAGTCCAGCAGATTTCGAAAAAGCCCGAAAAGAAATCGCGGAAATAATTCGTGAACGATACACTCGACTGAAAAGACGAGAATGGACTGACATTAGTGAGCTAGCATTCCACGTCGCTCTGGGCGACGAACTTTCAAGTTATACCAAAACTACGCCTCAGCATGTAAAAGCTGCAAGGATTCTTCAGGAAAGCGGAAAAGAACTTCATTCTGGCGATTTGATTAGTTTTGTTAAGGTTATAAGAGAACCCCGCGTGAAACCTGTTGAGCTAACTTCAAGAAACGAAGTTGATGTTGACAAATATATTGCCTATTTGCATGCAACTTTTGATCAGGTTCTTGACGCTTTAGGCTTGAGTTTCGATGAAATTATTGGCTTAACGAAACTTGAAAGATTTCTTGCTTAGCTAGTACAATTCACTAAGAATTGCGAGTACCATGAACACAATAAAGATTGCTGCAACTATTCTAACGACTTGACGCTCAGTTAAAGGGCGATGATAAGTAAGTAATGTGACTAAACTTCTTCTATGATCTGAAGAAAGCTTTTGTCCGTCAAATTTCAATGATGCTCTTTTCTTGACAAAGAAAATCGTTAAAAGTATAAACGATGCATTGAAAATATAGGGTATAATTGATACTAACAAGCTTAGTTTTAGGTCAGAAATAACTGCAAATGAAGCAATAGTCATTCCTATAGCAAATGACCCTGAGTTACCTACAAAGATTTTTCCTGTGAAGTTGAAGTAAGCTAAGATTAACCAGAAAAGCAAAGGGCCAACCATTAGGAAGTATGAGGGTGACAGAGCCATTAAACCAATTATAACTATGGCTGGACATATTGTTTCTAACCCGTTTAAACCACCAAGCATGTTTACTGCATTTGTAACAATCATGACAAGTAACGGAATAATAATGTAGAAATATGCTACTCCAAATTGAATGGTACCCGCAATGGGTATAAAAATGGATGTTCTTGCATGGATTGCTTGTGCGAAGGATATTAGGGGTAAGGCAGCAATTAAAGGCATGAATGCTTTATAACGCCATTTTAGGTCTATCCAATCGTCGAGTAACCCCATGAAGCCGCCGAAAAGGATGCAGGCAGCCAATATCAATGGTGCTAATGAAACAATTGAGAGAGCTCCCGTGGGATTGGTTATTAAATATATAAGAAAAAGATAAACGGTTGTGAATAGGACGTAGAAAACGCCTAAACCGTTGGGAACTAAAGGTTGACCAACTTTATGCTGATCTTGAACCTTTGGGAACACGAGTTACGCCCTTTTTTAAATTTTATCCGGTTCCTGTGGTGCCTGTAGCTGCATAATATGCGTTATAGTCAATTTTGTAGATTGCAACTAACGGGACTAATCCGCCGTATTGGAAGGGTGATGCGTCTACTCCGCCTAAGTAAGCCAATGTAAAGTAGGATGGCGTTGTAGTTGTCATGTCAGGTGAAAGATTTATGCCAGCTTGGGTCCAAGTATTGCAATACTGTACTTCTGCGTAGTTCATTAGTTCCACCACTGTACTGTTTAAGCCTTGATCATTCCATACCCATTTTCCTGTAGTGTTACTGGGTGCACCAAATTGATTTTCATTTGTCCAAGCTGTTGCTGGGTTCATGAAGCCTTCATTTATCAACCTATCTTTAGCACCGCCTGAAATTCTTGCCATCCAAACCCATTTCCCTTCATCTCCATATCCCGATGGGGAAGCAACGTATGATGATGAACCACTGCTTGATTGGCTTATCTGCAGGACAGTAAACACCAGTATGTAACCTACGCGTCCAGGATCATTGTGGTTGTTATAGGTACTTAGCATCTGCAGTGACTGGTTTTCATTAGCCATAAACGTAAATCCTACGTTTTCAATTTGCGTCGTGTTTTCTGTTGTATTATCATTTAACGTCGTAACATTTCCAAGGTAAGTTAGCCAGAAACCATAGTCCCACCATGAAACAACGACATCTGTCGAAGGAACATTTTGTTTTAGCCAACTTAGCGATTGAGTCCATGCAGTTACTGGTTGAGTAAGACCAGCGCCGCCCACTGGTAGGCTTGATGAACTAATGGCTATTGGCGAGAAAGCTTGGTTAACAGAACGTGGCACTCCACCAGTCTGTGGCGAGAAAGCAAAGCTAGATATCAATATCATAAATATCAAGAATACCGCAACTCCACTGTATTCTTTACTAACCCGGGCTAGTTTACGTTTTGTTTTCGCAATTGAACGTGGACTTTCCTGAAGCAAAGTATAAAATGGTTTTACGATGCCTAAGATACCTATCGCAGAAATAATGGCGAATGCAGGCGCAAAAATCGCTAGCAAACGAATCATCGAAGCTGCAAAATAAAGCGATGTTATACCGAAAACTATGAAGAAAATGTTTCTGTTAGTCGGGTTTCTAATAACAAGGTACAATCCGAAAAGGAAGAACAATATCCCGATGCCTAATTCGACGTAAATGTTTCCCCAGGCTGAAATTTGCTGTTCGGCTACTGAACTAATGATGGGTGCGGTTGCTCGTATGAAGGGGTCAAGAACTGTGTCGAATTTTCCAGCAATTCTGCCAAGATATCCCGTAATTCCAAGGACAATAAACCCTCCGAGAATTACAATGAGCGCTGAGGCGGATAGGATAATTTTGGTTCTTGCAGAGATGTTTTGGCGCAAAGTTTCTGCAAGCAATAGTAGGAGAAATCCTGCTGCAACAGGCAACACCGCATAGGTAATTAAGTAACTAAGTGAAATGTACGGAATCTTTGTTGCAATAAATAAGCCTAAACCAAATGTTATGCTGTAACTAAGCAAAAGCCTTTGACTATACCTTTTCATTGCGATCATTACGATAGTGAATAGCACGCTTAAGCCAAGGATGTAGTATGCTCCTCCCCAACCACCAATGAAGTATGCTAGAGCTGCGCCAGCGCTAAGGGAGTATAATACTGATGCTCGGATAGATCTATTGTTATCAATTGCTCTTAGAAACAGGAAGATAAACAATACAAGACCAAGCGTTCCAACAACCTGTGTATCGAAAAAGCCTAGAGAAGTTCTTTGAACAATTGATGGTTCAAGCGCAAAGAACAATGCAGCGAATAAACCAACCGCTTTGCCACTCATATCTTTTCCTAAGAAGTAGATGACTAAAGTTGAAAGCACACCTATGACAGGCGGTATCAATGCGCAAAACGTCATTAAATCGATGTTTGCACCAAACAGCTTGAATATGTCATAAAGTACCGCGCCCGTTATGGGTGTTGAGGGTAAAGAAGTTGCCATGTTATATCCAAATGGATACCATAGTTGAGTGTTGACCCATCCTGCTCCAAGATAAGGTGAAAGCAAACCGTTTGTGACCATGTGTTGAGTAATGCTAAATTGATAATATGGGTCAAACTCGTTAAGGAGTGATGTTCCGCCAGCTAGATTTTCCCATCGTAAAGGTAAAATGCGAATAACAAAGGCGAGAAAAAGTATCAGCGCTAAGGCTGCTACTGCAATTATTTGGCTATGGCTAACCTGAATGCGTAATCTACTAAATGGTGCCAAACGGTTACTAAATTTATCTTTAATTCCTTCCCCCACTTTAAGCCATCTCTCACAGTGAATTATGTTCTAAGTTACTTTTCTTAATTTATACACATTCAACGTTTATTTATGGCTTTCCAAAATGAGTTAAAATCGCTTGACCGCTATGACATAATGAACCTAAACTATTTTAGCAAAATATTTGGAAAATACAAACGTGACTAATGGTTATCCTATACGAATAACTCGCACTTAGTTTTTTCTTGATGTTTCCAGTTGGCAAAGCAATTCAAAAATCAGTTTTGCCGCAACGACTGCCGATACGCCTTGGTCGTAACTTGGCACAATTTCCTGCACATCAAAACCAACCATACGTTTGTCACACAATTCACAAGCGAGATCAATCATGTTACTTGTGGTTATTCCTTCAGGTTCAGGATTCTGCACCCCAGGAGCAAACGCTGGGTCGAGCACATCCATATCCACAGTTAAATACAGGTTCTCGTAAGCCAAAAGCTTCTCTTTTAATTGCTTAATAACTAAAAGTTCACCTTGCTTGATAATCTGTTGTGAAGTGAAAAATTCAATTCTAGCTTTTTTGGCATAAGCAAGTTCCACCTTGCTTACTGAGCGGGTACCCACCTCAACAATTTTTGCTGGTTTAACTTCCTCACTTATCAACTGCATAAATGTTGTGTGAGATAAAGTTGTACCTAAGAATTCGTAGCGCAAATCCAAATGAGCATCTAAACTTACGACAGCCGTTTTTGCTGCTTTAGCGCCTAAACCCTTTACAACCCCAAGAGTAATCGTATGTTCTCCACCCAAAGCTATAGGTATTTTACCCGCAGCCAGAATATCTTCAACTACAAGCCGAGTCATATCGAGGGTTTTTGCCGCGTCTGATGAAACATTCAAGTCTCCGGCATCATAAATTGCTAAGTCCTCAACATCAATTCCGCTGCGAAAACTGTAAGTTTCAATATTTAAAGAAGCCTGTCTAATCGCATTAGGTCCAAACCTTGCACCAGTCCTATACGTGCTGGTTGCATCAAAAGGTACCCCGAAAATGACATATTTTGCTTCTTCGAAGGTCTTTTGCTTACCGCTAAAAACGTTTGTTTGCGATGTATACAGGTCAAGGTAACTCATTTTTTTCATTCCTTGCTTGGGTATTCGTTAGGCCACTCTAAACTCTTTCGCTCAACCAAACCTAATGAGTTACTAAGACAGGAAGTCTTGCGCATTATTTATTAAGCAAGTTTCTGATAAAGCAAAACTGGAGAATCTATTATGAAGGCACAAAACGGCAAACGCTCGCTAATTCTTACCCATGACGTTGATTGGCCACTGCATGGCCCCGGAGCAGCACATGCATTAGCGAGGCAGGAAAGGTTCCCATCTGAAGTGATTCGCAGAGTCAAAGAGGAAAATTTTAACCCCTATTTTGGCGTGCCCAGAATCGTGGAGATTGAGGAAAAATTTGGCGTTCGCTCGACCTTCTTTTTCAGACCAAGGTACGATGATGGCACAGGAGTGGAAAGATACGAGGAAACTATTAAGTCTCTTTTGTTGGGTGGATGGGAAATAGGTTTACATTCTAATGTTACAGAATCTTTTGAGGAAGTAGTTCACGAGAAGAGTTTGCTGGAAAAAGCTTCAGGGTATCCCGTTTATGGTTCGAGAGTTCACTACCTAAAAGTTCATGAAAACACTTTCGTCAATTTAGTTCAAGCAGGAATAAAATACGATTCGTCACTTTCGTTTGACAAACAGAAAATAGACGTTAGAAATACCGGGTTCTTAGTAAAGAATGGCTTAGTCGTTTTCCCAATTACGTTTATGGATGCTTATTTGTTCACTTACATGGGGCTTTCAGAAGAAACAACTGTTCCATTCATGGTTAACATTATTGATAAATTGTTCAGCTCAGGAATTCAAATATTGACGCTACTGTGGCATGACAATTCAATAATGATGAAAGGTGGTAGACTGTACGGGGAATTAATCAAGCAGTTGGCGGCCAAAAATGATATAACGTTTTTAAAAGGGATTGAAGCGTATGAACTAGTTCAAAAACAAACAACCCCTTAATTGTCAGGTGGCTTGAGCAAATATGACAAACATATTAGTTACTGGGTCGGGTGGAACAGGTGGAATTAACTTTGTTCGAGCACTGCGACTGGCTGAAAAACAGATAAACAAAAAATTGTTTATCGTATCAACTGATCACAATCAGCATTACTTAAATTTTCCAGACTCTGATGTCAAGGTTGTTTCGCCCAAACACATTGACCAAAGTTTTATACCATTGATTCTTGAATTAATTAATAAATACAAGATTGATTTTTTGCACCCTCACCCCAGTAGCGAAGCACGAATAGTTTCTGAAAATTTAGCGGCTTTTGAGAAAACAAAAATAAAGATGTACCTGCCTAATTCCACATCAATCATGCCTGACAAACTTGAAATACATAATGCCTTAGCCAAACATCATGTTCGAGATCCAAAAACTATTCAAGTAAATTCTTTCGAAGACATTGATTGGGCATTTTCTGAAATTGGGTGTCCACTTTGGATTAGAGCCCGCCTTGGTGCCGGAGGAAGATTGGGATTAAAAGTGGAATCGCCTGAGCAGGCCAAACTTTGGGTACAACTAAATGTGGTCCAGCATCGAGCTAAGGTCTCTGATTTTGTTATTCAAGAGTATCTACCGGGAAGAGATTTGGCGTTTGACTCCTTGTGGTTCAAAGGGCAGCTTGTAACCTCTTATTGCAGGGAAAGAATGGAGTATTTTCTTAAGCACATTTCACTTTCCGGGATCACAGGTACCCCGACCATTGCGAGAACCGTCGTTGATGAAAAAATTAATCACTTAGGAACGGAAGCGGTGAAAGCTCTAGATTCCAAGCCTCACGGATTTTTTTCAACAGACATAAAAGAGGATGCGGCGGGCAATTGTGTAGTCACTGAGGTGGACGGGAAATGGCACACCACAGCACCGCTTTGGGGCTATGCTTTTGCGAAAGCACTCAACAGGCCAGAGTTAAATCTGACCTACCAATACCTCATGTTGGCATTGAACGAAAAGTCAGAAACCAATTTGCCCACCTTCAACCTGTTTCCAGAAAACTATTACTTAATCCGCCAATTAGACGCGGGAGTAATTCTTGAGCATGATGGTAAACCATGGCGAATAATATAGATAAGACACAGAAAATCAAAGCGGTCGCCCTTGACTTTGACGGAGTAATTACAACTTTAGACATTGACTGGGAAACAGCCATACGCCGAGCATCTGCTTTAGTAGGTTACGATATAAAAAGCCTAATTTTGTTCTATGAAAACAATTTTGGTTCACCAAATTTTAATAAAGTAAGTGCAGAAATTGAGAAACTGGAACTCGAAGCCCTAAAAAAAGCACATCTTCTACCCTGCGTTAAAGAAGTTTTGCAAGACCTTTCAGAAAAACACTTTGAAACCTACGTGGTTTCTTTGCAAAGTTACCGAGTAATAAAAGAATTCCTTGAACAACACGGGCTCACCAGATACTTTAAAGGAATTATTACAAGGGAAAAGCACCCAGGCAAAAAAGCCCAAGTTGAATGGCTTGCAAAAGAATTGAGTCTTTTTCCCAGTCAGATTTTGCTTATCGACGATAACAGAAGAAACATAAAACTCTGTAGAGAGGTTGGAGTGACTTGTTTTCATTTTCCGGGGATACAGAATCCGAGGGATGCCAAGAAAACTTGGGATAGAGCTCTAGAATTACTGAAATAGATTTACTTATGGTTAATCGAAACAGGAACATACCTTAACAGATGAACCTTTCAAATAAGATACATTAAATTTATTAATTCATGCTCTACTGCATAGGGTAAAGGCGACCACTAGTGACCTTAGCAACTAAACTAAAAAGTTTCAGCCGAATAGAATTAGCATCAATCGCTTACTACGCAGTATCAGGAATAATTCTTTTGGTATCTCTGTTCCTGACTAGTTTTGCGCCTCAACTTGGACTACTTGGCATTGTAAGCTTGATTGTAGCGTATGGTCTCTTTACAAAAAGAGGATGGGCTCCATGGCTATTGTTCATATTGTTTGTTGCTGCCACAATATTTTCACTCTACACTTTATACGCCGGAGGCTTTAGCAACGCATTAGTAGGCATTAGTATGTCTGTATACGCAGTGCTTACTTGGGTGTTCGCGTTTTATGTTTTACTGAAGAAAAGAACCCCTTAAACTTTACCAGCACTGCGGAAAAGCAAAACAGCTACCTCTTGGTTTACATCTACAAACTGTTCATTTTCAGGAATCTCAACAAACCCATCAGCCTTAGCTAAAGTGGTAATTGCACCAGAAACACCCGATTCCACCGGTTCGGCAATTAAACGGCATTCTTTGTCGAATTCTAACTTAACCATAACAAAGGTTCGTCTACCTTTAGCACTAAACATCCGTGACCCAGCAAACGCCCTAATCATCTTCATTCCAGCCACAGGTCTGCCGCCCAACCTCTGAATCAAGGGTCTAGCCAGCAAATAGAAAATCAGAAGAGCAGATGTGGGATGACCAGGCAAAGAAAAAATTGGTTTATCCCCTACAAACCCGACTGTTGTGGGTTTACCTGGTTTAACGGCAATGCCACAAACAACTATGCCAGGCTTCCCTAAAGAATCTATTACTTGCGGGGTAAAATCCCGTGGACCAACCGAAACTCCGCCAGAAGTTATCAGCATGTCTGCAGATGCCAGAGCAGTCTGCATAGCCTTAGAAAGAGCTGCTTTATCATCAGGAACAACGCCGAAGTAAACGGGTTTGGCACCGCTTTCAATTACAGCTACACTTAAGCTGTAAGCGTTAATGTCATAAATTTTTCCCTCAGGCAAAAATTTACCTGGCTCAATTACTTCCCCCCCAGTGGACAAAACCGCAACTATTGGAATTTTCAAAACTTTAACTTTAGTAAAGCCCAAAGCAGCTAAAACACCAATCTCTGAAGAACCCAGAACCTGCCCTTTTTTAAGTACAGGGGTATCTTTTTTTATGTCTGAACCTTTTTTCATAACATTCTCGAAAGTTGTTACTGAGCTGAAAATATGCAACTCGTCGCCTTCCCTTTCGGTATCTTCAATCATAACCACAGCGTCTGCCCCTTCAGGTATAGGTGCGCCAGTCACAATCTCAACAGCTTCACCCCTAGCTAAAATCATATTTGATTGTTCACCAATGTTAACGACACCGCAGACTTGAAGCTTTGCAGGTTGGTTTTCGTCTGCTAAAGATGTGTCCTCGGCTCTTACAGCGTATCCGTCAACGGTTGAACGGTTAAAGGGCGGAATATCAAGCGTTGAAACTATATCTTCGTTAAGTACCCGATTGTAAGCTTCAAGTAGCACTGCTTCTTCTTCACCTAAAAACACTGGTTTAAATTGTTCTTGAATTTCTCTTTGAGCTTCATCAAACGTCTTAAGCTTCCTAAACACTAAGCTTCTACCTCCAAGCCGCCGAACATATGAATTATTACCGTTTCTCCCTCGCTTATGCCTTCCCGATTTTCAGGGATAATCATAAATCCATTGCTATTAGTCATAGTAGATATTGATCCAGAACCTTTAGCGCTAACGGGTTCAGCAATAAATTCGCCGTCTTTCAAGATCACTTTGACCCTTACGTAGGTTTTTCTTCCAAGAACACTAGCTATTCTTCTGGCCAAAACCGCCTTCAACATTGGTCTTGGCTCGGTTTTGCTCATCCCAAGCATCCTACAAACCATCGCTCTACCAAACACTTCAAAACCGATAATTGCAGCTACAGGGTTACCTGATAAAATCAAAACAGGTTTATTGTTCAAGGCTGCAACCGCGGTGGGCATCGCTGGCCTCAACGCAACACCATGAACAATCACACCCGGTTTACCTAGACTATTAACAGCATCGGGCACCAAATCAAATTCGCCAACACTCGTTCCGCCCGTTGTGATTACTGCATCTTGTGTTTGTAAGGCTTTTTGGATTTTATCAGAAATTTCATCTTTTTTGTCTTTTGCCATTCCAAAGTCAGTGGTTTCTGCTCCGAGTTCGCTACAAACAGCTGAAAGCATAATTTTGTTGGAATCATAAATCAGGCTTCCAGAAAGCTCGGTTCCAACTTCCGCAAGCTCATTTCCAGTAGCTAAAATACCAATTCGAGGTTTCGTAGCAACTTCTAATTGACTATATCCTAACGCAGCGGCTAACCCTATGTGGTAGGGAGTTAAGCGAATGCCAGCTTTGCCAACAAGATTACCTTTTCTGATGTCTTCACCCATCTTGGAAACATTCGCGTTCAATGGAAGCTGACTCCAAACTTCCAGCTCACCAACCTTTCTTTCGGTATGCTCAAGCATCACAACAGCGTCAGCGCCTTTAGGGATGGGATTTCCTGTCCAAATCGGCTTGGCTTGCTTATTGACTATTTCCAGATTTTCAGTTAATAGCAATGTTACTGGTTTAGACTGGGAAGCGCCAACTGTGTCAGCGGATTTTAATGCATATCCATCCATTGCTGACTTGTCAAACCTTGGTAAAGCTTCCTTAGCAACTAACTCCTCTGCTAAAACACGTCCAAACGCGTTCTGCAAAGAGACCACTTCCGTTCGTGGCTTACCAATTTGCAATATACTAAGCCATTTTTCTAAAGCTTCGTCAATTAAGGTTAGTCTTTGGAATCCTTTGAGTTTAACCAAAATGGTCCCAGTATTGCACTAGCGACTTATCGTAAAAAACATATCGAAACAAAAAAATGCGATTAAGATCTAGTTTCATAAACTATTACAGAATCAACTTTTATCTGCATAACTAAATCATGCCCTTCAACAATTTTTCTCAGGGAACTCATGCTTTCTTTTGTTATATTTGCTTTAATGTTAATGTGGTATCCTTTGTATAATGGATACATCGCTTTCTGTGGTATCAAAGTGATGGTTGCTCCATCTAAACTTGGACACCTGTCTACAATTTCTCTTAGCAAGATGGCAATTTCAGCAAATTTCATAAGAGTATCACTAGATACATTGTTTTTATGAACTCATACTATAATTCTTTTTCTAATGATTTCCAGTTTTTCAAGAACAATAACCAAATTTATTCTAAATTGATCATCCACCCTTAATAGGATTCGATCAAAATTGAATTATTTCCTGTTTGCATCAGCCGTCATTTTTTTCAAAAATTCTTTTATGCCTTCCGGCTGACCGTAAACTACTAAGCGTCCATCCTTCTGCAGATTAACCGAAAGATTACTTTCTTCAGCTATCTGTTCTATTCTTTGACAAGTAAGATTTCCTGTTGGCTCAACTCTAATCCATTTTTGATCCCTAGGAACACCTGTAACAAAATTGTTTTTTTCAGTTCTCTCCTCACATGGTTCTAAATAAGCATCCTCCAAACGCCTAAGCCAGACATCAACAAGCTTAGAACCAAAACTTTTTTGGGCTTCACTAACAAGATATGATTCGACATTTCCAAGATACTCATCTACTTTTTGTGATACATCTCCAGTACTGCCTGCGGATTCCGAAATTTTAATCATAAGTTTGGCGCTTCTTAAATCATTGATAACATTTGATGGTATAACGACACCTTTTTTCTTAAGCTCCAACATCAGATTCTCAAGAATGTTCCAAGTTACCATGTGGCTCATGTTTTTCCCTGAATATACAGTTCGCTGGATAGCTATAAAATTTGGTTTTGGAAAAGAATAAATCACCTTTATCCAATTGTTTTTGTGAGAGATACGTTTTTGTCTGAAAATAAAAACCACGATAGCTAAGTCCATACATCAACAGGTATTATGCTGTTTGAAAACGCAACTTTAATCACAGAACAGATCGATAGCTTACTAAATGCATTACCGGTTGAAAACACATTTAGATTGGCAAGGATAACTCTTTTGGGCGAACAAAATGAAACTTAAAAAAATAAGGTCTGAAGGCTTAGCCCACAATAGCTACTACCTCTCAGATGGTGGGGAAGCAGCAATTATAGATCCACGACGAGACTGCGAAATCTACATCCAACTTGCCAAAAAAGAGTGCGCAAAAATCAAATACATTTTGGAAACTCATAGAAATGAAGACTATGTGATCGGATCGTTAGAACTACAAAATTTAACTGAAGCGGAAATTGCCCATAGCAAAGAATTGCCGTTCAACTATGGAGAACACAATTTAGCCGATGGCGACAGCTTAAAAATTGGCAACGTGAAAATCAAAACGCTTCACACCCCTGGACACACAAATGAATCTTTATGCTACGTTGCCTCTCCAATTGAAAGCGAACCAGCATCGATGGTCTTCAGCGGCGACACTCTCTTTGCGAGATCTGTAGGAAGAACAGACTTATATGGTAAAACAAGCCAGCAGATCCAAGCCGAAAACCTCTACAATAGTTTACACGAAAAAGTGCTGCTGCTTGGTGATCATGTTCTTGTTTACCCCGCCCATGGGGCTGGAAGTGTTTGTGGACACAGCATAAATGGACAAGAACCAACCACAATTGGATACGAGAAGAGATCTAACCCTCATCTTCAGTTAAGCAAGGATGCTTTTATTCGAAAAGTAGTTGACGAAGAATTAGCGGTACCGCGATACTTCCGCAAGATTGAAGAGTTAAACAAAAATGGGCCTCCCTTGCTTAGCGAGCTGTCGTACCCTAAGCAGTTTTCTCTTGAAGAGTTTGAGGAGGAAATGAAAGAGCAACGAGTTATGGTCATGGATACAAGACTACCATACGCTTATGCAGGCTCACACATTCAAAATTCCTTGAGCATGTGGCTTGGCGGAACCAGCGTTTACCCAGGCTGGTTACTGGATATCAACCAATATATCGTTTTTATCCTTGAACGCCCCAGCGACATCGATATAGTTGCTCATGGAATGCGACGTTTGGGTTTTGATAACATGGGTGGTTACCTGTGCGGTGGCATGAATGAGTGGCAGGAAGCTGGAAAACCGATAACCAGCACACGTACAATGTCAGTACTTGAACTCAAAAGCAAGCTCGAAAAAAAGGAAGTGACACTTTTGGATGTGCGTGAACCAAATGAGTGGAAAGAAGATGGAAGTATAAAAGGCGCAAAACTAGTTCATTTCGCTGATTTGCCAGATAAAACGGGTTCTCTGCCAAAAGACAGACACATAGCAGTTACGTGTTCAGTAGGCAACCGTTCTAAGCATCGCGGTAAGTATTCTAGAAAAGGCAGGACTCAAAAACGTCAGCAACGTTCTGGGCGGCATGACGGCTTGGACGAACCTTGGTTACCCAACAGAAATAAGTTAAGTTATCCAGTATCCAGTAAGAATATACGGGTAATTCTCTCCTAACTTTTTTTAAGAAAAGTGCATATGGACTCGTCTTTCATGCAGCCTGTTCCAGTTGCATCTTCGTGAATAGGAATGCCCGTTTCTCAATGCGCATCGTCTTTTGGGAAATCTACAAAAACATAATATTTTATCGATGGAATAATAAGCCTCAAACAGATAAATTCCCGGGTTTTTGAAATGCCAGTCTGCTCAATATTATAAACTATTGATTAGGGTATTAACTCGATTACTAAAACATTTGAACTCTTTCCATGCTTAAACGAACTATTCTGTCACTCAAAACTTTTCGTCATCACTCTTTTTTGGCTTCTTGCATACCCATAGCCATTCTGCTAGCTTTATCCTTGGGCTCTAACAATTCATTGACAAGGTTAAATTGACGTTTGTAAATGTGGCAATTTTTGGAGTGAAAAATTAATTTGCCTGTTTTTAGCCCAAGATTTGTTCGCTCGTTGATTTCAGAAACAAAAGCCTCATTAAACATCTGCAAGCCTGCAATGTTAGCTGGCAAACCCGCATAGGCGTCCCAAGAACGGAAGTAACATGTTAGATGCATTTGGTTACCAAGAATTTCAGTGTCGATTAAACTCAGGCATGGTGGTTCATGCTTTTCTTTCGTTTTTGGATTGATCTTGTAAATATCCTCAGGCAATCTAACAACCATCGTAACTTGCCTATCACGCTGTTCTTTCGCATAATTTTTTATTGCTTCTTCAACCTGATCCACGGGTTCACGAAGGCGGCTCCCATAAGTGTAAATCTCATCTTGTTTCCCCTCGCCGCACCACAAGTAAGTTAACGCATACCACTGAACGTATTTCATGTCGCAGGGTGCTTTTTCGCTGACGAGTGGACGACTCTCAGGGTGTGCAATTTCTATTGATAGATTGAGTTTTTTTGTCTCGGTGACTTCAGAACCATAGCCCACTTGAAAGTCGTCTCCTTCTGTCCAAATGGAGTTTAACACTTTGAAATAGGCGTCTGGGCAATCGAAGGCTAATATATTAACATGCTTCACAGCTATCACGAGATACGGAATAATGTCTTGGCGTGTGAATAATAACTTTACTTAAAAACTACCTGAACAGAAGCGTGAAGTGTTTTTTAAAAATTAGAAAGAAGAAAAGAAATTTGGGTTTAGTAGGGCATTCCGCCGCCCATTCCGCCCATGCCACCCATACCGCCCATTCCGCCTGGGGGCATCTGTGGCATTTTGCCGCCGCCTTTAACGCTGATCAGGTCGTCGATCTTCAGTATCATGTTAGCTGCTTCTGTAGCCGATTTTATGACTTGCTGCTTGACGCGAAGTGGCTCGATAACTAAAAGGTCACGCATGTTTTTGATTTTGCCGGTTGAGACTTCTATTCCGAAATATTGGCTGTCTGGTTTATTGTGTTGTTCTCTAAGAGCTACCATGATATCGATTGGGTCTAAGCCTGCATTCTCGGCTAATGTTAGTGGGATTGCTTCAATTGCATCAGCAAATGCTTCTACTGCAAGTTGCTCTCGTCCGCCCACTTTTACTGCATACGCACGTAGACCTTTGGATAATTCAGCTTCTGGTGCGCCTCCACCTGCAACGATTTTGCCATCTTCAATTACATTTCGTACGACGCATAAGCCATCATGTAGTGAGCGCTCAGCTTCGTCAATAACTTGGTTGGATGCTCCTCTGATAACTATGGTTACTGCTTTTGGATTTTTTGCTTCTCGCACATATAGAAGTTTGTCGTCGCCAATTTTTACTTCTTCAACGCGTTTTGCTTTGCCAAGTACGTCAGCCCTAATGTCTTTTACGCTAGCAACTATTTGGGCGCCTGTAGCTTTGGACAGTTTTTCTATGTCACTGCTGCTTACACTTTTAACGGCTAACACTCCAGCTTTGCCGAGGAAATGAAGTGCCATATCGTCTATGCCTTTTTCGCAGAATACAACGTTAGCGCCTGCTTTTGTAACTGAATCAACCATTTCTTTGAGCATGCGTTCTTCTTCGTCTAGGAAAAGTTGCATTTGATTTGGACTTTCAATGTTTATTTTAGCATCAAACTCTGTCTTTTCAATTTCCATCTTTGCATTTAACAATGCGATTTTGGCGCCTTCGATGATTTTTGGCATCTGTGAGCTTGCAATTTCTTTATCGATAACCATACCTTTGACAAGTTCTGTTTCGTCTAAGCTTTTGCCGTGTTTCTTAACGATCTTTATTAGCTCAATATCGGCTACATTTTTGCCATCAATTTTTTCTGTTACTTGTTTTACGGCTTCAACGATGATTTTTGCGAAGTGATCTTCGGCAACGTTAATGCCTTTGCTGGATAATGATGTGATTGCGATATCTCTTAGAGTTTTGTCATCATCAATTGAAACGGGAATTGCAATTTTATCTAGAATTTCTAGAGCTTTCTCACTTGCCTTCTTAAAACCTTCAATTATTACAGTTGGATGAACATTTTTGTCAACCAAACTTTCAGCTTTTGAAAGTAATTCACCTGACAAAATCACCGCAGTTGTTGTCCCGTCGCCAACTTCGTTGTCTTGGGCTTTTGCTACTTCGACAAGCATTTTACCTGCTGGATGTTGAATGTCAAGCTCCTTCATTATGGTTGCGCCATCATTAGTTATAGCGACGTCGCCCATGCTGTTAACAAGCATTTTATCCATGCCGCATGGACCGAGCGTACTTTTAACGGATTCAGCAACTACTTTTGCCGCCATGATGTTGTTTTTTAGCGCTTCGCGACCGCTATTTCTGTTTGTACCTTCTTTTAATACTAGAACTGGAATGTTTCCACTACCTTGAGACATAATTTCACCTATTTTTTATTTTTGAATAATAACCGAATTCAACAATCATATATTTAAATATAAATTTTTCCCAAGAGACAATGTGATAACTACCTTACCAATTATGCAACAAGATAAAAAGATGAAAAGTATGCTGACCACTTTAGCTTTCTGTTTCGCCTTTTTCTTTTCGGGTTTTATTAGTCGTGGCTGCTGCAATACGTTCGGCATCTTCTTCAGAAGCTCCTCGCTTAAGCTCTGACTCTTTAATATGTTCATATTGACGCTTGCGTTTGTCACTTTCGACGCTTCTTGGAGACAAACAATCACCCCCCCTAAATTTACCCAATAAAGAGGCTGTTAACCAATTTTTCATAAACTGATAAAAAATGGATGATCATCGAGCCATTTCTCTACATGACTCAGAGCAACGCTTGCATACAATCGCGCATTCTTTCATAAAGTCATCATCAAACCTTTCACAGGTATCAGCACATTCATCACATATGTCCGCGGTAATTCCGCAGGTTTGCGGGTAATAGGGTGAATTTCTAATCATAAAATCAGCGTTTGTATTACACATTCTAGCGCAGTCCATTAAGAGATTCAGATGCCCATTTTTAGAGTGTTTACCTCCTAAATTTAAGCAACGGGTTAAGGTTTCAGTGCATGTTTGATAGCAATCAAGGGAGTCCTTCAAACATTCGCGAACTTCGTCACTTGTTATAACTTCTGATCCTTGAACTCTTTCCAGATCTTCCATGGTCCCAGATATTTTGCCAGCGATCGGCGATTGGTTTTCATTGGACCATTGTTCATCGTCTTCGTCAGGCACTTCCTCAAGCGTTTCTCCTGTGTAGCCTTTATCGTCAATACTTCTCATATCCCTGGCTTCAGCCTCACTGATCACAGGGTTTGTTTTCTCAAAATCTTTTGAACCGTGTTCATAATCCCTTACCAATCCTTCACCTCCTCATTAATCCTACAACATGACATTTTCCCAATAGAAAATTATTTTCTATGACTTAATCACTTATTGTTAACTTATTTTAACAAAAGCATTAACCGATAATTGGTTTTACAAATATTCTGTATTAGCGCTTACCATTAATGCTAGACTGACCAAAATTTAAGAATATGTGACTGTTATTTCACTGCAACAGAAGTTAACAATAATACAAAAAGAAAAAGTTGCCAATAAAGGCATCGCTTTAGACATCAATGATTTTTTTGCTAAATGTGATAACTATTTTTTGGGAAGCAACTCGTTAAGCTCATAGCTTGCCGCACATAGTACACTATCAGCGCCACCGTAGTAAACGATAACTTGATCGTCTATTTGCACGTTTCCGCAGCTGAAAACAACGTTAGGCACATCACCAATGCATTCATAACTTTCGCATGGTGTAAGTATGGGTTTGTCTGAACGGTAAAGTATTTTCTCCGGGTTATTTTTGTCAAGTAAAGCTGCGCCAAGCGAATAATGCTTCTCATGGTCAACGCCGTGGTAGATGAATAAATAGCCCTCGTTAAGCTCTATGGGTGTTCCTGCTGCGCCAATTTTTAGGCTGTCCCACATTTTGTCTCTCGGCTCCATTATAGATTTGAAGCCATGCCACTTCTTTAGGTCTTCAGAGTACGCAACACAGATACTTGGTTCAATTCGATGGAACATTACGTATTTTCCGTCAACTTTGCCGGGCAAAATAACAGCGTCTTTGTTTCTTACTCCAGGAAAAGGCAAAATCCTCTCCTTCCAGTTCCAGTTGCGATTCAGAAAATCTTTCAGGTTAATCGAAGTTAAAGAGATTTGATAAATCACTGGATAGTCGTGATTTCGGTAGGCTGTATAAGCCATTAAACATTGGTCGCCTATTATGGTTAAGCGTGGATCCTCACACCCGTCCCTTTCAGCATGATTGCTTGGGTTGAAAATCGGCGTGTCGAACCGCTCGTTAATATTGAAGCCGTCGACTGATGTGGCGTATCCGAGTCTTGAGATGTTGTCGTTACCCATTGCACGATATACAATATGTACTAATCCGTCGCCATAAACTGCTGCAGCATTAAATACAGACTGCGACTCCCATGTATTGGTTTTTATAGGTTCCAATATAGGATTACGTTCAAACCTTTTCACTAAATATCCCCCTCTCCCTCTGAAAAAATCAGTAATCATGGTAACATATAAACCTCATGGAAAAGTATGTTCAAAATCGTCTTTGTGACTGTCACTATACAATCACATGGGCTTAAAGACAGCCAAACCTCAATTATATACGTGATTCTTTCTTGGCAAAATATGTTCTGGGCACCCCTTCATTGACCAGCGTTAAGGAAGTTGCCTACGTTAGCACTTTTCCGCCAAGAAAATGTGGCATAGCAACCTTCACCGCTGACTTAGTTAGTTATATTGGCCAATTAAACAAATTAAAGGACCAGAGAGTTGTCTCTATTGATGGACGTCGCCTTTTCAAACCCGTTTACGGGGGGGTACAACACAAGATTGGGCGCGATTTCATTGAAGATTACATTTTAATGGCTGATTTCCTTAATCATTCCGCGGTTAATGTAGTCAACATTCAACATGAATTTGGAATTTTTGGAGGAGAATCAGGCGATTACATTTGCAGCTTTCTTGAGAAACTTAAAAAACCCGTTGCAACAACACTGCATACTGTTCTCCCAAATTTTGAGTCCAAAACCAAAGAGGTCTTTGACAAAATTGTTGACCGAAGCTCAGCTATAGTTGTGCTAAATAAAACTACTCAGGAGTTAGTCAAACGATATGGTGTTGCTGAGGAAAAATTGAAGCTTATTCCACATGGCTGCCCCGATGTTCCATTGCTTCATAGCTCTAAGGTTAAGCCGATTTTTGGGCTAAAGGACAAAGTTGTTTTATCAACGTTTGGGCTTTTGAGCAAAGGCAAAGGAATAGAGTATGTTATTGAGGCTCTTCCAGAAATAATTAAAAAAGAACCCCGAATTGTCTACTATGTTCTTGGGGTTACTCATCCTCAAGTTAAAAAAACAGATGGTGAAAATTATCGAAACATGCTATTGCGTATGGTTAAAAACCTTGGGCTTCGCGATCACGTGAAATTTCTTAATCGTTTCCTCTCTAAGCCTGAGTTGATTAATTATTTGCAGGCAACTGATGTATATATTACGCCTTATCTTTCGCCCAACCAAGTTAGCAGTGGAACTTTGTCATATGCTTTGGGTGCAGGAAAAGCGGTTGTTTCAACACCTTATTTGCATGCTAAAGAGGCTTTAGGTGAAGGACGAGGAGTTTTCTGCAATTTCAACGACTCAGAATCTATAGCTGATAAAGTATCAGAAATAATTGAAAACAAACCTCTTAGAAAATCTTTGGAACATAAAGCCTACAGATATAGCAGAAAGTTTACTTGGCCATTAGTTGCCAAAAAGTATCTTGGACTTTTCGATGAGTTAACTAAACAATCTATGATGGAGGAGGAGTATTCATCCAGCTTCCACCTATAAAAATGGATTATTTGATAAGTTTAAGTGATGATACAGGTGTTTTTCAACATGCCAAATTTTGCATTCCAAAAAGAACTGAAGGCTACACGACAGATGATAACGCACGGGCCCTAATTGCTAGCACGAGATACTACCGTTTAAAAAAAGACGCTCGAATGGAATCGCTTGCAAAAGTCTACTTAGCGTTTCTTAATCACATGCAGAAGCCTGAAGGTGCTTTTCATAATTACTTAGGTTATGAACGCAGTTATCTAGATGTTGACGGATCAGAAGATTGTATCGGTCGCGCTCTTTGGGCTTGCGGCTACGTGGTTAACTCTAATTTACCAAAATACGTCAGAATGGTGGCTAGGGACATTTTTGATAAGGCTTTACCGTGGGTTTGGAAATCAACATGGCTAAGATTTTATGCTTCAACAATTTTTGGTCTTTCAGAATATTATCAAGTATACCAACACAATGATGTAAAAACTAACATCGAAAAGTTAGCTGACAGCATCCTTCAACACTATAAAGATGAAGCTAAAAGTGACTGGCAATGGTTTGAGCCCTGGTTAACTTACGATAATGCAAGATTGCCCCAAGCTTTATTCCAAGCATACAATGCTCTTGGTAAAAAAAACTATTTAGATGTGGCTAAGGAATCTCTGGATTTTATTATCAAAACTCAAGTTGTAAATGATGTTTTTGTGCCAGTAGGAAATGACGGTTGGTACAAACGAGGAGGAAACAGACCCTTTTATGATCAGCAACCACTGGAAGCTGATGCACTAGTGGAAGCAGCTGTTGAGGGATTTTACGCCACCAAGAACAAAAAATATTTGCAAATCGCCAACACAGCATTTGAGTGGTATTTGGGGAGAAATAGCCGAAAAGTAATAATGTATAATAAAGAAACTGGCGGATGCTTTGATGGATTAGCTCCGGAAAAAACAAATATGAACCAAGGGGCTGAATCATCCATATCCTATCTGTTGGCGCGATTAAAGCTTGAAGAGTTAAGAAAAGGGGTCTGGAAACAAAAAAGAAAGTAATCGCGTTTTGAAAATAAACTTTTTCACGGGATGAAAAAATGTGTGAACCGATGCTTAAGGTTCGGGATATCATGTGCAAAAAAGTTGTCACTGCAAAAGAAGATGCTCTGATACAAGAAGCGGTAATGCTGTTGAACGAGAGACATGTTGGGTCAATAGTTATCGTTGACGACGAGCAAAAATGTGTAGGCGTATTTACGGAGCGGGACGCAATCCGTATTTTTGCCCAAAAATTTCCTCTTGATCAACCTTTGAGTAAGGTAATGAGCAGGCATGTAGTCACAATATCACTTGAAGCCTCTTATGACGAAGCAAAAAATCTAATGCTCTCTCATCACATTCGACATTTGCCAGTTACTGATCAAACTGGAAAGTTAATTGGTCTTTTTTCGATAAGAGCGTTTCTAGATGAGATCCATGGAGTAAAAACACCTTTGCCGAGCTCTACTTAGGAATTTTTTATGGAACGCTTTTCAGATAACCCAATTTTGCGTCCAATAGAGGATCATTCTTGGGAATCAAGAGAAGTTTTTAATTCAGCGGCAATTTACCTCGATGGTAAAGTACATCTTCTTTACAGGGCTTTAGGCAACGATAATATTTCAAGGATTGGCTATGCAACCTCACTGGATGGGTATACCATAAAGGAACGTTTTGAACTACCCATTTTTGAACCAGCAAGCGACAGTGAAAAAGATGGCTGTGAAGACCCTAGGTTAAGCCAAGCAGATGGAAAACTTGTGATGACTTACACTGCCCTTAAAGAGTATGATCACTTGCAAGTTTATCAAGTTTCATTAACAACTATTGCCGAAAAAGATTTTACAAATAGAAAGTGGAATTGGGGACCACGTAAGCTTCCTTTCCCAGGTATTCGCAATAAAAACGCTGTTGTTTTTCCTGAAAAAATTAACGGCAGATATGTTATGCTTCATCGCATCGACCCAGACCTCTGTATTGCATACTCTGACGACCTGAACAGATGGTGCGACATAATGGCGGTCATGAAGCCAAGGGCCGATAATTGGGATAACTGGAAAATTGGTGTGGCTGGAACACCGATGAAAATCAATGAGGGCTGGTTAGTTCTTTACCATGGGGTAAACGTTGATAGGATGTATTCTTTGGGTATCGTTCTGTTGGATAGGGAGCATCCTGATCAGGTGCTTTATCGCTCAAAAGAGCATATATTGGCTCCTAAAGAAGATTATGAACGCTTTGGAAAAGTACCAAATGTAGTTTTTAGCTGCGGAAACGTAATTATCGATGATAAACTTTTTGTTTACTATGGTGGCGCTGATAACGTTCTGTGCGTAGCCACAATAAGAATGGAAGAAATGTTATCGCTGATCCACCGATGAAAAGTCTATTCCGCTTTGATTATATGATAAGCTGATGCTTTGCGAAGCCTATTCATAACTGCTAAACCCATTTCTGCAGAAGGCACCCCTTCAGCAAGTATGATATCAACGTTTTCTGCGTCAATTTCCCTCAATAACCGAAAAAGGTTTTGAGCAATCATTTCCAAATTGATACGGCTACCAAGACTTCTGACCACATCTGCCTGGTAACTCACTTTGGTTTCATCGGTGGCTAAAATACCCACTTTTAAGTTTTCAAGGGCATATTTTTTAGCTAAATCTTTTATTGTGCTCGTCACTGCAGAAACTGTTCCTTCAACCAAAATGACTTCGGCTTTTGGCGCATAATGCCGATGTTTCATGCCTGGAGATTTGATGTTTTCGAGCGGCAACTCCTTTTCTGCTTCAACAAAGGGATGGAGCTGAACTTTTTCAAGAACTTTTTTTAGTGCTTCAAATGTTGTTCCGCCTGGACGAAGAACCAATGGAGGATCAACACTTAAGTCTAAAACAGTGGATTCGACCCCTATACTTGTAGGTCCTCCATCAAGGATGGCGTCTATCCTTCCATTGAGGTCTTCATAAACATGTTTAGCGGTTGTTGGGCTTGGTTTGCCTGCAAGATTTGCGCTTGGAGCAGCGATGGGGCAACCGCTTTGTTTGATTAACGCTAAAGCTACTTTATGTTTTGGCATTCGAATGGCAACAGTATCTAAACCCGCAACTGTCACATTTGGAATTATTCTTGAACGCTTGAAAACTATAGTTAATGGTCCAGGCCAAAACTTACGCATAATCAGCTCTGCATTTCCAGACACTTCTTGCGTTAGCTTGTAAACTTCGCTTGCGTTTGCGATGTGCACAATTGGTGGATTATCTAAGGGCCTTTTTTTAGCTTCGAAAAGCGCTAAAACCGCATCCGCATTTAGAGCGTCTGCACCTAAACCATAAACGGTTTCAGTTGGAAAAGCAACCAAACCGCCTTTTTGGATTATTTGTGCTGCCATCTCTATTTTTGTTAGATCTGGGTTGTTAGGGTTAACTTTTAAGAGGAGTGTTTGTTTCATTAGCTTTGCCTTTTTAGTTCAAGCACCACTGACGTTTCTACTTGCCGTTCAGGAATGTTCCAGTAACTCTTTAGCAGTTTATTCTTTTCCTCAGTCGAAAGTAGTTCAAAGCCATGTTTTTGGTAGAATGTTATTGCCCATTCTGCTGCTTTCCAAGTTCCCACGTAAATATTAGATGTTTCAGCTAAGTCAAGCAGATGTTTAAGTAGTTTTTCGCCATTGCCAGTTCGCTGATGGCTTGTCAGCACGTAGGCATGTCTGATCAATGTAACATCGTTAACCCGTTGAATCCCCATCACAGACGTCAAAAGTTTGTTTTGTTTCAAGCCATAGAATTGTACGCCGTTTTGAATTTCAGCTTTAAGCTCTTCTGCAGGCATGTAAGGAAGCTTCCATCGATCAGACGGGATTTTTCCCTTGTAAGCAACTGCAGCCTCATTTACTACTGTCAGAATGTTTTGGAAATCGGACTGCGTTAATTTGCAAATCATGCGGGTTGCACGGTCTATGCGAGAAATGACTGATTCTTAAGTTGCGGTTGGTTCTTTTTGACTTTCAGATTTGATAAGTTTGTCGAGTAAATGCATGAAGAATTCTTGTGCTTGAATCTCACCGATTTTATCTAAATAAACAGAAACCATGGCGATTTTTCCTTTCTTTGAAGCTACATATTCAGCAAACATTCTTGCTGAAATCATATGCTTATCGCCTAAAAGCACAGACGAAGTGGCTGCTCCGATAGTATCTTTGGCTTTGGGAACAGCTATTGCCAAGGTTCCGAGTTTGTCTTCGCTTTCGCTAAGCATTATCATGCATGAGTTTTTGGCCTCAACATAAACTGCTAGAAACCGCATGTCTTGTTCCTGTAACTCTTCTTTTACGACTTTGGCACGTTCCATAATCTTTCCTTCAAACTTTGTATGTTTAGACAGCTTAAAAAGACTTCATAACACATTTGTATTAAAAACCGTAAAACAAAATAGCCTCTTATCCAACCTTTGGTTCAACAGCCTCTAGGTCAAAAATAGCGTGGGCGTTAAAGATCGCAATGTATCTAAAAAATAAGAGAATATTGGCAGTTAGCATAGTTGTTTTAATTTTAGTTTTAAGTTTAGTAGTGGTTTTTTCTGAAAGCCGAGCAAGCAACGTTGATGGTCAGTTAACTCGTATTGCCTGCCTTGGCGACAGCATCACGAATATGACTCAGTATCCAGCGGATTATCAGACATTGGTTGGCAAAACTTCGATTATTGAAAATTTTGGATATAATGGTGCAACCATAAATTTCTACTCTGACAGACCCTACTTTTTCAGCGATCAATACCGTAGTGCTCGGAATTTTCTGCCAAACATTGTTATTCTTATGCTTGGAACAAATGATGCTCGCTCAAACGTTAACCAACAAATTGACCGCATCGTCGGCGATTATGAGCATATGATAAGCAGAATTCAAATTTTTGGTAGCTCACCCAAAATTTTTCTGGTAATACCGCCGCCAATTTACACCAATACTCTTGATTTGAATGCTACCGTCCTTACTCAGGAAGTTATTCCTCGAATACAACAAGTAGCAAATGAAACAGGGCTACCTTTAATTGATGTTTATACGCCGCTGCTTAATCATCCAGAGTATTTTCCAGATGGCGTGCACCCTAACAATGAAGGCGCACAAGTAATCGCAAACACAATTTATGATGCCATAACTGCTGATTCAAAATAATTTTATCCGATTAGTTTTTTCAAAATGGGTACACGGCGCATTACTAAAACTAAACCAAGCGTAATAAAGAATGTTAGAACGGCGATTAAGGGAATTTCAATAATTGGATTTAGGGTTGAAGGATTTAATGTTAAGCTAAAAAAGGTTATTTTAAAATAATTCAAAATTAAGGTAAAGATGCCTCTTTCAAAAAACTCTAAGATTAATACGTGAAATAGGAAAATGGGCAATGTGTTTTTGCTTATTGCATGTGTAAGGCGACCGAGGTTTTTGTGGTTTGGTCCAGGCCAATCTGCACAGAACTTCATTAAAATCATGAATAGTGCAGATGAACCAACAATCACGTTTACTGTCAGGTAATCAAAAAAGAAATATGGCGTATTCAAGCCGCTTAATGGAAAATTCATTAACCAAACACCAAAAATTGTCAAAGCAAAACTTAAAGCCAATAAACCATACAGAACTGCGTTCCGAAGCTTTATAGTCTGCAAATACACTCCCAGCACAAAGTAGCCGACCCAACCGCCGATTACAACAACTAGGTCTAACTCGTAGCCGCTTGCTAATTGAGCAAGAGGCACAATAGCGACGCCTAAAAACCAAATCAAAATTAAATATCGAATAATCTTTGGGCTTGCATAGGCTATCACTACTCTCAAAATAGGCGTAACCAAGTAGAGACCAACTATAAGATAAATGAACCAAAACTGGTACCAAGCGCCAGTAAACAAGTCTTTTACTACGCTTAAGTAAATGTTGCTTAAAGTTACTGGCACATGATAAACGTAGAATCCCCAGATTGTGTAAATAGCACTCCAAAAAACAAAAGCCAATCCAAGACGACTTAATCTTTTCTTCAAAAATACTCGTATAGGCTCGTTGACTTTTTGGGGTCGAAGCAGTAGAGCCCCACTTAACATAATGAAGAGCGGAACACAGGCTAAAGTTAAGCTTTTGTAAACAACACCTGTCCACCAATACGATGATGAGACTGGAAATAATTGCAGCGTTGCATTTGAGGAGTGAAGAAAAACTACGAGAAAAATTGCTAAGCAGCGGATAAGGTCAACTGGAAGATTAATTCTGCTGCTTGAATCCACCACTTCCTTTTGCAAACAAAAGCGCCCTTTAACTTAATTAGCAATAACTGGGTTGGTTATAGATATAAAAATGCTTGTTAATTGGAAATTGCAGCGTTTAGAAAAATTATTATTTTTCAACAAAAAGTGAAGATTTACTTATTTTTTGGATATTTGCTCATTTATTGAGTGAACCGTTTGAAGGTTAATGTATCGTAAATAAGATAAGCGAGCCATCTGCATTGTAAGTTAAGGCTTAACCATGAGCAGTCTCAGACAAGTTAGGAAATATTTGATTCCTACTTTGCTGATACTTATCTTAGCAATTTCAATTTTAGCAACGTACGTATCATATTCTAATGCTAACAAGCCTAAAGCTGATCCACCCGTCTACGTGGGCGTTGCCTTCTGCGGAAACACCACTCAACAAGCTAAACTTTTGATTGATAAAGTGAAAAGTTACACAAACCTATTCATTTTGGATTCAGGCAGAAACCCCATCAGCGAAAACCAAACAGCTGTTGAAGAAATTTGCGATTATGCTGTTTCTTCGGGTTTAAGCGTCATTATTAACATGGGAATCAAAGACGTTACTGCTCCAGCAAGTTGGAATTGGTTTTGGCAGGCAACATCTCTTGACGCCATCAAACAGCAGTGGACTCAGCGTTGGGGCGACAAATTTCTAGGCGTTTACTATAATGATGAAGTTGGCGGATTACAATTAGATGCAAACTGGAGAACCTACTATACCCGTATGGGATCTAGGCTGAACAAAATTGGAGTTCCAATCGCAGATGATTTAGATGCCATTCAGCTTAAACTAGAAGCCGCTGAAGAAAATGGCACCTTTCCTACAAATTACGATTTGGAAGCTAACTTTTTTGTAAATGATGTAATGGGAATGGATCCAGGAGTTCAAAATTTAACTGCCGCTAAAATCCCAATGTTCATCTCTGATTATGGCTTGTATTGGTGGGATTACTTGGGCGGATATAGTACTGTCTTTACAGAGATAAGTGGTAACGGGAATGCAGCGGAGCAAATAGCTCAGGTTAAAGGTGCAGCGCGTTTGCAAAACAAGGATTGGGGTGCAATAATCACTTGGAAATATACCCAGCCGCCTTACTTAGACACGGGGGACCAAATTTACAATAAAATGCTTCTGTCATATGAGGCAGGCGCAAAATACATCACAATTTTTGATTACCCCTATAATCAAACCACTTACGGGGTCTTGACGAATGATCAGCTTCATGCGCTTCAAAGCTTCTGGAATGATATAACAACTAAGAAATTTACTGATTTGAGCACAGCAGAAGCCGCTCTGGTCCTGCCTCAAAATTTTGGCTGGGGCATGCGTAATCCTAACGACACTATTTGGGGTTTCTGGTTAAGTGATAGCAGAACTCAATTGATTGCAACTGAAATAAGCCAACTTTTGACTAAGTATGGTCCTGCTCTCGATATAGTATTTGACGATCCAGCATATCCTGTTTCTAATGTGACATATCAGCATGTTTACTATTGGAATCAAACAATCAATGTTTAGGCTACTGTTCACTGTTGCCTTGTTGGAAACGCTTAATTAAGAGAGATTCTTATTGCTGGATACGGAAGTATGAAATTTGAGTGACGAACTTTCAAAGTTACCGCCTAATGTGCAAGAAAGGCTTCTTAGACTTCAACAATTGCAACAAACTTTACAGTCAATTTTACAGCAGAAACAGCAAGTTGACATGGAAAAAACAGAAGTAGAGCAAACAATTGCTGAACTTCAGAAAACCGCTGAGAACGCAGTGATTTACAAGGCTATAGGTTCATTATTGGTTAAAGCAGAAAAGCCAAAAGTAACTGAAGACTTAGTTGAGCGCAAGGCACTTTTGGAAACAAGAACCACAGTTTTGGCTAGGCAAGAAGAAAGAATGCGCAGTCAAATAAAAGAAGCGCAAACAAAACTCCAAGAAGAACTAAGTCCAGTATCTCAGCCATCATCTTAAGGTGAAGCTTGTGGTAGAGCTCGGAATACCAGAGCTAACCACTGAGCAAATAGAAACTTTAAGCTCAACCGCTGAGATCGCGGCAAGAAAATATGTTCTTTCCAGGGTTTCTTCTAAAATGATTGATAGGTTAGATATTAGCGTAGAAGCTGCAGGCTCAAAACCAGTAAGTGTTACAGTGGAAATTGATGTTGAATTAACTGCTCAAGCTCAAGGCATTGACCCAGAAGCATTGGTGAAAGAAGCCACAAATGAAGCACATAAAGCTATTGAAAAGTACTTGAGAAAAATAAAATGAACGATTTCCAAAAATTAATTCAAATTTTAGATCAGACTGATGCAGCTTTTGCACTTTTGTTATGCCACCGTAGTGCAGACGCTGACGCAATTTGTTCAGCTTACGCGTTGCAATCTCTGCTGAAACGATTCAAACCCGATGTTGTAACTGAAATCGGGTGTCCACAGGGCGTCAACAAACCATCTAAAGTGCTTCTTGAAAATATGCCAATTACCGTTAATTTGAAACCTAACATTGAATCAGCAGATGTCATAATGCTATTAGACCTAAATACTATTGACCAGCTTGATGAAGTCGCAGAAATCATTAAAAAATCTAAAGCACCAAAAATAATAATCGACCACCACTATCCAAATCCAGAAACAACAGAAATCTGCAAACTATGCGTTATCGATGACAAAGCAGCCGCCAACTGCGAAATAGTTTACAGATTCTATATACAAGCTAAAGCCAAACCCGACCTCAATGAGGCAAAAGCATTGTTTATCGGAATAGCGTTTGATACCCGCCATTTCGCTTTGGCAAGCTCAGCTACATTAAAAATTATTGGTAAATTGGTTACTTTTGGGATTGATGCGCAGGAAACGTTGGCGACGTTTGCCCTGCCGATTGATACTTCTGAGCGGTTAGCTAAGTTGAAGGCTTGTAAAAGAGCGAAAATAATCAGAGTTAATGAGTGGATTATAGCACTTTCCCACGTTAGCGCTTACCAGGCTTCAGGAGCTAAATCCTTGGTTGATTTGGGGGCGCATATGTCGGCCGTTGCAGGGATGAAAAACGGGAGAATTGAAATTAGTCTACGCAGCTCGCGTCAATTTGTTGAAGGGACAGGCATTAACTTGGGAAAGGATGTTGCTGCGCCGCTCGGTGAATGGTTGCAAGGAGTCGGCGGAGGACACGCCATGGCAGCGGGCGTAAGCGGCGTAGGCGAAATCGAGCCCACACTCAAGCAATGTCTTACGCTTTTGAAAAAGAAAATCCCCAAAAAAGCGTAGCTACCCTTAAATGAGAAAACTCTAACGCTAAAGGTAAGCAGGCACAAAAGATTGGCCATAATTGAAACAAAAAATCTCACCTACACCTACCCCGGCGCATCTAAATCCTCAATTTTAGATGTTTCTTTTAAAGTGGAGAAAGGCGAATTTGTATTAATTACTGGACCAAGCGGCTGCGGCAAAACCACTTTGTGCCGAACATTCAATGGGCTTGTCCCACACTTCTATCAGGGCGAGCTAAAAGGCCAAATCACTGTTGCAGGCTTAGATCCGCTTAAGCATCACACCTTCGAGATGGCTAAGCACGTAGGATTGGTTTTTCAGAACCCAGAAAACCAGTTATTCGCACTCTCTGTTGAGAAAGATGTGGCATTTGGATTGGAAAACGTTGGAGTTCCCCGACAAGAAATCCGAAAAAAAGTTGACCATGCAATGAACTTAACCGGAATTTACGATTTACGCGAACGCTCACCTCACGAAATTTCTGGAGGACAACAGCAACGAGTTGCAATAGCGTCCGTTCTAGCTATGGAACCAGAAATCATCGTGCTAGACGAACCGACATCTTTCCTTGACCCATTGAGTGCTGAGAAAATTTTTGAAGTAATTCATGACTTGAACAAGACACAAGGCATAACTGTAATCCTGGTCGAGCACCGATTGGATTTAACTGCAAAATACGCCAATCATCTCATCGTCATGGATGAAGGAAAAATCCGTTTTGAAGGAAACCCAAGGAAGATTCTCAGCAGTGATGAAACGCGTTTGATCGGTGTAGGAATTCCAAAAGCAACGTTACTCTACCAGATGCTTAAAAAAGACGGCTTAAACCTCAGAGACACAACGCCCTTGTCTTCTGAAGAATTGGCGGAACAAATATTGGAGACGTTTAAGCCCCAATGATTGAAGCAGAAGACGTCCACTATTCATACCAAAATAAAGTGGAAGCACTAAAGGGAGTCTCTATCACGATAAAGGATGGCGAATTCGTCGCTATTATGGGGCAAAATGGCGCGGGAAAATCAACCTTTGTCAAGCATTTCAACGGTCTATTAAAGCCATCAGCAGGAACGGTACGCGCAGACGGGGTTGAAACAACTAAAACAAGCGTAGCAACCTTAGCTAGAAATGTCGGTTTTGTTTTTCAGAATCCAGATCATCAATTATTCAGCGAAACAGTTGAAGACGAAATTGCGTTTGCACTGAAAAATTTTGGCTTTGAACCCAAAGTGATTGAAGACCGAGTTACATGGGCTTTGAATCTTTTGTCGTTATCACAATACCGGAAAACTTCACCTTTCCTTTTAAGTGGCGGCGAACGGAAACGTGTTGCTTTGGCTTCTGTTTTGGCGTGGGATCCGAAAACATTGATTCTAGATGAACCAACCATTGGACAAGATCATGAACAAAAAGAAATCTTGCGACAATTTATTTTGCAGATGCAAACGCAAGGAAAAACCATTGTTATTGTTACTCATGATGTTGAGTTTGTTGCTGAGAGCAATCCACGGGTTATTTTGATGAAGGAAGGCAAAATTGTTGCTGACGGTATCGGTAAAGACATACTTACCGATCCTGCTATGTTGGAGCTATCCTCCATTGTTTTGCCCCAAATAGCCCAATTATTCATAAAGTTGGCGCCTTTGGATTTTCCAAAAAACATTATAGACATTTACGAAGCCAAAGAAATAATTTTGAAAGCCATGGAGAGCAAAAACCGCAGATGAGCGTTTTTGATGGCTTAAGATTCAGAAAAGTTCACTCTCCTATCCACAATTTAGACCCGAGAATAAAATTCATTTATGTAATTTCAGTTTTCGTGGTTGCAATCTTATTTTCACAAATTATCCCATTGGTTTTGCTGTTCCTGCTGCAAGTTCCCTTTGTTTTGTTAGCCAGAGTTCAGAGGCAATGGCTTCGTTCATTACGAGGAGCGGCTTTTTTGGCAATACTAATTTTCGCCATAAACATTGGAACAAATTTTTTTACGTCAGGCTATAAAATAACAGCGCTCGATGTCGAGTATGCAGCTTCGTTGACTCTTCGTTTTGTTGTGCTTGTTGAGTCATTCTCCGTTTTCTTCCTAACAACTTCACCAGACCATTTAGGCTTAGCGCTAGAGGAATCACGTGTACCTTATGAATTTGCTTTTGCCTTTACCACAGCTGTACGTTTTGTTCCAGTTCTAGCAGAGGAAGCTCAGACAATCATGGATGCACAGAAAGCCAGAGGGCTCGAACTTGAAAAAGGCGGGTTGCTTAAAAGGATTAGGAATTATGTGCCTGTGCTGATTCCGTTGATTGTGAGTGCGATACGCAGAAGCTTGGAGTTGGCAGAGGCAATGGAGTCCCGGGCATGGGGAGCCACAAAGAAAAGGACAAACCTTTATGCGCTAAAACTACACCTTGGAGATTATATTTTATTGACAATCAGCGTCGGAATTTTAGCAATTGCTGTTTATGCTCACTTTTTTGTGTCGGTTCCAACCATAACTAGTTTAATTTAGGGCGAATAAAGACAGAGACTGTCGGACTTTAGATTTTAGCACAGTTGTGCATATTTAAGCGGAATATTCAAAAACTCAAGGTTTATTCTTTAGAGAGAAAAGCAATATTTGACATTCTATTGTACACTATGAGAAGGATTTAGATGGCAGAACAAACTAGGTTTGGTCCAGCTGGTGTGCCACCAATGTTCAGGCTTATGGGAGCAACGACATTTGACGTGCCAAAGCTTCTGCATGAGGAAGGCTTGGACGCTTTTGAGTACGAAGCTGTTCAGTGGGGGCAAAAACCTCAGATTAAGCAGGAACATGCTCAGAAACTCGGCGAAGAAACAAGAAAAAACGATGTCAGGCTCAGTATGCATGGGTCTTACTACATTAACTTGGCAGGTAAGAAAGAAGTTGTGGAAGCGAGCAAACGCCGCTTGATGGCGTGTGCAACAGCCGCCGACTGGATGGGCGCATATGTCTTAGTTTTTCATACTGGATTTTATGGGCTCTTTGAAAAGGATTTTGCCTTCAAAACATGCCTTGACGCTATCAAGGAAGTTAAGGCTGAAATGCAAAATCTCGGTTTGAAAGTTAAGCTGGGGCCTGAAGTTATGGGAAGAAAATTTCAGGTCGGCAGCTTAGACGAAATCTTAGCCATCAACAAACAGGTAGAAGGCACTCAACTCGTCATTGATTGGGGGCATCTGCATGCGAGAGGACTTGGCGCTCTCAAGAAAATGGAGGATTTTCGGACAGTGGCTGAAAAAGTTGAGCAACAACTTGGAACAGAAGCCCTCAGAAGTATGCATTGCCACTTTTCGGCTATCGAGTTTAACAGCCAAGGAGAAAGAGAGCATCATACACTTGACGAGAAAAGATATGGACCTGACTTTCGACTTCTGGCTGAAGTGATTGCCGATTTTCAAATGCATCCTACAATGATATGTGAAACACCCAATCTTGACGTAGACGCAAGAAAAATGCAGGCTACCCTTAAAGAGGTACTAGAGAGCAAATTGCAAAAAGGTTAACCTAAAGTGATTAATTTTTTTCGGATTTATCAATCTATGTGTTTTTCTTAGATAGCAAGCGTTCGGCTAATTGCAATTCTTGAACAGTGTTAATATTCACAGCTAATTCTTCCAAATCAAGCAAGAAAATGTCCTGATCTAACCATTCGTCGCCGTATCGTTTCTGGCCGTCTATAACGTTAATTCCAACAGGAACTACGTTTTTGTCGTCCATCTTGAAAGAATATTCTACACTCATGCCCAGTTTTGATTTGGTTTCAAGGGGGACAGCGACTGTTAGGGCTGGTTTGCCGCAGCATTCATAGCGGTCGATTATGGCATCCAAAGCTTGACCTGTGACTAATGGCAAATCCGCTGCTATTGCTATGAAAACGCCAAGTTTGAGATTTTGGCTTGCATACCCCATGTCAGAAACGTAATCTTTTCCAGGTGTTTCGACGATTTTTACTGGGAACTGGCTTAGAAATTTAGCAGTTTTCGGTGTGCAATTTGTTACGGCAACGACGATGGAATCGATTTTTTTGGCACATCTCAAAGCTGCAATAACATATGCTATAACGGGTTTGCCACAAACTTTTATCAGCGGCTTCTCTTCTTCAAGACGCATGCGAGTGCCTTTTCCCCCAGCCATAACAAGCGCCGTTACGCCCAAGCAACCGCCGCCAACAAAACAACCACGCAAACCAATCGGGCTACCTCGTTTGTGGCACCGAACACGTCGCCTGTAACCCCGTTAAAGTTTCTATGCGCTATTACTGTCATGACTAAGCCTGTAATTACGGCTGTCAAAACAACCAAAAAACCTGCCCAGTGTAACAAAGGCAAGGCAACAATTAAAGAAATTGCCAAGGCTGCAATTAAACGCAAGTTTCCTTCAGTGCCGTGCATTGCGTTTAGAAATGGTGTGTTCATACCTTCGTGAATTGATTTTCCGGCCCATGCCACCATAACCATTGAAAGCTTTGCTGAAAGCTCAATAACGATTATACCGCCAACTATTATGCCAATCTTCAACTGCCCAATTGCTAAAGCAGAAATTAACATAGTCATAATGCCCAAAGATAAGCCGCCAGCACCCGTTAACTGGTCGTGCATGACCTCAATTTTGTGCTCAAAAGTTCCATGTGCCATTACGCCGTCGCCAAAATCTAATAAGCCGTCTGTGTGGTGAAGCCCAGTGATAAGCAAAAGTAAAGCCAACACTAAGCCGCCTACAACTATGCCGGGCAAAAAATGGTACGCGACCCACCCGAATACACCCGCCAACAAACCGATAAATGCGCCGATTAAAGGAAAAACCCACATGTTATGGGCGCAATCTGATAGCAAGTCCTTATCCATAGCTACTGGAAAAATTGTTAAGAAGGAAAAAAGGTTCTTTAACTCTTTAACAACCAAGCCTGTCTCACTTCAAATCCATTAACAAGCCATAATTGCGCTCTATCTCTTTAAGCAGTATGTCTTTTGTTACTGCCCCATCAAGCTTAGCCATCGCCGCTATTGATGCGCCTCCTGCACCAACCCCTTCCTTCACAAGGCCAGTCTCGTAAATCCGCAAACCTGAGAAATGGGAGTTATTAAAGTTCAAGTCAGCCGCTAAAACTGGAACTTCGGAGAACTGCTTAATGATGCCACAAATGTCTGATGACTTATCCTTAGTCACCCATCGTGTCGTACCCACGGCCACATTGCAAAGTGCTTCTGGCTCCAAAGCATTAATCACCGCTAAAACAGCAGTCATCTGCGTTCCACCAGCCATCAAAACAGGCGCCTGTCTAGCCCCACCAATAACTAATCCAGCTAACGCTGGCATCATAGGATCACCAACACAGGAGACGGCTTTAATCGGATTGTTTGCAAGGCTTCCGAATTCTTGACCCGCCGCTTTCAACCCAGCGCGAACCACTTCACCCTTCAAACTGTGTGGATTCAACGGAAGAGTACTGCTTACCTTACCCTCAGCGTTAACGCCTAAAGCAGATAGAACACCAAGGGCTGTTGTGGTGCCACCTGGAATGCTTTCGCCTATAACAAGATAATCTACTGCTTTGGCCAGTTGCTCACCTAGAATTTTTGCACGTTCAATCACTTCTTCAACATTATCTACGGAATCGCCTGTACGTATATCACGCCCCGAGCTGCCACCTAAGTCAACGAAGGGAATCTGAGGTTTAACCTTCACGCCTCCATTAACTACTAACACAGGAATGTCGGCAAGGTGCAAAGCTGAAGTTGTAATTAAGCCAGGTGTCGGAATCCCATCAGGAGTAATTGGAACGCCCTGAATAGATCTGCATTTGCCCAAAAGCAAAAGCTCCGCATCTGCTGGAGGCGTAAAATCAGTGAAATCTGGATTTGCACCGGCTGCTGATAATCCAGGAATTTTTCCAGTTTCAGTGGTCGCGATGGTGCAGATGAAAAGGGGATTTTTACCCTCAATTTCGTCAAGGAAAGCTTTCGCTTTTAACTCATTATAGGCGATTAATACGTCAAGTGATGTGGCCATTCTAAGGTTTTACCTTGCCTTTCGGCTTAACTTCGAACTTTTTGATTTCTAAGTATCCGAAGCCGCCGTCTAGCTTGTGCTTTGCCGTTTCTAGAATTTCAATCTTTTTCTTAAAAGTCGGTCCATCAGTCACTACAGTGTGATATTCGCCGCCTTCGCCGCAAGGGTCAACATTACCAAGTTTTAAAATGTCATCGTAGAATTCTTTGTCCAAAACCCGTCCAAGCCATTCAACGCCCAGCTTCCCAAGGTTTGTCCGGACAACCGTTGCCTTATAACCCGTTTTTAAGTAGTCAAGGTAAATTTGTTTTGTGTCGCCCATCCATAATGGTTTTACAGGTTTTAATCCAACTTCTTTGAGTACTCTACCAAGCCAGCCTTCTTCGTGCCCTGCTACTTCGTAGATGTCGCCAGTGACTAAGCCTTCAGCGCCTTTGAGTTTTAAGCGTCTAAGTGCACTTTTGAAGTCATTCTCGTAGGTTTCAGGGGTAGCTTGCTGTTTTACAAGTGGAATTCCAAGAGCATCCGATTGGGCGTCAAGTATGCCTGATGGTATCATGTGGAAGTTTGATTTTTCTTCGCTCATCATCATAGTAAGCAGGCTAATTACGTCTAAGCCTTGTTTTTCTGCCAAATAGTATGCGTAGCAGCTGTCTTTGCCGCCACTCCATGAAGCAACAACTTTCATTTCCTATTTATTCTCCTTAGGTTTATTCACCTTAACCATTATTTTATTTGCGGTTTTTAGGTGATAGTGAAATGTGTGAGTTGTTAACAATGTAGTTCTTTTGAAGTTAAAAACATTTAACCAAAAAAACAAAGTGTTACCTCGCAAATATCCTGATAATCTGCCATTTAATAAAAGTTTGAGGGGAACAACGCTTTTTTTCTCGATGTTTATCAAGTAATCACACCAACATCTGGTTGGTTTATCCACCCTTTTCATATAAGTATTTCGATTTTAGAGGTAACTAGCAACATTACCAAATCGACCGTTGAACATGATAAAAAACAATTCTCGGACTGCGAGGAATTTCTATTTTGAAAACAAAACCCACTTGAGGACAAAAAAAATATTGTCTACCCTTAATGAGTCTTCTATGAATTGTTTTTAACTCTACAATTAATTACAACTTACCTCATTTTAGAAATTTAAAATAAAAGGCTTGGATAACTGCGGTTTTTATTTTTAATAAGAAATATTTAGGCCGCAATATTATCCGCACAATACTTAAAGCACACTTCACCTTGTAAAATAAGGTTGAAAAAATGCCCAAAGAAAATCCACCACTACTCGACTTTCTAGAAAAACACAACATATCCCTCAAAAACCTAATTGATTGCGCACTTGAAATGTACGTTCCACACCCAGGCATAGAAACACAAGAAAAAGCAACACAAATGCTAAAAGAAGAATTCTTAGACATCCTAAACGACGTTAACATCAGCATCCTTGAAACGGCAGCGTTCCATGCACAAGAGGATGCAGAGAAGGGCTTGATTCCAGGGTTAACGCAGGAAAGGTTCAAGGGGAGACCAGGTCCAGTCGCTGACGAGATTTTAGGATTAGCTATTGCAACATACATTGGAGGAACACGAGCAGTTTTTGAGTACGTACGATTTGATCAAGCAAAACCCGGAATCTTGAAGAAGCTTGGTTCAATCACAAACGATGCCATAGGCGCCCTGGTTGCAGGAGCATCATCTAACGTTTATACCCGTGCCACAAAAAACGTTGAGGCAAACCAAACCTAACGAGAGGACACAGTTTTTCGTTGATGTTCTGCAGCAGATAAACTGTTATGGAAAAATGATAATATGCTAACTCCCTTTTAGCAATCGGATAGTAGGAAATTATTTTGTTAGTGAATTCTTACTGACAAATTGAGGTATAGGGAGAAAGTCTACTTTTTGCAAGGGAATTTGATTAGAAAGTTCGAAATTTTGTTTTACCATAATGTTATAATACTATGTTGATTGAGGAGTTAACGTTGGGCTTCCATGGTTCATACAAAGCTGTGCATTGTAACACACACTTTTCTACCCCATGTAGGCGGAATAGAAAAAGTTGTTAATGAACAAAGCAAACGGCTGCTACAAAAAAACTTTGAGCCCATGGTAGTAACAAACCGAATTGGAACGCCCAAACAATATGTTGTTGACGGCGTAAACGTTAATTGTTATGAGTCTCTGAATACTGGTTTTCGTCTTGGAATCCCTTATTCGATTCCAACTGTTCCAAGTTTTGAAGTTTTTCTAAAAGCGGTAAAATCAAGCAAAATAATTCATGCTCACGGTCACCCGTACCTTACCTCGCTCATAGCTGCTAAACTCGCACGACGGTACAATAAGCCATTTGTGCTAACCCAACATAACACATTCATTGAATACGATAACATTTTTGATAAGATCGAACGCTTAAATGACTTGGCGGTTGGGAAGGAGACGATAAAGGAGGCTGACAAAATAATCACAGTTAGCCACGCAACCAAAGATTACGTTCTAAGTTTGGGCGCCAAACCGGAGAAAATTAAAGTCATGTACAACGGGGTTGACATGGAACGTTTCAAGCCTTTAGCTGGAAAACGAGAAGAAATGAGAAGAAAACTCGGATTCCCACAAAATGCAACTGTAGTTGTAACTGTTAGAAGATTAGTTTACAAAAACGGGGTCGACACTTTGATAGAGGGCGCAAACCTTGCAATAAAAAAGAACCCAAACATTATATTTTTGATTGTTGGGAAAGGACCTGATCAAAGTAGTGTACAGATGCGAGCTCAAGAGTTGGGGATTGAAAATAATTTCAGGCTGGCGGGGTTTGTAATAGATGAGGATTTATCTCTATACTATAATGCCGCAGACTTCTTTGTGCTACCGTCAAAATCTGGGGAGGGTTTACCTTTAGTTGCCCTTGAAGCAATGGCATGTGGATTACCCGTGATAGCGACAGACGTGGGGGGAATAGGTGAAGTTTTGACGCAGAAATGGGGAAAACTGATACCACCTAATGATCCACCGTCGCTAGCAAAGGCAGTTTTGGAGTTTGCCACAATTGATTTTTCTTCACGCAGAATTGAGCTTAGGGCAGAAATGGAAGAGAAGTTTAGCTGGGACAAAAACGTTGATAGTCTTGTTGAAATATACGAAGAGCTTATTTAACCAAACTATGGAATCAATATAGCCTTTACATGGGAGAAGCAAGAGATGACGTCTAAGGTTGAAATGGTTTCGATTGTAATTCCAACATTGAACGAGGCAGGAAACATTCTAGAAGCAGTGACTACTATTCACAATGATCTAGCTTATCCTAAAGAAATAATTATAGTGGATGGCAACTCAACTGACGGCACAATAGAAATCGTTAAAGACTTGAGCTATTGCAGGTTAATTATTGAGCCGAGACGTGGATATGGACTTGCGCTTAGAACAGGTATGAAAAACGCCAAGGGCAATATTATCGTGATGGTGGATGGCGACGGAACTTACGAGGTTAAGCACATCAACCGTCTGCTTGAAAAAATGGTTGAGAAAGACGTCGACATGGTTTTGGCTACACGCATGTATGATCCAAATAAGGCAATGGGATTAATGAATTTTCTTGGAAACAGAGTTATGACTTGGTGTTTTGATTTCTTCTACAGTCAATTCCTGAGCGATACACAATCAGGTTTTCGTGCAATATCCCATGAAGCCATCGATAACGTTGATTTGACTCAGGATGATATGGCCTATGCTACTGAAATGCTAATAAAATTTGCAAGAGAGGGATACAATATGGTCGAAGTTCCGACCACTTATAGAGCCAGAAAATACGGCAGGCCTAAATTGAGAAGATTTAAGTCAGGAATTGAGATATTCAGCACGATATTTAGGGGGGTTTTAGACGCAGACACTATCCGAACATGTTACGCGCATTGGAAGAAAAATCGGTTTAAACGATGACAAAGGCTATGCCATAGCGGTTTTAATTGTCTTAATCATAGTATCAGCAATCGTTGCAGGCTACTTTTTGACAATAAAGGCACAGCCCTCAGGATATAACACAATTTTCATACTTGATTCTGAAAAAACAGCAAATAATTATCCAACTACCTTGATTGTTAACCAGAATAACACTTTCGATTTGTATGTTGGTGTTGTGAATAACATGGGAGGAAGCGGAAACCAAACGTATCAGGTTCTAGTGAAAGTTACCTCGAATCTTTCGGGTTTCCCTGTTAATACTCAGCCAATCCAAACATATAGTTTTAGCTTAGCAAACACCGCAACATGGCAAACCAAATCGACAATCACGCTAAATCAGATCGGAAGCTACTGGGTTGTTTTTGAACTCTGGCATCAAAATCCTGCAGGCACTTACGATTTCACAAACAACCAGGCAAGCTTATACATTAAAGTCATAAGTTAAGCTTTCTTTTGTCTTTCAGCAAATTCTTTTTCGATCGCAACTCTGTGAATGTTGTTGTAGGCGCAGAACGGTATGATTTTGAGGTCTGGCGTAATGTAGTGAACAACGCAGCGTCGAACTCGGTTTACATCAAAGTTGTAGGAGTCCATAAAAGCCATGCAGCCAAGCAGAAAGATGCGTCTTCGGATTTTGCCCAGTGATTGATAAGAGGGTGCAAGATGCATTCGCATTATCGACTTCATTAAAGTGGGCATGCCTACTTCTTTAGTGACCAAGAACATATCCATAGACAGCATGGACGCCATAAACAGAGAGGAAAGCAAAGAATATTTGCCTTTAGTCTCGGCAGATTCAGCGGTTTTACGAATTGTGTTGAAGAATCTATCAAAGTTAACGAAGCGGTTGATTGGAAACATTTTGCCTTCTTTAGAAACGTAAATCCAATTTACGATCCCGCATTGGGGACTGCAAGAAAAAAGCGGCCATGGCTTCTGCATAAATTTACGCATTATCTTTATCGGAGAAGTCATAACGGACATAGGAAATAAATCGGTTGTTTTTATTTCACTGTTTGTTTGTTTTTCAACGTCTTCTGCAAAGGACCACTCGCGGAAGTTTTCACGGAAAGGATTTTCTGTAGCTCTGCCGGTGAAGGCAATTGGTTGGAAAATCAAGCCTCGCACTATGTCAGTATTTTTGGCTGCGAACCGTATCATGTCGCCGACTTCTTTATCGTTCAAGCTCTTCATTAATGTGTTAACTAAAATGATTTCCATGTCGTATTTGCGGCAAACTTCCATAGCCTTAAGTTTTTCATCTAAGAGGGCTTTTCCTCTGATTTTCTTGTTAAAATCATCATGAAAACTATCAAATGATAAATAAACAATGTTTAAACCGGCATCTTTTAGCTTCTTGGCTAGCCCCGGTTTGTCGACCAAATGTATTCCATTTGTTGCCAGAATAGTCATGAATTTCAGTTTATGGGCAGCTTCGATGATTTCGGGCATATCTTCCCGTTCCAAAGGTTCTCCACCTGAAAACAAGATTGCTGGCGGCTTGGGATTGGCTTTGCTTACGAACTCTAGCATTTTTATAAGGTGTTCTTTGGTTGGTTCGTATTCAGTTTCCTGTTCTGGAAACGTTGAAAAGCATATGGCACATCTGAGGTTGCATCGTTTTGTTACATCAATGACGCCTATGACCGTTCCTGAAGCGTGATTTGTGCAGGTTTCACAAACGTACGGGCAGCCTTTTGGATCTTTGGGCGCATTTAAATCGCCAAGGTATTGGTACTGATCGTAGGTTTGCATGTGATTATAAACTGCCGGGCTTTGCCAATGGGTTGCTTCGAAATCGCCATGTTCGGGGCATTGCTTAGAAATCTGGATTTTCCCGTTGGCTTGTGTTAGCTGTGCATTGATTTTTTTCTGGCATTCAGGACAGATGCTCTTTGAATCGGTCATAGTAACCCCCCAAGTGTTGCCTCGACTATTAACGCTAACGGAAGAAGAATCATAGACATAGTCACTAAACGCTCATATTTGCGAACGTTCTGCACAGTCGAAGCTGAAGTTGCAAGACGCACGGAAGAGTAGATCAAAAGCGCGCTCCACAAAAGAATCAGTGGCAAATAGTAAATTGTAAATTTACCTATAAAAAATGGTAGAGGTGCAAGCACCCCAGTTAATGTGAAGAATAACGCTGCTACTTTCGCAGATTTTAGAGACCCAATTTTCTGCGGAAGCGTCGGGTACCCAACTTTTGAATCTCCATCTACACTCAAAACATCACGCAGTACGTTTCCACCTATTGTTCCGAAAGCAATGGGATAAAGACTCAGAGAAATCAAGCTTACAGCACCCGATATTGTTGCTTCTCCATACATGAAAGCGGTTCCAGTTAGAACGCCGACCAAAACGTTAGCGACAAAACCCGATTTACGCTTAACAAGCATAGAATAAACAAGAAGCAATGCCGAATCTGCCGCGATGATTGCAAAGCTTAACCAATTGATGTACACCGCCATTATCAACCCAACCGCGAACAGCACCCCAGAAATTGCCACGACCTGTTTTAGTGACAATTCTCCTGAAGGGATTGGGCGTTTGGGTTTGATTAGTGCGTCGCTTTCTCGGTCGAAATAGTCGTTGATAGCAAAACCTGCAGATGTTATAAATGCCATTGAAAAGAAAATTAGCGCGATTTTTTCAGGTCCAATCATGCTTTTGCTAATGGCGAAAGCGGTTAAGACCGATAGACCACCCGTCATGAGCCAATAGGGAAGTCGTAATATAGCAACTAATCCTTTAACGGGCGCCACCGTGGTCATTTCGAGAGTTTCCTCTCAGCAATAACTTCTTGTATGGCGTCTTCAAGGCTTACCTTGGGATTCCAGTTTAACTCTTTTTTTGCCTTGGAGTTGTCAAACCAGATTTTTGTTACGTCACCCTGCCAAGAAACACCTGTAGTCGAAATGAACGTCTTCTTTTCTAAATTGAGGATTTTAAGCATCATTTTGGCAAGATCAACTATCGAAATGGTTATTCCATAGCCTAAATTGTAAACTTTGCCGTTAGCAGAATCCTGTGAGCCAACAGTTACCAAAGCGTCAACGACGTCGGAAACATGAACAAAATCTCTTGACTGTAAGCCTGTTCCGATGATTTCGAGCTTGCCAGGATTCTTAGTAAGCTTATCTAGAAAATCATGGATTACTCCATGGCATCTTAAACCGTAAACGTTTGCGAATCTTGTTATTACAATATCTAAGCCATATTGGCTTTGGTACATGCTGCAGTATTCTTCGCCAACTACCTTTGATAAGCCGTAGCATGAGAATGGGTGAAACCCATATTCTTCGGGAGTTGGAAAAACTGTCGGGTTCCCATAAACTGCCGCGCTGGATGCGAATACCAATTTTGCATCGTCTTTGCGTGCTTTCTCAAGAACCTGCACGGTTCCTTTAGCGTTTGTTTCAAAATCTATTAGAGGATTCTCCATGGAATAGGGGACAACAACTTGGGCAGCTAAGTGATATATTAAGTCAAACTTTTCTAATGAAAGAAGTTTTTTTAAGTCAAGTATGTCGCCTTTGACGAGTTTGGCTTTTGGCACGTCTTTTACGTTTTCCATTTTGCCGCTTGATAGGTTATCATATATCGTTAAGTTAGAGGTCAACTCTGACAGTTTTTTGCAGAGATGATAACCGATAAACCCTGCGCCACCAGTAACCAGTACGTTTTTCCCCTTCAGCTCTCCCATACAATTCACGACAAAGTCTATATTTTAATTAGATTAGTTGTAGGTTATATGTCGCCTGTGAAACCTATAAAAACGTTTAGGGATTTGCTGTCTTTCCTCACCATTATCCCTGTCGGCGGAAAAGAAGATTTTATTTTCACCACAGCCGAAAACGTCTATCTTTTTCCATTAATCGGCAGCTTCATAGGCTTATTAGCAGCAACTTACTTTGTCGGTTCAAGTTATATTACACAGTTTTTGCTCGGTTTATTAAATTCGGTTATTGCTGTACCGATCGATTTCTTATCAAAGATGGCGGTTGCCGCTATGACAATAGCTTTTCTTCTGGTTATAACTGGGCTTCAGCACTTTGACGGGTTAATCGATTTAGGCAATGCAGTCGGGCTTGGAAATCTTCATGACCGCAAAATGGTTGCTCATGCTTGGACGGTAACTTACTCAGGAGCCGTGCTTGCGATAATTGTAGAGTTAGCTGCGTTTATCGGATTATTTTTTATTTTTAGTCCGTTACTTGCTTTTTGCGCAATAATAGCTGCTGAAGTGTCAGCTAAATTGGCAATGGTAACGATTGTTTGGATTGGAAAGCCGACTCATAAGGGGTTAGGCTCAATTTTTCTTGCCAAAGCAAAAAAGAAAATAAACCTTATTGCTTACGGACTTTCGGTTTTGATTGTTTACCCATTTTTCGCGTATGCACTCAGTCCTCTTTGGGGTTTAGTAGGCGTTGTAGTGGTACTATTGAGCATTCCAGTAGCTCTTGGTATGGAGAAAATTTCAGAAAAAGTTTTTGGAGGCGTTTCAGGCGACACAATTGGCGCAACTAATGAGGTTGCTAGAGCAGTCACGCTTATTTTGCTTGCCATTCTGTTTGTGGTGCTGGCGATGTTGAAGTGAAGGTTCCCGCTTTGATTATGGCTGGCGGAAAAGGCACCCGAATTGGAATGCATGTAGAAAAACCTCTTTTACGGCTTTTGGATAAGCCTCTAATTGACTGGGTTGTAGAAGCTGTTTCAAGCGCCAATAACATTTCAGGGTTTTGTGTAGTTACCAGCGCCAACACGATTGAAACGGAGAAGCATTGCCAAAGCAAGGGCTGGAAGGTTTTACACACTGACGCCAACGGCTATCATACTGACCTCAAACAAGCGGCTTCAGAGGCTAATTTGACGGGCCCAATCCTTACTATCCCAGCAGATTCACCTGCAATAACAGGCAAATTTCTCGACGAAATCGTAGGCCAATTTGAAGCATGCGGAAAAGAATTTTATGCCGTTTTTGTTCCCGTCCAAACACGCGAGGGTTTGGGGCTTTCGGTTGACTCAATTGACGAGTACAAAGGCGAGTGGTATGCTGTTTCAGGAGTAAACATCGTTAATGGCACCAAAATTCAAGGGGAAGAAAAAATCGAAACCTGCGCCTTAATCACAAAAGAAGTTGAAGTGCTCCTCAATATCAACACGATCAAGGATTTAGAAATAGCAGAAAAAATAATGCAAAACAGATAGAGTTAGTTAAGTAGCGGACCGATTGTTTTTAGAGAAATATTTAACATCCCCACATAGCCAATAAAGTGTTAAGACCGCTTGGAGAAAACCCTATGAGTTTACTCAGCCATGACACTTTCTGGAACGCCGTGATAACTATGCCCATGACCAAGCGGATGCTGAATATGTCGCTAAAAAAATGCCCTGCTTGCGGAAGAACAGTTCTGGAAGCAGCATTAGATGATTATGCTAGAAAAATAGATCAAAAATGTGAAAAGTGCAGCGGACTCTACTCGCAGATCATTATTTTCTGGGTTGAATTTTTGCGACGAAGTCTAAATTTCAAGAGGGATAAAGTTGAGAAGCTTTTAGCTGACCCATACGCTCGACGAGCAGTAATGAACTTAGCTAAGAGCTTTGCTTACATGGGAATCAAAAAACCAATCTCGCTTTACGCACCCTTCCTGATTGTTTGGGATTTTACTCATAAATGCAATTTAAGGTGCAAGCATTGCTACTCAAACAGCGGCATCATCCGAGAAGAAGAACTAACCACACAGCAAGCTAAAGATGTAGTAGACCAAATAGCTGATGCAGGAGTTACAGCGCTTGCTTTTTCAGGCGGAGAACCCTTAACGCGCAATGATTTTTTTGAAGTTGCACGGTATGCCGCTGATCGTGGACTTTACATCTCTGTTGCAACAAATGGTACCTTGCTCACTAAGGAAAATGTTCAGAAACTCAAGGAAGCCAAAGTTAACTATTTAGACATCAGCATTGACGGCGCATGCGCTAAAACCCATGATGAATTCCGAGGAGTCCCAGGGGCGTTTGATAAGGCGGTTGCTGGCTTGAAGAATTGCATTGAAGCTGATCTATGCGTCTGCATAGCGACCACAGCTAATAAAAATAATCTTGAAGAAATGCCGGCAATTATCGATTTAGCCGAGGAATTGGGAGCTGAAAGATTCACAAACTTCAATTTTGTTCCCGCAGGAAGGGCTAAATCGCATTATGAGGAAGACCTTTCGCCTGAAGAGAGAGAGAAACTTATGCACTATCTGCTGGCGAGGATGTCTAAGGGCTGCAAAACAACCATTCTTACAACTGCACCTCAGCTAGCTCGCGTAGGTATCCAGTGCCAAGGAGAAAAGGGTACAGGCGAGCTAACAATGTCAATGGCACACATGCAAACCGTCAAAGTAACCAAAAAAGCCGTTCCTCTGGCAGACTTTATTGGCGGATGCGGGGCAGGACGACTGTACTGTTCACTTTCTCCTCAAGGAGATGTTCACCCGTGCGTTTTTCTACCAGAAAACGTTGGTAACTTGAAAAACGAAAAGTTTACGGACATATGGCTAAACGCACCGCTCTTCAACGCTTTTAGAAACAGATCAAACCTTAAGGGCGCTTGCGGAAAATGCAATTACAAATTCATTTGCGGCGGCTGCAGAGCCCGTTCAGCAGCATATCATGACGGTGACATGTTAAATTCTGACCCAGGCTGCATTATAGGAGTAAAAGGTGCCAAAAGTGCCTAAAACAGAAAAAACCGTCAAAATCTTCCGTGCAGAAGACGACATAAGCGATATTGTGAAGGAAGCCGTCGCTAACTCAGGTTTACATGGCAAACACAAAATTTTCGTAAAACCAAACCTTAGTCACCCAGAATACTTGCCGGGCGTTGTAACAAGCCCTGAATTGATGCAACAACTTGTCGGGTTGCTGCGTGATGGGAACAGCGAGGTCATTGTAGGTGAATCGAATGGCTTCAACTATCCCTGTTGGACAGCATTCGACAAAACAGGCGCAGAAGCCGCGGTGAAAGCAGCAGGCGGCAGTGTCATCAATCTCTCGGAAGACAAAGTCGTCGAAGTAAAATTCCAAGGCAACACGCCATTGAAGAGACTTTTTCTGCCCAAAACCATTCTTGACGCTGATGCTGTCGTGGATTTACCCTTGATGAAAACGCATGAGTTTATGGCTTACAGCGGCGCAATCAAAAACCTCTTTGGCTGCGTACCCAGCAACAAACGTATCTATTTACATCCATATTTGCCTGAAGTGTTCTATCGCCTGTACACTTTGTTCAACCCGCAATTGACGATTATGGATGCAAGAACAGGTATCGAAGGCAACGGTCCCACCAAAGGTAAACCTGTTAAAATGGGTTTATTACTAACAGGGGGCGACGCGTTAGCCTTAGACATAATCGCTGCCAAAGTTATGATGTTAAACTGGAAAGAAACATATTTGGGCTACATCGCTGACAAAACGGGCATGAGAGAAAAAGACATCAGTGTCGAAGGCTTGCCCATTGACACGGTTGAACATAAGTTCGAGCCTCCCCGAATTGATTTACCCGTGAAAGCGCAAATGATGATCTACCAGCACGAATATTTAACCAAAGTTTTCTTCTGCTCACTAGACATAGTCAAATTGTTCCAGAAGGTAACGATGGCTTATCGTGGCAAACCTACAGAAATCGGCTAACTTAGGGCTTCATCATAAACTTTCATTGCTTCTTTAACGACTATGCGCCAGTCAAGTTGCTGCTCAACCGTTTTGCGTGCTTTTATACCCATCTCATTAGCTTCAATTGGATGATCAAGCAAATACAAGATCTTATCTGAGAACTGTTTGGATTTGAAGGGTTCCACAAGAAACCCGTTTTTGCCAGTTTCAATCGTTTCGGGGATACCGCCCACATTAGTTGTCACAACAGGTAAACCAGTTGATAGCGCTTCCAACACCGCAAACGGATGATGCTCATAGAATGTCGAGAACGCAAAGACGTCTGCAGCTTGATAGAGTTTGGGCAGTTTCTTATCTGGATAGTAACCTGTGAAAACAATGTTGTCTTTAACCCCAAGTTTGTTCGCGTGAACGATTAGTTTGTTCATTTCGTCGCTTTGCCCTTTGCCTGAAATAATGAATTTAGCAGTTGGGAAACGCTTGGTTACAGCGGGCATGCTTTCGATTAATGTGAACAAGCCTTTGCGGGCATAAAGCCGCCCAACGGAAACGATGGCTAAATCGTCGGGGTTTAACCCCAATTCCTCCTTGACTTTGCGTTTATCAGGGGCTGGCTTAAACTTGTTGATGTCAACGCCGTTGTGAATAACCTTTATTTTGCTTGGGGGAATCTTGTAGTAATTTGTTAATTCCCACTTTGTGAAGTGGCTGACGGCGATAATTTTTCGTGCTCGCCTAAGCATTCCTTCTTCAAAGAAACGCAAAAACCGGTTAAAACTCACCAAAAACTTCTCGTTCGCGTTTAAACGACTGTAGGGTTCTCCATGGATGGCTACAGCCTCGCCTTTCCATGTAGAGTGGACGGTGCAAACAAGAGCTTTTCCAAAATTGGGAGGGACTGCAAAGTTAGGGGTCAAAGGCAGTTGCGGATGGATAATATCGACATTAGCGGTGTTGCGGGCGCTTTGCAGTTTTCGGTTGCTGGCGGCTGCAAGCATAAAGGATTTGACTATGGGTGTTCTTGGAATTTTTAAAAAAGAAACATCGAGTTGTCGGTTAACTTGGATGTTTTGGGCTTGGTTTGAGCCTGTCACAACATAGATCGTGTAGCCGTTTTTAAGGAGCTCGTTTGATAGGTAGTAGACATATGAGCCAGTACCTCCTGTGAGGGGCCAGTACTCAGGCGATATGAAGCAGACCTTGTGCGGCATTACGTGTGCCTCCCTGATAGGTAAAGCGTGCTGGTGGTTACTGCGCCGACAAACCATGCAAATGAACGAACAAAATAAAGTACTATCAAACGCAAAGCCGATCGATCACGAAACTTAATGGAAATTTTCGCGGCTGAGTAAGAAAAGTAAACAAACATAGCTATCAAAATCAAAGCTGAAATGTACCACAAAGGTCTAAGAGTCGGTATAATTCCGACAAGGAAAAAACTGATAACTGCTAAAATGAAAATGGGCTGGATGTTCATGCCAAAATCGGTTATTTCATCGCCTTTCGCTAACCCGCCATGTTTGATGTAAAGTTTGAGTGTGTTTTTTCCGTACTGCAACTGTTGTCGAAAATAAGCATGAAGGTTTGGTCTGTTGAAGTGGTAGCAGACTGCATTTGGTTCATATGCTATTTTGTAGCCTTTAGCGCTGATTCTAAAGCCAAAGTCGGTATCGTATTGACTAGGTAAGTTTTCATCCCATCCGCCAGCTTCCATAATAACAGCTTTTTTAAGCAATAGATTCATGGTGGCTATGCGACCAGTATATCGGCCAATTCGCTGGTAACGGTTTTTGAGTTCGTAACCTATGCTTTTTGCCCATGGGTTATCTGCGTTCCAGGTTTCTATGCTGCCGCTGACTCCTGCAACTTGAGGCTCTTGTAAATGTGGCACAAGAAACTTAAGCCAATTTGGCTCAACTTTGGCGTCAGCGTCTATGAAACCAAAAACATCATGTGCGGCTATTTTCATTGCATAATTATAAGCGGCTGGAGCGTTCAATCGAATCGAAATGACTTTAAATGGATATTTTTTCGCGATCGATACCGTTGCATCTTTTGAGCCACCGTCCATGATGATAACTTCAATTGATCCCTCGGGATAGTCAAGTGCTAAAATGGATTTGAGGCATTCGTCGATTGTTTGCTGACTATTGAATGCTGCAACTACGATTGAGACTTTGGGGTAAACGTTGTCAGCCATGTGGTTATACCCTCATGTAAGCTGAAACTATTGATATGAGAATTTTGAACCCATCAATCATTGGGTCAACTCCAGACCTCCCGTAGGTTCGCTGCTCAAAACTTATCGGAACCTCAGTAATACGGAAGCCTTTTTTTCCGGTTTTAACAAGCATCTCGGATTCTATCTCATACCCTCCTGATTTTGGCTTTTGGCTTTTAAGGACTTCGCGTTTCATGGCTCGGTAGCCTGATTGGGAATCAGTTATGGCTACGCCTGTTAGAAGTTCAATGAAACTGTTAAAGAGTCTAACACCGAAAGCATTCAGTTTTCTCGCAGCCACTTTCTTGTGGTTCATGTATCTTGAGCCGATAACCAAATCAGCTTTATCTTCCAAAATAGGAGCCAACACCTCAGGAAGCTCTTCAGGCTTGTGTGAACCATCTGAGTCGATGGTTACTATTATGTCGCCTTTAGTTTGAGCAAAACCTGCACGCAAAGCGTAGCCTTTTCCCAAATGCTGTTTAAGGGTAAAAATTCTAGCGTTCCGTTCTTTGGCTACTTCAAGCGATTTATCGTAGGAACGGTCATCTATAACAATAACTTCAAAATTCAAACCGGATTGTTGCATAACCTTTACTGTGCGATCAATGATGTCGCCTATAGTCAATTCCTCGTTGTAGACGGGAATTATTATGGAAAGTAGCATTTCCCCTCGCTCATTTTACTTTTAGATGCCAATGGAAGACCTTATAAAGTTTGGCACTGCAACCTTGTAAGCAGTTGAATTGAAAGTTTGATGCCTAAGATGGAAACCTCTATGCAGACTAGTAAAGTTTATGCTGACAGGAAAATTTGGTTTTCCATGTGGTTTCTGGGTGCTGTTGTAACTTTCGGATTCGCGTTTTTCCCCATGTTTTATCGCCTAGTTGACGGCAGAAACAAACATTTTCAGCATGAAACTGAGGTTGAAAAACAGGTTGTTGAACGTTTGAAGAGCCAAGGCAAGAAAGCGCCTACAGCAAACGAACACTATACAATGATGAATGCTAAGGCGTGGGCTGTCAGCATTGTTTTGGTTGTGCCAATTTTTATTATTGTTTACTTGTTATCGAGAGATTTGTTGGTTCATGAGCGAAATCAAGACGCTTTTTTGGCAGCTGCTTTTCCACGGCGAATGTTTATGCCCCAGACAATACCGATAAAAACTTATGTTGTAATTACCATCGTTACCCTTGGCGTTGGGGTAGTTTATTGGCTATACAAGATTGTCAATTTGTATAACGCTCACTATAAAGCAGAGTTGCAAGTTGAGAAAGAAATAGGTAGACTCATGGAGGAAGAGAAAGCTGTCGGGCAAATGTAAAGAACGTAGGTTTGTCAGTCACGGCGGAGACATTTGGGGTTTTAGCAGAAAATACAATGTTCCTGTTGAAGATGTGCTTGAGTTTAGCGGACCTATAAATTTTCTCGGACCCTCACCTAAAGCAGTTGAAGCCGTCAAGCAATATGCCAAGCTCATAAAATTTTATCCTGACCCTAACCCTGTCGAATTCAAAATGGAAGTTGCAAGATACGTCGGGCATGGTGTGAATCAAGAAAACATAGTTTTAGGTAATGGTTCTATTGAGTTAATTTACGCCATAACAGAAATTTTGCCCACAGGCTTCAAAGCGCTCATTCCTGTGCCATCTTTCAGCGAATACGAGAAAGCGGCGATCCGAGTTGGCGGAGAGGCTGTGTTTGTACAGTTACCTGAAAGCTGCGCTTTAGAAACGGAAAAAATCAAGCGAGCATTTTCCTCAGATACAAAAATACTTTGCTTGTGTAATCCTCACAGCCCATCGGGAACACTTTACAGCAAAGAAACAATGATTGACCTCCTTGATTTCTGCCAAAAAAAGAATGCCATTTTCAGCGTAGACGAAAATTACATAGAATTTGCTGAGAAAGGGCAAGAAAACACGCTAGTAGATGTAGTTAAAAATTATGATAACCTTTTTGTTATTCGTTCAGTTACAAAATTTTACGGGATGGCAGGCATACGCTTAGGATATGGCATAGCAGCGCCAGAACTTGTCAAGAAGCTAGAAAATGTGAGGATCCCATGGAGCATTAACAGCCTTGCAAGCTGCGCGACTCTAGCTGCATTTAATGACACCGATTTCATAGAAAACACAAAGAAAACAATCGCAAAAGAACGTTCAAAGCTTGCAAAGAATCTGAGTGAAATTGACGGTTTACAGGTCTTCCCATCAGTGACAAATTTTCTGCTTGTAAAAATAAAGAATCGAAAAATCACATCTACAAAACTCAAGGAACTACTCGCCAAGGAGCGAATGTTAATTCGCGATTGCTGCACCTTCGTTGGCTTAGACGACAGCTACTTCAGAGTGACTGTACGGTCAGGCAAAGATAACCAGAAGCTAACACAAGCTATCGACAAAATATTATCAAATTAAAGCCGAAATCTCAACTTTCAATTTAGCCGTCACGATATTCAGCGTAGACGATGCAAAAACTACAGAAGACTTATTTTTTAGCTATCCAAAAACTCATTTCTGGGCTGCCTATCAAATGATAAATTAGAGACATGGGATTCCATATCCAAGTGCTATTTTGATAATAGTCTGTTCTTTTCGAAAATTCGTAGTCTTCTTCTTTGAACACTGCCGCGACACTTTTGTGGTTCAAAGCATGCTCTTTTTTATGCCAATAATCAGATAAGGTATAATCAATCATAGGTACTTTTAACCCGATGATTTGAAAATACAAGCTGTTAAATAATGGGTTTGAATGAAAATATATGCCTTTAATGAGATTTGCTAACCCGCTTTGTTCGCCTTTCCAGTAGAAGGGAGATGCTTCGTGGTCAACGTAGATTACGCCGCCTCTTTTGAGAAAGGCGCTGAGTCTTTTGAGGGCAGATAAGTAATCGGGCAAATGATGCAGCGCAGAATAACAAGTGATTAAATCAAATTTGCCATCTTCAAAATTGAGATTTTCAACTGGCGAATTAATTATTGATAACTTTTGTGATTTCAAATAGTCGCCATATTTTCTTTGCAGAATCATGCACATTTCAGGCGAAATATCAACTGCTACAACTTGATAGCCCATCTGCAAAAGCTTACCCGTTAAATTGCCTGTACCCGCTCCAACATCAAGAGCAAGCTTTTTGTTATCTGCCACAAATTTATCTGCGATTTGAAGTTTTTCGGCTATTCTTTTTTGCTCAATTTCACTATATACCTCGGGGTGAAGCAGTTCATAGTATTGCGCTTCTTTTCTGTGGACAGAAACGTTTGCTTCGTGAATTTTTTCTAATAGATTAGCATCGAACAGTTTCGTTACCTCCTTTCTTTTTAGCGTTAACACTGACTTAAGCTTTGGTTACCTTGAAAACATTTTTGGGCTTTTTTTCAATGTATTAATTACACCATCTTTTCGCATTTTGTGAAGAATTCGCTTAGGAGACTTTTCAAAACTTGAGTGGAATTGTCTTTGAATTTTTAGCAGAGACTCATAGTTGAAATCTTCAGTTTTGACGTATGCTGCGAAATCTTCAATTTTATCATACAGTCCTTCGGATATTACCTCATCGTATAGGGCGCTACCTGGAACTGCCACAAATATGTTAAAGCCGCACCAATCAGGGTCGATTTTCCTGGCGAATTTGAAGGTGGCTTTCATATCATCCACTGTTTCTCCAGGTATTCCCAACAGGAAAGAACAAGCTGTCTGAATCCCTTCAGCTTTACACATCTTGATAGCATGTTCAGTTTGATCAAGGGTAACATCTTTTTGGAGTTTTTCTAAAATGCGAGGTGAACCTGACTCTATGCCAAACCATATGGTCTTGCAGCCGGCTACTTTCATCTCTTTCAGCAAATCCTGCGAAAGCAAATCAGCTCGGGTATCGCAGACCCATTCAAGATCAATTTGATTTTTTCTTAGTAATTGACATAATTCGATTGTTTTTTCTTTTCGAAGTGTAAAATTATCGTTGACAAAATAGATACCTTTCGTTCCGTAATTTGCAATTAAACGTTGAATATCTTCAACCACTCTTTGAGGGCTAAAAGCGCGGCATGTTTTTCCCCACAAACGGCTGGTTTCGCAAAAAGCGCAATTAAATGGACAACCTCTCGCTATACTCATATTGTCGACGGGTTTAACATTTAAGAACTCCATTTTTCGCTCATAGAGATTTATTGGAAGCAAATGAAAAGCAGGAAAAGGAATCTCATCCATATTATTGATGAATTTTGGAGCGTTTTTTATTATTCTTCCATCGTGCCTGTACGCAACTCCAGCAATATTTGTGGTGGAACTATTGTTTTCTCCTTTTAAGAGTTGGGTTGCAAGATCCACCATGGCACGTTCACCTTCACCCATTACAACATAGTCTATTTCAGAATGTTCAATCATACTTTCAGGATTATAAGACGGATGCCACCCGCCAACCACTACTTTGCAAGAAGGAAGCACCTCTTTAACAGCCTGAGCAGTTTGAACACATTGGCTATAAGTTACCGAGCTACAGGTTATTCCAACTATTTCAGGGTTAAGATTTCTTATTTCAGTTTTAATTTCATCTATTGGTTTTCCTAAAAGGTAATTATCAATGATTTTTACTTGAAATCCATTCTTTTCAAGAGCGGCTGCAACGTAAACTAAACCGATCGGAACATATTTTCTTCCATGGATCCATGGACCCGATGCAGGCGGAGCGGGTGTCATTAACAAAATCAATTTTAGTGCTTCCCAAAGTTAAGAGTGAAAATATGTACTATGCAATTCCTCTGATAAAGATTTCTTAAAATAGCACATTCACGCAATAAGCAGCTCTTGAGCTTGAAAAGTTTGAAGAAAACGCAATTTTTTTAAGTTTAACAAAAAAAATAAGAAAGGGAATTTTTTCCCTTAGTTGAGTTTATGGTCGTTTTCTGCTGATCATCAATACTATTACTATAGCTACTATTATGATCAGAACGAATAAGCCAGCGATTGCAGGAACAAAGTATAAGTCTGCTGCTGATGGCGTTGGAGTTGGACTTGCTGGGGCAGCCGTTGCGTGAGCTGATCCTACACTAAAGGTGGTTTCTGAGTATGATGGATAATAACCGTTGTTGCCATGGAAAGTTGCTACTACTGTGTAGTTTCCTGCTATGTCGGGTGTCCATGTGAGGCTGTACATTCCTGTTGCGTCGGTTGTTGCGGTGCCTATGTTTCTGTAGTTGTTGTTAGAGTCCAATACGTCAATTGTTACTGGAACGCCTGTGAAGTTGGTTGGAAGCGGTTTTTGCTGGTAAACGTAGCCCATCCAGTCTTTCATGCTAGCGTCAGATGAAACTGGAACGCCGTTTGGAAATTGACCGGCTTGTTGTGTTTGTGTTGTTCCAGCAGCTGTGTCTGTGACTGTTCCGCGTATTACGACTGGTGCGCCTGAATCAGCTGCATTGTTTGGTGCTGTAACTGTTAGAGCGCTTGGTCCTCTGCCAACAACGTAGATTGAGTTGTCATAGCCGTTGTACCATGTTGCGTAGCCATCTGCGATTGCATAACTCATTGCTGAGAATTCTCCGGTGTAGCCTGAGATAGTCCATATTTCTGTTCCGTCAGTTGCGTTGATGGCACGTTCTAAGGCGCCTTTGTAGATTGGTGTGTTAATAGTGTGTTCTGAAGCGACTGTGTATATTATGCCGTTGCCAACTGCGTTTATGAAGCTTGGGTAATCACCGAATGGTGTGTTGAGACCTGCATTAGTGCTGTTGCCCTCGCCACCGTTTCCATATGTCCATTTTAAGTTTCCAGTTTGCGCGTCGTAACAGTACAATATGCCTGCATAGCCCATGCTATAGAAGTTGCCGTAAGCAAGTTGACCTTGTATTAAAGGTGTAATTGGGTTGCCGTAGTAGTCAAGGGATGCTTGAGGTGGAGTAGGACCCCAAAGTTTTGCACCGGTGTACAGGTTGTATCCCACCCACTGCATTGTTTCTTTGTATCCTTCGGTGAAGACTCCTGATGTTGGATCTGCTGGACCTAAAAGAACTGTTACGTTGCCTGGAGCTGCTGCAACTGTGTTTGTCCACATAAGTGAACCCAATGGGGCTCTAGTAGAGTTGACGTTAATAGCAAAGTATGTGTATGGTGCCCAGCTGCTACTTACACCGCCGGATAATACACCAATGCTAACGCCAGACAGTGGACCGCTTTCACAAAGTATCAGGTTGCCGCAGAAAGCTGCGATTTCAGAGAAAGAACTTGGTAGATTTGGTGGAAGTGAAACGTTCCAGTCATATGTTTGAGGTGCGCCTCCATTAACAGTGTTGTAATAATGAGTTGTACTTGCTGGACCGAATGGACTAGCGGGGGTTGTTATGTTAAAGTTGGTTGTTGCAGCTGCAGGTACGCCTCCACCGACATCAATGTTCCAGTTCCAGAGACCTGTCGAGTTCCATTGAGCTAAATATCCGTTTGAAGTGGGGTACATTATAGTTTCGCCGTTTGGACCCATTGTTGTTGGAATACCGCTTGGAACGTTGGTTACGTTGAACAAATATTGTCCTGTGAATGCGTCATAAGCCTGGGCAAAGCTGCTTGTGAAAAGAATGGGTTGCATAACGCCTTTTTGGTTTGGTTGTTGACTGTCATAGATGTAACCGAATGATAATGCTCCAGTGGGAATAGCGTTGTTTTGCCAAAGTACTTTTCCTGTTTGCAGATCAACTGCATAAGTTCCACCGCCCTGTCCACTTGAATAACCTAGAGGCGCCTGATAATAGAGAATCCCAGCCATAATTATCGGATTGTCATATCTTTGAATGTATGCAGAACCTTCGAAGTAACTATCGCCAGTAGTAGCAAAATTATTTCCTCCAACAATTCCGCCGGCTTGAAGTGGTTTTGTCCACATAACGTGGCTAGTTGTAGGACCTATTGCATCGCCTGGATTTCTGTTGAGTGCTGAACCTGAGAAAAGACTGTTTGCGCCGTATGCACCGATAGGCCAAGAACCTGCTGAAGCCTCAACGGGTGAACCTGATCCTAGCCAGTTTGAAGAGATTGTGTACCAGCCTGGGTTTTCACCGTAAATTGGGCGCGTCCAATATGAGACTGGAAGGGGATAGCTATTGATGAAGGGTATTTGGGTTTGTTGCACTATTAGACTTGTTGATGCACTGCTTGGAAGATAAGTATCGTTAATCAAAGTTTCTGGTGTTGATTGACCGGTAAATAAGTTGTTAAAACTGGTATCGTGAGAATATGTGTTGAAGTCTTGTCCTGGGAAGCTGAAGGTCAAATTATATGTACCGACTACGCTTGGAGCAAAACTGTAATCTTGTGCTGATGTTGAGTCTTGTACAATTGGGAAATTCACTGTTTGCGCTTGGCCGTTAGGGTCAGTAATGGTAAGCTTGTAGTTGTGGAATCTGTAATTATTGTCTAGCCCCGATGCGGGAGAAAACAGGTTGGTTAACCACATGATTACAACCACGTTTTGACCGACGCCTACAGGGTTAGGTGCAGCGTTAATGTATGCATATGTAGGAATTTGCCATGGGGGTTGATGTGCGCTGACAGATGGCATAAGCATCATTGAAGTTGTCATTGAAATCATCAATAATATCGCAATTGCGATAACTGCTGTTTTGTTTTTTGAAATTTGCATTTTTTTTTCTTTATCTCCTTAAAATTGGGTAAATGTTATGTGGTTCCATTTTATTTATAAAGTTATCCCTAATCCTTTAAAAATGCGCTTACTTTAGGTTAAAAAAACCTTTTTATGAACTTGTGGTAGGCTTAAGCCTACAACAAATGAATGGAAACCAGCTATTTGCTAAAAAAATCATTTCCGAATTTTAAAAGGAAAAAATCAAATAGAAAAAAATCGTTAATTTAAAAACCACCATAATTAAGCAATGAAATATAATTAATCAATCAACAACAATGAATTCGTCACGTCTAAGTTACTGGGATCATAATGAAATCGAACATGAAACGTTTTGACAATCTCGTCTTGGTGATGCCCCTAACAAATGGAGTAAGCTTGGGAAATTTTATATAAAAGTTAATATGACATCATGAGATAAAAATCGTTTCAAGGTCATTGATTTGGGAGGGGCTCAAGTAAAAATCGATAAAATCGATGCAGAAATTTTAAGAATACTCCTCTCTGAATCCCGAACTAGTTTTACCGATATAGCAAAAGAATGCAAAATTACAGTTACAGCAGTCAGAATGCGGTATAAACGCTTATGGAAAGATGGCGTAATCAACGGCGAAAAGATGCTAGTAAATCCCCATTGTTTGGGATACAGGCATATTGTAGATTTAGGAATTACAACCAATGTTGAAGATGAAAAAGAAGTAGCCAAATTTCTTGAAAGTAAAGATTACATCTCAGCGCTTACTGGGCCGCTAGGTAAATACAACTTTTTTGGGAAAGTTGCGTTGCGTAACCTTAACTCGCTTCATGACATAATTTCTGATTTAGAATCAAATCAAAAAATCAAACATGTTGACAAATTGATCTGGGCGGAAGCAGTAAACGTAGAGTTTCCTCAAAACTTAGTTATCAAACCCATAGTTCATGAAAGCGATCTTCACAATAATCGGAAATTCACTTTAACCGATTTAGATCAACCCTCAATCCAAATCGATCAGACGGATAGAAAAATAGCAAAGATTCTTTCAGAAAATTCACGAATGCCCTTTAAAGCGGTAGCTGATCAATTAGGAATGTCAACAAAAGCTATTATTCAAAGATACAAAAAACTTAGAGGAAACTTGTTACCTCTTTCAACTGTGACGCTTGACCTTCGCAAGCTTGGATATGAAGTTCTTGGAAATGCATACCTAAAAGTTTCAAATCGAAGTAAAATGCCAGACATTTACGCTCAATTGCTACAAATCCCAAATTTGATAGTAATCATAAGAATTACGGACACTTACGACATATATTGTGCAATTGCGATAGAAAACTTTGAAAAGTTATTTGAGTCAATCGAGAAAATTAGAAGAATTAGCGGAATAGAAGCAATAGAATTTTTTGTAATACCAATGCCTCCTTCGTGGCCTCTAAACTTGTTTCCTTCATTGCTTGAAAGTGAATATATGAAACCGAAATATTGGCCTCGTGAACTTGCACATCAATAGATACAAACAGAATAAGGTGGATTTAGCAATTTTTTGCGCCCAACTTTTATAATTCAAAAATACGAAATGTTTAAGCGTGAAGAATATCCATTGAGGGAACAAATAGTGAAGCATAAATGAAGCCTCATATAACCTTGGTTAACCCTGCCGCACCTGTTGGCGCTGCAATGCACATGCCTTTTGCAGTGTTAGGATTAGGATATTTGGCTGCAGTTTTAGAGAAGAATCAGTTTCAAGTTGACGTTATTGATTGTCAAGTTCTAAAACTGTCATCAGAAGATTTCAGAGCCGAGATTAGTAAACGTCAACCAGACATTGTTGGTGTTACATCATCCACTCTCACATATCAACCTGCACTTAAGTTGGTCAAGATTTCAAAAGAGGCTTGTCCAAACTGCATAACAGCAATGGGAGGTCCTCATGTTACCTTTTGGGACGATAAAGCTCTTGAAGAATGCCAAGAATTAGACATCGTCATTCGCAAAGAAGGAGAAAACACGCTTTTAGAATTAGTACAAAGAGTAGCAAACAAGGAAAGCGTCGTAGATGTTATTGGCACAACCTGTAGAAAAGATGGCAAAATCGTTAGGAACGCAGATAGACCCTACATTGAAGATTTGGATGCTCTTCCATTTCCAGCGCGTCACCTATGGCCTATGGAACGTTTTCGCGAGTATGAAGATATACTTTACTTGGCCACAAGCAGAGGCTGCGTTTACTGGTGCGAATTCTGCTCAACCGTGAGAATGCATGGTCGGAAATATCGCATGCGAAGCCCAAAAAACGTTGTAGACGAACTAGAGTTTCTTCACAAAACTTACAACATAAGCAAATTCACTTTTTGTGACGATGCTTTTACAGTGGACCAGCAAAGAACAGAAGCAATGTGTACTGAAATTCTTAAACGTGGTTTGAAAATTGAATGGAACTGTGGCACACGCGTTGATATGTTGACACATGAGTTGCTTGAGAAGATGAAGAATGCCGGATGCATTTCAGTTTGGTTCGGGGTTGAATCAGGTTCCCAGCAAGTTTTAGACGCAATGAAGAAAGGCATTACCCCTGAGTTAACCATAAAAGTTCTCGGTTGGGTAAGAGAACTCGGTATGCAACCTATTCCAAACGTTATTCTTGGTTTCCCAGGGGAAACAAAAGAGAGCGCATGGAAAACTATTAAGTTCGTGGAAAAGATTTCTCCGGACGCTGTTGGTTTCTACAACGTTGCAACACCTTTTCCTGGAACGCCGATGTATGATATGGTTAAAGAGAAAGGCTGGCTTAGGATAACAGACTTTGACATGTACGACACGACGCACCCAATTTTTGAGACCCCCTGGCTTAGCATGAAAGAGCTTGCCAAATTACGAGAAGGGGCATTTCACCATTTCTATCTACGCAGGGCATACTTCTTTGACAAGAGAAGAAGATTCAAGACATATACTCCGCTGCTCGTGGCCTCAAATCTTATTGCCAATATTAAGTTAAAACTGCGAAGAAAATAAAAAGGGAAAAAACAGAAGACTGGGACTTGCTGATTAAAATCGTGGTTTCTTTCTAAACCGCACCGCTTCAAAAAGAAAAATCGCTGCAGAAACAATCGTGACAATTGTTAAAAGCCAGAACGCCTCCTCAATAGGAGAACCCAAAAGCAAATGAGGAACCAAAACCGCAATTTCAGCAACTAAAACACCTACAAAAATAAAACCAAAGATAGCAAAGCTGGGCATAAGTGTTTTCCCAACCCAAACATACCCGTTCATGCTTACCTTTTCTTTCACAACATAATTGCCATATTCATCCTTAACAACTAAGCCTTGATCAATGAGTTTCTGAAGATTTCTGTAAGCAACACTTGGGCTGCTGAGATTGGCGCCACGCATTAAGTCTCGGGGTCCAATAGGTTTGTCAGCTTTGACCATGTAAACGTAGGATTGAAATGTTGTTGCATTTAGTTCCTCATTGGAGTCCAAGCCAGCACCAGCCGCTCAACAAATAGGATTTTCTAACTTAAAAAACCAGTCTAAAATACTCAATAAAACCTGCATACCGTAATTGATATTAACTGTTTACCCAAAGTATCAGGAAACCAATGTTTGGGTAACTCTTGATGCTAAACCTCTTAACAATATTAGTTCCAGTCGTCATGCTACTTCTCGCGATCTTGTTAGATTTGGTTCTTGGTGACCCTTCGCCCAATGACCCTGATAAATGGGTTTTCAAGCTGCACCCAACTGTCCTCATGGGCAATTTCACTGGAAAAATTGAACCCTACTTCAAAAACAAGAATCCAAAAATTGAAAAATTCTTAGGCATACTTCTTGGATTAACAGTAATTTGCACGTTTGCAGTTCCCGTTTTCCTTGGTTTATGGGCAATCTACTCTTATGTTCCATTTTACTTCAACATCTTGATTTACGCTTTCATCGGCATTATTCTTCTTAAAATGACAATTTGCATTAAACTTGAGACCGATTGGGCAAAAGCAGCCGCCAAAGCAATCGAAGCAAACGACCTTGATGAAGCAAAAAAATACAGTCACTTCTCAAGAAGAGACTCGAGAACTCTAAATGGTTCACAAATCAGCAGTGCAGTTATCGAGTCAATGGCGGAGAACTTGATTGACTTCAAACTTTCCCCAATGATGTCGTTTGCGTTGTTCGGTGTAACAGGAGCTATTGCTTTTCGAGCAATAAACACCCTTGACGGCATGGTGGGGTTCAAGGACGAGAAACACATAAACACCGGTTGGTTTAGCGCAAACTTAGACACCATCGTAAACTACATACCAACTCGTTTAACAGCCCTGTTTATGATTGTGGCAGCGGGAATCCTTAGAAAGGACGCTAAAAACGCTTGGAAAATAGCTTACAGAGACCACAAGAAAACGCCCAGCAGAAATCACGGTTGGCCAATGGCGACCATGGCAGGAGCATTGCGTGTGCAATTGGAAAAGCCAGGTCAATATATTTTAGGCGATAGCCTGGAGCCACTCACTGGTAACAAGATTTTAAGCGCCCTACGCATCCGAGACGTCACGATTATTCTATGGGCGCTCTTCTGCGTTGTCGTCATAGTGGTTGTGCGTTTGTTCTTTTTGCCTATTTAGTGCAAAGTTTTAATCAAAGCGTTGAGGTATTGGTGTTTTAAGAAGCGCCAACAACATGCGTGTTTGCCTAATTAATCCACCTCGAATTCAGCCCAAAGCTTGGGGGAAGCCAAACGTTTTTCCACCCATCGTTTTGGCGTCTGTTGCAGCTGTCTTAGAAAAAAACCATGAAGTCTGCATTATTGATGCTCCCACCGAAGGCTGGAAGAATCTTGTGGAATTGGATGAAACAAAATACCGTGTTGGTTTAAATGCCAAAACTATTGCTGAACGGGTGGGTGCGTGGAATGCCGATGTTGTTGTTGTTGAAATTCCGTTTTCAGGCTGGTCTAAAACCGCATTTGAAGTGGTTTCTGCAATAAAATCCGTTAGCAGAAAGTGTGTTGTTGTATTGATGGGTCAACATCCGTCTGCTAGACCGGGAGCTTGTCTCTCAGAAGCCGATGTTGATTTTGTTGTTATTGGTGAACCAGAAAAAACAGTTTCTGAACTGGTTAAAATGCTTGAGGCTGCGAAGCAAGCTTTCGTCTCCATAGATGGTTTAGGATTTAAGCAAAATGGAAAAGCTGTTTTTACAGGTAAACGCCAAATAATTGAGGATTTGGATTCTTTGCCTTTTCCCGCCAGGCATTTACTTCCAATGAAAATCTATTTTGAAGCTGTCAAAGAGAATCCGCTGCGTGGAGAAGTGAGTAAGCCATGGACCGCAATGATTACAAGCAGAGGCTGCCCTCATAGCTGCGTTTTTTGTTCAAACTTCATTGTTTGGGATAAAAAGTGGCGTGCCAGAAGTCCAAGAAACGTGGTTGATGAGATTGAACACTTAGTGAAGACTTATGGGATTAAGCAGATTGATTTTTCTGATGACAATATGACTTTAGATAAGAAACGCATGACGGACATTTGCGACCTAATTGTTAAGCGAGGGTTGCATATTGAGTGGTTTACGCCTAATGGGGTTAGGGCGGATATGCTTGATGAATCGCTTTTGAGAAAAATGAAAAAGTCAGGTTGCAAAAAGATTCGCGTGGCTCCAGAATCTGGAGTCCAACGCGTGGTGTCTGAGGTTATTGGTAAGAATTTGGATTTGAAAAGTGTTGAAAAAGCGGTAATCGCGTGTAAGAAAGTCGGAGTAAAGGTGGGTTGTTTTTTTGTTATTGGCTTGATTGGTGAAACCAAAACGGAAATTGAAGAAACTATAAAATTTGCTTACAAACTTAGAAGATTGGGTGCGGACAGCTTCATCTTCAGCATCGCCATGCCACTTTATGGAACAGCATTTTATGAGCAGGCAAAACAAGGCGGTTTTCTAAGAAAAGGTTTTTGCGATTATGCATTGGCAGCCACGGAGCCCTTAGTAGAGACGCCAGAATTTTCAGCCAATGATTTACGCGAGTTGTGTGCTAGGGCTAATTTGGTTAATCCAACTTTTACAAAGTATAAAGTTTTAAGGGCAATAAAAAACCCGAAAAAAACTGTAAATATATTGTTGAAAAAGAAATAGGGCAAATTAGGATTAGTTTTGGGAATGTTTGGAATAAACCACTTTTCCATCCATGATCGTCATTTCAACATTAATGTCTTTGATTTCACAGGCTGCAACAGCCAGTGGGTTATCGGATAAAACGACTAAATCAGCGAGTTTGCCAACTTCAATCGAACCTTTAACCGCTTCCTCCCCAGAAGAATAAGCGGCATCAAGTGTGTACATACGCAAAGCTGCCTCAGCACTTAAACGCTGCTCGGGAAAATCGTCTCTCAGCACAGCCGTCTCAATACCAAGTAATGGATTTAAAGGCTCCATGGGACAATCTGAACCACCAGCAATCTTCACGCCTGCACTTAGCAATGTTTTGAGCGGATGCAACCATTGAGCCCTTTTGATGCCAAGATGCTGTGTGGCTGACCAAACGGAAAATTCTGTGGCGACAACTTTGGGCTGGACGGAAATTACCATTTTTTGGGTTTTAAGGCGCTCGATTAATTGCGGATTTAGAAGTGCAGCTTGTTCAATTCTGAAACGAATAGATCTGTTTGGCACCTGCTTTTCGGCTTGCTCAACTGCGTTCAACGTTATGTCTACAGCTTTATCGCCCATAGCTTGCAGTACTGGCTGAAAACCCATTGCTAATACTTGTTCTATCGAGGACACCAATGATCTGGGAGTGTAAAGTAATTTGCCGCTGTTACTGGGTTCATCGCTATATGGTTTAGATAACGCAGCAGTTTTGGAATCTAAATAACCATCTACAACAATCAAAGAGCCGCCTACATGTAACATCAAACGGTCAGAGGATTGGAAATCAGAAGTTTTCTCTAGAAACTCAATGGGAACTATCACGTTAACTCTAAATGGCAACCTTCTCTCGTTATGGAGCTTTTGAATTATTGAAATTTCATTTTCAGAAAGAATTATCCAATGGACACTTGTAAGTCCAGATTCAACAATTTTTTGGCAAGCCAACACCATAGCATCCAAGAGCTCATCTTCCTAGGTTCTGGAACCACTCTCCAAACCATACTGGTTGCGCTGTCTCGTAAAATTCCAGTTAGTTCACCTGTCTTAGGATTTCTATCAGCACTTCCACCTAGAGGCACGGGAGTTTGAGCAGTAATTTTTGCTAATTTTAATGCGGCCGTATTTACTGCGCACAACATTATCGATTCATGGTAAAGAATTACGGGATTATTTGGCGTAACAACGTCAAGGTCAGAGACTTTGAGAAACCTTTTTTCTTTAAAATGGTCAGCATTCCATCCCCGCCCGATTATCCATCGTCCACTTGAAATTTGCTTTGCTTTTTCTTTGATCAAGGTTTGAAGTTCCTTGATGGACTTTGCACAGTTTAAGTCAAGCCAAAGCAAGCATTTTCCAAAATCGGCAACGTGAATGTGAGTGTCAATTAAACCTGGAACGACGGTTTTCCCGCTTAAATCAATTATTTTTGTGGCTTCACCAATCAAAGAGTTAATTTCTTGGTTTGTTCCCACTTTGATGATTATGTTTTTTCTTATTGCAAGGGCTTGTGCGGCGGGTTGGCTATGGTTCATGCTTTGAACAGTTGTGTTAATTAGAACTAAATCTGCTGACAAATTACCACTTTACTTATAGTTGTTGGTTAAATTCAAGCTTTTATGTAAGCGGTTTATGTTAGCGGAAGCAATCTTTGGTTTTTCTGATTTTTTTCTTATTATTAGGCTAACAGCGACAATTACAATTATTATGGCTACAATGATTGAGGCGATGGGCACTATTAAGTCAGGTGCTAAGGTGAAGTAAGCGGATGGAGTAGGAGTGGTAGAAGTGGGGGTTGATGCTTGGTTAGTAATGTAATTGGAGAAGCAGTAAACATTCCAATCATTACAGCCCACATACAACATGCCATTGGCTAACCTAGGTGATGACCAAGAAGTTGAAGGTGTAACATAGGTTGCAAGTTTTGTCCCGTTCCTTGTTGCATCTAGAATGTATAAATCACGTTGACTAGTAACTACATATATTTTGCCGTCAGCGTAGGAAGGTGAAATGTAGAGTTCATCACCAGTGTAAAAAGTCCAAATCATATGTCCGTTTGTAGCATCAAGACAAGCTATGTTGAACTTATCAATAACGAAAAGTTGACCGTTAACGCAAATCGGTGAAGAACTTATGAATTCACTTGCATCAGGATCCGTGAAATTCCATGTCACATTGCCAGTTACGACATTTACAGCGTAATATGTTCTCAAATTTGAGGATGTGAAAACCATTCCGTCCGCAATTGACGGAGAACCCAGCAGCTCTGTGCCGCCTATAAATTGATATTCATAGGGAATTGTTTGTTTCCAAATTAAAGCGCCCGTGTTAGCGTTGAGTTTATAGAGAGCTCCTGCCGCTGGTTCCTGGGAAGTAAAATAGACAGCTCCATCAGCAATTGCGGGGGATGATTCGATAGGGCCATTGGTTTGAGTCTTCCAAATGATATTGCCAGTGTTAGCATCAAGAGCATACAAGTAACCGTCTAAAGATCCAATATAGACTGTACCGCCAGACACTACGGGTGAAGATTTCAAAACAACTGTTGCAAACGTGTAAGGTAAGTCGCCGTTAACAAACGTTTGCCAAATACGAGCACCCGTGTAAGCGTCAAGACAATAAACATATCCATCGTCACCTCCTGTGTAAACTTTACCGTTTGCAACAGCAGGTGAAGATTCAATAGTGTCTTGAGTTGCAAATTTCCAAATTAGACTTCCGCTCCAAGCTCCAAGCGCATAAATGTTCTTGTCTTGAGAACTAACATAAACTATTCCATTCGAAATAGTTGGCGAAGAAACGACGGATCCGTTAGTTTCGAATTTCCAAGCTAAAGTAAGGTTTGACGGACCTGCAAGAGCAGTAGAGGAATGCGTTGGATCAGCCCTGAAATTAGACCAATTACTAACTGAATTCGAGGGT